>CAJNCW010000001.1 GCA_905221345.1 bacterium
AGCGTCTTTAGGCGCTGGCTGGTAATTTGGGCTTATAGCCCTGGTGCAAACCACCCGTTAGACGGGTGGTTATGATTCTATTTTTTTAAGAAGGCCTTCTAGTATAGCGATATGATAGATTTTTTGGTATAATAAAAGTTATGGAAATCGAAAAAACCAATCGCATGAATGCGCTTTTTGAATTTTATGCTGCGCTTTTGACAGATAAGCAGATGAATTATATTGAACTCTACTATGCAGATGATTACAGTCTTGCTGAGATTGCTGAAGAGTTCGGTGTTAGTCGTCAAGCTGTTTACGACAATATCAAGCGGACAGAAAAGATTTTGGAAGACTATGAGATGAAATTACACATGTATTCAGACTACATTGTCCGCAGTCAGATTTTTGACCAGATCTTGGAGCAGTATCCCAAGGATGATTTTCTGCAGGAGCAGATAGAAATTTTAACAAGTATTGACAATCGGGAGTAATCATGGGCAGTCTAGTTATTTATCAAGGATTACCTTGCAAACTATTAGCCGCAGAGGAACCATTTCCTACTCGACTACAGATTATCTCGCCCAATGATATCTCCAAAGCTATGAAAATAGGTTTTAGCTGTTGGGGATATCCAAATGAAATCATGAAAGAAATCACACCCGAAGAACTTGAGTGTTTGCAACATTTCGGACGATTTCCACTGAATTGAGTAAATAGGAGAAAAAAATGGCATTTGAAAGTTTAACAGAACGTTTACAGAACGTCTTTAAAAATCTACGTAAAAAAGGAAAAATCTCTGAGGCGGATGTCCAAGAAGCGACTAAAGAGATTCGTCTGGCCTTGCTGGAAGCCGACGTTGCTTTGCCTGTTGTAAAGGACTTTATCAAGAAGGTTCGTGAACGTGCAGTCGGACACGAGGTCATTGATACCCTCAATCCTGCCCAACAGATTATTAAAATCGTTGATGAGGAACTGACAGCTGTTTTAGGTTCTGATACGGCAGAGATTATCAAGTCACCTAAGATTCCTACGATTATCATGATGGTCGGTTTGCAGGGGGCTGGTAAAACAACCTTTGCTGGTAAGCTGGCTAATAAACTTAAGAAGGAAGAAAATGCTCGTCCTTTGATGATTGCGGCGGATATCTATCGTCCAGCAGCCATCGATCAGTTGAAAACACTTGGACAACAAATTGATGTTCCTGTCTTTGCACTTGGAACAGAAGTGCCAGCTGTTGAGATTGTTCGCCAAGGTTTGGAGCAAGCACAAACCAATCACAACGACTATGTCTTGATTGATACGGCAGGGCGTTTGCAGATTGACGAACTCCTCATGAATGAGCTTCGTGACGTAAAAGCTTTGGCTCAACCAAACGAAATTCTGCTCGTCGTTGATGCTATGATTGGTCAAGAAGCGGCCAATGTTGCCCGTGAGTTTAATGCTCAGTTAGAAGTGACTGGGGTTATCCTTACCAAGATTGATGGGGATACACGTGGAGGTGCGGCCCTATCGGTTCGTCACATCACTGGTAAACCAATCAAGTTAACTGGTACGGGTGAAAAGATTACAGATATTGAAACCTTCCACCCTGACCGTATGTCAAGCCGTATCCTTGGTATGGGGGATATGCTTACTCTTATTGAGAAAGCTTCTCAAGAGTACGATGAGCAAAAGGCCCTTGAAATGGCTGAAAAAATGCGTGAAAACACCTTTGATTTCAATGATTTCATCGATCAGTTGGATCAGGTGCAAAACATGGGACCAATGGAAGACTTGCTCAAGATGATCCCAGGTATGGCTAACAATCCAGCCCTTCAAAATATGAAGGTGGATGAGCGCCAGATTGCGCGTAAACGTGCCATTGTGTCTTCCATGACACCTGAAGAACGTGAAAATCCTGATCTGTTGAATCCAAGTCGTCGTCGTCGTATCGCTGCTGGATCTGGAAATACTTTTATCGAAGTGAATAAATTCATCAAAGACTTTAACCAGGCCAAACAGCTCATGCAAGGTGTCATGTCTGGGGATATGAACAAGATGATGAAGCAGATGGGCATCAATCCAAATAACCTTCCTAAAAATATGCCAAATATGGGCGGAATGGATATGTCTGCCCTTGAAGGCATGATGGGACAGGGTGGCATGCCTGACTTGTCAGCTCTTGGAGGAGCTGGAATGCCAGATATGAGCCAGATGTTCGGTGGTGGACTCAAAGGTAAAATCGGTGAATTTGCCATGAAACAGTCCATGAAACGCATGGCTAACAAAATGAAAAAAGCTAAGAAAAAACGTAAATAAAAAAGGAAAGCTGAAGTGCTTTCCTTTTTTATATAAAATATGTGCTTTCTATGATTAGGCAATTTTCTTAATCGAAAAATTACTAAATAGAAAGAGTGATTTCAAATCCTTGCATCCATTCGGATTTTACTGTGATTTCGATTTTTAAAGCATCTGCTAATTGTTTGACCAGATAGAGGCCCATGCCTGTTGATTTTTTCCTTGTGTCTCCCGAGTCTCCTGTAAATCCTTTTTCAAAGATATGAGGGAGGTCGCAAGCTTTAACTCCGCAGCCATTATCCCTAATAATCAGACTTGTGCGCCCCTTATCCTTTGACATAGAAATACTGAGTTCGGGCTTGTCAGAGCTATATTTAAGGGCGTTGGTGAGGATTTGAGAGAAGATAAATTCAAAACTGCGTTGATCGGTGTAGCAGGTTCCTTGTATATTTTCTAGCTGAATCGTAAAATTCTTTTCTTTGAGTAAGGGATCAAAATTTTCCAATAGATCTTGGATACATTCTTCTAGATCAAGGTCTTCAAATAGAAAATCATTTTTCTCACTTTTCACCCTGTAGTAGAATAGGATCTGTGATACATTTTCTTGGATTTGCTTTTTCACATAGTTCAACTTAAAAGCTGTATCCTCAGGTAACTGGTCGCTTTGATTGTCCAAAAGGAGGGAAAGAAGCGATAGAGGGAGTTTAATCTCATGCGCCCATTTTTCAACATAGTCCTCGTACTCGGCTAGTAATGAGTTGAGCTTTCCTATTTCAGCCTGCTTTTGATAAAGTGTATCTGCCATTTGTTCAACGCTTTCTTTCTCTGAGGCACTTGATAAATGCAATAATTCAATCTCAGTATCCATCTTGGGATTGGCTATGAAGGCTTTATAGGCAGCGGATTTTTTTCTTTCTTTTCCTATCAGTAGGAATGATAGAATGAAAAAAAGCAGGACAGTAGCTAAAATATAGAGAAGGATGAGGGCTTGAAACATTCTCACATCTGAAAGCCAAAGCAGGACAGCTGTAAATAGATCAAATGCTAAGAGAACAAGTAACCAAGGCAGATAAGTAGCTAGATATTTTAGACTATGTTTCATCTGGACTTACCTCTTCTAGCTTGTACCCAATACCTCTGACGGACTTGACCTGAAGTGCAATGCCAGCCTGTTTCATCACCTTTTTGAGCCTTGCAATATTTACTTGAAGAGCATTTTCATCGATGAACTCAGTTGTATTCCACAGTTTCATGCTTAGTTCTTCTTTTGTGACGACAGAATCAGTTGCCACTAATAAGGTTTCTAACAATTTCCCTTGATTTTGAGGGAGTAAAATCGAATGTCCATTGATATAAAGGGTATAGGTATTTCTATCCAGCAGGAAATTATCTTTTTCAAGTAGATTTTGCCTACCTTCATAGCGTTTCAAGATGTTTTCTATGCGTGCCAAAAATCTTTCTTTCTTGAAAGGCTTTGTTAGGTACTCATCAGCTCCTAATTTTAGGGCATAGATCTCATCTTTTAATTGTTCACGGGAAGTGAGAACCAATATAGGCACAGAGCGTTTTGATTTGAGATTCTTACAAATTTGAAAACCTGTTTCTCCTGGCAAATTCAAATCCAGTATGATTAGATCCGTATCGTATTGCAACACTTGCTGGGTTGTATCTTTGAAGTCAGTCAACTTATCAACTTGATAACCCGCTTTCTCTAACAAGATAACAATTTCATCTCGAATCAAGGCTTCATCTTCAATTACCAGAATATGCTTCATATCGGTTCCTCCTTTTCCTATTTTATTCTACCTTATTCATCTCTTTTTGGTTCCATTAAGGACAACAAGTACTTGTTGCTATTTTTCTTTACAATTTTTATATAGATGACTTCAAAGCCAGCTAACAGCAGTATGATCAGCATGGCTGTGATAAATTTCTGCCCCATGTCCATTCTTACACTAGCAGGTACTATTCCTGTGAGGAGGGAGCTCACTCCGAAGCTACTACTGATAAGTGCAAGGGCTATTGGCAGACCGAAATACCAGTTGATTTGCTTTTCTGACGATTTACAAAGAGTTTCGTAGTTGGCTCCGAGATGGATCAAGGTTTGGTATCGTCTGTAGGATTGTCTTTGTCCCATCAAAAATTGAACGCCAATGATTGTATTTGCCACAACAAGGAAGATGATAGCTAGATAGATAGTGATATAGCTGGCAGAGATAATGTAAAATAATTGTCTTCCCATATTTTGTATATAGCTTTCATAGCCAAGAGAAGTTTGATTTAGCTTTTCATTCGTATCTGAGATAGCTCTCATCAAGCCTTTTTCCTTGACTAGCTCAGGAGCCAAGATACCGCTGACATAGTTCGAATAGTGACCGTCTGTATAGCTCATAAAAGTCTCATCTGGGACTATGAGGGCAACAGAGAGGGTGATCTCACGATCCGTTACGATTGGCAAAGACTCCACCTCTCCAATCAATTTTACATCATTTCCCATGACTTTGATTTGAGGGTTTGCTTTCAGGACAGAGTTGACGAGACTCTCATCCGGGAGAAAATCTTTCCCCATATACAAATATGCTTCCTTGCTAGTTAATTCTAGAGGAGGGAGATTGGCAGCCTTTCTAAGTTCATTGTATTCGGAAACTGGTATGAGGTGGGAATTAGTAGACTGTTTAAATTTATGGAGCAAAATTTCCTTGTTCTTGCTGCCTTTTTGCTTTTTCAACTCCTTGATGACCTCTTCGAAGGACACGGACTCGTGTTCTTTAGGTTTGCCGACTTTAATTTGCAGAATCTTTGAAAACTGTGATGCTAGTCCAGCAGCTTCAAGCTCTTTTTTTACTGTATTTACATCAAGATTTTCATCTGTTTCCTGCTTGCTATCTCTAAATGTATAATCCAATACGTGGGTTTGATTGCCTGAATTGCCACTTGCAATGGCCACACCTGCTCCAAAGAGGCACAAGGCAGAGAAGATTAAGAGGGAGCAGATAGCCAGTATAGTTGAGCGCTGGATAACTAATTCCTGAATCTGTCTAAAATTATAGGCATGAAGTTTTCGATTGTTTCCAAGCTTGACCAAAAAGTCTATAAATAAACGCATACCAAAGAAGAGGAGGATAGTTCCTAGAGTCCCCAAGAAAACAGTGATGCCCATGGTTATGACACTTTCCCAAGCTCGTCCACTCATACCCATGTAATAGGCTGTTCCGAGAAGTAAAATTCCTAGGACGTAAGCAAGAAGGTACACCCCCTTGGGGAGTAGTTTCTTCATCCCAGAAGGAGAATAGGATAGCAGGTTTCCGATTTCCTTATTGGCTGTTTTTGCACTTAAAAGGACAAAAACAGCTAATTTTACGGCTAGGAAGCCGATGACTGTATAGAGTAGAGCTGTAGTAGATAGAGAAAATTGATGCTCAATAATCCCTAGTCCCACAATTTTAGCGGTTATTAGGCTGATCAGTTCTGAAATCAAGATAGAAATAGGAAGGCCTATTCCAAGGGCAAGGACACTGTTTCTCAAATCCTCGAGCAGAAGTAGCAAGAACAGTTTGCTTTTTCGCATTCCCAGTGTGAGATAGACGCCAAATTCATGTTTTCTCCTTTCCATCTGCATACTGCTTGCGAAGTAGACTAGAAAAAAGAGAATAAAGAGCGTTGCTACGTAAAGAATGGGAATCATGCTAAAGAGTTTATCTACAGCATGACTCTCTATTTGTTTTAGAAATACCATCACATCTTGATGGGACAAAGAAAGGATGATGTAAAAGGAGATAATAGAAAGAACCATAGAACTGAAGTACAAGCCATTATTCTTTCGATCTCTCTTGCTATTTCTTGAGACTAATTTAGAAAACATTGCCATCACCTCCAGCCAGTGCAGCCATGACCTTTAGTATTCTGTGGTAAAAATCTTCTTGACTTTCTCTTGGATAATCGCGTCGGATTTCATGGAATAGTTTTCCGTCTTGGATAAACAAGATGCGGTTGCAAAAGCTGGCTGCAACTGAATCGTGGGTCACCATGAGAATGGTGGTTTCTTCAACTTGATTCATTTCGGATAATTTTTGCATTAAAATGGTCGCATTTTTTGAGTCCAAAGCCCCTGTGGGCTCATCTGCAAATACAATCTTAGGGTCTAAAATCAAGGCGCGTGCAGCAGCTACCCTTTGCCGTTGACCACCTGATAATTGAGATGGGAACTTATCCAGAAGGTCAGAAATATCCAGATATTGGGAAAGCAATTCTAACCGAACCTTGCTTTCGTTGGCATCGACCTTGTGCAAAGACAAGGGGAGTAAAATATTTTCTTTGGCTGTCAGATTGTCCAAAAGCTCAAAATTCTGAAAGAGGTAACCAATTTCCTTGCCACGATAATCAGCTAACTGACTACCTTTTAATTGACCTAAATCCTTTTCTTGCATTTGAATGGATCCGTCAGTTGGCTTGATGATAGTGGCGAGACAGTTAAGAAGGGTTGTTTTTCCAGATCCACTGCTCCCCATAATCCCTAAGAACTCACCTTTGACAACTTGAAAAGATATGCCGTTCAAGGCCTTAGTGATATTCGGCTCTTTTCCATAATGCTTTGTTAATGATTCTACTCGTAAAATTGTTTCCATGTGAAACACCTCCATCTTTTGTTACTTTTATTATAGTATGAATCAGAGTAGAATAACACTTACGGATGATGTAAGAAATCTTTATCGCTGACTTTTATAGTCAGGTTATTGGAGCTATACTTATTATATTATAGCATGGTTTTAGGGATTTAAAAAGAGGAGTTGAAGCTCAGGGACTCTCTATATTACAAAAATTTCTGATTTTGAAAACGTGAAAGAAAAAGCCTTAGAAATATTGATTTCTAGGACTTTTTTAACTTATTAACTCTATTCCCACTCAACGGTTGCTGGTGGTTTACTTGTAATGTCGTAGACGATACGGTTAACGTGGTCTACTTCGTTTACGATACGTACAGAAATCTTTTGAAGAACTTCCCATGGAATTTTGGCAAAATCAGCTGTCATACCATCGATAGAAGTGATGGCACGAATGGCGATTGTGTAGTCGTAAGTACGACCGTCACCCATAACACCGACTGAACGAACGCCAGTGTTGACAGTAAAGTATTGCCAGATATCGCGGTCAAGACCAGCTTTGGCAATTTCTTCACGAAGGATAGCATCAGACTCACGAACAGTTTCTAGTTTTTCTTCAGTGATTTCACCCATGACACGGATAGCAAGTCCTGGTCCTGGGAATGGTTGGCGCCATACGATGTGGTCTGGCATACCAAGCTCGGTACCGAGAGCACGAACTTCGTCCTTATAAAGAGTGTTCAATGGTTCGATCAGCTCAAATTGCATGTCCTCTGGAAGACCACCAACATTGTGGTGTGATTTGATGGTTTGAGCAGTATCTGTACCAGACTCAATCACGTCAGTGTACAGCGTTCCTTGAGCAAGGAATTTCACATCCTTAAGCTTGCTTGCTTCGTCATCAAATACATAAACAAACTCGTTACCGATGATTTTACGTTTTTGTTCAGGGTCAGAAACGCCAGCAAGTTTGTCAAGGAAACGTTTAGCAGCATCTGCTTTGACAATGTTCAAACCAAACTTACCACCAAGCATGTCCATAACTTGGTCAGCCTCTCCCTTACGGAGAAGACCGTGGTCTACAAAGATACAGATCAATTGATCACCGATTGCTTTTTGAAGAAGAACTCCAACAACAGAAGAGTCAACACCACCTGATAGACCGAGAAGAACACGCTTGTCACCTACAGTTTCACGGATTTTCTTGATCTGCATGTCGATGAAGTTGTCCATTGACCAGTCGCCTTTAGCCTTACAGATGTTAAGGGCAAAGTTGCGAAGGATATCATTTCCGTATACAGAATGGCGCACTTCTGGGTGGAATTGGATACCATAGATGTGCTTGTCAGGGTTTTCAATAGCTGCATAAGGACAGTCAGCAGAAGTACCAGTACGAACAAAATCAGCTGGAATCTCTGTAACAGCATCGCCATGGCTCATCAAAACAATCTGTTCTTCAGGAGTCCCTTCAAAGAGGGCAGAAGTGGTATGAGTAAGTGGTGATTGGCCATACTCACGGTTACCAGCATCACCAGCAGGGACGACTTTTCCTCCAAGTTTATGAGTTAAAAGTTGCATACCATAGCAGATTCCCAAAATTGGAATGCCAAGTTCAAAAATTTCTGGGTCAATATCAAATGAACCATCTTCGTATACAGAGTTTGGTCCACCAGAGAGGATGATCCCTACAGGGTTAATCGCACGAACCTCTGCAGCTGAGATTTTGTGACTTTTTAGCTCTGAAAAAACACCAATTTCACGAATACGGCGTGAAATCAGCTGGTTGTATTGGCTACCATAGTCCAGCACGATGATTTTTTCGACATCTTGCAAATCAGTTGAAATGTTGCTCATCTTTTTCCTTTCTCAAAAGAAATATCTTTTTCAATATTCTATCACAAATAGGGGCGAATTACCAACTAAACAAGGCAAAGTTTGACTTTTTATTGGCAAATACGGTACAATAGAGAAAATAAAGAAAAGAAGTGAAAAAGCATGTTACCAGCTTATATGAAAATCCACGATCAGATCAAAAAGGACATAGATGAGCATCGTTGGAAGATTGGAGAAAGACTTCCGAGTGAACGAGATTTGGCAGAGCTGTTTCAGGTTAGCCGGATGACCTTGCGCCAAGCCATCTCTCTTTTGGTTGAAGAAGGGGTCTTGGAGCGCAGAGTAGGAAGCGGAACCTTTGTCTCTAGCACTCGTGTTCAAGAAAAAATGCGGGGGACGACCAGTTTTACGGAGATTGTCAAATCTCAGGGGAAAGTACCTTCTAGCCAACTCATTTCTTACAGAAGAACCATTCCAAATGAGCAAGAGGTCGCAAAGCTAGGGATTACTCCGACAGAGAATATTATTCGTATGGAACGGGTGCGTTATGCTGACCAAGTACCGCTAGTCTATGAAGTCGCATCCATTCCTGAGAAATTTATTAAGGATTTCAAAAAAGAAGAGGTAACTAGTCACTTCTTTCAAACCTTGCAGGAACATGGCTACCGGATTGGCAAATCCCAACAGACCATTTATGCAAGGTTGGCTAAGGAAAAGATAGCTCACTATCTGGAAGTTGAAAAAGGGCATGCCATTTTAGCCTTGACTCAGGTCTCTTATCTTGAAGATGGGACGGCTTTCGAGTATGTAAAGAGTCAATACGTGGGTGAACGCTTTGAATTTTATCTTGAAAATAACTAGTCTAGAAAGGCTAGTTTTTTGTTTTAGAAAAGATTAGAATTGTCAAAACAATCTGTCTAGGCTTGATTTTATCTATTATTTACTATAAAATGAGAAGGAAAAACGTCAAACTTTTATATTGCAAATAGGAGAAAAAATGACAAAAACATTAAAACGTCCTGAGGTTTTATCACCTGCAGGGACTTTAGAAAAACTGAAAGTAGCTGTTCAATATGGTGCAGATGCTGTCTTTATCGGTGGGCAAGCCTATGGTCTTCGTAGCCGTGCTGGAAACTTTACCTTTGAACAGATGGAAGAAGGCGTCCAGTTCGCAGCCAAGTATGGTGCTAAGGTCTATGTGGCTGCCAACATGGTCATGCACGAAGGAAACGAAGCTGGTGCCGGAGAATGGTTCCGTAAGTTGCGTGACATCGGGATTGCGGCAGTTATCGTGTCAGATCCGGCCTTGATTATGATTGCAGCAACAGAAGCACCAGGTCTTGAAATCCACCTTTCAACCCAAGCCAGTGCGACGAACTATGAAACTTTAGAGTTCTGGAAAGAACTTGGTCTAACTCGCGTGGTTTTGGCCCGTGAAGTTTCAATGGAAGAATTGGCAGAGATTCGCAAACGCACTGATGTAGAAATTGAGGCCTTTGTCCATGGAGCTATGTGTATTTCCTATTCAGGTCGCTGTACGCTATCAAACCACATGAGTATGCGTGATGCCAACCGTGGTGGTTGTTCTCAGTCTTGCCGCTGGAAATACGATCTTTACGACATGCCTTTTGGTCAAGAACGTAAAAGTCTGAAAGGTGAAATTCCAGAAGAATTTTCAATGTCAGCCGTTGACATGTCCATGATTGACCATATTCCAGATATGATCGAAAACGGTGTAGACAGTCTCAAGATTGAAGGCCGTATGAAATCTATTCACTATGTTTCAACTGTGACCAACTGTTACAAGGCGGCTGTGGATGCTTATCTTGAAAGTCCTGAGAAGTTTGAAGCCATCAAACAGGACTTGGTGGATGAGATGTGGAAGGTTGCCCAACGTGAATTGGCAACAGGTTTCTACTACGGTACACCAACAGAAAATGAACAGTTGTTTGGTGCACGTCGTAAAATCCCTGAATATAAGTTTGTCGCTGAAGTCGTTTCTTATGATGATTCGACTCAAACGGCAACTATTCGTCAACGAAACGTTATCAACGAAGGTGACCAAGTTGAGTTCTACGGCTCAGGTTTCCGTCATTTTGAAACCTATATCGAAGATCTTCATGATTCTAAAGGAAATAAAATCGACCGTGCTCCAAATCCAATGGAACTCTTGACCATCAAGGTTCCTCAACCTGTTCAAGCAGGGGATATGGTTCGCGCTCTCAAGGAAGGTCTTATCAATCTCTATAAAGAAGACGGAACAAGCGTTACAGTTCGTGCCTAGACAAGGAAAAGTGAATGATTCAAGCACAAGGATTTTTGGTAGATAATGAAAGCAGATGTGTTCACTATCATGGTGAAAAGGACATCGTTTCTCTTCAGTGCTATGAATGTAAAAAATACTATGCTTGCTATCAGTGTCACAATACTATAGAAACGCATGTATTTTCGCCCTATCCCTTGGCGCTTACCGAGGATCAACCGATTTTATGTGGGGCTTGTAAGAGGACAATGACATTTCAAGAATATCAAAAACAGATAGTTTGTCCTTATTGCGGTGCTCCATTTAATCCAGGTTGTAAACAACACTATTCCTATTATTTTAAATAAAATGAATTCATCCAAGTTTCAAACTTGGATTTTTTCAATTTTTTCAGAAAACAGAGTGAAAGTGGAAAAACACTCGCTCTAAAATGAGAAATTTTTCTATATAATAGGATAAAAATGGCAAAAATAGAAATAAATTATCTGAAACGCTTTCAACGTGAGTAAAAAGTTGACAAATCAAAATTTTAGGACTAAACTAAGTAAGTAAATTTTAAATAAAAGGAGAATTCATCATGAATTTAACATTTTTCGGTCTTTGTCTTGCCTGTATGGGTGTATCCCTTGCAGAAGGTATGTTGATGAACGGTTTGTTCAAGTCAGCAGCTCGCCAACCAGACATCATTCCACAATTGCGTAGCTTAATGATCATGGGGATTGCCTTTATTGAAGGAACATTCTTTGTAACTCTCGTATTTTCATTTATCATCAAATAAAGAGAAGTATAAAATGGAAAAGGGAGGATTCTAGATGGAAGAAAGTATCAATCCAACCATCAATATTGGTCCTGTTACCTTTGATTTGACCTTGACTGCCTTGACCTTGCTGTCAGTAGTAGTTATTTTTGGCTTTATCTATTGGGCAAGTCGGAATATGACTGTGAAACCCAAAGGAAAGCAAAATGTACTGGAGTATCTCTATGACTTCGTAGTCGGATTTACAGAACCTAATGTAGGCTCACGGTACATGAAAGATTACTCACTCTTTTACTTATGTTTATTTCTTTTTATGGTGATCGCAAACAATCTTGGTTTGATGGCAAAACTTCAAACTACAGATGGGACAAACCTTTGGACATCGCCAACAGCCAATCTTCAATTTGACTTGGCCATGTCGTTTGGAATTATCCTGATGACCCATATAGAAGGAATTCGTCGCCGTGGTGTTAAAAAGTATCTGAAAGGTTTTGTTACCCCAGGATTTATGACACCGATGAATCTCCTTGAAGAAGTCACGAATTTCCTATCACTTGCTTTGCGGGTGTTCGGAAATATCTTTGCCGGAGAAGTGATGGCTAGTCTGCTTATCACACTTTCTCATCAGGCTCTTTATTGGTATCCAGTCGCATTTGTTACCAATCTAGTCTGGACGGCGTTTTCTGTGTTTATTTCCTGTGTTCAGGCTTATGTATTCACAGTCTTGTCTTCTATGTATCTAGGAAATAAAATTAATGATGAAGAGTAGAAAGGAGTAACAGATGCACGTAACAGTAGGTGAATTAATTGGTAACTTTATTTTAATCGCTGGCTCTTTTATCCTTTTGATTGTCTTAGTTAAGAAATATGCGTGGTCAAACTTGACAAGTGTCTTCGAAGAAAGGGCAAATAAAATTGCTGCTGATATTGATGGAGCTGAACAAGCTCGTCAAAAAGCAGAAACTCTTGCCCAAAAACGTGAAGATGAATTGGCTGGTAGTCGCAACGAAGCCAAAACAATCATTGAAAATGCTAAAGAGACTGCAGAGAAGAGTAAAGCAAATATTCTGGCAGATGCTAAAGTTGAAGCAGGTCGCTTAAAAGAGAAGGCGAATCAAGAAATTGCTCAGAATAAAGCTGAAGCTTTGCAAAGTGTTAAGGGCGAGGTGGCAGATTTGACGATTAGTCTCGCTGGTAAAATCATCTCAAAAAACCTTGACAGTCATGCTCATAAGGAACTCATTGATCAATATATCGATCAGCTAGGAGAAGCCTAATGGACAAGAAAACAGCAAAGGTCATTGAAAAGTACAGCATGCCTTTTGTCCAATTAGTGATTGAAAAAGGAGAAGAGGACCGGATTTTTTCAGACTTGGATCAAATCAAACAAGTTGCAGAAGAAACGGGCTTACCTTCTTTTTTAGCTCAGGTGGCAGTTGATGAGTCTGATAAGGAAAAAACAGTTGGTTTCTTTCAAGACTCTGTCTCACCTTTAATGCAAAACTTTATTCAGGTTCTGATTTACAATCACAGAGCAAATCTTTTTTATGATATCATTGTTGATTGTTTGAATCGTCTTGAAAGAGAAACCAATCATTTTGTAGTCACGATTTCTTCAGCTCATCCTTTAACGATTGAACAGAAGGAACGTTTGCTTCCCTTGATAGAGAAAAAAATGTCTCTGAAAGTACGGAGTATCAAAGAACAAATTGATGAAGGACTCATTGGTGGTTTTGTCATTTTTGCTAATCACAAGACAATTGATGTGAGTATTAAACAACAACTTCGAGTTGTTAAAGAAAATTTGAAATAGAAAGTGGTGTTCTTTTGGCAATTAACGCACAAGAAATCAGCGCTTTAATTAAGCAACAAATTGAAAATTTCAAACCCAATTTTGATGTGTCTGAAACAGGTGTTGTAACCTATATCGGGGACGGAATTGCGCGTGCTCACGGTCTTGAAAATGCCATGAGTGGAGAGCTGTTGATTTTTGAAAACGGCTCTTATGGGATGGCGCAAAACTTGGAGTCTACAGACGTTGGGATTATCATCCTTGGAGACTTTACAGATATTCGTGAAGGTGATACTATTCGCCGTACAGGTAAAATCATGGAAGTACCTGTGGGGGATAGCCTAATCGGACGTGTTGTCGACCCACTTGGTCGTCCAGTTGATGGTCTTGGTGACATCCATACTGACAAGACTCGTCCAGTAGAAGCGCCAGCTCCTGGCGTTATGCAACGTAAGTCTGTATCAGAACCATTACAAACAGGTTTGAAAGCTATTGACGCCCTTGTACCGATTGGTCGTGGTCAACGTGAGTTGATTATTGGTGACCGTCAGACAGGGAAAACAACTATTGCGATTGATACAATCTTGAACCAAAAAGGGCAAGATATGATCTGTATCTATGTAGCGATTGGACAAAAAGAATCAACAGTTCGTACGCAAGTAGAAACACTTCGTCAGTACGGTGCCTTGGACTACACAATCGTTGTGACAGCTTCTGCTTCACAACCATCTCCATTGCTCTTCCTAGCTCCTTATGCTGGGGTAGCTATGGCAGAAGAATTTATGTACCAAGGCAAGCATGTTTTGATCGTTTATGATGATCTTTCAAAACAAGCGGTCGCTTATCGTGAGCTTTCCCTCTTGCTTCGTCGTCCACCAGGCCGTGAAGCCTTCCCAGGTGATGTTTTCTACCTCCACAGTCGTTTGCTTGAGCGCTCAGCTAAGGTTTCTGATGAACTTGGTGGCGGATCTATTACAGCCCTACCATTTATCGAGACACAAGCAGGAGATATCTCTGCCTATATCGCAACTAACGTGATTTCTATCACTGACGGACAAATCTTCCTTGGCGATGGTCTCTTTAATGCAGGTATTCGTCCAGCCATCGATGCGGGTTCATCTGTATCCCGTGTAGGGGGTTCGGCACAGATTAAAGCTATGAAGAAAGTAGCTGGTACACTCCGTATCGACCTTGCTTCATACCGTGAGTTGGAAGCCTTCACTAAGTTTGGTTCTGATTTGGATGCAGCAACACAGGCTAAGTTAAACCGTGGGCGTCGTACTGTAGAAGTATTGAAACAACCAGTCCATAAACCACTACCTGTTGAGAAACAAGTAACTATTCTCTATGCTTTGACACATGGTTTCTTGGATACGATTCCTGTAGATGACATTGTTCGTTTTGAGGAAGAGTTCCATACTTTCTTTGATGCGCAACATCCAGAGATTTTGGAAACCATTCGTGAAACAAAAGACTTGCCAGAAGAAGCAGTCTTGGATGCTGCGATTACAGAGTTTCTCAATCAATCCAGCTTCCAATAAGAATAGAGGTGTCAGATGGCAGTATCTCTAAATGATATTAAAACAAAAATCGCCTCAACCAAAAATACGAGTCAAATCACTAATGCCATGCAAATGGTATCGGCTGCCAAGTTAGGTCGCTCTGAAGAAGCAGCGCGCAACTTCCAAGTTTATGCTCAGAAGGTTCGCAAGCTTTTGACGGATATTCTGCATGGTAACGGATCTGGTGGTTCTACCAATCCGATGCTCATCAGTCGTCCAGTTAAGAAAACAGGCTATATCGTTATCACTTCAGACCGCGGCTTGGTTGGAGGTTATAATGCTTCCATCCTGAAAGCTGTAATGGAGTTGAAAGAAGAATACCATCCAGATGGTAAAGATTTTGAGATAATCTGTATCGGTGGTATGGGAGCTGATTTCTTTAAGGCTCGTGGAATTCAGCCAATCTATGAACTACGTGGCTTGGCAGATCAACCTAGTTTTGATGAAGTTCGTAAAATTATTTCAAAAACGATTGAGATGTACCAAAACGAACTTTTTGATGAATTGTATGTTTGTTACAACCATCATGTTAATACTCTCACAAGTCAAATGCGTGTGGAACAAATGCTGCCAATCGTTGACTTAGATCCAAATGAAGCGGATGAAGAGTATAGCTTGACCTTTGAGTTGGAAACTAGCCGTGATGAGATTCTAGAACAGTTGTTGCCACAGTTTGCAGAAAGTATGATATACGGGGCTATCATCGATGCCAAGACAGCTGAGAATGCTGCAGGTATGACAGCCATGCAAACGGCGACTGATAATGCCAAGAAGGTCATCAATGATTTGACAATCCAGTATAACCGTGCCAGACAGGCGGCGATTACACAAGAAATTACAGAAATCGTAGCGGGGGCTAGTGCCTTAGAATAAGGCCTCCCCTCCCTCGTATCAAAATGAACTTAGGACCTAGGTTACCTAGGAACCGACAGTATCTTATATAGAATAGGAGAAGGAGATGAGTTCAGGTAAAATTGCTCAGGTTATCGGACCCGTTGTAGACGTCTTGTTTGCAGCAGGGGAAACACTTCCTGAGATTAACAATGCACTTGTCGTCTACAAAAATGACGAAAGAAAAACAAAAATCGTCCTTGAAGTAGCCTTGGAGTTGGGTGATGGTATGGTCCGTACTATCGCCATGGAATCAACAGATGGTTTGACTCGTGGAATGGAAGTTTTGGACACAGGCCGTCCAATCTCTGTACCAGTAGGTAAAGAAACTTTGGGACGTGTCTTCAACGTTTTGGGAGATACCATTGACTTGGATGCTCCTTTCGCTGAAGACGCTGAGCGTCAACCAATTCATAAGAAAGCTCCAACTTTTGATGAATTGTCTACCTCATCTGAAATCTTGGAAACAGGGATCAAGGTTATCGACCTTCTTGCCCCTTACCTAAAAGGTGGTAAAGTTGGACTCTTCGGTGGTGCCGGAGTTGGTAAAACTGTCTTGATCCAAGAATTGATTCACAATATTGCCCAAGAACACGGTGGTATTTCAGTATTTACCGGTGTTGGGGAACGTACTCGTGAAGGGAATGACCTTTACTGGGAAATGAAAGAATCAGGCGTTATCGAGAAAACAGCCATGGTATTTGGTCAGATGAATGAGCCACCAGGAGCACGTATGCGTGTTGCTCTTACTGGTTTGACAATCGCCGAATACTTCCGTGATGTAGAAGGCCAAGATGTGCTTCTTTTCATTGACAATATCTTCCGTTTCACTCAGGCTGGTTCAGAAGTATCTGCCCTTTTGGGGCGTATGCCTTCAGCCGTTGGTTACCAACCAACACTTGCTACGGAAATGGGTCAATTGCAAGAGCGTATCACATCAACTAAGAAAGGTTCTGTAACCTCTATCCAGGCTATCTATGTGCCAGCGGATGACTATACTGACCCAGCGCCAGCAACAGCCTTCGCTCACTTGGATTCAACAACAAACTTGGAACGTAAGTTGGTACAGTTGGGTATCTACCCAGCCGTTGACCCATTGGCTTCAAGCTCTCGTGCCTTGGCACCTGAGATCGTTGGAGAGGAGCACTATGCAGTTGCTGCTGAAGTCAAGCGTGTCCTTCAACGTTACCATGAATTGCAAGATATCATTGCTATCCTTGGTATGGATGAACTTTCTGATGAAGAAAAGACCTTGGTTGCACGTGCCCGTCGTATCCAATTCTTCTTGTCACAAAACTTCAACGTTGCTGAACAATTTACTGGCCAACCTGGTTCTTATGTACCAGTAGCAGAAACAGTTCGTGGTTTCAAGGAAATCCTTGATGGAAAACATGACCACTTACCAGAAGACGCCTTCCGTGGTGTCGGTTCAATCGAAGATGTTATTGCAAAAGCTGAAAAAATGGGATTTTAAGAGGTGATCTATGGCTCAGTTAACTGTCCAGATCGTGACACCAGATGGCCTCGTCTATGATCACCATGCCAGCTTTGTATCGGTACGAACTCTGGATGGTGAGATGGGGATCTTGCCACGACATGAAAATATGATTGCGGTTTTAGCGGTTGATGAAGTGAAGGTAAAACGAATCGATGATGATACTCATGTGAACTGGATTGCAGTGAACGGAGGGATTATCGAGATTGCCAATGACATCATTACTATCATTGCAGACTCAGCAGAACGTGCTCGTGATATTGATGTTAGCCGTGCTGAGCGTGCTAAACTTCGCGCCGAACGTGAAATTGAAGAAGCACAAGACAAGCATTTGATTGACCAAGAACGTCGCGCTAAGATTGCTCTTCAACGTGCTATTAACCGTATCAATGTCGGAAATAAGCTATAATCAAAAAATGAACTTGAATTTCAAGTTCATTTTTTTAATGTGGGAAGTTGATGCAGACTCCTTCAGGGACATGGAAGTCGTTAGAAAGCTCTGCAAGACGACCACTTTTAGGATTACGCTTAAAGACGGTTGCATTATCAGAATCTTGATGAACAGCAATGAGAAACTCTTGATCAGGAGTTAGGTCGAAATCACGTGGATTTTGTCCATGTGTTGGTACGATCTCTAATAATTCCAGACTGCCATCAGCGAGGATTGTATAGACTGCAATGGAATCATGGCCTCGGTTGGATGCATAGAGGTATTTGCCATCTTTTGAAAGACGAATGGCAGCAGTAGCATTAAAATCTTCATATCCATCTGGTAAGGTTGAAATGACTTGCATGCGTTCAAATTCACCAACACCATCGTAAATCAAGACTTCAATGGTACTATTAAGTTCACAGATGAGGTAGGCAATCTTATAGTGGTGGTGGAAAACGATGTGGCGAGCACCTGCTCCAGCTTGGCTGTGATAGGTAGAGAGTTTACTTAGTTTTCCTTCTAGACTAACATCATAGGTCGTCACCTCGTCCGTACCTAGGTCACATGTGACGAGATACTGATCAGGTGTTAGATCTGTAAAGTGGACATGAGGGGAAGTTTGGTTTTCATGAGGACCGTGTCCGCTATGCTGCTCCAGATCCGTTTGGGCGAGGCTGCCGTCAGCTTGACGCTTATAAACCAGAACTTGACCTTTATGATAGTTGGCCCCGTAAACGAGACTACGCTTTTCATCCACTGCCACATAACAATGGGGAGCGCCTTCTTCAACCACATGGTTTAGCAAAGTGCCATCTGTCTTGTAAGCAGCGATTCCACCTAAGCCATCCTGGCTCCCTACAGTGTATAAGTGTTGCTGTTGGTCAAAGGCAAGGTAGGTTGGACTTGGTTCAGCAGCAAAGAGTTCAAGATTTGCAAGCTGGCCTGTTTCTGTATCAAAATCTGCCTTGTAAATCCCTTTAGATAAGCGACGAGTGTAAGTTCCAAAATAAACAGTTTCTTTCATGTCCATACCTCTTAATAATGATATGTTCATTATACCACAAAATGGCAGTCATGAAGCACTAGATTCATTCATGTAAGCACTTTAAAAAAGAGTTATTTTAGTTTAAAAATGGTATAATGAGAGAATGACAGAAAGGATGTATTTATGGAACATAAAGAGAAACATTTTAGCCTATCTTGGTTTTTTAAGTGGTTTTTAGATAATAAAGCCATCACTGTATTTTTAGTAACCTTGTTACTGGGGTTAAACATTTTCATTCTAAGTAAAATTAGTTTTATCTTTTTACCGGTATTGGACTTTTTAGGAGTTGTGATGTTGCCAGTTATTTTATCTGGTTTACTTTATTATCTCCTCAATCCGATTGTTGACTGGATGGAGAAGCACAAGATCAATCGTGTCCTTGCCATTAGTATTGTTTTTGTTATTATTGGACTCTTTATCATTTGGGGATTGGCAGTCGCAATTCCAAATCTGCAACGCCAGGTCTTAAATTTTGCGAAGAATGTGCCGACTTATCTTAAGGATGCTGATATGGTTATCAATGACCTTGTAACCAAACGCTTGCCAGATGATTTTAGACCTCAGTTGGAGCAGGTTCTTGCAAATGTTTCTACAGAAGCAACGATATGGGCCAGCAAAATTTCTTCTCAAGCCGTCAACTGGGTCAGCGCCTTTATCAGTAGCGTTTCCCAGGTCATTGTGGCGGTTATTATCGTACCTTTCATGCTCTTTTATCTTTTGAGAGATGGGAAAGGCTTGCGGGATTACCTGACTAAATTCATCCCAAACAAGTTAAAAGAACCAGTAGGACAAGTTCTATCGGATGTCAATAAACAGTTGTCAAACTATGTTAGAGGACAGGTTACAGTTGCTATTATCGTGGCGATTATGTTTATTATCTTCTTTAAGATTATCGGTTTACGCTACGCTGTGACTCTTGGTATTACCGCTGGTATTCTAAATCTAGTCCCTTATCTAGGTAGTTTTCTTGCAATGCTGCCTGCCCTTGTTTTAGGTTTAATAGCAGGACCTGTCATGCTATTGAAGGTTGTGATTGTCTTTATTGTTGAACAAACGATTGAAGGTCGCTTCGTTTCCCCGCTTATTTTAGGTAGCCAACTGAACATCCATCCGATCAATGTTCTCTTTGTTCTCCTAACTTCAGGTTCTATGTTTGGTATTTGGGGAGTTTTGCTGGGAATTCCTGTCTATGCCTCTGCTAAGGTCGTTATCTCAGCTATCTTTAACTGGTATAAAAAAGTCAGCGGTCTGTATGAAGAAGAAGGGGAGGAAATCAAGAGTGAACAATAGTCAACGCATGCTCCAAGCTTTGGATGAACAGAATTTAACCAAAGCGGATCAGTATTTTCACAAAGCCCTCGAAACAGATTCAAGTGAGGTTCTCTATGAACTAGCAAGCTATCTAGAGGGAATTGGCTTTTATCCTCAAGCAAAAGAAATTTATCAACATATCGTTACAGAATTCCCAGAAGTGAATCTGAACTTAGCCAGCATTGCTAGCGAGGATGGCAATGTTGAGGAAGCTTTTGCTTACCTTGAGGAAATCACACCCGAAAGTGACTGGTATGTATCGGCCTTGGTCTTGAAAGCAGACCTCTATCAGTTGGAAGGATTGACAGATGTAGCGCGTGAAAAGTTACTGGAAGCCTTAAATTACTCAGATGATGCCTTATTAGCTTTTGGTTTGGCTGAGTTGGATAGCGAGTTAGGGAATTATCAGGAAGCTATTCAGGGTTATGCTCAATTAGACAATCGCTCTATCTATGAGAAAACGGGTGTCTCAACTTATCAGCGAATTGGCCACGCTTATGCCCAGTTAGGTAAGTTTGAAGCTGCAACTGAATTCTTAGAAAAAGCTTTAGAATTAGAGTACGATGACCAAACTGCCTTTGAACTGGCTAGTCTTTACTTTGACCAAGAAGAGTATCAAAAATCTGTTCTTTACTTTAAGCAGATTGATACCATTTCACCAGATTTTGAAGGATATGAATATGGTTATAGTCAAGCGTTGCATAAGGAACATCAGGTGGAAGAGGCACTTCGTATCGCTAAACAAGGATTGGAGAAAAATCCATTTGAGACTCGTCTCTTGCTAGCAGCCTCACAGTTTTCGTATGAATTGCATGATTCTGGTGCTGCAGAGCAGTTTCTCCTTACTGCCAAAGAAGATGCAGAGGATACAGAAGAAATTTTCCTTCGCCTTGCGACCATTTATATGGAACAAGATCGGTTTGAGGACATTATCGCTCTCCAAAGTCAAGAACCTGAAAACCTCCTGACCAAGTGGATGATTGCCCGTTCATATCAGGAAATCGAGGATTTAGATAAGGCCTATGAACTCTATCAAGAACTGTCATCTGACCTCAAGGACAATCCCGAGTTTCTGGAGCAATATAGCTATCTCTTACGTGAATTGGGATATTTTGAAGAAGCCAAAGTGCAAGCCGAAGCCTATTTAAAACTAGTCCCAGATGATGTTCAAATGCAAGAACTCTTAGAAACACTTTAAAAATATCCTATAAAGAGAAACTGTATCTAGTCATTTTGATGGATACGGTTTTCATTTTCAAAAAGAAACAGAATTTTTTTACAAAAAATTCTTGATAAATTGTTTATTTATGCTATAATAGGAACAATTATTTTTAGGAGGTGTAGTATGTCTTATTTGTTTGAGATATTACCGAGTTTATTGAGCGGTGCAAGCACGACTTTACAGGTTTTTGTACTGGTCTTGATTTTTTCTATTCCCTTGGGCGTTTTGATTGCCTTTGCCTTGCAAGTCCATTGGAAACTCCTCCATTATCTGATCAACATTTATATCTGGATCATGCGGGGGACCCCCTTGCTCTTGCAATTGATCTTTATCTATTATGTGCTCCCAAATATTGGGATTCGTTTGGATCGCCTTCCTGCGGCTATTATCGCCTTTGTTTTGAATTATGCAGCTTACTTTGCTGAAATCTTCCGTGGAGGGATTGATACCATTCCTAAGGGTCAATATGAGGCTGCTAAGGTCTTGAAGTTTAGCCCTTTTGCCACAGTGCGCTATATTATCTTACCACAGGTGACCAAAATTGTTCTTCCTAGTGTATTTAATGAAGTCATGAGTTTGGTCAAGGATACTTCTTTGGTCTATGCTTTAGGGATTTCAGATTTGATTTTGGCTAGTCGGACAGCAGCCAACCGTGATGCTAGTCTGATTCCTATGTTCTTGGCAGGAGCAATTTACTTGATTTTGATTGGTATTGTGACTATCCTTGCCAAAAAAGTTGAGAAGAAGTACAGTTACTATAGATAGGAGGTTGCCATGTTAGAATTACGCAACATCAACAAGGCCTTTGGTGGCAAACAAATCTTAACTAATTTCAGCCTATCAATTCCTGAAAAGCAAATCCTGGCAATCGTAGGTCCATCAGGAGGCGGAAAAACAACCTTATTACGTATGTTAGCCGGACTGGAAACTATCGATTCTGGAGAAATCTACTATAACGGTGAATCTCTAGCTTTAGACGAACTAGAAAAGCGCAACCTACTAGGATTTGTCTTCCAAGATTTTCAACTTTTCCCTCATTTATCAGTTTTAGACAATTTGACCTTATCGCCTGTGAAAACTATGGGAATGAAGCAGGAAGAGGCTGAGAAGAAGGCGCGTGGACTCTTGGAACAGTTAGGACTAGCAGGGCACGCAGATGCTTATCCCTTCTCACTATCAGGTGGGCAAAAGCAGCGGGTGGCTTTGGCGCGTGCTATGATGATCGACCCAGAAATCATTGGTTACGATGAACCAACTTCTGCCTTGGATCCAGAATTACGCTTGGAAGTGGAAAAACTGATTTTGCAAAATAAGGAACTTGGGATGACGCAAATTGTGGTTACCCACGATTTACAATTCGCTGAAAATGTTGCAGATGTATTATTAAAAGTAGAGCCTAAATAGGAGGAAAAATGATGAAAAAATTGATGCTTGTATTAGTCAGTCTAATGACTGCTTTGTTCTTAGCAGCTTGTGGGAAAAATTCTAGTGAAACTAGTGGAGATAATTGGTCTAAGTACGAGTCTAACAAGTCTATTACCATTGGATTTGATAGTACTTTTGTTCCAATGGGATTTGCTCAGAAAGATGGTTCCTATGCAGGATTTGATATTGATTTAGCTACAGCTGTTTTTGAAAAATACGGAATTACGGTAAATTGGCAACCGATTGATTGGGATTTGAAAGAAGCTGAATTGACAAAAGGAACGATTGATCTGATTTGGAATGGCTATTCCGCTACAGACGAACGTCGTGAAAAGGTAGCATTCAGTAACTCATATATGAAGAATGAGCAGGTATTGGTTACTAAGAAATCGTCAGGTATCACGACTGCAAAAGATATGACTGGAAAGATTTTGGGAGCTCAAGCTGGTTCATCTGGTTATGCGGACTTTGAAGGAAAGCCAGCGATTTTGAAGGATATTGTCGCTAATAATGAAGCGAATCAATACCAAACCTTTAATGAAGCCTTGATTGATTTGAAAAACGATCGAATTGACGGCCTATTGATTGATCGTGTCTATGCAAACTATTATTTAGAAGCAGAAGGCATTTTAAACGATTATAATGTTTTTACAGTTGGACTAGAAACAGAAGCTTTTGCAGTTGGAGCACGTAAGGAAGATACAACCCTGGTTAATAAGATAAATGAAGGATTTTCTAGTCTTTACAAGGATGGTAAGTTCCAAGAAATCAGTCAAAAATGGTTTGGAGAAGATGTGGCAACCAAAGAAGTACAAGAAGGAAAGTGAAATAAAATAGTGGACGAGACTGCGTTTTGATTAGCAAAACGTAGTCTTTTTATCAATTGGGGAAGAACATAGTAGCCATTTAATATAGCGGATTGAATCTGGAGTAGTATACTGTGACTTCTAAAACATTGCTAGAAATTGATTTGACTTTCCCAATCAATTTGTTCATATTTTATTTCATTTCACTATATTCTGGAAAGATTTTCTAAATTTTTTCCTCAAATTGAGTCTCTTTTTGCATCAAAAAAACCTCTGGCAAGGGCCAGAGGATAAGAGTTTATACTCAATGAAAATCAAAGAGCAAACAAGGAAGCTAGCCGCAGGCTGTACTTGAGTACGGCAAGGCAACGCTGACGTGGTTTGAATTTGATTTTCGAAGAGTATTATTTCATTGTTGGGAAGAGCAATACGTCACGGATAGTGGTTGTATCTGTGAGGAGCATGCAGAGACGGTCGATACCGATACCCAAACCACCTGTTGGTGGCATACCGTATTCAAGAGCCTCAATGTAATCGTAGTCGATACCTGTTGCTTCATCATCACCAAGCTCTTTAGCTTTAGCTTGAGCTTCGAAACGGCTAAGCTGATCGATTGGGTCGTTCAACTCGGTAAAGGCATTACCGTATTCTTTGGTCATGATAAAGAGCTCGAAACGGTCAGTAAAGCGTTCGTCTTCAGGGTTTTTCTTCGCGAGTGGAGACACAGCTACTGGATGTCCATAGACAAAGGTTGGTTGGATCAAGGTTTCTTCGACAAATTCTTCAAAGAAAGCATTGATGATGTGACCAACTTCAGTGTAATGTTTTTCAACTGGAACTTTCTTCTCAGCAGCGATAGCTTTAGCTTCCTCGAAAGTCATGTCTTGCCAGAAATCAACACCAGTAATTTCCTTGATAGCATCCACCATGTGAACACGTTTAAACGGTTCATTGATCTTAATTTCAGTTCCTTGATAGTTTACTGGACCATCCCCCTTAACTGCCTTAGCAGCGTGTTGGATAATACCTTCCGTCAAATCCATGATGTCTTGGAAGTCTGCATAAGCTTGGTAAACTTCAATAGAGGTAAACTCAGGGTTATGAGTGGCGTCCATTCCTTCGTTACGGAAGATACGGCCAATTTCATAAACGCGCTCCATACCACCAACGATAAGACGTTTTAAGTGAAGCTCAGTCGCGATACGAAGCACCATGTCAATGTTTTGGGCATTGTGGTGAGTGATAAATGGACGGGCAGCAGCACCACCAGCTTCGTTGTGGAGGACAGGTGTTTCCACTTCAAGGAAACCTTTTTGATCTAGATAACGACGGATTTCAGAGATGATTTTTGAACGAGTTACAAAACGTTCAAAGCTTTCACGGTTAGAAATCAAGTCAAGGTAACGTTTACGATAAATCGTTTCAACATCTGTCAAACCGTGGAATTTCTCAGGAAGCGGGCGAAGTGCTTTAGACAAGTGTGTGATGTGTGTGGCCTTGATAGAGAGCTCTCCCATATCAGTACGCATGACTTCACCTTCGACACCGAGGAAGTCTCCTAGGTCAGCCTTCTTAAAGATTTCGTAGTTTTCTTCACCGACTTCGTCTTTACGGACGTAGATTTGGATTTGACCTTCACGGTCTTGAAGATGGGCAAAGCCGACTTTACCTTTACCACGTTTGGTTACTAAGCGTCCTGCGATAGTAGCAGTTTCATTTAATTCATGTAATTGTTCTTTATCGAGTTCTGCAAATTTATCTTTTAGTTCTTGTGAGTTAGCAGTACGTTCAAAACGTTTTCCGAAGGGATCGATTCCTTGTTCACGGAGCGCAGCCATTTTTTCACGGCGAACGATCTGCTGGTCATTTAGTTCTTCCATATGTTCTATAGACATGGTTTCCTCCTAATTTTACTCAAAATTGAATACGATGAGTCATTTTTTACGATACTCCCATTTTATCATAAATAGCAGAGAAATTCACGGATATTCTTTGAAAACTAAAAAGAACTTGACCATTGGGATCAAGTTCCATTATTTTTCTTGATAGGAAGTGTCATTCCATCTTTCCAGAGTGAAGGTTTCAAAATCCTCAGTCTCCAAAATTGTCAGACTGGCATTGGCCAAGCCTCCATCTTTGCGAAGATGAGCCTCTTTATAGCCTAGAAGAGTACGTAGGCTAGCAGTGAGATTTGCACCATGACCAACGATTAGAATGTTTTTAGCCGGACTTCCTTTCAGAGATTTGATAAATTGAATAGTACGCTGAGTCGTAGAGTAGAGGGATTCTGCTTCAAACATCTTCGTATCAAACTGAGCGAGATTATAGCGAAAGGCCTTGATTTGTTGTGGATAGATGGCATTGAGCGTTGCGATTTTTAATCCCTCTAGTTTTCCAAGTTGCCATTCGCGCAGGCCTGGAATACTTTCTAAAGGACAGGGTGTTTGGAGTTGGCTTTGGATAATCTCAGCAGACTTAATCGCTCTAGGTAAATCACTTGAATAAATCTTATCAAAAGGTATTTCCTTGAGATACTGGCCAAGTTGCTTTAGGATATCAATAGACTCTGGAAGAAGGGGAGAGTCACCACTAGCACCTTGAAAACGTCCTTCAAGATTCCATAGAGTGCGGCCATGACGGACAAAATAGAGTTTCATTACTTACTTTCCTCCAAGATATCAGCAAAATCCGCTTTTACAAAGCTGGCCAAGTCTTGAGGTCGGATGATGATGCTATGTCCGACTTCCCCAGCAGAGACGATTAATTCGTCCAAATCCAAAGCAGTCTGATCAATAAAAATAGGATAATTGTGTTTTTGGCGAATGCCTACTGGGTTATTTGCCCCATGAATGTAGCCTGTTGTTTTTTCTAAGTCTTTCTGCGGAATCATGCTCACTTTTTTATTGCCAGAAACTTTTGCTAGTTTTTTCTCGGCGAGGTGTTCCGTTATGGGAACAATTCCAATAATCGGTCCTGTCTTGTCTCCCAAAAGAGCCAAGGTTTTAAAAATCTGTTTTCGGTCGTATTCAGGAGGAAGTTCTCCTTCAAGCGCATTGATTTGAATCCCTGTGTGCTCAATCCCTGCCTTGGTCAAGATCTGCTCGACCAAGGTTTTTTTAATCTTAACTTTCTTTGCCATTATTTATACTTATCCTCCAGCTGGCTCATCCAAATACCAAGCCAAATGCCAAGCGCAAAGAAGAAGGCAATGAGAACATAGCTCACAATAGAAAGTCCAGTGTATTGGATACTTTCAGCATTTCCAGCATTTGGAATCAAAATTAAGAGGGTGCTTGAAAGCACAATTCCGATAATAAAGTGATACACACGCGAGTGGTAGTTGTTCAAGGCGTGATCCATTAATTTTGAAAAGATAATGAGAGTTGCCCCTGCACCAATCCCGATAGGAAGGAAGGTACCAAATAAATCAAAGGTCTTAAAGCCAGTTAACATTGGAGCGTACAGTCCTAAAATCAAGAGTAGATTTGACGGACTTAAACCAGGCACCAAGACACCAAGAGCTAAAAGAACACCTGCTAAGATGAAGTTTGCAAAACTAGCACTGAGTGACCCTACGACAAAATTTAGCGCGTAAAGCCCGACTCCTGAAAGGATAAAGGTGGTCCAGAACCAGACTAGGTCAATCTTATCACGATCAGACTCCCGAGTAGATTCTTTAAGGAGGCTAGGTACTGTACCGATGATAGCTCCTGCAAAACTCCACAAAACATAGACTTGGTAATTTTCTAACAAATACTCGATTGGATATGAAAATAGCCCAATTCCGAGTAGCATCCCGATAGCTACTGGGATAAAGTAAAGGACATTTGATTTAAAATCCTTGAAAGGATGAGCCAGAAAAGAAATCATTCGTTCGTAGATACCCAAAATTGCGGCCAGAACTCCTCCAGAAATCCCGGGCAAGATAAATCCTAGGGCGATGACGATTCCTTTAATAACTCGTGCAATCCATGAAAACATAATAAAATCCTCAATTTCATAAAATTCTTTCTCTATCTTATCAATTATAACACAGACAGGGAGAAAATGAAAAAACAAGTGAAAAAGTTTGTTATTTTCACTTGTCTTATGGTCTTAAAAATAGTTTTCTGAAGGTTTCTTCCTTCTCTTTAGCAGTAGAAATCAAATTGATGTCCAAATGATGTTCAAATCCTGCAATTCTTCCCTTAGAAGTGTACTGGTGGAGATCATAGTCCAGATCAGTATTTGGCTTAGTTTCAAAATAACCAGAGTCTGTTCCATAGGAAGGAATCCAAATAGCAGAGAACTTATCCGTACTGATACTGTGCTCTTGCATGAAATAAACTCCAACGTAGATTCCGATATTTTTAGCACCGAGAGCTGCCAGTTTGGCACGAAAGGCCTCAACACCTTCATTCATATCAGACATTGTTTTTTCTTCAACATCTAACCAGTAGTAGCTAGGATTGTAGGGAGAAGCAGCGTTGTAGAAGACTTCAGCAGCCTTCTCCATATCTTCTTTACTTTTTCCAGCTACGTAGGCATAAACCCCCACAGGGACATTCCGTTTTTGAAATTCTGATATGTGATTTTTATAAGCTTTATCGACACCATTGATAAAGGCAGCATCATTTGCTTCAGTATGCTGAGCCCCATTGTGCACGCGAACGATAACACCAGAAATATTTTGAGCCAAGATGTCGTAGTTGATTTCCTCAGGTCTTTGCCAACCAGAGACGTCGATAATGGGCTTGTCAAGATTATGCAAGGCTTGAGTTTCAACTTGAAGAGCATTTGGTTTAGTTTTGATAGGATGGTCCTCAAAACTTGGTTTGTTGAGGAGTAAAATCGCTATGAAAATTCCAAATAAACTAAAAATAATAGCTGGATGAATCTTTTTTCTCATATCTACTTAGTCTATCGTAAAAATTCAAAAAAATCAAAGAAAACAGTTTAGAAAAGTAGACAGGTAGAGGAGATTTTCAGAAAACCACCTGTTTGTTTGTTCTTTAAAAGTAAAAATATGGTATAATATAAGGGAATTTTTACAGAAAAGAGAATAGTATGTCAAATTATGCCATTATTTTAGCAGCGGGTAAAGGTACTCGCATGAAATCAGATCTTCCAAAGGTACTTCATAAAGTAGCAGGAATTTCGATGTTGGAACATGTTTTTCGTAGTGTTGGTGCTATTCAACCTGAAAAAACAGTTACTGTAGTTGGTCACAAGGCTGAGCTAGTTGAGCAAGTCTTGGCTGGTCAGACAGACTTTGTTACCCAATCAGAACAACTAGGAACTGGGCATGCTGTCATGATGGCAGAGCCCATTCTCCAAAATCGCACTGGGCACACCTTGGTTATCGCTGGGGATACACCTCTGGTTACAGGTGAAAGCTTGAAAAACCTCTTGGATTTCCATATCAATCACAAAAATGTTGCGACGATTTTAACAGCTGAAGCAGCTGATCCTTTTGGATATGGTCGTATCGTCCGCAATGATAATGCTGAAGTTCTTCGCATTGTGGAGCAGAAAGATGCTACAGACTTTGAAAAGCAGATCAAGGAAATCAATACGGGAACTTATGTATTTGACAATGAACGTCTTTTTGAGGCTCTTAAAAACATCAACACCAACAATGCCCAAGGTGAGTATTATATTACCGATGTGATTGGTATTTTCCGTAATGCGGGTGAGAAGGTTGGTGCTTATACTCTCAAGGATTTTGATGAAAGTCTTGGGGTAAATGACCGTGTAGCTCTTGCGACTGCGGAAGCAGTAATGCGCCGCCGTATCAATCAAAAACATATGGTCAATGGTGTCAGCTTTGTTAATCCAGAAGCAACTTACATCGACATTGATGTTGAGATTGCTCCTGAAGTCCAAATTGAAGCCAACGTTACCTTGAAAGGTCAAACGAAGATTGGGGCGGAGACTATTTTAACAAATGGAACTTATATCGTGGATAGCACCATTGGGGCTGGTGCTGTGATTACGAATTCCATGATTGAGGAAAGTAGCGTTGCGGACGGTGTGACAGTCGGTCCCTATGCCCACATTCGTCCAGGTTCAAGCCTAGCTGCCCAAGTTCACATTGGTAACTTTGTTGAAGTTAAAGGCTCTTCAATCGGTGAAAATACCAAGGCGGGTCATTTGACCTATATCGGAAACTGTGAAGTGGGTAGCCATGTTAACTTTGGTGCAGGAACCATTACAGTAAACTATGACGGGAAAAACAAATACAAGACTGTTATCGGTAACAATGTCTTTGTTGGCTCAAACTCAACCATTATTGCTCCAGTTGAATTAGGTGACAATTCTCTTGTTGGAGCTGGTTCAACCATTACAAAAGATGTTCCAGCTGATGCCATTGCGATCGGTCGTGGACGACAAGTTAACAAAGACGAGTACGCAACACGCTTACCTCATCATCCGAAGAACCAGTAGGAGTTTGTCATGGAATTTGAAGAAAAAACGATTAGTCGGAAGGAAATCTATCAAGGTCCTATTTTCAAACTAGTACAAGATCAGGTGGAACTAGCAGAAGGAAAGGGTACTGCCCAACGTGACTTGATTTTTCACAATGGAGCTGTTTGTGTACTAGCCGTGACAGCTGAGGACAAAATCGTTCTCGTTAAGCAATACCGAAAGGCTATTGAGGCGGTCTCTTATGAGATTCCCGCTGGTAAACTTGAAATTGGCGAAAATGCAGATCCAATGGCAGCTGCCCTTCGTGAATTGGAAGAAGAGGTTGCCTACACTGCTAAGTTAGAGCTTTTATATGATTTCTATTCTGCGATTGGTTTTTGCAACGAAAAACTAAAACTCTACCTTGCTAGTGATTTGGTCAAGGTGGAAAATCCTCGCCCACAAGATGATGATGAAACCTTGGAAGTCCTAGAAGTAAGTCTAGAGGAAGCCAAGAGCCTGATCCAGTCAGGTCATATTTGTGATGCCAAGACCATTATGGCGATTCAGTACTGGGAACTACAAAAGAAATAGAGGAGTAATCCATGGGAAAACCTTTATTAACAGACGAAATGATAGAACGTGCTAACCGAGGTGAGAAAATCTCAGGACCACCTCTTCAAGATGATGAGGAAACAAAGATCCTACCAACGTCTTCACAAAATTTTGGTTATTCACGTTCTAGAGACCACGGTTTTAGTCAGGATACCTTAACAATCGAAGTAGAGCCAACGATTCACAAGAGTCGCCGAATTGAGAACACCAAGAGAAATGGTTTTAATTCAAAACTCAATCGTATCTTGTTTGCTGTTATCCTACTCTTGATTTTGTTAATTTTAGCAATGAAACTCTTGTAATTGGAAAGGACATCAAATGAAAATTGGAATCATTGCTGCCATGCCAGAAGAGCTGATACATTTGACTCAGAATTTGGATAAACCTCAAGAAGTCCAAGTCATGCGAAATACCTACTACACTGGCACTGTTGGCAATACAGAAGTCGTTCTAGTTCAGAGTGGGATTGGGAAGGTTATGTCGGCTATGAGTGTAGCGGTGTTAGCTGATCATTTCCAAGTAGAAGCCATTATTAATACAGGATCAGCAGGTGCTCTTGCCGAAGGGATTGCTGTTGGTGATGTCGTGATTGCAGATAGACTAGCTTACCATGATGTGGATGTGACTGCTTTTGGTTATGCTTATGGTCAGATGGCTGGTCAACCTCTTTACTTTGAATCAGATCAGAAGTTTATCACTAGGATTAAAGAAAGTTTATCTCAATTAGAACAGACCTGGCATCTAGGCTTGATTGCTACAGGGGACAGTTTTATAGCTGGAGAAGATAAGATTGCTAGTATCAAGTCCCACTTTCCAGATGTTTTAGCAGTTGAAATGGAAGGGGCTGCTATTGCACAAGCAGCTCAGGCTCTTGGACTACCTTTCCTAGTCATTCGTGCTATGAGTGACAATGCCAATCACGAAGCCTCTATTTCTTTTGATGAGTTTATTATCGAAGCTGGACGTCGTTCTGCCCAAGTCTTACTAGCCTTTTTAAAGGCCTTGAATTAAGTGGAAATTTGACAGTTTATCTGGCTTATGATAAGATTTAAATAAAGAAAAGCTAGAAAACGTTTCAGAGGATATTATGAGTATTGAAATGACCGTCAGTGAGATTGCAGAGGTCTTAGGACTATCTCGTCAAGCAATCAACAATCGTGTCAAAGAACTTCCAGAAGAGGACACGAAAAAAAATGACAAAGGTGTAACTGTAGTTACTCGAAGTGGCTTAATCAAGCTAGAAGAAATTTATAAAAAAACAATTTTTGAAGATGAACCAGTCAGTGAAGATGTCAAACAACGCGAACTGATGGAAATCTTGGTCGATGAGAAAAATGCTGAAATACTTCGTTTGTACGAGCAACTCAAGGCCAAAGATCAGCAACTGGCAGAAAAAGATGAGCAGATGCGCATCAAAGACCGCCAGATTGCAGAAAAGGACAAACAATTGGACCAACAGCAACAGTTAACTCTTCAAGCAATGAAGGATCAAGAAAGCTTGAAACTCGAGTTGGACCAAGCAAAAGAAGAAGTCCAAGCAACCAAAAAAGGCTTTTTTGCTCGCCTATTTGGAGGAAAATAAAGAAGCTGTTTGGGTTATTAACTAACCTAATGGCTTCTTTTATTATTTATAGTTTAAACTGAGTCGGAACGGAGGTAAATAATGGAAAAATTAAGAGATTATATCGCCTTTGATTTGGAATTTAATCAACATGAAGGGATTACCCATTTAATTCAAGTATCAGCAGTTCGCTTTCAAGATGGACAAGAAAGCGCTGCTTTTGATTCTTATGTTCATACCAGCGTGCCTTTAAAGAGTTTTATCAATGGTTTGACAGGAATTACAGCTGAAACCTTGAAAGATGCGCCAAAAGTAGAAAAAGTTTTAAAAGACTTTCAGGCATTTGTTGGCAACTTACCTATCGTAGGTTATAATGCAGCTAAGAGTGATTTGCCTATTCTCTTGGAGCATGGTATTGATTATCGTGACCAGTATAAGGTTGATGTATATGATGAGGCTTTTGAACGCCGTAGTTCTGACCTACACGGCATAGCAAATCTTAAATTACAAACTGTAGCTAATTTCTTAGGCTTTCATGGTAAGTCACATAATAGTTTAGAAGATGCTCGCATGACGGCGCGTGTTTATGAGGCCTTTCTGGAGTCTGACGAAGGAAAACTATTATTAGAAGAACAGAGTAATCTATCCATGAATCCCTTTGGCGGGCTAGATTTATCTCAATTTCTAGACTAGGAGTGCTTATGAAACCTGAAAAACCTAAAAAACTAGGTTTTAGGAAAATTTACCTCAACCTAGATAAAGTTCTCTTCCTCTTTTTCTTAATTTTCATGATGGTGGAATATCTGTGGTTACCTCTCAATTCTTTTCTTGCTGGTCTTTTACTAAGCCAGACGGGCTATTTGTTTATTTCTTATAATAATATTTTTGCCATTATCACGAGTTCTCCTTTAATCAGTCTGGCCTTTCTCGTCTTGATTGTAATCAATCTTTTGGTGGCCTATTTCCAGATTTGCCTCCTCTTTATTGGGGCGCGTCACCTTCTCTACCACGAAAAGAGAACCTTGATTGAGTATAGTCGCAAAGTTTTCCAGCAAAGTTTTCTGTTCATGAAACGCTTGAGCTTCTGCAAGATGGCCTTTGTTTTCTTCTACGTAGCCATGCTCTTTCCTTTCATCAGGAAAATTTTAAAAATTTATTACTTAAATAAAATCGTTATTCCAGACTTTATCGTAACTTATCTGGAAGACAAGCACTGGCTAGTAGGCTTGATGATTTTTGCATCTGCTTGGATTTTTCTTTATATTTCCGTTCGTTTCATGTTTGCCCTTCCCAAAATCCTCTTTGAAAGAAAAACTGTGAGAGAAGGGGTGAAATATAGTCTGCAAAAGACAAAAAAACAAGTTCTCTTTTACGCTTGGAACTTGCTTCTCATTGTTATAAAAACTTATCTCTTCTTCTTTGTGTTATTGCTTCCTTTGCTATTTACTCAGCTTGTAATGGATAATTTCACTCAGAAAGAATCTTTGATTCTTGGTCTCATCAACTTTGTCTTGATGAAAAATGTTCACTATATGGCGTTGAGTTATTTCCTTGTTAAGTTTGTCTCCTTTTTGACAGGAGAGGAGCTGGAGATTATGCCAAGAAGAAAAAAAGATCACCTGATGAGGTGGGGGGTTATGGGTTGTGCTAGTATCTTTTTTGCGCTAGAAGGATATATTTATCTAGAATCTCCTGATACCAACACGCCTTTAGTGATTTCTCATAGGGGAGTAAGCAATAAAAATGGTGTACAAAACACTGTACAGTCTTTGGAAAAAACAGCTCAACTGAAGCCAGATTTGATTGAAATGGATGTACAGGAGACCAAGGATGGTCAGTTTGTGATGATGCATGATGCCAATCTTAAGAACTTGGCTGGTATTAACGCTAATCCTCAAGACTTGACCCTAGAGGAGTTGACGGGGCTAGATATTTCTGAAAATGGCTATCGAACCAAGATATCTAGTTTTGATGACTATCTCAATCGCGCGAATGAACTTCATCAGAGATTGTTGATTGAAATCAAAACCAGTAAAAAAGACAGTCCACAAATGATGGAACGTTTTCTAGAAAAGTATGGACCGATTATCAAGCAGTACGGTCATCAGATGCAATCACTAGACTATCATGTGATTGACCAAGTTTTGAAATATGATTCGACTATTCCAGTTTATTTCATTCTACCATATAACAGTATTTTCCCAAAAACCAAGGCAACAGGATATACCATGGAGTATTCAACATTGGATGAATACTTTGTCACTAAACTTTGGTATACGGAACAAAAGCTTTATGTTTGGACTGTTAATGGTTCTGAGGTTTTTGATAAAGCAGTTCGGCTCGGAGCAGATGGAATGATTACAGATGATCTAGAAATGGTTCAGTTACAAGTAACGACCGCGCAAGATGATCCTGAGTATACGGAATTGCTGTTAAAAAAAGCAATGGAATTTTTTGATTTCTAAAAAAGAGAAACCGAGGTTTCTCTTTTTTATGAATTAGAAAGGTAATTTTCCAGCGAAAGCTCCTAATTTTTTCTTAGTCGTTTCTTCAATCTGTTCTAGGGCAGAGTTTATGGCTTGAACAGTCATGTCAGAAAGTGTTTCGAGGTCTTCTGGATCTACAACTGCTGGGTTGAAGTCAATGCTGACAACTTTTTTGTCTCCAGTCAAAGTTGCTTGGACAAGGTCCTGAGCAGATTTTCCAACAAATTGCATAGCAGCAAGTTCTGCTTGACTTTGTTCCATTTGTTTTTGAAGTTTTTGTGCTTGGCGCATCATGTTTTGCATGTTCATCATAGCGATTTACAGTTTCCTTTTCTATTATTCTCCTAACCATTTTATCAATTTTAGGGATAAAAGTCTATTATTAGTTTTAGATGGCTAATATTAAATTTTCTGACAATTTGTTGAAAAATGAGGAAAGATATGTTATAATAGAGCGAAAAATAAGTTCAGGTCTTCTGAACCGATAGGAGTATACAATGAAAAAACTAGGTTTCGTCCTTTTATCTTCAGCCTTGCTATTGACAGCTTGTGCTAATAATCAAACAAAGCCAAGCGATACGAGCGATTCATCTAAGGTGACAGCCTTGTCTGAAGACAAGCAAAAAATGCTGGATAAGGCCACAGCTGACTATAAGACTTTTGTACAAGAGCAGATTGATAAACTTTTGACCGATACTGAGGGCTTTGTTCAACTTTTGAAAGAGGGGAAACTTGAGGAAGCAAAGAAAGCTTATCCACTTGTTCGTATGGCTTATGAACGTTCAGAACCAATCGCTGAGAGTTTTGGTGAATCTGATGTTAAGATTGACTTTCGTCGAGCAGACTATGTGGATGAAAATAAGACTGAGGAAGGTTGGTCAGGTTTCCACCGTATCGAGCGTATCCTTTGGGAAGAAAACACAACTAAGGGGACCGAAAGTTATGGAGATCAGCTTGTCAATGATATCAAAGAGTTGAAGGCTAAGGTAGCGACTGTTGAAGTAGATCACAAGATTATGTTGACTGGAGCAGTTGACTTGCTCAATGAAGTGGCGACAAGTAAGATTACTGGTGAAGAAGAAGTATACTCTCATACAGATTTGTACGATTTTCGTGCTAATATCGAGGGTGCTGAGAAGATTTTCCAACTCTTTAAACCTTTACTAGAAAAATCAGATGCTGACCTAGTTAAAGAATTAGAAGCTGATTTCAAATCTGTTAATAGCTTGTTGGACAAACATATGACAGACAAGGAACACTACAAACTGTATACAGATTTGTCAAAAGAAGACACTAAGGAATTGTCCGAAGCTGTGACAAAACTTGGTGAACCTCTATCACAAATGGGTAAATTTCTTGATGGAGAATAAGAAGTATGACTGATAAAGACGAAAAGTTTTTTGAGAAAAAAATGGACCGTCGAGAATTTCTAAAAAAAGCAGGGATTGGAGGAGCTGGTTTAGCGCTAGGGCTCTCTGGTGCTTCTGCTTTTTTCGCACCTAAGCTAGGAAATCAAGAAAACATCTCGTACGGGAATGAAAAAATTGCTTTTTATGGCAAACATCAAGCGGGTATTACAACCCCTATGCAGAAGAATATTTATTTTGTTGTCCTAGATTTGCATACGACAGATAGGGATAAAATTATTCAGTTATTTAAGGACTGGACGGATTATAGTAGCAAACTTGTAGAGGGAAAATTGGTCAAAAAAGATGGTCAGAATGCTCTCTTGCCTCCTAGCGACACTGGTGAAACAGTCGGGCTCAACCCTCATCGTTTAACGTTGACTTTTGGTGTGTCTGCAAGTTTCCTGAAAAAAATGAATTTAGAACAAAAACGTCCTCAACTTTTTAAGGATTTGCCACCCTTTCCAAAGGAGCAATTGCGTGAAAAATATACAGGAGGAGATATTGTTATCCAAGCCTGTGCAGATGACGAGCAAGTTGCTTTTCATGCTATTCGCAATCTTATCCGTAAAGGGAGAAATGCAGTGACCCTCCGTTGGAGCCAATCTGGATTTGCTGCTATTGGGGATCGTATGGAGACACCACGCAACCTTTTTGGTTTCAAAGATGGAACAGCTAATGTGACCAAAGAGAAGGATTTTGACCGAGTTGTTTGGGCTGACAGCAAGGACTGGATGGGAAATGGATCCTATATGGCTGTTCGCCGCATCCAGATGTTTCTCGATACCTGGGACCGAACCAATCTTGAAGAGCAAGAAAATACCTTTGGTCGTTATAAGGAAAGTGGCGCTCCCTTTGGAAAGAAGAATGAGTTTGATGAAGTTGATTTGAGTCTGTTACCAGATGATTCGCATGTTCGATTAGCCAAAGAGGTAGATAAGCCACTCTTGCGACGATCTTATTCATACTCGGATGGAATTGATGAAAAAACTGGACAATTTGACACAGGCTTGCTCTTTATTTCTTTCCAAAAGGATCCAGATCATTTTGTCAAGGTTCAAACTAACCTTGGAGCTACAGACAAGATGAATGAGTATGTAACTCACATCGGTAGTGGTCTTTTTGCCTGCTTTGGTGGAGTAGAGAAAGGAGGCTATATTGGTCAAAAATTATTGGAAGACTAGTATTTGTTTTTTTGCTCTGTCTTTTCTCTTGTTAGCTATGTCTCCTGTTCGTGCAAAGGAAAGTCTGAGTTCTTATTTTGTAAAGATAACGGATGCCTCTCAGGCTTTAAAAAATGATAATCAGGCAGAAGCCAAAGCTCTTGTTAGAGAAATGGCGACGGATTTTGAAAAAGTAGAACATTCCGATTCGGAAGCTGGTAAGGTTGTCAAGGAAAAACTTGCCCTGTCAGGAGAGATTAGTGAAGAAAATCTGACACAGATCTCCTCTGCCCTTCTAGCTTTTGAAAAAGAGCAAAATCCAGTAGATCTTGATGCTGAAAAGGAAAAACTTGTCAGTCGCTTAAGACCACGTTTTGAGACTTTGGATAAGGCAATTTCTTCCAAAGACATAGAGCAAATTCGAGAAGCCTATAAAAAAATGAATTCAACTTGGACACTCAATGAAAGTGTCGTCCGCGACAACAGTACAGCTCATTATGGTCAAGTAGAAACTGCTATCTCTTTCTTACGCAGTAGTATTGAAACAGAGTCGACAGATTATAATGCAATTCAGTCTTCTTTTAATGACTTAAAAACTGCCATCGATAACTTCGTGGCTGGTAAAGAAGTGGCGACAAGTTCCTCTAATCTAAGTCTCAAAGATGGCATTTCCCTTCTCAAAAAAGCCTTGGAAGAATTTAAAGCTGGAAACCTGACGGCAGGGACAGCTGCTATGAAAGAGTTTATTACTATATGGCCAACTGTTGAAGGTTCTGTTAGTACGACCAATCCTTCCCTCTACACCCGAGTCGAAAGCGAAAGTCCTGTAATCATGGTCAAGGGAAGTGAGAAGGAATATCAAGAAAAATTAGAAAAACTAATTGCGGATTTATCTCAAATTGATACGACTGCAAGCTACAACACTTTTGATGCTATGCTTATTCTCCTACGAGAAGGAGTAGAGGCCCTCTTAATCGTCATGGCCCTGGTCACAACCTTAAAAGCAGCCAAGATGCGTAAAGGACTCAAGTGGGTATACGGTGGGGCCCTAACAGGTATCGTTGCGAGTCTAGTGATTGCATTTATACTACAAATTGCCTTTCCTGCAGTAATATCAGGGGCTAATCGTGAAATTATCGAAGGTGCTGTTGGCATTTTCGCAGTAGTGATGATGATTGTGATTGGTATCTGGCTTCACAGTAAATCCTCGATCAAAAAATGGAATGACTTTATGGATTCGCAGATGAAAACTGTGACCAAGACAGGTTCATTCATTTCCATGTTTGCACTTAGTTTTCTAGCTGTTTTCCGTGAAGGAGCAGAGACCATTCTATTTTACATAGGGATTTTACCGAGAATATCTCGTTTTGAGTTTATCCTAGGTATTTCTCTAGCTTTGTTAGTCTTGCTTATTATTGCATTTCTGATGAACAAGGCGAGTCAATTCTTCCTACCTCATAAGGTTTTCTTTATCTTAACTTGGATGATTTATGCTCTTGCCTTCAAGATGCTTGGAGTTAGTGTGCATGCTCTGCAGCTGACAAATATGGCACCAAATCACCTGCTATCAAGTTTCCCAACTATCGACCTATTGGGCATCTATCCAAGTTGGGAAGGTTTAGGAAGTCAGCTAGTCTTCTTGATAATTGTTTTGGCTGTCACATTGAGACAGGGTGAAAAGTAGATGGATACAAAAGAATTGACAATCGTTGAACATCTGGTAGAATTTAGAAAAAGATTCATTGCTGTTATAGTCTGTTTTTCTATAGTTTTCTGCGGAGCTTTATTGTTTGCTGATCAGCTTTATTACTACCTGACTCAGTCCTTTAATCAAAAGTTGATTGTATTAGGTCCAAATGACATTCTGTGGATTTATTTGCGCTTAGCGAGTCTAATGTCCTTTACCATTACGCTACCTTTTACAGTTTATCAGATTTGGAGTTTTATAAAACCAGGATTAAAAAAAGAAGAAGCAAGAGCAATCGTTGTCTATATTCCAGCTAGTTTTATTAGCTTCATACTTGGTCTGGCATTTGGATTCTACTTTGTAACGCCTGCCTTACTTCAAGTGCTTTTAGGTCTTGGAGAAGGATTATTTGAAACTCAATTAACGGCGCAGAACTACTTAGCCTTTGTTTTTCAAACAACCCTACCCTTGGGTTTCATCTTTGAATTGCCTGTCATCATCGCTTTTTTAACGTCGATTGGCTTGATTGGACCAGGGTTCTTAGTTACCTATCGCCGTTATGCATACTTTATTTTATTGGTGCTAGCTGTTATTTTGACACCAGCTGATTTTATCAGCGATCTAGCCATGACAATTCCTTTGATCTCGCTCTATGAGCTTAGTATTGCAATTAGCAAGAGTATTGTAAAGAAAAAAATGAAAGGAGAAAAGCATGGGAATCTTACGTGATATCGGTGCTCCAGGATTGATTATCATCGTTCTAGGTGCACTCTTAATCTTTGGACCAAAACGTTTACCAGAACTGGGTGAATCAATCGGTAAAATGCTGTCTGAGTTTAAAAAGGCAGTTAAAGGATTTGGTGACCAAGATCAGGAAAAGTAATCTATTCCATCTTTTACAAATAAAAACAATAAAGTTAGGGACTGTATCTGTCTTTGCGAGATCGAACAGTATCCTAGCTTTTTATTGTGTTCCTAAAAACGTGTTTAAGCCTTCTTTAAGGTTTCTATTATATTCTAAAGAACTGTATATTAACCGAAAGTTAGATGATGAATATAGAGAATAACCTAAATTTATTTTTGATTTATCATTATATTTACAGGTTTTATTGAATACTGTTTATATTTTAGTTCAAACAATGAGTCAACTAGATCACTATCAGTCTTTTTTTCATGATAGGCTTAGATTGTGATATAATAGATGATAATGAGTTTTTTAGAATAAACTAAAGGAGAAAATATATGATCTATGCAGGAATCCTAGCCGGAGGAACTGGCACACGCATGGGAATCAGCAATTTACCAAAACAATTCTTGGAGTTGGGTGATCGTCCTATTTTGATCCATACAATTGAAAAATTTGTTTTGGAGCCAAGCATTGAAAAAATTGTAGTTGGAGTTCATGGAGATTGGGTTTCACACGCTGAGGACTTGATTGACAAGTATCTTTCTCTTCACAAGGATCGCATCATTATTACCAAGGGTGGTGCTGATCGCAATACCAGTATTGAGAAGATTATAGAAGCCATTGATGCCTACCGTCCAATTACTCCAGAAGATATTGTGATTACCCACGACTCTGTTCGCCCCTTTATCACACTTCGCATGATCCAGGACAATATCAAACTTGCCCAAAATCATGATGCAGTTGACACAGTAGTAGAAGCGGTTGACACCATTGTAGAAAGTACCAATGGTCAGTTTATCACGGATATACCAAATCGTGCTCACCTCTATCAAGGTCAAACCCCTCAGACATTCCGCTGCAAGCATTTCATGGATTTGTATGGTTCCCTATCTGATCAAGAAAAGGAAATCCTGACCGATGCATGTAAAATTTTTGTTATCAAAGGAAAAGACGTTGTCCTAGCTAAAGGGGAATATTCAAATCTTAAAATCACAACTGTGACAGACTTGAAAATTGCAAAAAGCATGATTGAGAAAGACTAAGGCTATGATTAATCAAATTTATCAACTGACCAAACCAAAGTTTATCAATGTAAAATACCAAGAAGAGGACATTGATCAGGAGGATCATATCCTTATTCGTCCAAATTATATGGCGGTTTGTCATGCGGATCAACGTTACTATCAAGGAAAACGTGATCCAAAGATATTGGCTAAAAAGCTTCCTATGGCTATGATTCACGAGTCTTGTGGAACTGTTATTTCTGATCCAACTGGGACTTACGAAGTCGGCCAAAAGGTCGTCATGATTCCAAATCAACCGCCTATGCAGAGTGACAAGGAGTTCTACGAAAACTACATGACAGGGACCTACTTCCTATCTAGTGGTTATGATGGCTTTATGCGAGAATTTGTCTCTCTTCCAAAAGACCGAGTTGTTTCTTATAATGACATTGAGGACACAGTTGCTGCCATTACTGAGTTTGTAAGTGTAGGGATGCATGCCATGGATCGTTTCTTGAATTTCGCTCATAGCAAGCGAGAGCGCATTGCAGTTATCGGAGACGGTAGCTTGGCCTTTGTGGTTGCCAATATTATCAATTACACCTTTCCAGAAGCAGAGATTATCGTGATTGGTCGCCATTGGGAAAAACTGGAGCTCTTCTCTTTTGCAAAAGAGTGCTACATCACTGATAATATTCCAGAAGATTTGACCTTTGATCATGGATTCGAGTGTTGTGGTGGTGATGGTACGGGTCCAGCTATCAATGACTTGATCCGTTATATTCGCCCACAAGGAACGATCCTCATGATGGGAGTCAGCGAATACAAGGTCAATATCAATACACGAGATGCCTTAGAAAAAGGCTTGCTCTTGGTTGGTTCATCTCGCTCAGGACGCATTGATTTTGAGAGGGCCATCCAGATGATGGAAGTCAAGAAGTTTGCGAATCGTTTGAAAAATATTCTTTATATTGAAGAACCAGTGAGAGAAATTAAGGACATTCACCGTGTCTTTGCCACCGACCTAAATACTGCTTTTAAAACAGTATTTAAGTGGGAAGTGTAGGAGATGGAGGCTAATTGTGGAGAAACTCATCAAAGAAAAAATTTCTTCTTTGCTATCTGATGAAGAGGAAGTTCTTAGTGTTGAACAGCTAGGCGGCATGACCAATCAGAATTATTTGGTTAAAACAACTTCTAAACCCTATATTGTTAAGTTCTTTGGAAAAGGGACTGAAAAGCTCATCAATCGTCAAGATGAAAAATACAATCTTGAATTGTTGAAAGATTTGAATCTTGATGTCAAAAATTATCTCTTTGATATAGAGTCAGGGATCAAGGTCAATGAGTACATCGAATCAGCAGTAACTCTTGATTCAACATCAATTAAGACCAAGTTTGAAAAGATTGCACCAATTTTACAAACCATTCATGCTTCAGGAAAAGAGCTAAGAGGAGAGTTTGCTCCATTTGAGGAAATCAAAAAATATGAATCCTTGATTGAGGGAAATATCCCTTATGCCAACTATGAAGCTGTGAGAAAAGATGTATTTTCACTAGAGAAGAGATTGGCTGATTTGGGTGTTGATAGAAAGTCTTGTCATATTGATTTGGTACCAGAAAACTTTATCGAATCACCACAAGGACGCATGTATTTGATTGACTGGGAATACTCTTCTATGAATGACCCGATGTGGGATTTGGCAGCTCTTTTCTTAGAGTCTGAATTTACAAAGCAAGAGGAAGAAAACTTCCTTTCCTACTATGAGAGTGACAAAACACCTGTATCTCGTGAGAAGATTCGAATCTATAAAATCTTGCAAGATACCATTTGGAGCTTGTGGACAGTGTACAAAGAGGCTCAAGGGGCTGATTTTGGAGATTACGGTATCAATCGTTACCAAAGAGCTGTCAATGGTCTGACTTATTATGGAGGTTAGGATGAAGAATAAAAATGGTGTTTCTTTCGGTCTGCTCTCTGGTATCTTCTGGGGATTAGGTCTAACGATTAGTTCTTATATCTTTTCAATTTTTACCAATCTTTCCCCTTTTGTAGTGGCTGCTGCCCATGATTTCTTGAGTATCTTTATCTTGTTAGCTTTTCTTTTGGTAAAAGAAGGAAAAGTTCGACTCTCGATTTTCTTAAATATTCGAAATGTCAGTGTTATTATCGGGGCCTTGCTAGCTGGACCGATTGGTATGCAGGCCAATCTTTATGCAGTTAAATATATCGGTAGTTCTCTAGCTTCATCCGTATCGGCTATTTACCCAGCGATTTCTGTTTTGCTCGCCTTCTTTATTTTGAAACACAAGGTATCTAAGAATACTGTGTTTGGTATTTTGTTGATTATCGCTGGTATTATTGCCCAGACTTATAAAGTTGAGCAGGTTAATTCTTTTTATATCGGAATTCTTTGTGCATTAGTTTGTGCCATCGCTTGGGGAAGTGAGAGTGTTCTTAGTTCCTACGCCATGGAAAGTGAATTAAGTGAAATTGAAGCACTATTAATCCGCCAAGTAACCTCATTCTTGTCATACCTTGTCATTGTCCTTTTTTCTCATCATTCATTTGCAGAAGTAGCAGATGGACAATTGCTGGGTTTGATGTTAGTCTTTGCAGCATGTAATATGATTTCTTACTTAGCTTACTATATTGCTATCAATCGTTTGCAACCCGCGAAAGCGACAGGTTTGAATGTGAGCTATGTAGTTTGGACTGTCTTATTTGCAGCCGTGTTCTTGGGTACACCACTGGATATGGTGACCATTATCACCTCACTTATTGTTATGGCTGGTGTTTATATTATTATTAAAGAATAAAGGAGATTCGTGTGAAAGCGATTATTTTAGCAGCGGGCTTAGGAACTCGTCTGCGCCCTATGACTGAAAATACCCCAAAAGCTTTGGTTAAGGTTAATCAAAAACCCTTGGTAGAATATCAAATCGAGTTTTTGAAAGAGAGAGGAATTGATGAGATTATCATCGTTGTCGGTTACCTCAAAGAACAATTTGACTACCTAAAAGAAAAATATGGTGTTCGTCTAGTCTTTAACGACAAGTATGCTGATTACAATAACTTTTACTCACTTTATCTAGTAAAAGAAGATTTGGCTAACAGCTACGTCATTGATGCAGATAACTATCTTTTCAAAAATATGTTTCGAAACGATCTTAAACGTTCTACCTATTTTAGCGTTTATCGTGAAGACTGTGAGAATGAATGGTTCTTGGTTTATGGTGACGACTATAAAGTTCAAGACATCATCGTTGATAGCAAGGCCGGTCGTATTTTGAGTGGGGTTTCATTCTGGGATGCTCCAACTGCTGAAAAGATTGTTGGTTTTATTGACAAAGCATACGCAAGCGGCGAATTTGTTGATCTCTATTGGGACAACATGGTTAAAGACAATATCAAAGAATTAGATGTGTATGTTGAAGAACTAGAAGAAAATAGCATCTATGAAATTGATAGTGTCAAGGATTACCATAAGTTAGAAGAGATTTTATCTACTATTAAGTAAGGAAAGAGAAGAAGGCGCTAGCCTTCTTTTTTATGATAAATTTTGGGAAAAGAAATGTTTGATAATGATTGTATTTATTAAATAAAACAAAATTTATAAAAAAATGAACAAAATAAAACAAAAAACTATTGACAACGGTTTCATATGGTGTTATACTTATAACATAAAAAGTTAATTGAAAGAAGGAAAACTGTTATGGGATTAGATCATTTCTTTGACAAAAATCTCGTGTTTTGCTTAGAAGCGGATAATCAAGAACATCTCTTTAATCAGGTGGCAACCCTCTTGGAAGAACGAGAAATAGTGACTCCAACATATCGTGAAGCCTTGATCACGCGTGAAAAGTCATTTCCAACTGGCTTAGACATGGAATTTCTGGGGAAGGACTTGCCAAATGTAGCGATTCCTCATACAGATATTGTTCATAATCTAGCTGAGAAAGTGGTGGTTGTTCGATTAGAAAAACCAGTAACTTTTCACAATATGATTGCTCCTGATAGAGAAGTGGAAGTATCTCTACTCTTCTTTATCATTAACAATTCAAGTTCGAGTCAAACAAATATTCTTGCTCAGTTGATGGACTTTTTCACAGGAAATGGTCATCTGGAAGATCTATCAAAAATTTCCGAACCAGAAAAACTTTATGCTTATATCGCTGAAGCAACAGCTTAACTTTGTTTATTAAATAAAAATATAAATTGGAGGAAATCCTAATGATTAAAATTCTCGCTGCCTGCGGTGCAGGTGTAAACTCAAGTCACCAAATCAAAAGTGCTCTTGAAGAAGAACTCGCAAACCGCGGGTACGATGTTCACTGCGATGCAGTTATGGTAAAAGATGTGAATGAAGATCTTATCAAAGGATATGATATCTTTACACCAATCGCTGCAACTGACCTTGGTTTTGAACCAGGGATTCCAGTGATTGAAGCTGGACCAATCTTGTTCCGTATTCCAGCAATGAGCGCTCCAGTATTTGACAATATTGAGGCAGCTATCAAAGAACACGGACTAAGTTAATTATTATTTTGTAAGATTCCATAAAAATAAAGGGAGGAACTATTATGGATGTCATTATCGAACTAGCCAATAAGATTTTCAAGCCAGTCTTGGAAATGGGTGGTCCTATCATCATGCTGATCATCTTGACAGTATTGGCCTTACTATTTGGAGTGAAATTCTCCAAAGCGCTTGAAGGTGGTATCAAACTTGCCATCGCCCTTACTGGTATCGGTGCTATCATCGGTATGCTCAACGGAGCTTTCTCAGCATCTCTTGCGAAATTCGTTGAAAACACAGGTATTCAATTGAACATCACTGACGTTGGTTGGGCACCGCTTGCTACAATCACCTGGGGATCTGCCTGGACACTTTACTTCTTGCTTGTGATGTTGATTGTCAACGTTGTGATGCTTGCAATGAAGAAAACGGACACACTTGACGTCGATATCTTCGATATCTGGCACTTGTCAATCACTGGTCTTTTGATCAAATGGTACGCAGACAACAATGGAGTTAGCCAAGGGGTTTCACTCTTCATCGCGACTGCTGCAGTTGTCCTTGTAGGTGTCTTGAAAATCATCAACTCTGATTTGATGAAACCAACTTTCGATGATCTTCTTAACGCACCAAGTTCATCACCAATGACTTCAACTCACATGAACTACATGATGAACCCAGTTATCATGGTTTTGGATAAGATCTTTGATAAAGTATTGCCAGGTCTTGATAAATACGACTTTGACGCTGCAAAATTGAACAAGAAAATCGGTTTCTGGGGATCTAAATTCTTTATCGGTTTCATTCTTGGTATCGTTATTGGTTTGATGGGAACTCCACACCCAGTTGCTGGTGTAGAAGGAGCCGATAAATGGGAACTTGTTATTAAAGGTTGGTTGAGCCTTGGTTTGACTGCCGGTGTCTGCTTGGAGCTCTTCTCACTTATCGGATCTTGGTTCATCGCAGCCGTAGAACCACTTTCACAAGGTATTACAAACGTTGCTACTAAACGTCTTCAAGGACGTAAATTCAACATCGGTCTTGACTGGCCTTTCATCGCTGGTCGTGCTGAAATCTGGGCTTGTGCCAACGTACTTGCTCCAATCATGCTAGTAGAAGCAGTGCTTCTTTCAAACGTCGGAAATGGTATCTTGCCACTTGCAGGTATCATCGCTATGGGTGTGACTCCAGCTCTCTTGGTTGTTACACGTGGTAAATTGCTCCGTATGATCATCTTCGGAACACTCTTGTTGCCACTCTTCCTTCTTTCAGGTACTCTTATCGCTCCATTTGCAACTGAACTTGCTAAGGGTGTAGGTGCCTTCCCAGAAGGTGTGAGCCAAACTCAATTGATCACTCACTCAACTCTTGAAGGACCAATCGAAAAATTATTTGGTTGGGCAATTGGTAATGCTACAACAGGTGATATCAAAGCAATCCTTGGTGCAGCAGCCTTCCTTGTATTCTATGTAGGTATCTTTGCTTGGTATAGAAAACAAATGATCAAACGTAACGAAGAATACGCAGCAAATGCTAAATAATTCGCTCCTATAAAATGTAAATTGTGAAAACTAGGTTGTTAATTTCCTACATTGGGAGTGGCAACCTAGTTTTTTATATAAAAATCTAAAAATAGTTGGAGAACATTATGGTAATTGAAATCAAATCAGACCAGTTAACGGTTCAATTTAAAACCTTAGGTGGCGCCTTGTCGTCTATTAAGGACCGAGATGGCATTGAGTATCTGTGGCAAGGAGATTCCACTTACTGGAGCGGACAAGCTCCAGTACTCTTTCCAATCTGTGGTTCTTTAAGAGAAGATACAGCCTTCTACAGTCATGCAGATGGAACGGAGACGAAAGGAGCTATTCCTCGCCATGGTTTGGTTCGTAAAAAAGAATTTGAGTTGGTTGATCAAACAGAAAATAGCGTAACCTTTGCTATCGAAGATGATGAGAACAGCTATCAAAACTATCCTTATCATTTTCGTCTTGAAATCACTTATCTAGTTACTGGCAAAACGGTTCGTACCCAATACAAGATTCTCAATAAAGAAACTAGCAAAGTCATGCCATACTTTATTGGAGGACACCCAGGATTTAATTGCCCTCTTCTAGATGGCGAAACTTATGAAGATTACTATTTAGAGTTTGAGAAGGAAGAGACTTGCTCTGTTCCGCGCCCATTCCCAGAAACAGGTATGCTGGATTTTCAAGATAGAAGTCCATGGTTGGAGGCTCAGAAGGAAGTGGACCTCAGTTACGATCTGTTTAGTGTTGATGCAGTGACTTTGGATGAATTGCAATCCAGAACGATCGCGCTTCGTTCACGTAAGCATGAGAAGGGATTAAAAGTACACTTTGCAGAGTTCTCAAATCTCATCATCTGGTCAACCTTAAATAAAGGACCTTTCATTGCTTTTGAACCATGGTCTGGCTTGTCAACATCTCTTGAAGAAGGAGATCATTTAGAAGATAAGAAAAACGTTCGTCTCTTGGAACCCGGTCGAGTGGATCAAATTGGTTTTGATATTGAAATCTTTTAAACTAAAAAATAAAACACAAAAACAAACAATAAGTGTTGACTTTTTATAAAAATAGGAGTATATTATGTTTGTAAGCAACAAATGATGTTTGAGGCAAACAATCATTTGTTATATTCTCTTTGATAGAGAAATATTAGCTCTAGGAAACTGATTTCCTAAACTTGAATAAGGTGTTATTCATCTCTTTCAATCAAATTTGTCAATAAACTGCTAGAAAGTCTTTTGTAGGTAAACTACTAGCTATAAAAGTCTCTACTAGCTTAGAAAAATAAAAGGAGTAAACAATATGTCTATTGTTATCGGTGCAGATGCTGCAGGTTTGAGATTGAAAGAAGTTGTGAAAGACTTCTTGGAAAAAGAAAACTTCCACGTAGTGGATGTTACGGCTGAAGGTCAAGACTTTGTCGATGTGACTCTTGCTGTTGCTGCAGAAGTAAACAAAGAAGAACAAAACCTTGGTATCGTGATTGATGCCTATGGTGCTGGCCCATTCATGGTCGCAACTAAGATTAAAGGAATGGTTGCCGCAGAGGTTTCAGACGAACGTTCAGCTTATATGACTCGTGGCCACAACAACTCACGTATGATCACTATGGGTGCAGAAGTCGTTGGTGATGAATTGGCTAAGAATATTGCTAAAGGTTTTGTTAACGGTAAATACGACGGTGGTCGTCACCAGATTCGTGTCGATATGTTGAACAAAATGTGCTAATTAGATTACAGTAAGAAAGGTAAGATAAAAATGAGAATTGCAATTGGATGTGACCACATCGTAACAGATGAAAAAATGGCGGTTTCAGAATTTTTGAAATCAAAAGGACATGAAGTCATTGATTTTGGTACTTACGACCATGCTCGTACACACTACCCAATTTTTGGTAAAAAAGTCGGTGAAGCTGTAACTAGCGGTCAAGCTGATCTTGGTGTTTGTATCTGTGGTACTGGTGTTGGTATCAATAATGCTGTAAATAAAGTTCCTGGTGTCCGTTCTGCCTTGGTTCGTGATATGACAACAGCTCTTTATGCAAAAGAACAGTTGAACGCTAACGTTATTGGTTTTGGTGGTAAAATCACTGGCGAATTGCTCATGTGCGACATCATTGAAGCTTTCATCAATGCTGAATACAAACCATCAGAAGAAAACAAAAAATTGATCGCTAAAATTGAGCACGTTGAAACTCACAATGCTCATCAAGCAGATGCAAACTTCTTTACAGAATTCCTTGAAAAATGGGATCGCGGTGAATACCACGACTAAGAGGTGACGCATGATTTTAACAGTCACGATGAATCCATCCATTGATATTTCTTATCCTTTGGATGAATTGAAAATTGACACTGTCAACCGTGTGGTGGACGTGACCAAGACAGCTGGTGGTAAAGGTCTCAATGTTACACGAGTTCTTTCAGAATTTGGTGATTCTGTTGCTGCTACTGGTTTAGTTGGTGGCAAACTTGGTGAGTTTTTAGTAGAGCATATTGACGATAAAGTAACGAAACGTTTCTTCTCTATCCAAGGAGAAACACGTAACTGTATTGCTATTCTACACGGAGATAACCAAACAGAAATTCTTGAGAAAGGGCCCGAAGTTCTGGAACAAGAAGGGCAAGATTTCTTGGCTCATTTTGAAAATCTTCTTGATACTGTGGAAGTAGTAGCCATCTCTGGTAGTCTTCCAGCGGGTCTTCCAGTTGACTACTATGCAAGCTTAGTAGAACTTGCTAATCGCGCAGGAAAACCAGTTGTTCTGGATTGCTCAGGTGCTGCCCTTCAGGCGGTTCTTGAATCACCACACAAACCAACAGTAATCAAACCAAATAACGAAGAGTTGTCTCAACTTCTTGGGAAAGAAGTTTCAGAAGATTTGGATGAATTAAAAGAAGTTCTTCAAGAGCCTTTATTTGCAGGGATTGAGTGGATAATTGTTTCACTTGGTGCCAATGGTGCTTTTGCTAAACATGGTGATACTTTCTACAAGGTAGATATTCCAAGAATTCAAGTAGTCAATCCTGTCGGATCTGGAGATTCTACTGTTGCAGGGATTTCATCAGGACTTCTTCATAAGGAATCGGATGCAGAACTCCTCATCAAGGCAAATGTCCTTGGTATGCTCAATGCTCAAGAAAAAATGACAGGTCATGTCAATATGGCCAACTATCAAGCTCTGTATGATCAATTAATAGTAAAAGAGGTATAAAATGGCTTTAACAGAACAAAAACGTGCACGCTTAGAAAAACTTTCAGATGAAAACGGCATTATCTCAGCTCTTGCCTTTGACCAACGTGGTGCTTTGAAACGCCTCATGGCTCAATACCAAACAGAAGAGCCGACAGTCGCTCAAATGGAAGAACTCAAAGTCTTGGTTGCAGATGAATTGACAAAATACGCTTCATCTATGCTTCTTGACCCTGAGTACGGACTTCCAGCTACAAAAGCGCTTGATGCCAACGCCGGCCTTCTCCTTGCTTATGAGAAAACAGGATACGACACAACTAGCACAAAACGCTTGCCAGACTGCTTGGATGTTTGGTCTGCCAAACGCATCAAAGAACAAGGTGCAGATGCAGTCAAATTCTTGCTTTACTATGATGTAGACAGCTCTGATGAACTCAACCAAGAAAAACAAGCCTACATCGAACGCATCGGTTCTGAGTGTGTGGCGGAAGATATTCCTTTCTTCCTTGAAATCCTCGCTTACGATGAAAAAATCGCTGATGCAGGTTCTGCAGAATACGCTAAAGTAAAACCACACAAGGTTATCGGTGCTATGAAAGTCTTCTCAGACCCACGCTTCAACATCGATGTTTTGAAAGTAGAAGTTCCAGTCAATGTGAAATACGTTGAAGGCTTTGGCGATGGTGAAATCGTTCATACACGCGAAGAAGCGGCAGCCTTCTTCAAAGCGCAAGACGAAGCAACAAATCTTCCTTACATCTACTTAAGTGCAGGTGTATCAGCTAAACTCTTCCAAGAAACCCTTGTCTTTGCCCACGAATCAGGCGCAAACTTCAACGGAGTTCTTTGTGGCCGTGCAACTTGGGCTGGATCAGTTGAAGCCTACATCAAAGACGGTGAAGCAGCAGCTCGTGAGTGGTTGCGTACAACTGGATTTGAGAACATTGACGAACTCAACAAGGTTCTTCAAACAACAGCGACTTCATGGAAAGAACGCGTGTAAAATCTTCCTCCTAGTTTAGGAACATGAATCTAAAAAAATTTTAAAAAAAGTTACATGTAAAGGTTTACAAAACAACTTACTTGTGCTATACTTAGATCACAAGTTAATACAAGGTGAGTGTTACTAAGTAATATTAGGCATGATCACAGGTGGATTAGAAATCAATTGATTTTCTAGTTCATTTGTGGTCATTTTTTATACTCATGTACCTTTAAGATGCAAAAGGAGGTTGCCATGTATCGAATTCTAAATCCAATGAATCACAATGTCTCGCTTGTCAGAAATGACAAAGGAGAAGAAGTGATTGTGATTGGTAAAGGGATTGCATTTGGAAAAAAGAAAGGGGATTTGATTGCTGAAGATCAAGTTGAGAAGATCTTTCGGATGAAGACAGAAGAGTCCAGAGAAAATTTTATGGCTCTGCTCAAAGATGTTCCGCTTGATTTTATCACAGTGACTTATGAAATCATTGATAAGCTATCAAAGAAATATCATTATCCGATTCAAGAGTATCTCTACGTAACCTTGACAGATCATATTTACTGTTCTTATCAAGCTCTAACACAAGGAAGGTACAAGGATAGTAATCTGCCAGATATTTCTGCCAAGTATCCGATTGCATTTCAAATTGCAAAAGAAGCCTTTGAAATCTATCGTCAGAAGTTGACAGATCATTTTCCTGAGGATGAAATTATTCGGATTGCTTATCATTTCATCAATGCCGAAGGCGAGAATGAAGTCCAAGTGGTTGAGTCGATTGATAAGAGGAAAGAAATTCTCAGGAATGTTGAAGAAGTGCTCAAGAGTTACGCTATTCAACGAACCAAAGAGAATAACCATTTCTATGATCGCTTTATGATTCATCTCAATTATTTTTTGGATTATTTAGACCGTTCCAGAGATGATAATCAATCTCTTCTAGATATGGAAGACCATATCAAACAATCCTATCCAAAGGCATTTGAGGTCGGCTCCAAGATTTATGATGTGATTACGCAACATACGGGTCTTGATTTGTATAAGAGTGAGCGAGTTTATCTAGTTCTACATATACAACGTTTACTGTCATAAGATTTATCAAATAATATATAAGGAGGATTCTATCATGAATAGAGAAGAAGTAACATTATTAGGTTTTGAAATTGTTGCCTATGCTGGCGATGCTCGATCAAAACTATTGGAAGCCTTGAAGGCTGCTGAAGCTGGTAATTTTGCGAAAGCGGATAGCTTAGTTGAGGAAGCTGGTGGCTGTATCGCCGATGCTCATCACGCGCAAACAAGTCTATTGACCAAGGAGGCAGCTGGTGAAGACTTGGCTTATAGTGTGACCATGATGCACGGTCAAGATCACTTGATGACAACTATCTTGCTCAAAGATTTGATGCACCATTTAATCGAACTCTACAAGAGAGGAGTTAAGTAATGAACAAACTAATTTCATTTATCGAGAAAGGGAAGCCTTTCTTTGAAAAACTGTCTCGTAATATCTACCTTCGTGCCATTCGAGATGGTTTCATTGCTGGTATGCCTGTCATTCTCTTCTCAAGTATCTTTATCTTGATTGCCTTTGTTCCTAATTCATGGGGCTTTAAATGGTCTGATGAAGTTGTTAATCTCCTAATGAAACCTTATAGCTATTCAATGGGGATTCTAGCTCTCTTGGTAGCTGGTACAACAGCTAAGTCATTGACTGACTCAGTAAACCGAAGTATGGAGAAAACCAATCAAATCAACTATATGTCAACACTTTTGGCAGCGATTGTTGGTTTGTTGATGTTAGCAGCTGATCCGATTGAAGGTGGATTTGCGACAGGTTTCCTTGGGACAAAAGGGTTGCTTTCAGCCTTTCTTGCTGCCTTTGTTACCGTAGCAATCTATAAGGTTTGTGTTAAGAACAACGTCACTATTCGTATGCCTGATGAAGTTCCACCCAATATCTCACAAGTTTTTAAAGATGTGATTCCATTCACTCTTTCAGTTGTTTCTCTTTATGCTCTTGATTTACTGGCTCGTCATTTTGTTGGTGCAAGCGTAGCTGAATCAATCGGTAAATTCTTTGCACCATTATTCTCAGCTGCTGATGGTTATCTTGGTATTACCATTATCTTTGGGGCTTTTGCCTTCTTCTGGTTTGTTGGTATCCACGGTCCTTCCATCGTCGAGCCTGCAATCGCAGCGATTACCTATGCAAATGCTGAAGTCAATTTGAACCTTCTCCAACAAGGGATGCATGCAGACAAGATTCTTACTTCAGGTACACAAATGTTTATCGTTACCATGGGTGGTACAGGTGCAACACTGGTTGTTCCATTCATGTTCATGTGGTTAACCAAATCAAAACGAAACCGTGCAATCGGACGTGCATCAGTAGTACCAACCTTCTTTGGTGTGAATGAACCAATCCTGTTTGGTGCACCACTTGTCTTGAACCCAATCTTCTTTATTCCATTTATCTTTGCGCCAATCGCAAACGTCTGGATTTTCAAATTCTTCATTGAAACGCTCGGCATGAACTCATTTACTGCCAACCTTCCTTGGACAACACCAGGTCCGCTCGGTATTGTTCTCGGTACAAACTTCCAAGTTCTATCGTTCATTCTTGCTGCCCTTCTAATCGTTGTTGACATTGTCATTTACTATCCATTCCTTAAAGTCTATGATGAACAAATCCTTGAAGAAGAGCGTTCTGGTAAAGTTAATGATGAATTAAAAGAAAAAGTAGCTGCAAACTTCAATACTGCCAAAGCAGATGCGATTCTTGAAAAAGCAGGTATAGAAGCAGCGCAAAACACAATCACTGAGGAAACAAATGTTCTCGTTCTCTGTGCAGGCGGAGGAACAAGTGGCCTTCTTGCAAATGCTCTAAACAAGGCAGCCGCGGAGTACAAGGTTCCTGTTAAAGCAGCAGCTGGTGGCTATGGTGCTCACCGTGAAATGTTGCCAGAGTTTGATCTGGTTATCCTTGCTCCTCAAGTTGCTTCAAACTTTGAAGACATGAAGGCCGAAACCGATAAACTTGGTATCAAACTTGCTAAGACAGAAGGTGGCCAATACATTAAACTGACTCGCGATGGAAAAGGCGCTCTTGCCTTTGTTCAAGCGCAGTTCGAAGAATAAAATGTAAATAGCGAAGAAGTGAGATGGAGGAACTCCTCCCAACTATACCCCCATCTCATTTCTATTTCTTGAAAGGTGAATCAAATGACAAAAACACTTCCAAAAGACTTTATCTTTGGCGGGGCAACAGCAGCCTACCAAGCAGAAGGTGCTACACATACTGATGGTAAAGGGCCAGTCGCCTGGGACAAATACCTCAAAGATAACTACTGGTACACTGCTGAACCAGCCAGTGATTTCTATCACAAATACCCAGTTGACCTCAAACTTGCAGAAGAGTATGGTGTCAATGGTATCCGTATTTCAATCGCTTGGTCACGTATCTTTCCAACTGGTTACGGGAAAGTCAATGCCAAGGGAGTTGAGTTCTATCACAAGTTGTTTGCAGAATGTCACAAACGGCATGTTGAGCCCTTCGTGACTCTTCATCACTTTGACACGCCAGAAGCACTTCATTCAAACGGAGATTTCCTGAACAGAGAAAACATTGATCACTTTGTGGATTATGCGGCCTTCTGTTTTGAAGAATTTCCTGAAGTTAACTTTTGGACAACCTTTAATGAAATTGGGCCGATAGGAGATGGTCAGTATTTGGTTGGGAAATTTCCACCAGGTATCCAGTACGACCTTGCCAAAGTCTTCCAATCTCATCACAATATGATGGTGTCGCATGCGCGTGCAGTAAAACTTTTCAAGGATAAGGGATACAAGGGTGAAATTGGTGTGGTTCATGCCCTGCCTACTAAGTATCCTCTGGATCCTGAAAATCCTGCGGATATCCGTGCAACCGAGTTGGAAGATATTATCCATAACAAGTTTATCCTAGACGCGACTTATTTAGGACGATATTCTGAAGAAACCATGGAAGGTGTCAACCATATCTTAGCGGTCAATGGTGGAAGCTTAGATTTGCGTGAAGAAGACTTCGCAGTCCTAGAAGCTGCAAAAGACTTGAACGACTTCCTTGGAATTAACTACTACATGAGTGATTGGATGCAAGCCTTTGACGGAGAGACGGAAATCATCCACAATGGAAAGGGTGAAAAAGGAAGTTCTAAGTATCAGATTAAGGGAGTTGGACGGCGAGTGGCGCCTGACTATGTCCCACGTACGGACTGGGACTGGATTATCTATCCTCAAGGTTTGTATGATCAAATCATGCGCGTGAAGAAAGATTACCCAAATTACAAAAAAATCTACATCACAGAGAATGGTCTCGGATACAAAGACGAGTTTGTGGATGGAACAGTCTACGATGATGGGCGGATTGATTATGTTAAGAAACATATCGAAGTGATTGCAGATGCAATCTCTGATGGAGCCAATGTCAAAGGCTACTTTATCTGGTCGCTGATGGATGTCTTTTCTTGGTCAAATGGCTATGAAAAACGTTATGGACTCTTCTATGTCGATTTTGAGACCCAGGAGCGCTATCCAAAGAAATCAGCTCACTGGTACAAGAAACTAGCTGAGACACAACTTATTGATTAAAATTCAACAAAAATTCCCCACCAGAAAGGTAGGGGATTTCTTATGGTTTTGATAAAAGAATGGTTGTTTGTTTCGACAAATCTTCAAATGTCTCCTGACTCAGTTTGGAATCTGAAACGATGGTATCAATCTCTGAGATATTGTAGAAAGTGTAAAAATCAAACTTATTAAACTTACTGTGGTCTGCTAGTAAGTATTTTTTATTGGCATTATTCAAGGCGATTCGTTGAGCCTCGCCCTCTTCTTCACTGAAAGTAGCAATTGCCTTATCCTTAATACCATTACAGCTTACAAAAGCTTTAGAAAACTGAAGATTGGTCAAATCCTGTAAGGTAAGTGTCCCTACAAAAGCACCAGTGATAGAACGATAATTTCCACCAATCAAAATCAAATCTGTTAGTTTTCGTTCGTTTAGGATGAGAAAAACAGGAAGACTGTTTGTTACAACACGAATATTATCAATTGGGAGTTCACGAGCAAAACATTCTAAGGTTGTTCCTGGCCCGATAAAAATAGTTTCACCTTCGTCAATCAAATGACCTGCAAAACGGCTAATTTCTTGCTTTTCAGCAATCTGCAAACCTTGTTTTTCAACATTTGAGCGTTCGTTGTTTAAGAGAGAACCTGTACGAAGTTTTTCAGCACCACCGTGCACGCGTACCAGCAAATCTTTATCTGCCAGTTCTTGTAAGTAGCGGCGAGCTGTCATATCTGACACATCAAGACTCTCCATAATTTCTTTTACAGTAATGGTGCCTTTTGTGTTTACTGCTTCTAGAATACTATCTAGTTTTTCTTGCTTTAGCATCCTTATCACCTCGATTTCTACTATTATTATCTTACCATAAAACGCTCAATCAATCAAATAGAAAAAGAACAAAATAAAACAAAAACAAAAATATCATAGTTTATTTAAACAAACCATGATATTTTGAATGATTGGTCAAATTAGTCTAAACCGTAGTTGTAATCCTCGTCTTGCATGGCTTCAACTTCACCAAGAAGGTAACCATTTCCGACTTGAGAGAAGAAGTCGTGGTTAGAAGTTCCTGTTGAGATTCCATTCATAACGATTGGGTTGACATCATCAGCTGAATCTGGGAAGAGTGGATCTTGTCCTAGGTTCATAAGAGCCTTATTGGCATTGTAACGAAGGAAAGTTTTAACTTCCTCAGTCCAGCCAACACCGTCATAGAGGCTTTCTGTATAGCCCTCTTCGTTCTCGTAGAGAGTGTAGAGCAGGTCGTACATCCATTCTTTGAGCTTTTCTTGCTCTTCTTCAGGTAATTCGTTAAAGCCAAGTTGGAATTTGTAACCAATATAAGTTCCGTGAACAGACTCATCACGAATGATCAGTTTGATGATTTCCGCAACGTTAGCCAGTTTGTTGTTACCGAGATAGTAGAGTGGGGTGAAGAAACCAGAGTAGAAGAGGAAGGTTTCAAGGAAGACACTGGCAACTTTCTTTTCTAGTGGGCTACCATTGAGGTAGATTTCATTGATAATTTCAGCTTTTATTTGTAGGTAGGGGTTTGTGTTAGTCCATTCAAAGATCTCTTCAATTTCAGCCTTGGTATTCAAGGTTGAAAAGATAGAAGAGTAAGATTTTGCGTGGACAGATTCCATAAACTGGATATTGTTGAAAACAGCTTCCTCATGCGGTGTACGGATGTCTGAGCGAAGCGCCTGAACTCCTGTTTCAGATTGCATGGTATCTAAAAGGGTCAAACCACCAAAGACTTTTCCAACCAAGTCTTTTTCTTTGTTTGATAGTTTTCTCCAGTCGTCTAGGTCATTTGACAAGGGGATACGCGTATCGAGCCAGAATTGCTCCGTCAGCTTTTCCCAAGTTGATTTGTCGATGACATCTTCGATGGCATTCCAGTTAATGGCTTTGTAGTAAGTTTCCATTTGAAATCTCTTTCTGTATGTAATAATGCGATTGCCGAATCATCTCTATTTTATCATAGTCTGAGAAGAGTATCGCACAAAAAGTCGGAAGACCGACTTTTTAGTTTTTCATAGTATTAAGATACTTAGCAAGTTTTGTCTGGCGGTTAACTTAATCAGTAGTCTGAGAAAAAGTGGTTGCCTCAGATAAAAATTAAATCACACAGCTTTCACATTGGTTAGCACCAACTTCCCCACCGTCGTCTGTAAAGGTACGGACGTAGTAGATAGATTTGATACCCTTGTTAAAGGCATAGTTACGAAGGATAGACAAGTCACGTGTCGTTTGTTTGTTCTCTTTCTTCCATTCGTAAAGATCTTTTGGAATGTCGCTACGCATGAAGAGAGTGAGTGAAAGCCCTTGGTCCACGTGCTCAGTCGCAGCAGCGTAAACATCAATCACCTTACGCATATCCATGTCATAAGCAGAAGTGTAGTAAGGGATAGTATCTGTTGACAAACCTGCGGCAGGATAGTAGATTTTACCAATTTTCTTTTCTTGACGTTCTTCGATACGTTGTGTAATCGGGTGGATAGAAGCAGAAACATCGTTGATGTAGCTGATAGAACCATTTGGAGCAACAGCTAGACGGTTTTGGTGATAAAGTCCATCTGCTTGAACCTTTTCGCGAAGTTCAGCCCAGTCAGCAGCGCTTGGAATAAAGACATCTTTAAAGAGTTCTTTAACACGGTCTGATTTTGGAACAAATTCGCCTGTCACATACTTGTCGAAGTAGCTTCCGTTAGCATAGTCTGATTTTTCAAAGTTGTGGAAGGTGATACCACGTTCGCGTGCGATATTGTTTGACTCAACCAAGGTCCAGTAGTTCATAAGCATAAAGTAGATGCTTGTAAATTCAATTGACTCAGGTGATCCGTACTCAATCAGTTGTTGCGCAAGGTAACTATGAAGTCCCATGGCACCAAGACCAAAGGTGTGGGCCAAACTATTTCCGTGGTCGATAGTAGGGACAGCTACGATGTGTGAACTATCTGTAACGAAAGTAAGGGCACGAACCATAGCGCGAATAGAACGACCAAAGTCAGGTGAGGTCATCATGTTGACAACGTTGGTTGAACCAAGGTTACATGAAACGTCTGTTCCCATTTGAAGGAATTCTTGAGCATCGTTGATCAAGCTTGGTTCTTGAACTTGAAGAATCTCAGAACACAAGTTACTCATGATAATCTTACCATCAACTGGGTTTGCACGGTTAGCCGTATCAATATTGACGACATAAGGGTAACCAGATTCTTGTTGCAATTTAGAGATTTCAGTTTCCAAATCACGCGCCTTGATTTTTGTCTTGCGGATGTTTGGATTTGCGACTAATTCATCGTATTTTTCAGTGATGTCGATGTAGTTGAACGGCACACCGTATTCAAGTTCTACAGAATATGGGCTAAAGAGATACATTTCTTCATTTTTACGAGCTAATTCGTAGAATTTATCGGGGACCACAACACCAAGTGAAAGGGTCTTAACACGAACTTTTTCATCGGCATTTTCTTTCTTAGTGGAAAGGAAAGCGATGATATCTGGGTGAAAGACATTGAGGTAGACAACCCCAGCACCTTGACGTTGCCCGAGTTGGTTTGAGTAAGAGAAGCTGTCTTCGAAGAGTTTCATAACTGGTACGACACCAGAAGCGGCACCTTCATAGCCTTTGATAGGAGCTCCAGCTTCACGAAGGTTGCTGAGGGAAATTCCCACACCACCACCGATACGTGAAAGTTGAAGAGCAGAGTTGATAGAACGTCCGATAGAGTTCATATCATCTGTCACCTGGATCAAGAAGCAAGATACCAATTCTCCACGACGAGCCCGGCCTGCGTTCAAAAAGGAAGGAGTAGCTGGTTGGTAGCGTTGGTGGATGATTTCATTGGCAATATCAGTCGCAATCGCTTCATCCCCGTCAGCAAAATAAAGCGCGTTAAAGAAGACTCGGTCTTCCATGCTTTCAAGATAGTATTCCCCGTCGTTAGTCTTCAAGGCATACTGGTTGTAAAACTTATAGGCAGCCATGAATGATTTGAATTGGAAGTTTTGGTCCTTGATAAATTGATGCAATTCTTCCAAAAACTCTGGACGGTACTTCTTGAGAAATGCAGTTTCGATATAGTTGTGTTCAATGAGGTAGTTGATTTTATCAGTGATTGAATCAAAAACCATGGTATTTGGAATCACGTTTTCTTTAAAGAAGGCATCCAAGGCTTCTTTGTCTTTATGAAGCATGATTTGTCCATTAACAGGACGGTTGATTTCGTTATTAAGACGGAAGTAAGTTACGTCCTCAAGATGTTTTAATCCCATAAAATTTCCCTTATCTAATTACAAAAGAAAGGCTTCTAAGTTAGCCCTAGAAGCAGTTTCTTCTGGATGATGTACTAAGATTATGCTAATTGTTTCAGTTTTCCTGGTTGGAAGCCTGAAAAGACTTCAGTTGGTGTTTGGATAACAGGAGCAGCGCTGAAACCAAGCTCTTTAACTTGATCAATATACTCAGGTTGCTCGTCGAGATTGATCTCACGATAAGCGACATTGTTGCTATCTAAGAAACGTTTGGTCATTTTACATTGTACACAATTATTTTTAGAATAAACCGTTACCATTTTCGTAACTCCTCATAAAATTTGATTACTTTCTTAGTATATCAGAAAAAAAAACTTTGTCAAACAATTTTGACTAAATATTGTGTTTTAGATAAAAATATTTAAAAATAGGACACTATATATAGTGTAATGCAATTGATGAAGATTGCGTTTTCATTGAACTATCAAAGACTGATGAGAACTCAAAACTATATCCTGTATGTTGGTAATTTATATAGAAGATTTTCAGCAAGTTATCTGAAAGGAAATTGAAGAAAGTTCATAAAATACTTGAAAAATTATCTTGAAGGTGATATAATACACTATTGTAAGGGTTATCACTTATAACTCAAATAGAAAACACTTAAAGGAGAGTCAAACTATGGCTTCTAAAGATTTCCACGTAGTGGCAGAAACAGGTATTCACGCACGTCCAGCAACATTGTTGGTTCAAACAGCTAGCAAATTTGCTTCAGATATCACTCTTGAGTACAAAGGTAAATCAGTAAACCTTAAATCTATCATGGGTGTTATGAGTCTTGGTGTTGGCCAAGGTGCTGACGTTACAATTTCAGCTGAAGGTGCAGATGCTGACGATGCAATCGCTGCTATCTCAGAAACAATGGAAAAAGAAGGATTGGCATAAGGAAATGACAGAAATGCTTAAAGGAATCGCAGCGTCAGATGGTGTTGCAGTTGCTAAAGCATATCTACTCGTCCAACCGGATTTGTCATTCGAGACTGTTACAGTCGAAGATACAAACGCAGAAGAAGCTCGCCTTGATGCCGCTTTACAAGCATCACAAGACGAGCTTTCTGTTATCCGTGAGAAAGCAGTAGGTACGCTAGGGGAAGAAGCGGCTCAAGTTTTTGACGCTCACTTAATGGTGCTTGCTGATCCTGAAATGATCAGCCAAATTAAAGAAACTATCCGTGCTAAGAAAGTGAATGCAGAAGCAGGTCTGAAAGAAGTTACAGACATGTTCATCACTATCTTTGAAGGTATGGAAGACAACCCATACATGCAAGAACGTGCAGCGGATATCCGCGACGTGACAAAACGTGTATTGGCAAATCTCCTTGGTAAAAAATTGCCAAACCCAGCTTCTATCAATGAAGAAGTGATTGTGATTGCGCATGACTTAACTCCTTCAGATACAGCTCAATTGGACAAAAACTTTGTTAAAGCTTTTGTAACAAACATCGGTGGACGTACAAGCCACTCAGCTATCATGGCGCGTACACTTGAAATTGCTGCTGTATTGGGTACAAACAACATCACTGAAATCGTTAAAGATGGTGACATCCTTGCCGTTAACGGTATCACTGGTGAAGTGATTATCAACCCAACTGATGAGCAAGCAGCAGAATTCAAGGCAGCTGGTGAAGCTTATGCGAAGCAAAAAGCTGAATGGGCTCTCTTGAAAGATGCCAAAACAGTAACTGCTGATGGTAAACACTTTGAATTGGCTGCCAACATCGGTACTCCAAAAGACGTTGAAGGTGTCAATGACAACGGTGCAGAAGCTGTTGGTCTTTACCGTACAGAGTTCTTGTACATGGATTCTCAAGACTTCCCAACAGAAGACGAGCAGTACGAAGCTTACAAGGCTGTACTTGAAGGAATGAACGGTAAACCTGTTGTCGTTCGTACAATGGATATCGGTGGAGATAAGGAACTTCCTTACTTCGATATGCCTCACGAAATGAACCCATTCCTTGGATTCCGTGCCCTTCGTATCTCTATTTCTGAAACTGGAAATGCTATGTTCCGCACACAAATCCGTGCCCTTCTTCGTGCGTCTGTTCACGGTCAATTGCGTATCATGTTCCCAATGGTTGCGCTCTTGAAAGAATTCCGTGCAGCGAAAGCAGTCTTTGACGAAGAAAAAGCAAACCTTCTTGCTGAAGGTGTTGCAGTTGCGGATAATATCCAAGTTGGTATCATGATTGAGATTCCTGCAGCGGCTATGCTTGCAGACCAGTTTGCTAAAGAAGTTGACTTCTTCTCAATTGGTACAAACGACTTGATCCAATACACAATGGCAGCAGACCGTATGAACGAGCAAGTTTCATACCTTTACCAACCATACAACCCATCAATCCTTCGTTTGATCAACAACGTTATCAAAGCAGCTCACGCTGAAGGTAAATGGGCTGGTATGTGTGGTGAGATGGCTGGTGACCAACAAGCTGTTCCACTTCTTGTCGGAATGGGCTTGGATGAGTTCTCTATGTCAGCAACATCTGTACTTCGTACACGTAGCTTGATGAAGAAACTCGATACAGCTAAGATGGAAGAGTACGCAAACCGTGCCCTTACAGAATGCTCAACAATGGAAGAAGTTCTTGAACTTCAAAAAGAATACGTTAATTTTGATTAATTGAAAAATCCTTGCAACCCAGTTGCAGGGATTTTTTTGATATTTTAAAAAAATGTTCAAGATGATCTTTCTTATATAAAGTCCAATCTTGAGAAAATTGTGGTCAGAATAAAAAAGTACTTAACTGGTTCATAAAATTCTTGACAAGCTGCAAATTTAGGAGTAAGCTATTAACCAGTTAAGTAATAGAGAGGAGTTTCTGCAATTTAGAAATGAATTGCAACTAGAAATATCAAAAAGAAAGAGAGTTTCGATGAAAATTAATAAAAAATACCTTGCTGGTTCTGCGGCAGCTTTGATGTTAAGTCTTTGTACTTATGAGTTGGGACTGTATCAAGCTAGAACGGTCAAGGAAAATAATCGTGTTTCCTATATAGATGGAAAACAAGCAACGCAAAAAACGGAGAATCTGACTCCTGATGAGGTTAGCAAGCGTGAAGGAATCAATGCGGAGCAAATCGTCATTAAGATAACAGACCAGGGCTACGTCACTTCACATGGCGACCACTATCATTATTACAATGGTAAGGTTCCTTATGATGCGATTTTCAGTGAAGAATTACTCATGAAGGATCCAAACTATAAGCTAAAAGATGAGGATATTGTCAATGAAGTCAAGGGTGGTTATGTTATCAAGGTAGATGGAAAATACTATGTTTACCTTAAGGATGCTGCCCATGCAGATAATGTCCGTACAAAAGAAGAAATCAATCGACAAAAACAAGAGCATAGTCAGCATCGCGAAGGAAGAACTTCAGCAAATGATGGCGCTGTTGCCTTGGCACGTTCACAGGGACGCTACACCACAGATGATGGTTACATCTTTAATGCCTCTGATATCATTGAAGATACTGGTGATGCTTATATCGTTCCTCATGGCGACCATTACCATTACATTCCTAAGAGTGAGTTATCAGCTAGTGAATTGGCTGCAGCAGAAGCCTTCCTAACTGGTAGAAGTGGTCAATCGAATACGCCTACTTATCGCCGTACCAATAACAACAGTGCTAGCAGTGATGTAGATAGATGGACCCCATCCTATAATAACCAAGGCAACAGCTATACAAATACGAACACAAACAACAACAGCAACACTAACAGTCAAGCAAGTCAAAGTGATGACATTGATAGTCTTTTGAGACAGCTTTACAAACTGCCTTTGAGCCAACGACATGTGGAATCTGATGGCCTTGTTTTCGACCCAGCACAAATCACAAGTCGCACAGCCAGAGGGGTTGCAGTGCCTCATGGGAACCATTACCATTTCATCCCTTATTCACAGATGTCTGAATTGGAAGAACGAATCGCTCGCATCATCCCACCTCGCTATCGTTCGAATCATTGGGTGCCGGATTCAAGACCAGAACAACCAAGTCCACAACCGACTCCGGAACCTAGTCCAAGCCTGCAACCTGCACCAACTCCTCAACCAACTCCAAGCAATCCAATTGATGAAAAATTGGTCAAACAAGCAGTTCGAAAAGTAGCTAATGGCTATGTATTTGAGGAGAATGGAATCTCACGTTATATTCCTGCCAAGAAGCTTTCAGCAGAAACTACTGCAGCCATTGATAGTAAACTAGCCAAGCAAGAAAGTTTGTCTCATAAACTTGGAGCTAAGAAAACCAACCTCCCATCTGGTGATCAACGATTTTACAATAAGGCTTATGATTTACTAGCAAGAGTTCATCAAGACTTACTTGATAATAAAGGGCGCCAAGCTGATTTTGACACTTTGGATAAACTGTTGGAACGTCTCAATGATACCTCAAGTGATAAAGTCCAGTTGGTGGATGATATCTTGGCCTTCCTAGCACCGATTCGTCATCCAGAACGTCTGGGAAAACCAAATGCGCAAATTGCTTACACAGATGATGAGATTCAGGTAGCTAAGTTGGCAGGCAAGTATACAACAGAAGATGGATATATCTTTGATCCTCGTGATATCACCAGTGATGAGGGGGATGCCTATGTAACTCCACATATGACCCATAGTCATTGGATTAAGAAAGATAGTTTGTCTGAAGCCGAAAGAGCAGCAGCCCAGGCTTATGCTAAAGAGAAAGGCTTGACCCCTCCTTCAACAGACCATCAGGATTCAGGAAATACAGAGGTTAAAGGAGCAGAAGCTATCTATAACCGCGTGAAAGCAACTAAGAAGGTGCCGCTTGATCGTATGCCTTACAATCTCCAACATACTGTGGAAGTCAAAAACGGTAGTTTAATCATTCCTCATTATGACCATTACCATAACATCAAATTTGAGTGGTTTGACGAAGGACTTTATGAGGCACCTAAGGGGTATAGTCTAGAAGATCTCTTTGCGACTGTCAAGTACTATGTCGAACATCCAAACGAACGTCCGCATTCAGATAGTGGTTGGGGAAATGCAAGTGACCATGTTCAAAGAAACCAAAATGGTCAAGCTGATACCAATCAAACGGAAAAACCAACAGAGGAGAAACCTCAGACAGAAAAACCTGAGGAAGAAAAGCCACGCGAAGAGAAACCGCAAAGCGAGAAACCAGAATCTCCAAAACCAACTGAGGAGCCGGAAGAAGAATCACCAGAGGAACCAGAAGAACCTCAGGTCGAGACTGAAAAGGTTGAAGCGAAGTTGAGAGAGGCTGAAGAGCTACTTGCAAAGATCCAAGACCCCATTATCAAGTCCAATGCCAAAGAAACTCTCACTGGCTTAAAAAATAACCTGCTATTTGGTGCTCAGGATAACAATACCATTATGGCTGAAGCTGAAAAGCTGTTGGCTTTATTAAAAGAGAGTAAGTAAAGGCAGTAGCATTTTCTAGCTCCTAAAAACAGGATAGGAGAACTAGAAAAGATTAATCGAAAATGAGAGCAGAATGTGAGTTTTAGTTCTCATTTTTTTCATGAAAATGTGCAAAATATCTTGACATATAGTATAAATAAAGATAAACTATTTACTAGTTAATTAAATGGTTAAATACTAGTTAAGGAGTAATGATGAAAAAAAGAACATTTCTATTATTGATAGCCAGTCTGCTGCTTCTTGTCTTAGGAGCATGTGGTCAAAAAGAAAAACAAGAAGCAAAGGGAATGAAGATTGTAACAAGTTTTTACCCAATCTATGCCATGGTCAAAGAGGTATCGGGGGACTTGAATGATGTACGGATGATTCAGTCTAGTAGTGGAATTCACTCCTTTGAACCTTCAGCAAATGACATTGCTGCTATCTATGACGCGGATGTATTTGTCTACCATTCTCATACGCTCGAATCTTGGGCTGGAAGTCTAGATCCTAACTTGAAAAACTCAAAAGTTAAGGTTTTAGAAGCTTCTGAAGGAATGACCTTGGAGCGTGTACCGGGCTTAGAAGATGTAGAAGCTGGTGAAGGCATCGATGAAAAAACACTCTACGATCCTCACACTTGGTTAGATCCTGAAAAAGCAGGCGAAGAGGCACAGATTATCGCTGACAAACTTTCGGAGATTGACAGTGCTAATAAGGAAACGTATCAAAAGAATGCCAAAAACTTTATAGCAAAGACTCAAGAATTAAGCAAGAAATACCAGCCTATTTTTGAAAAAGCGAGTCAAAAGACTTTTGTTACACAACACACAGCCTTTTCTTACCTCGCTAAACGGTTTGGATTGAAACAACTTGGTATAGCAGGGATTTCCCCTGAACAAGAACCAAGTCCGAGACAGTTGACAGAAATCCAAGAATTTGTCAAAACCTATAATGTCAAAACGATTTTTACCGAGAGCAATGCTTCCTCTAAAGTTGCTGAGACCTTGGTCAAATCAACAGGAGTTACTCTAAAGACACTCAATCCTTTGGAAGCAGATCCTGAAAATGACAAAACTTACTTAGAAAATCTAGAAGAAAATATGAATGTTCTAGCAGAAGAATTAAAATGAGGAGATGATGAAAATGAAGAAGAAATACCTTGCAGCAGGATCGACTCTTGTCCTTTCCCTAAGCCTTTGCATCTATGCATTGAACCAACACCAGGTAGAAGGAAACAAAGATAAAAATCGTGTGTCTTATATCGATGGGAAGCAAGACTCTCAAAAAACAGAGATCCAGACACCAGATCAAGTTAGCAAAAAAGAAGACATTCAGGCTGAACAAATTGTCGTTAAAATCACAGATCAAGGTTATGTGACTTCACACGGTGATCACTTCCATTATTACAATGGTAAAGTTCCTTTTGACGCGATTTTCAGCGAAGAACTGTTGATGAAAGATGCTAATTATCAACTGAAAGACGCTGATATTGTCAACGAAATCAAAGGTGGCTACATTATCAAGGTGGATGGCAAGTATTATGTTTACCTTAAGGATGTAGCTCATGCTGATAATATTCGTACGAAAGACGAAATTGAGCGCCAAAAACAAGGTCATACTCACGATGCACCAACTTCTAATAGTGCAGTGGCACTTGCGCAATCTCAAGGCCGCTATACCACCGATGATGGGTACATCTTTAATCCATCTGATATTATAGAGGATACTGGCGATGCCTATATCGTCCCTCACGGTGGGCATTATCACTATATTCCTAAGAGTTCCTTGTCTGCTAGCGAATTGGCTGCTGCGCAAGCCTACCTCTCAGGAACTAGAAAACAAGCAAGTGTGACTGACTATCGTCCTCAATCTAATGAGAATAATAAAAATGCAACTATATCTCAAGGATATCAGGGAGAGGATATCCAGGATCTTCTAAGCCAACTCTATGCACTTCCGCGTGAACAACGATATACAGAGTCAGATGGTGTCATCTTCGATCCAACAAAAATTATTAGTAGAACCGCAAATGGAGTAGCGATTCCTCATGGAAATCACTATCATTTCATTCCATATACAAAGCTTTCTGCCTTGGAAGAAAAAATTGCGCGTATGGTTCAGTTGAGTGATGGTAATTCTACGTTTTCTCCATCTGTAAAAACAACTAAAGTCAATCAGATGCTTTCGACTCCACTGTCTAACAGAGGAGCAGAAAATCATTCTACAAATACAGGAACTTACTCAACAGATGATGGCTATGTCTTTAATCCAAATGATGTAGTGGAAGATACTGGGAACGCCTATATTGTAAGACACGGGAACCATTTCCATTATATCCCTAAGTCATCACTTACAACTGGACCTCAATCTTTGCCAAACAATACCACAAGGCCTGTACCAGTAGCTCCTTCACATCATGATGAAGAGCATGATCACGGCTTTGCAGCTGACCGAGTCATTAGTGAGGATGACAAAGGTTTTGTGATGTCTCATGGAGATCATAATCATTATTTCTTTAAGAAGGACCTGACTGTAGCCCAAATCAAAGCTGCCCAAGATCACTTGAAAGTAAATCATCAGCCCCAGCACGTTCAACCGCTTGCCAAGACTGTGGAAAGTTTCTCAAGGGATGCTAGTGATGAAGAAAAAATCAAGTATATCTCACAGACCTATGGAGTGCCACTTGAAGCTATTAGAATTTCGAATGGATTCTTTGTCTTTGGAAATCCGGATCAAGCCTATGATCCAACCCATATCCATCCCTATGCTGTTCGAAAAGAACATGTTCGTATTCCTCTCCAAACTGGAAATCCAGAACTTGATTTCCTAAATGAACTGTATACGACTGCGCTACGTGATGGGGTGTCTCCTTATAGTTTACAGGTAGAAAATGGTAGTTTTGTGATTCCTCATGGTGACCATAATCACTACATCAAGGTTCAAACTAAGGGATATGAAGTAGCTTTGAAAAACAAGATACCGGCCCTACAATCGACCTATCAACCTGGAGCTTTTGATGAACAAACTGTTCTATCTAAAGTAGATCAACTTTTAGCAGATAGCAGAAATCTCTACAAAGACCAGCCAATCAAGCAGAGACATGTTGAACTTGCTTTGGGGCAGTTTACCGAAAATATGAAAAAACTGGCGACCAACTCAACTGCTGGATACCTAGCAGCCTTGGATCTCTTTGATAAACAGTACATCCATGTGGATCAAAGTGTGTCTCCAGTTGAAACGTCAGCTTTGGACAAGAAGTACCAAGCCCTTGTAGATAAGATCAATACACTGGATACAGATACTTATGGCTTCCCTAAGAAAGATCTTTTGGTACATTTGCAGGAAGCAAAACTAGCACAGGATGAGACAGAGTTGGCTGCCATTGAAGCGAAACTTCAGGCCTTGCAAGATTTCCGAGATCGGACAGGGGTTACAACAGTAGAGTACATCAAGTATTTCTATGAACATGTATCTGATGGTCGTTTAAGAGAAGAGCTTCGGAACCGTGTTGCCAAGTTGACATGGGAACTTTACCAGTCACAATCTTTCCTCAAAGCAACCGATTTGAACAAGTTATTCCCAACTATTTACCAAACTAAGCTAGAAGTAGAAGAAGCTCTCAAAGAAGAACCCGTTTCTACAAAAGCTGGTAAGACTATTCTAGATACGGAAAAAGTAGATAGTCAAACTGCTAAGACAGCCATCTATGAATTCCTAAAAGAACTCTACGGTGATTTTATGCCAGAAGAGCGGGTTAGCCATGTTAAGAAGGAAGAAGTGGATGCTCTCCTAACTAAAACTGCCCAACTCCTAGCGCGTGTCAAAGAAGATGGTGTCAAACAATCCCTAGCTGAAGAAGCAGCTAATATCAAAGCGGCTGCTGAAAAGGAAAATGCAGACCTTGACGAAGCTAAAACACAACTTGAGGATCTTTTAAATCGTATTGCAGCGACTATCCAACGAGAGGAAAAAGAAGCAGAACAAGATCCACAAACGGTGATTATCTATCAAAAACTCTATAATGTCTTGCTCTCTCTTCACAAGTACTTAGAGGATAACAAAGGATCCGATGCTGACTTTGAACGTGTTGATGCCCTATTTGATCAACTTGCAGCCAAAAGCAGTGATAAAGAAGGTCTCCTCACTCTAGCTAAAGAAATCATTAGCTTGAACCAGGAACTCCGTTTAAAAGCAAGTGAAACTGATAGCCAATCTAAGTCTAAGAAAGACAGTGAAACAGCTGCTTCTCAACCAACAGAAAAGCAAGCGCAAAGTGAGACTGTGCCAAGTGTTCAATAAAACGAATAAAAAGAAAGGCGAAGTAGCTGAGCTACCTCGTCTTTTTTAGTCTTTATAAGATACAATGCCAATGATGGTATCCACCGCACGTTCCATAGTCTGAAGGCTGACGTATTCAAAACGTCCATGCATGTTTTCTCCACCAGCAAAGATATTAGGAGTTGGAATTCCCATAAAGGAAATCTTAGATCCATCTGTCCCACCACGAATTGGTTCGATAATTGGCGTGATCCCTAAATCTTCCATAACAGCTTTAGCAATGGTAATAGGTGTCATGTCTTTCTCAATGACTTCCTTCATATTGTAGTACTGGTCTGTCAGAGTCAAGGTCACTCGATCATTCCCAAGCTCTTGATTCATCTTGTCAGCGATGGCTTGCATAGCTGCTTTACGTGCTTCAAAGGCATCTTTTTCAAAATCACGGATGATATAGCTTGCACGCGCCTCCTCGACACTACCTGATACATCCATAAGATGATAGAAACCTTGGTAGCCATCTGTCAGTTCAGGTCGATCATTCTCAGGAAGTTGATTATGAAAATCAATTGCTAGCTGAAGGGCATTAACCATCTGCCCTTTGGCAGTACCAGGGTGAACATTGCGACCTTGAAAATGCAATTCAGCACCAGCTGCTGAGAAAGTCTCGTACTGAAGCTCCCCTAGTGGTCCACCGTCAACAGTATAGGCAAAGTCAACGTCAAAATCTTCAGCATCAAATTTGTCAGCACCAACGCCAATTTCTTCATCTGGACCAAAACCAACACGAATCTCACAGTGTTTGATTTCAGGGTGAGCAGTTAGATATTCAATAGCAGTCATAATCTCAGCAATCCCTGACTTGTCATCAGCACCTAACAAGGTTGTTCCATCTGTTGTGATGAGAGTCTGTCCTGAATATTTTTCAAGGCTCTTAAAGTCAGCAGGATCTAGTTTAAAACCAGAATCACCTAATTCGATAGTTCCACCATCATAGTTTTCGATAACTTGCGGATTAACTCCCTCAGCATTAAAGTCAGCTGTATCCATGTGAGAGATGAAGCCAATCTTGCGTGTCAGGCTGGGATCATTAGCTGGTAAGGTACCAATGGCGAAACCATTTGGGAGGTAGTAAACATTTTGCAGACCAACACGTTTCATTTCAGGAATAAGAATATTGGTCGCAAAATCTATCTGGCTTTGCGTACTTGGAGTAGTAGTCGAGTGTTCATCAGAACGCGTATTGACCTTAACGTAGGTCAAGAAACGCTCTAAAAGGTTGGGATAAGTCATAAAAACTCCTTTAATAATCATTTTTTTCATTGTATCATAGAATGGAGAGAAAAACAAAGAGGAGTAAATAAAAATAAAATGAATGAAAGCGTTTATTTATTATATATTTCATGGTACAATGGTAATTGAAAAAAATATCACAAGGACATATCAATGAAAAAAGCAATTTTAATGATGACATTCGGTTCGCCAGAAGAGATTACCTTTGAGAGTGTGGCAGATTTTTTTACCAATATTCGTCGTGGAATCAGACCCAAAGATCACGAGATTCAGACTCTCTATGACAACTATGTTCGTATAGGTGGAACACCGCTTCAGAGGATTACACGTGAGGAGGTCAAGTCAGTCAAGGAACAGTTAGGAGAAGAGTATGGCATCTACTTTGCTAACAAATTTTCTCGCCCCTTTATCCCTGATGTGATCAAGCAGATGGAGGCTGATGGCGTTGAAGAATGTATCTGCTTGATTTTGGAACCTCATTATTCCTTCTACTCAGTCATGGGGTATGAGAAGTTTCTGGAAAGTCAGCAAATCCGATTTTTAGTCATTAAGGATTGGTATCAACAACAGTCTTTGCTTGACTTTTGGACAGATGAGATTAACAAAATTTTACGAAACGATGTGAGAGAAGAGTCCTTTAAGGTGATTTTCTCAGCCCATAGTGTTCCAATTTTTGCCTTGGACTTTGGAGATCCTTATATCGATCAGATTTTTGATAATAGCAAGTTGATAGCAGAGCAACTCGGTCTAACAGCAGATCAGTATACCAATACTTGGCAGAGCGAGAGTGATATTGGAATCCCTTGGATTAAGCCAGATGTACTCGAGTATCTGAAAGAACAGAAACAACATCCAGAGCATTATATTTTTGTACCAATTAGTTTTATCAGTGAGCATATCGAAGTTCTTTTTGATAACGATGTAGAATGTTATGATTTGTGTCAAGAATTAGGTGTAACCTATCATCGACCACCTATGCCAAACACAGACTCTCGTTTAATTGACGCTTTAGTTGATACTGTAAGAGCCAATGAGCACAAAGAATTTAAGGAATTTCTCCCAGAAGAAGAAACCTTTGATGAGCTAGCGCCTTCAGCAACCACTAAGGACATTATGGAGGAGACAGATGACCTCCAAATGCCAGAATTTGTGAAAAAACTGATTGAGAAAAAAGGCCGTGAAAATGTGAAGATGCCTTACTTGATTAAGAAAATGCTCGAAAAGGCTGGTAAATTGCCGAAAGAGTAAAGAAAAAGGATTTAGCATGAAGCTAGATCCTTTATTTGTCTTATTTTTTCTCAAGAAGGGCTTTGATTTCTTGAAGGACTTCAAGTTCAGTTGGAGCAGCAGGTGTATCCTCAGCTGGCTCTTCTTTCTTAGTAAGGTTTTGAGCTTTTTCAACAGCTTTGATAACGAAGAAAAGTACAGTACCAATCACTAAGAAATTGATAACAGCGCTCAAGAAGCTACCGTAACCAACACCATTCCATGAAAGTTCAGCGATACGTTCTACGTTCGCAGCTTTCAAAGCTGGGTTCAAGATAAGTGGAGTGATGATATCATTTACAAGTGAAGTAACGATAGCACCAAAGGCAGAGGCGATGATCACACCGACAGCAAGGTCAACGACATTACCACGAAGCAAAAATTCTTTAAGATCCTTTAACATTTTCATTATCTCCTTTCAAAAACTAATCTTAATTGTACCTGAAATACCTAAATATTGCAACCTTAATGCTTATTGATACCCATCTCATTTATAAAAAACGTATACTTTACTAAAAATATAGTTAAGAATGATAATCAAAACCTGCGCAATTAGCGTTTCGATGGTATTGACCTGATCTAGTTGATCGTTGACAAATTGCCCGATAATATCGGGATAAGATGTAACAAAGATATAAGTTAAAAGGACATCAAGACCCAAAGTAAAGAGACGAGCTAGAAAAAACTTAGCAAGACGAGTCGGCCAATTCTTTCGCTTTTGTTTAAAGACGATGGTGTCATTTGTGATAAAAGCAAAGAGAATCCCAATGATATTTGCAAGAGCAGTCGCTAGGATTTCCTGATGGCTGATATGGTAAATAACCAAACGTGATAAAATAGAAACCAAAGTCGTAGCACCACCGAAAAATAGGTAGGAGAGGATTTCATTATCAAAGAAAGTTTTTATTAGTTTTTTCATGATTTTAGTATAGCATAAAGTCATATATTGTGCTATACTGGTAAGGTTGATAATCTCAACCCTTGGTGCTTAGCTTCTTTCACCAAGCATATTTTACGCGGGAAACCGCCAAAGGAGAAAACATGAAAAAATTAACTGTTCGTGATATGGCAGACATCGCTATTGTTGCTGCTATCTATGTGGTTTTGACCATCACCCCGCCCCTTAATGCCATTAGTTACGGTGCCTACCAGTTCCGTATTTCAGAGATGATGAATTTCTTGGCCTTTTACAACCCTAAATATATCATCGGTGTGACGATTGGTTGTATGATTGCTAATTTCTTTAGCTTTGGTCTAATAGATGTCTTTGTTGGTGGGGGATCTACCCTAGTTTTCCTAAGTCTAGGTGTATGGCTCTTTAGCAAATACAAAAACGACTATCTGTTCAATAGTTTGATTCGTAAAGATCATTTCTTCTTTTCAATCCTCTTCTCAATTTCAATGATTACCATTGCAGCTGAACTTCATATCGTTGCAGAGGCTCCATTCTTCTTTACATGGTTCTCTACTGGAATTGGAGAGTTTGCATCACTTATCGTAGGTGCGATTTTGATCAATAAACTGGGACAGCGAATCGATCTAACAAAATAAGAAGTTTATAAGCTAGATTCTTGCTAAATCTAGCTTTTTTCATTCCATAAAATTAAAAGAGAGCGCTTGACAAGAGCATAGAACTATAGTATACTTTTTAGGTAAGCTGATTTAGCTCAGTTGGCAGAGCGCATCCATGGTAAGGATGAGGTCGCCGGTTCAATCCCGGCAATTAGCATGATAGAAACGAAATAACCTTGGGAGACCAAGGTTTTTCTTATACTTCTGTGAAAATGAAGCTAAAGAGTTTTGTCTATTGACAAAAGTGACTCTATCTAGTAGAATAGTAGATGCGATGAGTCGATAGGTAGTCTTCGGACTACTATTGAGCATAAGGAGGTCATAACGCAGGAGCGGACCTTGATGAGTTGTGTGAACCTGCTCATCACATGAAGATGCCTCTTAGTCCCTAGTCGAATGGCTAGGGATTTTTAATTTTCAGAAAATATAACCCAAAAATGCTTTTCAATTTCTGGAAAAAGTAGTATAATACATCTATTATAGAAATTTTTAGAAAATTCCGAAAGAGGTTATTTATGGGATATACAGTTGCTGTAGTCGGCGCGACAGGTGCTGTCGGAGCTCAGATGATAAAAATGTTGGAAGAATCAACACTTCCAATCGATAAAATTCGTTACCTTGCTTCTGCACGTTCAGCAGGCAAGACTTTGAAATTTAAAGACCAAGATATTACGATTGAAGAAACGACTGAAACAGCTTTTGAGGGTGTTGATATTGCACTCTTCTCAGCAGGTGGTTCGACATCAGCTAAGTATGCACCATACGCAGTTCAAGCTGGAGCGGTAGTAGTAGATAATACATCTTATTTCCGCCAAAATCCAGATGTTCCTTTGGTTGTTCCAGAAGTCAATGCTCATGCACTTGATGCCCACAACGGGATTATTGCCTGCCCTAACTGTTCCACAATCCAAATGATGGTGGCTCTTGAGCCTGTTCGTCAAAAATGGGGCTTGGACCGTATCATCGTTTCAACTTACCAGGCTGTTTCAGGTGCTGGTATGGGAGCGATTCTGGAAACACAACGTGAGCTTCGTGAAGTTTTAAATGATGGTGTCAATCCACGTGATTTGCAAGCGGAAATCTTGCCTTCAGGTGGTGATAAGAAACACTATCCTATCGCTTTTAACGCTCTTCCACAAATCGATGTCTTCACTGACAATGATTACACTTACGAAGAGATGAAGATGACCAAGGAAACTAAGAAAATCATGGAAGATGATAGCATCGCAGTTTCTGCAACCTGTGTGCGTATTCCAGTCTTGTCAGCTCACTCTGAGTCAGTTTATATCGAAACAAAAGAAGTGGCTCCAATCGAAGAAGTGAAAGCAGCTATTTCAGCCTTCCCAGGTGCTGTTCTTGAAGATGATGTAGCTCATCAAATCTATCCACAAGCCATCAATGCTGTCGGCTCACGTGATACCTTTGTTGGTCGTATCCGTAAAGACTTGGATGCTGAAAAAGGAATTCACATGTGGGTTGTTTCAGATAACCTTCTTAAAGGTGCTGCTTGGAACTCTGTACAGATCGCAGAAACGCTTCATGAGCGTGGTTTGGTTCGTCCAACAGCTGAGCTGAAATTTGAATTGAAATAATGGTTTAGGAGTTCGAATGAACTCCTTCTTTGAAATAGAGAGGTGTTTCACATGTCTTACCAAGATTTAAAAGAGTGTAAAATCATCACGGCCTTCATTACCCCTTTCCATGAGGATGGTTCCATTAACTTTGATGCTATTCCTGCCTTGATTGAGCATTTGTTGGCCCATCATACAGATGGTATTCTGCTAGCTGGGACTACCGCAGAGAGTCCGACCTTGACCCACGATGAAGAGTTGGAACTCTTTGCGGCTGTACAGAAGGTTGTCAATGGACGTGTTCCTTTGATTGCGGGTGTAGGGACCAATGACACACGTGACTCTATCGAGTTTGTCAAAGAAGTCGCAGAATTTGGAGGGTTTGCAGCTGGCCTTGCTATCGTCCCATACTACAATAAACCTTCTCAAGAAGGGATGTATCAGCACTTTAAGGCTATTGCAGATGCATCAGATTTGCCTATTATCATTTATAACATTCCAGGCCGTGTGGTTGTTGAGTTGACTCCTGATACCATGCTTCGCTTGGCTGACCATCCTAATATTATCGGTGTTAAAGAATGTACCAGCTTGGCCAATATGGCTTACTTGATTGAACACAAGCCAGAGGAATTTTTGATTTATACAGGTGAAGATGGAGATGCCTTCCATGCCATGAACCTTGGTGCAGATGGGGTTATTTCTGTTGCCTCTCATACAAACGGGGATGAGATGCACGAGATGTTTACTGCCATTGCAGAAAGCGATATGAAGAAAGCAGCTACTATTCAACGGAAATTCATTCCTAAGGTCAATGCCCTCTTCTCTTATCCAAGCCCTGCACCTGTCAAGGCCGTTTTGAACTATATGGGATTTGAAGCTGGACCAACTCGTCTACCTCTAGTTCCAGCGCCAGAGGAAGATGCCAAACGCATTATCAAGGTTGTTGTAGATGGCGACTACGAAGCAACAAAGGCAACTGTAACAGGTGTCTTAAGACCAGATTACTAATAAAGACTATAAAATCCATGACCAAATGATCATGGATTTTTCTTATTTTCCTAAACAGAATTGGCTAAAGAGCTGTGTAATGAGTTCATCTGGTGCGGCATCTCCGGTAATTTCACCGAGGATTTCCCATGTGCGAGTCAAGTCAACTTGTAATAAATCAACTGGCATACCCAGTTCAAGACCTTCGTTAACAGCTTGTAGGCTTTCAACAGCCTTTTCAATCAAGGAAATATGACGAGCGTTAGACAAGTAAGTAGCATCTTGCTCAACCAAACCAGCATTTTCAAAGAAGAGGTTATTGATGCGCTCTTCAATCTTATCGATGTTTTGGTTTTTAAGGACTGAAATACGGATGACATCTTCAGGTAGTTCCGAAGTTTCAATCGCTTCTGGCAAGTCAGTTTTGTTAAGAAGAATAATACGGTTGGTGTCCTGACTGATTTCTAAGAGTTGTCTGTCTTGTGCTGTTAGTGGTTCACTAGCATTTAGCACTAGTAGTACCAAGTCAGCTTCCTTGAGGGCTTTTTTCGAACGTTCAACACCGATTTGTTCCACGATATCATCTGTTTCCCGGATACCGGCTGTATCAATCAATTTGAGAGGAACCCCGTTGATATTGACGTATTCTTCGATGACATCGCGTGTCGTACCAGCGATATCGGTTACGATAGCTTTGTCTTCACGTAAGAGGTTGTTAAGAAGGCTGGATTTTCCAACGTTAGGACGACCGATGATAGCAGTGGAAATTCCCTCACGAAGGATTTTACCGCGACGGGCTGTTCTAAGGAGATTGGTCAGCAGTTGTTCAAACTCCATAGTCTTCTCGCGGACAACAGCAGTAGTAGCTTCCTCGACATCATCATACTCAGGATAGTCGATATTGACCTCGACTTGGGCAAGTGTATTGAGGATTTCTTGGCGGGTATTATTAATGAGGTCAGAAAGGGAGCCGTCTAATTGCTTGACTGCAATACTCATGGCCTTATCTGTCTTGGCACGGATGATGTCCATCACCGCCTCAGCCTGTGTCAAATCCACACGACCGTTTAGAAAGGCGCGCTTGGTAAATTCACCAGGTTCTGCCAACCGAGCTCCTTCACGAATAGCTAGCTGGAGAATTTCATTGGTCACTGCAATCCCACCGTGGGTGTTAATCTCGATAATGTCTTCACGAGTGAAGGTCTTTGGAGATTTCATGGCCCCAACCATAACCTCATCCATGACCTTACCACTTTGAGGGTCAACGATGTGACCGTAGTTGAGGGTATGGCTTGCAACCTGATTCAAGTCTTTTCCTTTGAAAATCTTTTGCGCAATGGCAAAACTGTCAGTTCCGCTCAGGCGGACAATACCAATGGCTCCTTCACCTAGTGGAGTAGAGATCGCAGCGATGGTATCAAATTCACGTGTAATCATACTAATTCCTTTTGTATTTCTTTTCTTTGGATATGTATCCAAGCATCTCTTCAAATTGTAACAAAATTAGACTATTTCTTCAATGGATGCTACTTGGAGATTGAAAAAGCTTAAGCAATTCTGCTTAAGCTAGTTTATTTGGTGCGCATTTCACCTTGTGGGAAGTAAGTTCCTTCAGACATGTCATTGATGATGACATGAACGGCTGATTGAGGTGCTCCAGTGTTGCGGACAACAGCTTCCGTTACTTCCTTAGCAAGAGCTTTCTTTTGCTCTAAGGTGCGTCCTTCAAATAAATCGATGCGTACAAATGGCATAATAGCTTCCTCCACTAGTTTTTGATTTCTTCTATTTTACCACATTTTGCCATTTAAAGCTTTAGAAAATTATGATATACTAGAATGTAGCAAAAATTTAGAAATGGACGTGAAGTAGAAACATGGCGCAGTTGTATTATCGTTATGGGACCATGAACTCCGGTAAAACGATTGAGATTCTCAAGGTGGCCTATAACTATGAGGAGCAAGGTAAAGGAGTTGTGATTATGACTTCGGCTCTGGATACGCGTGACGGTGTTGGCTATGTATCGAGTCGGATTGGCATGAAACGCCCAGCTATTGCGATTGAGGAAACGACGGATATCTTTGGCGATATCCGAGACTTATCTGAGAAACCATATTGTGTGCTAGTCGATGAGGCTCAATTTCTCAAGCGTCACCACGTTTACGATCTAGCTCGTGTTGTTGATGAGTTGGACATACCTGTCATGGCTTTTGGTTTGAAAAATGATTTTCGAAATGAGTTGTTTGAAGGTTCAAAATATCTCTTGCTCTTAGCAGACAAGATTGAAGAAATCAAGACCATCTGTCAGTACTGTAAGAAAAAAGCGACCATGGTGTTGCGTACGCAGGATGGTGTACCAGTCTATGATGGCGAACAAATTCAGATCGGTGGCAATGAAACCTATATCTCAGTCTGCCGTAAACATTATTTTGCCCCTGAAATCAATAAGGAGAATGAAGAAAAATGAACATCTATGATCAACTACAAGCTGTAGAAGACCGTTACGAAGAACTAGGAGAATTGCTGAGTGACCCTGATGTCGTTTCAGACACCAAACGCTTCATGGAGCTTTCAAAAGAAGAGGCTTCAACTCGTGACACGGTAACAGCCTACCGTGAGTACAAACAAGTTCTTCAAAACATCGTTGATGCCGAAGAGATGATTAAGGAATCAGGCGGAGATGCAGACTTGGAAGAAATGGCCAAGCAAGAATTGAAAGATGCCAAGGCTGAAAAAGAAGAGTACGAAGAAAAACTAAAAATCTTACTCCTTCCAAAGGATCCAAACGATGACAAGAACATCATCCTTGAAATCCGTGGAGCCGCTGGTGGAGACGAAGCAGCGCTCTTCGCTGGAGATTTGCTAACCATGTATCAAAAGTATGCGGAAGCCCAAGGCTGGCGCTTTGAAGTCATGGAAGCTTCTATGAATGGTGTCGGTGGTTTCAAAGAAGTGGTTGCCATGGTTTCGGGTCAATCTGTATATTCTAAGCTTAAGTACGAATCAGGTGCCCACCGTGTGCAACGTGTCCCTGTGACAGAAAGCCAAGGTCGTGTCCATACATCAACTGCTACAGTTCTTGTCATGCCTGAAGTGGAAGAAGTGGAATACGATATCGATCCAAAAGACCTTCGTGTTGACATCTACCACGCATCTGGTGCTGGTGGACAGAACGTCAACAAGGTTGCGACTGCTGTTCGTATCGTTCACTTGCCAACCAATATCAAGGTTGAAATGCAGGAAGAACGTACCCAGCAGAAAAACCGTGAGAAGGCTATGAAGATCATTCGTGCGCGTGTTGCTGACCACTTTGCGCAGATTGCCCAAGATGAACAAGACGCTGAGCGTAAGTCCACAATCGGTACTGGTGACCGTTCAGAACGGATCCGTACTTATAACTTCCCACAAAACCGTGTCACAGACCACCGTATTGGCTTGACCCTCCAAAAACTAGATACCATCTTGTCTGGTAAATTGGATGAAGTTGTGGATGCCTTGGTTCTTTATGACCAAACGCAAAAATTAGAAGAATTAAACAAATAATGAAATTAGCTCAATTATTTTCAGATTTTGAAGAAGAGTTGATAAGACAAGGAGAGGAAGCAGAAAGCCTCTCTTTTGTCTATCGTAGCTTAAAAAATCTCTCTTTTACGGACTTTGTCTTTGCTCTTCAACAAGAGGTAACAGAGGCCGAAAAACAATTTGTAGAAGAAATTTTCCAGCAGTTAGCGTCCCATAAACCAGCTCAGTATATCATCGGACAGGCAGATTTCTTTGGAATGCAGTTAAAAGTGGATGAGCGGGTTTTGATTCCTCGTCCTGAGACAGAGGAGTTGGTAGAACTTATCTTGGCAGAAAATCCTGAGACGAATCTTTCAGTACTTGATATCGGTACAGGTAGCGGGGCCATTGCTATTACTTTAGCAAAAAATAGATCAGATTGGTCAGTTGCAGCAGCAGACATTTCTCAAGATGCTCTAGATTTGGCATCTGAAAACGCTAAAGTTCAGAATCTACAGATATTTTTAAAAAAATCTGATTGTTTTACAGAAATTTCTGAAAAATATGATATAATTGTATCCAATCCACCCTATATCTCTCGTGAAGATGAGTCAGAGGTCGGTTTGAATGTTTTGCATTCGGAGCCTCATCTAGCTCTCTTTGCAGATGAGGATGGCCTAGCTATTTACCGCAGAATTGCGGAAGATGCAAAAGACTATCTTACAGATGGTGGTAAGATTTACCTTGAAATTGGATACAAGCAAGGTCAAAGTGTTCCTGCGCTTTTTAGGAAACATCTTCCTGAAAAACGGGTACGAACACTCAAGGACCAATTTGGTCAAGATAGGATGGTTGTAGTTGATGATGGACAGGATTAGACAAGAGTTGGAAAAGGGTGGAGCTGTCGTTCTACCTACCGAGACAGTTTATGGTCTCTTTGCTAAGGCCTTAGATGAAAAGGCTGTCGACCATGTTTACCAACTCAAACGTCGTCCTAGAGATAAGGCGCTCAATCTTAATGTCGCTTCTCTAGAGGACATCTTGCACTTTTCTAAGAATCAGCCAACTTATCTACAAAAACTTGTAGATACCTTTTTACCAGGGCCCTTGACCATCATTCTCGAAGCAAATGACAGAGTTCCCTATTGGGTCAATTCTGGGCTTACAACTGTTGGATTTCGGATGCCGAGTCACCCCATTACACTTGATTTGATTGGAGAGACAGGCCCTTTGATTGGGCCGTCTGCCAATATTTCAGGTCAGGCAAGTGGAGTGACCTTTGCTCAAATTCTAGAGGATTTTGACCAAGAGGTTCTGGGTCTGGAGGACGATGCTTTTCTAACTGGACAGGATTCGACTATTTTGGATTTGTCTGGAGACAAGGTGAAAATCTTACGCCAAGGGGCGATTAAGCGAGAAGACATTCTTGCTCAGTTGCCAGATATTTCTTTTGAGGAGAAATGAGATGCTAAGAGATTTGCAAGAAACAGATATGAAAGCTATATGTGACATCAATCAAGAGGCCTTGGGCTATTCTTTTAGTCCAGAGGAAACGACTAGTCAACTAGCTAGATTATCTCAGGATTCACATCATTTCCTACTTGGCTACGAGGATGCAGCCAGTCATGTTTTACTTGGATATGTCCATGCTGAAGTTTATGAATCCCTCTATTCCAAAGCAGGATTTAATATCTTAGGCTTGGCAGTTTCACCTCAATTACAAGGGCAAGGTATCGGTAAAAGCTTACTACAAGGGTTGGAAGAAGAAGCCAAAAGACGGGGTTATGGGTTTATCCGCTTAAACTCTGCTGATCATCGTCTGGGAGCTCATGCATTTTATGAAAAAGTTGGTTATACTTGTGATAAAGTGCAGAAACGGTTTATTCGCATCTTTTAGTTTGTTTTGTAAAAACAAACTAAAGGACCAGTCACACTATAAAGGAGAAGACCTATGATTTTTGACAAAGAAGATTTTAAAGCATACGATGCTGATCTCTGGAATGCTATTGCCAAAGAAGAAGAACGCCAACAAAACAACATTGAGTTGATTGCTTCGGAAAACGTTGTTTCCAAGGCTGTAATGGCCGCTCAAGGGTCTATCTTGACCAACAAATATGCCGAGGGTTACCCAGGACGCCGTTATTATGGTGGAACTGATGTAGTAGACGTAGTAGAGACTCTTGCTATTGAACGCGCGAAAGAAATTTTCGGTGCTAAATTTGCCAATGTTCAACCTCACTCAGGAAGCCAAGCCAACTGTGCGGCTTACATGGCCTTGATTGAGTCAGGTGATACCGTTATGGGAATGGATTTGGCAGCAGGTGGACACTTGACCCACGGAGCTCCAGTTAGCTTCTCTGGTCAAACCTACAACTTTGTTTCTTATAGTGTAGATCCTGAAACAGAACTCTTGGACTTTGATGCGATCTTGAAACAAGCCCAAGAAGTAAAACCAAAATTGATCGTAGCTGGTGCTTCAGCCTATTCTCAAATTATCGACTTCTCAAAATTCCGTGAAATCGCAGATGCTGTTGGGGCTAAGCTCATGGTTGATATGGCCCATATCGCTGGTTTGGTTGCGGCAGGTCTTCACCCAAGCCCAGTGCCATACGCTCATATCACCACAACAACGACCCACAAAACTCTTCGTGGACCACGTGGTGGCTTGATTTTGACTAATGATGAGGAACTTGCTAAGAAGATCAATTCAGCTATTTTCCCTGGTATTCAAGGTGGTCCTTTAGAGCATGTTGTGGCGGCTAAGGCTGTTTCCTTCAAAGAAGTTTTGGACCCAGCTTTCAAGGAATATGCTGCTAATGTCATCAAAAACAGCAAAGCTATGGTTGAAGTCTTCTTGCAAGACCCTGATTTCCGTATCATTTCAGGAGGGACTGAAAATCACCTCTTCCTTGTTGATGTCACTAAGGTTGTAGAAAACGGAAAAGTTGCTCAAAACTTGCTGGACGAAGTCAATATTACCCTAAATAAAAACTCAATCCCATACGAAACCTTGTCACCATTCAAGACAAGTGGGATTCGTATCGGCTCTGCAGCCATCACTGCTCGTGGATTTGGTGAAGAAGAGAGTCGCAAAGTGGCTGAACTCATCATTAAAACCCTTAAGAATGCAGAAAATGAAGCTGTCTTAGAAGAAGTGAGAAGTGCAGTCAAAGAATTGACAGATGCCTTCCCATTATACGAGGACTAATACTTTTATGGACATTTATATTAAGAAAGCTATTATCCATCAGTTCAGCCCAGATGATACCGAGTTGTTCCTGGCGGATAAGTTTCTCAATATCACTCCAAAAATTGAAGAATACCTGCGTAAGAAAATCGAGCGTGTGTATTCAGATGAAGCCAAGACTGGGATTTTCGAAGAAGAAAATCCCTTCTTCAATCACATCACAGATGATTTATTGGGGACATCAGTAACACTGGCTAACCTCTGGAAAGAGGAGTTTAGTATTTCAGAAAACCTCAAGACCAATGACTTGGTTTTTGTGCAGTTTTCTAAAGAAGGTGTAGAACATTTTGCTTTCTTGCGAATCGCCCTGCGTGAGACCTTAACCCATCTCGGTGGAGAAGTTGATAACCCAATCAAGCTAACTCAGAATAACCTGCCTGGATTTGGTACGGGGGCTGACGAGGCCTTGGTGGTCAATCTTCAAAGTCGCAAGTATCACCTGATTGAGAAACGAATCAAGTACAATGGGACTTTTTTGAACTACTTTTCAGAAAATCTTCTTGCTGTTGCTCCCAAGATTTCACCAAAGAAATCCATCAAGGAGCTGGAAAAAACGGCTCAGAGAATCGCAGAGTCCTTTAATACAGATGATTTTCAATTTCAATCCAAGGTTAAATCAGCGATTTTCAACAATCTCGAAGAAAGCAATGAACTGTCACCTGAAAAATTGGCTAACGACCTTTTTGATAACAATCTAACAGCTCGTTTGAGCTTTATCGACCAAGTCAAGGAAGCCGTACCAGAACCAGTCCAGTTTGATGAAATTGATGCCAGTCGTCAACTCAAGAAATTTGAAAACCAAAAACTTTCCTTGTCAAACGGAATTGAACTCATCGTTCCCAATAACGTCTACCAAGACGCAGAATCGGTCGAGTTTATCCAAAATGACAATGGAACCTATTCTATCTTAATCAAAAATATCGAGGATATTCAAAGTAAATAATGTTTAAATTACTACGAAGAGTGCTAGCGCTAGCAGTCTTCCTTTTCGCTGTCTATAAAGTCTATCATATCCACCAAGATGTTAAGCAAGTCATGACCTACCAACCCATGGTTCGAGAAATCCTCAGTGAAAGAGATACTCCAGCCAATGAAGAGCTTGTTCTCGCCATGATTTATACCGAAACGAAAGGAAAAGAAGGCGATGTCATGCAGTCTAGCGAGTCTGCTAGCGGTACTACAAATACTATCAATGACAATGTGACGAGCATTCGTCAAGGGATTCAAACCTTGACTGATAATCTCTATCTAGCTCAGGAAAAGGGTGTTGATGTTTGGACAGCCGTTCAAGCCTATAATTTTGGCCCCGTTTATATCGATTTTATCGCTCAGAATGGCAAGGAAAATACTCTAGCATTAGCCAAACAATATTCTCGTGAAACCGTCGCTCCAATTCTTGGAAATACCACTGGGAAAACCTACACCTATATCAACCCGATTTCTATCTTCCACGGAGCTGAACTCTATGTAAATGGTGGAAACTATTACTATTCTAGACAGGTACAATTCAACCTTTATATCATGAAATTCTTTAATTTCTTCTAAACATCTGGCTAGACCAGGTGTTTTTTGCTATAAGTTTTCTTTAAGATTGTTTTATTAACCTAGAAAGGTAAAGGAGGGAATATCCCATGAGAAAGAAATTCTTTCTAACAAGTGCTGCAGTATTGTGGGCCGCAACAGCTATGATGAGCGTCCACGCAGCAACAGATGTTCAAAAAGTAATCGATGAAACCTATGTACAACCTGAATATGTTCTAGGTTCTTCTCTATCTGAAGACCAGAAAAACCAAACTCTTAGCAAACTTGGCTATGACGCATCAAAAGACACCAAAGATATCAAAACGATGACACCTGATATCTATTCGAAAATCATGAATGTGGCTAATGATGCTAGTCTACAGCTCTATTCATCAGCCAAGATTCAAAAGCTGGGTGACAAGTCGCCTCTAGAAGTCAAGATTGAAACTCCTGAAAATATCACCAAGGTGACGCAGGATATGTATCGCAACGCAGCAGTGACGCTGGGAGTGGAGCATGCCAAAATCACAGTTGCAGCTCCTATTCCGGTTACAGGAGAGAGCGCCCTAGCAGGGATTTACTACTCGTTAGAGGCCAATGGTGCTAAAGTACCGCAAGCCAATAAAGACTTGGCCCAAGAGGAGCTGAAAGCTTTATCCGATATCAATGCTGAAAACAAGGACAAATCAGGCTATGATGCCAATAAACTCAATGTCGCTTTGGCAGATATCAAGGCAGGAATTGCAAAGGCAAAAGAAGCCAAAGGTAATCTGACAGAAGAAGATGTCCGCAAAATTGTAGAAGACACGCTAAAAAACTACAAACTCGATCAGGTTATAACAGGAAACCAGGTCAATATCATCAACAATTTTGCACTTAACCTCTCAAAGAGTGACATTTTGAACAATGCTGATTTCACTAAAACCCTAAATGACCTCAAACAAAGCATTGTCTCCCAAGCTGGAGATAGCTTCAAAAACATCAACCTCAACTTTGATGCCAATAAAGCGCTAGAAGACGGAGGCAACTTCCTGAGTTCCCTTTGGCAAGCCATTGTCAACTTCTTCAAGAGTTTTGGTGCTTAGGTCATTTCATGATATAATAGATGGTAACAGAAATGTTGCCGTCTTTTTTTGACGGCCGATAGAAAGTGAAAAATATGTTAAAGAAAAATGATATTGTAGAAGTTGAAGTTGTTGATTTGACCCATGAAGGTGCTGGTGTTGCTAAGGTGGATGGTTTGGTTTTCTTTGTAGAAAATGCTCTACCAACTGAGAAAATCCTCATGCGAGTCCTTAAGGTCAATAAAAAGATTGGATATGGAAAAGTTGAAGAATACCTTACTCACTCTCCGCATCGTAACCAAGACCTTGACCTAGCTTATCTACGTTCAGGCATTGCTGATTTGGGGCATCTTGCCTATCCAGAACAGCTCAAGTTTAAAACCAAGCAAGTCAAAGACAGTCTCTACAAAATTGCTGGCATTACAGATGTAGAGGTCGCTGAAACGCTCGGTATGGAACATCCAGTCAAGTATCGAAATAAGGCGCAGGTGCCCGTTCGTCGAGTGAATGGTATCTTAGAAACTGGTTTTTTCCGTAAAAATTCCCATGACCTTATGCCCCTTGAAGATTTCTTTATCCAAGATCCTGTCATTGACCAAGTCGTAGTAGCTCTACGAGATTTGCTTCGTCGTTTTGATTTGAAACCTTATGACGAAAAGGAGCAGTCTGGCTTGATTCGGAATCTTGTGGTGAGACGTGGGCATTATTCAGGACAAATCATGGTTATCTTAGTGACTACACGTCCCAAAGTTTTCCGAGTAGAACAATTGATTAAACAAGTCATCAAGCAGTTCCCAGAGATTGTGTCTGTCATGCAAAATATCAACGACCAGAATACCAATGCGATTTTTGGTAAGGAGTGGAAGACTCTTTATGGTCAAGACTATATTACGGACCAGATGTTGGGAAATAATTTCCAAATTGCTGGCCCAGCCTTTTACCAGGTCAATACTGAGATGGCAGAAAAACTTTATCAAACAGCTATTGATTTTGCGGAGTTAAAAGAAGATGACGTGGTTATCGATGCCTACTCAGGGATTGGAACGATTGGTTTATCTGTCGCTAAGCATGTTAAGGAAGTCTATGGTGTAGAGATTATTCCAGAAGCAGTTGAGAATAGCCAGAAGAATGCTGCATTAAACAATATCACAAATGCCCACTATGTCTGCGACACAGCTGAAAATGCCATGAAGAATTGGCTTAAGGAAGGTATTCAACCAACCGTCATATTGGTTGATCCTCCACGCAAGGGATTGACCGAAAGTTTTATCAAAGCAAGCAGCCAAACAGGAGCTGACCGCATCGCTTATATTTCATGTAATGTCGCAACCATGGCGCGTGATATCAAACTCTATCAAGAATTGGGATATGAGTTGAAGAAAGTCCAGCCGGTGGATCTTTTTCCGCAGACGCATCATGTTGAGGCGGTATCACTGCTTGTACGAGCTGATTTGTTGTTAAAAAATTACATTAAGTGAAGGGGATAATTGATTTAAAAAGGGCAGAAAATTAATATAATTATTCCTTAACAAAGAGAATGTACTCATAGAAGGATTTAATAACAAGGAGAAGAATATTTTAATTGATAAGAATAGTTAGGATATCAAAAATATTAAAATTTGTATGCTATTAATCTATCAGAGGAGACACTAGTAGATTGATATTAAAACATCTAATAATAAATCAAGATACTCGTTAGTTAGTAGTTCCTAAAATTTTAATGGGAATCTTATTTTGGTGGTGTTGAGCAATAGTAGGATTGTTTTAAGAATCTTTATAGGTGAACAAATAGATATATGTTTTACAGGTGTGCGGAACATTATATTATAAAACTGACGATATAAAAAGCGTGATTGTTTTCATCCGTCTATTTTGTTATAATGATAAAAACAATATTTTAGGAGGTAGTTATGTCAAATAATGAGATTAATCCAATGGGTGATGTTGCGAGTCAAGTTTTAGCACAAGGATTGGAAGGTGTATTATCTCCATTAAAACAGTGGATTTACTCTACATTTACTTATAAATTTGAGTTGAATTATTTAAAAAGAAAAAAGGAGGTTGCAAAATATATCGATTCTTATGATCCAAATCTTGAAGATTTTGAGGTGAAACCTAATTTTGATGCTGATTCAGTGAGAAAGTACATTGACGAAATTATTTTTGAGGCACAGAAAATAGCACCAAAAGATTTAGTGTTTCCAGATAAAGTTTTAATTGGAACTATAATAAATTCATCTCAATATTTTATAGATGACGAAATATTAAGAAAAAATTACGCTAAATTACTTGCAGCTACTATAGATAACTCAAAAGCTAATTTAGTTCACAAGTCATTCGCAAAGACTTTAGAAGAACTTTCTCCTATTGAAATAAAAATTATTGATAAGCTATTTAGAGAGAATTTCTTAGTTTATTGTGATTCTATTAGAGTCTATAATATTTCATTTAAGGAAAATCCAGATAAAAATCTACTCGAGAAAAGTAAAAAAATACATATTCCAGTTGAACCCGTAGTATTTTTCAAGGATGATACATCTGTTGTCAACGAACTAAGTTTTTTAGACTTATCTACTAGTTTGAGCATACTTCAAAAGACAAATTTAGTTAAATCAACAGTATTAGCAGCACATTCATTAGATAATACAAATCTGAGTTTTAATCAACAAGAGATCAATAGGTTAGCTAAAAAATATATCAAGTCACCAAAAAAGATTGCGAGAAAATTACTCAATGAATACTATAATTTGACTGAAGAGGCTTATCAATTTGCTATCGAACCTAATCTACAGTATTATGAGTTGACCAATTATGGAAAAGCGTTTTGCAATATAATTTATTCGACAACGGATGAAAAATCAATTCAGATTGAACACACAATGGTCGAAAAAGACGCTTAGTTCCTATGTACTGCACCCCAAAAGTTAGACAGAAAAAATATAACTTTTGGGGTGCAGGTCACCTAATGGTATAAGCGGGTGTTTTATTTGTCTCGCACCTTACGGAGCGAGATGGACTAATAGTCACATAAAATCAAAGCCAACACCGAAAATAGTATACCTAATAAGGTTTATTGCAATTTATCTTATCTAAAATAATTATGGATATTGGAAGAACAAAATATCAACTTATATTTCGGGTAAGAACAGGTGAAACGTATAAGGAAATACTAAAGCTAATCAAGGGAGAAACAGACAAGATGTAAAGTTGTCAAAGAAATTTTCTTTATGTCCTTGACGAAGCTTCTTAAAGGGAACAAAAGTCCATTAGTATGCATGATATTAGAAGACAACAGATATGATATAACAATTTAACTTCAAAAAGAACATAAAATACAACAGGCGGTGGTAAATGTATTTTTCAACAGAGATGAGACAGACCATCTATATAAGATAAACATGCTATTACGAAACAAAAAACTTTTGCTTATTGAATATTATGATAAGAAACACGTATCTGCTGAACTTCCGGAAAAGAAGTATAGGAAAGTTTGATGGGCAGTAAGATTTATATTAAATATTGATCCATATCAACGATTGGAGGAGGAATGAATTCTCTATTTGATGAATTTCGAACAATTTGTTTTTATTTAAACCAAGTCGGAATCACACCGACACTGATGGGTTCTTTGGGATTTGAATACCGTTCAAATGAAGAATGGGAGCCATCTGACATTGACATTCATGTCCCTGGAGATCCTAGAGGATGGGAAGCGCCTGATCATCTCAGGATTTATGACTGGGACAAGATAATGAAAGTTATGAACCACTTAGGCTACACCTTGATAGATATCCATGAGCATGAATTCCAAAAAGATGGCTTGAGTGTTGAATTTGGAAGCATCGATTCCTTACCTGATTTTGCAGGAGTTTCGGAATCAGATATAGAGCTGATTCATCTTGAGAACATCACTTTTCGTGTTCCAAGTCTGGAACAGTATCTAAGTATTTACAAAGTTTCTTCTCAAGACTCCTATCGAAACAATCAAAATAGCAACAAAGATTTTAAGAAGATTGAATGGCTGGAAATACATTTGTAAATCATCATTTAAAAAGTAGTAAGTTGTGAGATTTACTGCTTTTTTATTTTGCAAAACAAACCATCAAAACTACAGACAAGCCTTGCAAATAAAATTTTAAAGTAGTATACTAGAATCACAGTTATGAAAACGTTTGCGTATTAAATAAATCAAAGTAAATTAGGAGGTATTCTAATGGAATTAACAGCCATTTACCACAGACCAGAGTCGGAGTATGCTTATCTTTATAAGGATAAGACAATGCACATTCGTATCCGAACGAAAAAGGGGGATATTGAATCAGTTACCTTGCATTATGGGGACACATTTATCTTTTTAGAGGAGCATTATGAAGCAAGCAAGGCGATGGTCAAAGTAACTTCTGATGCTTTGTTTGATTATTGGCAAGTGGAGGTTACAGTTGGTTATGCGCGACTCCAGTATCTCTTTGAACTCAAGGATAAGCAAGGGCAGAGTATCTTGTATGGCGATAAGGGATGTGTTGAAAACACGCTCGAAAATCTTCATTACGAGGGGAATGGCTTTAAGCTTCCTTATATTCATGAAATTGATGCTTGTCATGTACCTGACTGGGTTTCAAAGACGGTCTGGTATCAGATTTTCCCAGAACGCTTTGCCAATGGCAATCCAGAGATTTCTCCAGAAGGGGCTCTGACTTGGGATTCCTCTATCAAGCCAAAGACGAGCGATTTCTTTGGTGGCGATTTACAAGGGATTATTGATCACCTGGATTACTTGCAGGACTTGGGTATTACAGGTCTTTATCTCTGTCCAATTTTTGAATCTCCAAGCAATCACAAGTACAATACGACGGATTATTTCGAAATTGACCGTCATTTTGGAGACAAGGAAATCTTCCGTAAACTGGTGGATGAGGCACATCAGCGAGGCATGAAAATCATGCTGGACGCTGTTTTCAACCATATCGGAGACCAGTCTCCACAGTGGCAGGATGTCCTCAAACATGGCGAAGATTCTATTTATAAAGACTGGTTCCATATTCAAGACTTTCCAGTCGTTAAAGAAAATCTTGTTAATAAAAGAGAACTATCCTACCACACCTTTGCCTTTGAGAGCTATATGCCAAAGCTCAATACGGCAAATCCTCAAGTGAGAGACTATTTGTTGAGCGTTGCGACCTACTGGATTGAAGAGTTTGATATCGATGCTTGGCGCCTGGATGTGGCCAATGAGGTTGACCACCAATTTTGGCGAGATTTCCGTAAGGCTGTCTTGGCTAAAAAACCTGACCTTTATATTCTTGGAGAGGTCTGGCACACTTCCCAGCCTTGGTTAAATGGCGATGAATTCCACGCAGTCATGAACTATCCTCTCTCTGATAGTATCAAGGATTATTTCTTGCGTGGGGTTAAGAAGACCAGTCAATTTATCGATGAGATCAATGGCCAGTCTATTTACTATAGACAGCAGATTTCGGAAGTGATGTTTAATCTTCTGGATTCGCATGATACGGAGCGCATTTTGGCTACTGCCAAGGGAGATGTACAACTTGTTAAGTCTGCCCTTGCTTGCCTCTTTTTACAAAGGGGGACACCGTGTTTCTACTATGGAACCGAGTTGGAGTTAGATGGAGGGCCAGACCCAGATTGTCGTCGCGTTATGCCTTGGGAACGTGTTTCCGATAGCAATGAAATGCTTAATTTCATGAAGAAATTGATTCAGATTCGCAAGAATGCTTCAGACATTATCCAACATGGAACCTATAGCCTGAAAGAAATCAAGTCGGACGTGCTTGCTCTCGAATGGAATTATGATGGACAAAAAATCCAAGCTATTTTTAACCAATCAACTGAAACCTATCTTGTAGATCGTAATTCTGTAGCACTAGCCAGTCATTGCCAAGAACTAGACCAGCAACTGGAAATTTTGCCTAAAGGTTTTATAATCCGATAAAAATCGTACTCAAAAAGACTGTAATGAATGGGTGATTCGTGCAGTCTTTTTTTGACTTATGTAGTATAATAAAGCTAAGTCACAGATTACTGGATGAGGGATTAGTGAAGAGTGTTTAAAGTGAAATAGAGTCTTGCGTTCTAGAAGGAGAATTGCATGAAACAAACGAAAAAAGTAGTAGCCATAGGACTGTGCTTGTCGTTATTTCTTGGATTGGCTGCTTGTCACCAAAATAATACGAGGACTGAAGCTGGAAATCAGACACAGACCAGTTCAGATAAAGTTCCTTGGACGGCTTCATATACCAACCTAAACAATCAGGTCAGTACCGAAGAGGTCAAATCTCTCTTATCAGCTCACTTGGATCAAAACAGTGTTGAGGCATTTTTCAATCTTGTCATAGACTATAATGCGACTGTCGGATCCACTGGTTTAAGTGGTGATTTTGCCTCCTTTACAAAAACGGAATACGATGTAGAGAAAATCAGCAATCTCTGGAATCAAAAAAAGGGTGATTTTGTCGGGACCAACTGCCGTATCAATAGCTATGCGCTCTTAAAAAATTCAGTTACGATTCCAAAACTCGAAAAGAATGATCAGCTGCTTTTTGTGGATAACGACGCTATCGATAAGGGAAAGGTATTTGATGCGAAAAGTAAGGAAGAGTTTGATATTCTATTTTCTAGGGTGGAGACGGAAGCAACGACGGATGTAAAAATTCACGCGCAGAAGATGGAGAAATTCTTCTCCCAGTTTCAATTTAATGACAAGGCTCGAATGCTGTCTGTTGTGTTGCATGATAATTTGGATGGAGAGTTTCTTTTTGTCGGGCACGTTGGTGTTTTAGTGCCAGCTGATGATGGTTTCTTATTTGTAGAGAAACTGACTTTTGAAGAGCCCTATCAAGCTATTAAGTTTGCGAGCAAGGAAGATTGTTACAAATATCTATCGACTAAGTATGCAGATTATACAGGTGATGGACTGGCCAAGCCTTTCATTATGGATAATGAAAAGTGGGTTGAAGGTTATTAAGAAAGGCAAGGTAGAATCGGATGGAAACAGTGATGGCACTTTTAGTTGTCATTCTTATCGGATTCTGGGCTGTAAACATTCTCAAGCCTCGTAAGTCAAATAAAAAAGAACGATTTTTAGGCTATATGCAACGCTATGACATAGATGGTGAGGGTTATCAGTCAGAAGTCTGGGAAGTGACAGAAGATGAGGAATAGCACTAATAAGGAAAATGCAGTAGCAGTAGATAAATTCTACTTTTTGAGACCACTTCTTTGTAGTTTCTCTAATATTGGTATATAATTTAATATAGAGTGATTTCTAGATAGGAGAGGGATAATGGAATTAAAAGATTTTACTGAAAAAGAACAGGAAACGATAAAGCAGGGACTGACAACATCTGAAATTAGCGATAAGGAAACCGCTGCTAAAATCCTTGCCCTAGTGCCTCAGGAATGGATCAAACGCATTCCCTTTTTCGTGCGAAAACACGCAACAACTCGAACAATACAGCGTATTTCTATCGAACATCCAGAGCTCTACGCAGTTGCCAAGAGAAGTGGTGAGATTCCTGAGAAGGAACGAGAAGAATTGCGCCAAATCATTACAGATATTTTTCAAGAGAAAATGAATAAGCATAAGATTAAATAATTTTGATAGGAACTAAAAAATTAGTTCTTTTTTTAATCGTTTTCAGTTGATTGGACTTTAACTTTTGGGTGGTAATTTAACTATTCGCGAACAAAATTTAAGAAAATCTTAAAAAAGTACTTTACAAGCTCTTGTAAACATGATATAGTTATAAGGCTTAGAAAATGAGATGATGTTTTCTAGCAAATATAAACCCGAGTAAAAAATGCCTACGGACAGGCAGGGTTGAATGCCGAAGCGTGGTTGAAAAGCCGCATTATTGATAGGGTTAAAAGCCTACTTTTATAAGTTGATGTTAGGACGCTTGTCCTAATTCATAAATTTTAGTGTGGTGAAAGCACACGTCATCTTGTGAAACGATCAATAAAGTACGTAATATTTGCTACTAGAGAGTTAGGAAACATCGGGAACAGACATACTCAACAGAAACCAAAATAAAAACGTCAGAAGATTGCAGAGCAGGTGAAAACCTGCTCTTTTTTCATAAGTCAAGCTTTGGTCGCCTTCATTTTCATTTTTTAGGCGCTAAAAATATGGTAAAGGAGTATGTCTTGATGAAGTTAGATCAGAACCAGGCCCCTATTTATGAAGGTCTGATTAAGTTACGAAAGAAAAGGATTGTTCCCTTTGATGTACCAGGTCATAAACGCGGACGGGGAAATCCAGAACTTGTTGAATTGTTGGGAGAAAAATGTGTTGGCATTGATGTCAATTCTATGAAACCCTTGGATAATCTAGGCCATCCCATTTCGATTATTCGAGATGCAGAGGAGCTGGCTGCGGATGCTTTTGGAGCAGCGTATGCCTTTCTCATGATTGGTGGAACAACATCATCTGTTCAAACTATGATTCTTTCCACCTGCAAGGCTGGAGATAAGATTATTCTGCCGCGAAATGTTCACAAATCTGCTATCAATGCGCTGGTTCTATGTGGTGCCATTCCCATCTATATCGAGATGAGTGTAAATCCTAAAATTGGTATCGCTTTAGGTCTTGAAAATGACCGTGTTGCACAGGCTATCAAGGAACATCCGGATGCTAAAGCTATCCTAATCAACAATCCTACCTACTATGGGATTTGTTCAGATCTCAAGGGTTTAACGGAAATGGCTCATGAAGCGGACATGCTGGTTTTAGTAGATGAAGCTCATGGAGCGCATTTGCATTTTACAGACAAATTGCCACTATCTGCTATGGACGCTGGCGCTGATATGGCGGCGGTCTCTATGCATAAGTCTGGTGGGAGTTTGACCCAGAGCTCCATCCTGCTTATCGGGGAGCGTATGAATCCTGAATATGTTCGACAGATCATTAATCTGGCCCAGTCTACATCTGCCTCTTACTTGTTGATGGCAAGTCTTGATATTTCACGTCGTAATCTAGCTCTTCGTGGTAAAGAGTCTTTTGAGAAGGTTATTGAACTATCCGAGTATGCTCGTCGTGAAATCAATGCTATCGGTGGTTACTATGCCTACTCAAAAGAGTTAATAGACGGTGTGTCGGTCTGTGATTTTGACGTGACCAAGCTGTCAGTTTACACTCAGGGGATTGGTCTGACAGGTATCGAGGTTTATGACCTCTTGCGAGATGAATATGATATTCAGATCGAGTTTGGCGATATTGGCAATATCTTGGCCTATATTTCCATCGGAGACCGCATCCAAGACATAGAGCGTCTGGTCGGTGCTTTGGCTGATATCAAGAGACTCTACTCAAGAGATGGAAAGGACTTGATTGCTGGAGAATATATCCAGCCAGAGTTGGTGCTGTCTCCTCAGGAAGCCTTCTATTCAGAGAGAAGAAGTTTAACCTTGGATAAATCTGTTGGACAGGTCTGTGGGGAATTTGTCATGTGTTATCCTCCAGGGATTCCAATCCTATCACCAGGTGAACGTATTACACGAGAAATTGTGGATTATATCCTATTTGCCAAAGAACGTGGTTGCTCCCTCCAAGGGACGGAAGATCCAGAAGTCAATCACATCAACGTTATTGATAGAAAGGAGAACTAGATGGATTTGTGGTTTTCTGAAGTTCATACTCCAGATGTGAAATTATCTTTGAGAACAGCTAAGCAACTCTACACTGGAAAAAGTGAATGGCAGGATATAGAAGTATTAGATACTCCCGCTTTTGGGAAAATATTAATCTTAAATGGCCATGTCTTGTTTTCAGATGCAGATGATTTTGTCTACAATGAAATGACCGTCCACGTACCGATGGCTGTCCATCCCAATCCAAAGAAAGTCTTGGTTATAGGGGGTGGCGACGGCGGAGTTGCCCAAGTATTAACACTCTATCCTGAACTGGAGCAAATCGATATCGTGGAACCAGATGAAATGCTTGTTGAGGTTTGTCGTGAGTATTTCCCAGACTTTGCTGCAGGGCTAGATGACCCTCGTGTTACGATTTATTATCAAAATGGACTGAGATTTTTGAGAAACTGTGAGGATGATTACGATATCATTATCAACGATGCGACGGATCCATTTGGACATACGGAAGGGCTCTTTACCAAGGAATTTTATGGAAACAGTTATAGAGCTCTCAAAGAAGACGGTATCATGATTTATCAACATGGTAGTCCTTTCTTTGACGAAGATGAGTCAGCTTGCCGAAGCATGCACCGTAAGGTCAATCAAGCCTTTCCAATCAGTCGGGTTTATCAGGCGCACATCCCAACCAGTCCAGCTGGCTATTGGCTATTTGGATTTGCATCGAAAAAATACCACCCTGTTAAAGATTTTGATAAGGAAGGCTGGAAAAAACGCCAGCTTTTCACAGAATACTACACTGCAAACTTACATGTGGGAGCCTTTATGTTGCCTAAGTATGTAGAAGACATTTTAGAAGAAGAGGAAGGGAAAAAATGAGTCGTCTATTAGTTATCGGATGTGGGGGCGTTGCCCAGGTTGCTATTTCAAAGATTTGCCAAGATAGCGAAACATTTACAGAGATTATGATTGCTAGTCGTACAAAGTCAAAATGTGATGATTTGAAGGCTAAATTAGAAGGCAAAACAAGTACAAAGATTGAAACAGCTGCTCTTGATGCTGATAAGGTAGAAGAAGTGATTGCTTTGATTGAAAGCTACAAACCAGAAGCCGTTTTGAACGTAGCACTCCCATATCAAGACTTGACCATTATGGATGCTTGTTTGGCGACAGGTGTCCACTATATCGATACTGCCAACTATGAGGCTGAGGACACAGAAGATCCAGAATGGCGTGACATTTATGAAAAACGTTGCAAGGAACTTGGTTTTACAGCTTACTTTGACTACTCATGGCAATGGGCTTATCAGGAGAAATTCAAAGAAGCTGGCTTGACAGCTCTTCTTGGTTCTGGTTTTGACCCAGGTGTGACCAGTGTCTTTTCAGCTTATGCTCTCAAACACTATTTTGATGAAATCCACTATATCGACATTTTAGACTGTAATGGTGGTGACCACGGTTATCCGTTTGCGACTAACTTCAACCCAGAAATCAACCTCCGTGAGGTTTCTGCGCCAGGTTCTTACTGGGAAGATGGAAAATGGGTCGAAGTCGAAGCTATGTCTATCAAGCGTGAGTATGATTTCCCTCAAGTTGGGCAAAAAGATATGTATCTCCTTCACCATGAAGAAATTGAATCATTGGCTAAGAATATTCCTGGAGTCAAACGGATTCGTTTCTTTATGACTTTTGGTCAATCTTATCTAACCCACATGAAATGCTTGGAAAACGTTGGTCTCCTTCGTACGGATGCTATTAACTTTAATGGACAAGACATTGTACCGATTCAATTCTTAAAAGCCTTGCTTCCAGATCCTGCTAGCCTTGGACCACGTACTGTTGGTAAGACCAATATCGGCTGTATCTTTACAGGTGTCAAAGATGGCGTTGAAAAGACTATCTATATCTACAATGTTTGTGACCATCAGGAATGTTACGCAGAAGTTGGTTCACAAGCCATTTCTTACACGACTGGTGTTCCAGCCATGATTGGGACTAAATTAGTGATGAATGGAACTTGGAAACAACCCGGAGTCTATAACCTTGAAGAATTGGATCCAGATCCATTCATGGAAGCTTTGAATGAGTACGGCTTGCCATGGGTTGTGGTTGAAAATCCACAAATGGTGGACTGATGAAGTTAGAACAAGTACCAACACCAGCCTATGTCATTGACTTAGCCAAACTAGAAGACAATTGTAGGATTCTTCAACAAGTACAGGAAGAAGCGGGCTGCAAGGTTTTACTGGCCCAGAAGGCTTATTCCCTCTATAAAACCTATCCCTTGATTAGTCAGTATCTGTCAGGTACGACGGCTAGTGGACTCTATGAAGCGAAGCTTGCTAGAGAAGAATTCCCGGGGGAAGTCCATGTCTTTGCGCCTGCTTTCAAGGAATCAGATATGGAAGAGCTACTGCAAATATCTGACCATATCGTTTTTAATTCCGAGAGACAATTGCGTAAACATGGTGCTCGTTGTCGAGCGGCTGGTATCAGTGTCGGTTTGCGTATCAATCCTCAATGTTCAACCCAAGGAGATCACGCGCTCTACGATCCTTGTGCACCTGGCTCCCGTTTTGGAGTTAGCCTAGACAAGATGCCGATTGATTTGCTGGACTTGGTGGATGGGCTTCATTTTCATACCCTTTGCGAGCAGGGGGCGGATGATTTAGAGACAACCTTGAAAGCAGTAGAAGAGCAGTTTGGACCTTATTTACATGAGGTTAAATGGCTCAATATGGGTGGTGGCCACCACATCACAAGAGAAGACTACGATGTGGACTTGCTCATTTCTGAAATCAAGCGTATCCGAGAAACTTACAATCTTGAAGTCTATATCGAGCCAGGTGAAGCTATTGCGCTCAATGCGGGTTATCTGGCAACTGAGGTATTGGATATTGTAGAAAACGGTATGGAGATCTTGGTTTTAGATGCCTCTGCGACCTGCCATATGCCTGATGTACTTGAGATGCCCTATCGCCCACCTTTGAGAAATGGATTTGAGGCGCAGGAAAAAGCCCATACCTATAGACTTTCTTCCAATACCTGTCTGACGGGTGATATGATTGGTGATTATAGCTTTGAAAATCCAGTTGAGATTGGAGACAGACTTTACTTTGAAGACATGGCTATTTACTCCTTTGTCAAAAATAATACTTTTAACGGTATTGGCTTGCCAAGTCTCTATCTTATGGACGAGCAGGGAGCCTGCAGTTTAGTCAAAGCCTTCGGTTATCAAGACTTTAAAGGGAGATTATCATGATGGACAGTCCAAAAAAATTAGGCTATCGTATGCCAGCAGAGTACGAAGCTCATCATGGAACCCTCATGATATGGCCGACTCGACCAGGTTCATGGCCCTTTCAAGGAAAAGCTGCCAAAAGAGCATTTAGCCAAATTATAAAGACCATAGCAGAAGGGGAAAGAGTTTATCTTTTGGTGGAGCAGGACCATCTATCTGAAGCCCAATCCTATCTTGGAGAAAAGGTTGTTTATCTAGATATTCCTACTAATGATGCCTGGGCGCGTGATACGGGGCCGACCATTCTCATCAATGATAAAAAAGAAAAGTTGGCAGTAGATTGGTCTTTTAATGCCTGGGGTGGTGCTGTCGATGGTCTTTATCAAGATTATGAAGAGGATGACCAAGTAGCCAGTCGTTTTGCTGATTTCTTGGAAATACCTATTTACGATGCCAAACCTTTTGTACTGGAAGGCGGAGCAATCCATAGCGATGGTCAAGGAACCATTCTTGTGACTGAAAGTTGTCTTCTAAGTCCTGGACGCAATCCCCACCTGTCCAAAGAGCAAATTGAAAACACCTTATTAGAGAGTCTTGGTGCCGAAAAAGTTATTTGGCTTCCTTACGGTATTTATCAGGACGAAACCAATGAACATGTTGACAATGTTGCTGCCTTTGTTGGTCCTGCGGAACTTGTCTTAGCTTGGACAGATGATCAAAACGATCCCCAGTATGCTATGTCTGTAGCTGATTTAGCTCTTTTAGAGAAGGAAACAGATGCAAAAGGGCGTCCCTTCACTATTCATAAATTGCCAATCCCAGCGCTTCATCAAGTTGTAACCGAAGAGGATTTGCCAGGCTACATCTATGAAGAAGGGGAAGAAGAGCGTTATGCAGGTGAACGTCTTGCAGCTTCCTATGTCAATTTCTATATTGCCAACAAGGCTGTCTTAGTGCCACAATTTCAGGACGTAAACGATCAAGTGGCCTTAGATATCCTCAGTAAGTGTTTTCCAGACCGTAAAGTTGTCGGAATACCAGCTAGAGATATTCTTTTAGGTGGTGGTAATATCCACTGTATCACCCAACAAATTCCTGAATAGGAGAAAAAGATGAGAAATGTAAGAGTTGCAGCAATCCAGATGCAATGTACCAAGGATGTGGCAACAAATATCCAAACAGCGGAGCGTTTAGTACGTCAAGCTGCAGACAAAGGCGCACAAATCATTCTCTTACCAGAGTTATTTGAACGTCCTTATTTCTGTCAGGAACGTCAGTATGATTACTATCGGTATGCCCAGTCAGTGACAGAAAATACAGCCATTCAACATTTCACAGTGATTGCAAAGGAACTAAAGGTCGTTTTACCGATAAGTTTCTACGAAAAAGATGGCAATGTCTTGTATAACTCAATCGCCGTCATTGATGCTGATGGAGAAGTGCTGGGCGTTTATCGGAAGACCCACATACCAGATGATCATTATTATCAAGAAAAATTTTACTTTACGCCTGGTAACACTGGTTTCAATGTCTGGGATACTCGCTATGCTAAGATTGGGATTGGCATCTGTTGGGATCAATGGTTTCCTGAAACAGCGCGCTGTCTTGCGTTGAATGGGGCAGAATTGCTCTTTTATCCAACAGCCATTGGTTCGGAGCCAATTTTGGATACAGATAGTTGTGGTCACTGGCAACGTACCATGCAAGGGCACGCAGCAGCCAATATTGTCCCAGTCATTGCAGCCAATCGTTACGGTTTGGAAGAAGTCACTCCTAGTGAGGAAAATGGTGGACAAAGTTCCAGTCTTGACTTCTACGGTTCCTCCTTTATGACGGATGAAACAGGAGCTATTCTAGAGAGAGCTGAAAGACAAGGAGAAGCAATTCTGTTAGCGACCTATGACCTTGATAAGGGAGCAAGCGAACGCCTCAACTGGGGTCTATTTCGTGATAGAAGACCAGAAATGTACCAACGAATTACGGACTAGAAGGTAACTTTCAGAATAAACTTTTGATATTCACGCCTGTCTTACAAAAATGTAAGATAGGCTTTTTAAATGTAAGATGGGTGTACGATTATACGTGGAAATGTATGCTATACTCTATGTAGATCAAAAAGAGAGAGGTTTATTATGAAAAAATGGAATGCGACACAGTTGAAGTATCTGATGGCGGCAGTAATGGTTCTAGACCATATCCCTCATATTACAGGAATCGTTTCTCCTTTGTGGGAAGGTATTTTCCACGCCTTGACCCGTTGTGTGGGAGTCTGGTTTGCCTATATGGCTATGGAAGGATTCATCCATACTCGAAACCTGAAAGACTATCTCATCCGCCTTTGGAGTTGGGCTCTTGTCATGTTTGCTGGAAATAGCCTACTCAATGCCCTATTTGCATCCAAAGGAGTAATGGTCAATAATAATATTTTCCTGACTCTGGCCATTGGTGTTACCATGCTTTGGCTTGGTTTTCCTAGAAAAGAGCCGAATCAAAAAGAGAAGTTGTGGCGTCGGATTGGAGTTGCTGGTATTCTGATATTTGGTTGTCTTTTTGCCGAGGGTGGTATCACCATGCTACCATTTCTCTTGATTAGTTACTCTTGTCGGAATCGCAAGGGATTGCGAAATCTCCTTTATACTCTCCTCTGGGCCTTCCTATTAGTGACTTCTATCCATACCTATGATACTTGGTACCAAACCTTGGAAATGATGCTTTACAATTCTGACTGGCTCTTTATCACCGTCTTTCCTTTCATGGCCTTGTATAATGGACAGCGAGGAAAGGAAACCAGCTGGAGTAAATATTTCTTTTATATTTTCTACCCAGCTCATTTATGGATTATTACCCTGATTGCTTATTTGCTTAAGTAGATTCAATATTCATTAGCTCCTTCTTGCTTAAAATGTGAGAGGAGCTTTTCTGTATCTGGAATTCCTAACAAAACATGTTATAATAGTTTTAGAAAGGACGAGGTTTATGGCGAGCATACTTGTAATTGAAGATAATAATGAAATCCAGGAAATTTTAAGAAACCTTCTTGCAGAGGAACATGAGGTGATTCAAGCATTTTCTGGTACGGAAGGTATAATGCAATTTGACAAAGGTGGCATTGATCTCGTTTTGCTAGATATCATGCTCCCTGGGAAAAATGGTGACCAAGTCTTGCAAGTCATTCGACAAACTAGTCAGACTCCGGTCATCATGCTTACTGCTTTAGGTGATAAAAAGCTCATCAGCCAATATCTCCTAGACGGTGCCAATGATTATGTAGTAAAACCTTTTGATTTGGACGAAGTCTTTGCCAGAGTCACTGTGCAATTACGCCAAAGTGGTGAACATCAGTCAGGAGATCGAAGAGAAATTGATAACCTCGTACAAAATTTTAAAAATATCCAGTTTGATGCGGATAGTTTTGAAATAAGCAACTCTACTGAAATCATTCGCCTTGCAAAGAAAGAGTGCCAGATTCTCCAAATGTTGCTCCAGCATCCTAAAAAGATCTTCACCAAGGAAGAACTCTATGAATTGATTTGGGAAGAAAGTTACCTGCCTGGAGACAATACGCTCAACACCCATCTAAGCAATCTCCGTAAAAAACTGAATCAACTGGATCCAAATCACGAGTACATCGAAACCATCTGGGGAGTTGGTGTTCGATTAAAAGGAGACAAGTAATGATTTACATTTTGATATCTATATTGCTCCTCATTAACATCATTTTGGCGATTTCTTTGATTCGCTATCATATAGCAATTAGAGATTTAAGCAAACAAATTGAAGAAAAGATTCGCTCTGGTAGCATGAAGAGGATCGGTGTAAATTTCTTTTCAAAGACTATTTTGCGTCTACATAACCAAATTGAGAATCTATTTCAAGAAGTGGAGCAAAACCAGCTAATCATGAAGCGTGAAAAACGCACCTTAGATATGGCAATCAGTAACATTGCTCATGATATTCGTACACCTTTGACAATCGCTTCAGGATATACCCAGCAACTAATAAAACACCCTGATAATTGTTCAGAAACCTTAAATAAAATAGCCCATCATCAGGATTTGGTTTCCAAACGTTTGGAGGCTCTCCTCGAATACCGTCATTTGATGGAAGGAGCAGTCAAACCGAAACTGGAAGAACTTGATTTATCAACTTTTATAACGAAAAAGACTTTAGCTTATTACGACGTTTTTCAATCTTCACAGATTGTTCTTGATTTTAATGTTGAACCAGGATTGAAAACGACGACTGATGAGGACTTGCTTGATCGAATTATACAAAACCTCCTTGGAAATGTTCTCAAGCACGGCAAGGAGAAGGCTCGACTTTCTTTGAAAAAGGAAAAAAATAGGCTTGTTTTGGAAATTGATAATCTAGTCAAAAAATCTATCAAGAATATAGACAATCTCAGCAATCGTTTTTATTCTGAAAATATGTCGGATACTGAAGAATCCTCTGGTTTAGGTCTCTATATTACTGAGGAATTAGTTCATCTTCTTGGAGCGGAAATGAAGCTAGCCACTGATGGAGAATGGTTTTCAGTCTTTATTTATCTTTAACAGAAGAAACCTCCTCTATATCCTAGAGGAGGTCCTTTTTATAAGCTTTTCTTCTTGAAAATAGTCAGTCCACTGAAAGAGAAGAAAAGTATGACTGTTACGCAAACCGTGATGGTATAGAGAATAGCTTGACTATTACTAGTCATAGCATAGGCAAAATTTAAGTTTAAATATCGTAGAATTTCAATGTCTGGGAAAATAAACATTGGCATAGAAAGGATGATAGAGGTAACTAGATAGCCGATAAATACGGCAAGATAGGAGTGAGTCACATAGAGAATAAAGGAAACAATCGAAAGCCAAGCGAGGAGGCAGAGAAATTGGAGGGAAATCGTCAAGAGGAGATTAGTAATAAAACCATCAGGCATCGTACCAAGTCCATTTAGTAGAGTTGAGGGAACAAAGGCAATCACAAGGCTGGCGATGAGCTGCAAGAGAGCGATACTTGCTAGTACAAAGGATTTAGCAAGGAAAAATTCTGTACGAGAAACGCCAACAGTCAAACTATTTTTATAGAGCTTGCCGATTAGATCAACTCCTAGAACTAGACATGCTAGAACAATGCAGAGAAAAACGAGGTTTGAACCATTGCTGGACGCGTTGATTAGAGCTTGAACGCCGTCCCAACCATGGGTTGGAGTCTCTGGTGGTGTTGTATTTACTGCCATTAGATGTCCTGTAGCACCAATAGTAGCACCCATTAGCAAGAGGACAAAGAGAATGAATTCTGTAATCCAGAATCCTTTGGAGCGGAAAAGACGGTAAAAATCTGCTTGAATGGTATGTATCATGATTTTTCTCCTATTCTACCAATTGGGTGAAGTATTCTTCTAGGTTTTGACGGGCAAAGTATATCTCATCAATAGCAACATCGGCCAAAGTTAGTTGCTTGAGAATCTGTTTAACATCTTGTTCATTACCAAAGATATGGATTTCATTTTCAGGATTTACAACCTTAAACTGGAGTTGGATCTGTTCTTTCAATACCTGACAAGCTCTTTCTTTGTCGCTTGTTTTAAGTATAATATAATCCTCACTCAGTGTTTCAAACTCAGCTTTACTGATTTCACGGATAATCTTACCTTGATCCAGAATACCAAAGCGATTAGCTAAGAGATAGAGTTCTGACAAGATATGGCTAGAAATGAGGATGGTTATGCCTTTTTCTTGATTGAGCCGCTGGATCATGAGACGAAATTCTTTGATTCCAATCGGATCGAGACCGTTAATAGGCTCATCAAGAATCAGGAAATCAGGTTTTGATAGGAGGGCAATGGCAATGCCAAGTCGTTGTTTCATTCCAAGTGAGAAATCACGAAAAACTTTTTTTCCTGTATCTGACAAACCAACATAGTCCAAGGTCTCATGAATCACCTTATCAGCATTTGGAATATGACGTATCATACAATAATATTTCAGATTTTGGTATGCTGTTAAGTGATTATGGGCTACAGGTGATTCGATAACAGAACCCACTCGAGATAAAGCCTTGGTCCACTCATTTTGTTCTTGGCTAGAAAAGAGGGAAACTGTACCTTTGTCCGCAAACAATAATTGTGTAATGATTTTAATAAGAGTAGTTTTACCAGCTCCGTTTTTTCCGATTAGTCCATAAATATCTCCCTCTTTTATCGTTAGACTAAGATCTTGAAGAATAGCTTGTTGGCCGAATTGTTTGGTCAGTCCATGAATTTCGAGTACTGTTTTCATGATTTTCTCCTTTTGATTTGTTTTACTAACTTTAGTATAAGGTATAGAAATCAAAGAAACATCAAGTAATTCTAAAGAGTTTCTAAAGTTTTGTAATTCTTAAAAGAAACAAAACCCAGTTGATATGAACTGGGCTTCTCAATTATAAAATATACTTCTCAATCGCGCGTGCAACGCCGTCTTCTTCGTTGCTGGTTGTAACGTCATTGGCAAGGGATTTGACATGGTCACTGGCATTTCCCATAGCAATGCCAAGTCCTGCAAACTGAAGCATTTCGATATCGTTATTGGCATCACCCATAGCCATAATTTCTGAGGGCTCGATTTTCAAAATCGCTGCTAGTCGAGAAAGAGCAGTAGCCTTTGTCGTTCCAAGTGGCATGGCTTCATAAATGACAGGCTGCGAACGAACACCGCTGAACCGTTGGCAGAGTTCTGTCGCAAAACGCTGCTCAAAATCGTCTGTTTGCTCTTTGGTGCCCAAAAACATACCTTGGAACATACGATACTTGCCACTAGTCGCTTCCTCAAGAGAAATTTCAGTCAGGTCTGAGAAGACTAGCTCGGCATCATTTTGAATGATTTCATTCGGCTTGCCACCGAGGACAAAATAATGTTCCTCATCAAAAAGAGTCAACTGAACATCACTTTTTTCAGCTAGGTCATAGAGGTATTCGATGTCCGCTGGACTAAGTTCTTGCCAGTCAACTAGTCCCCAGTCACTTGTCTGGTGAGTTGAGCAACCGTTATTGACAATGACGTACTCGTTCTGGAGGTCAAGTCCTAGTTTTTTATAGTAGGGAAGGACACCGAAAAGCGGGCGACCTGTACAGAGAACCAGTTTGACACCTTTTTCAATGGCTTGGTGAATAGCAGTGATGTGGGCTTGCGGGATTTCCTTGGCTTCGTTAAGGAGGGTTCCGTCCATATCCAAGGCAAGTAGTTTGATCATAAGACTTCCTTCTTTATCTTTTGGTATTATTATAGCATATTTTAGAAAAAATCAGGCTAAAAGTTTAGGGAGTGATTGATTTTACAGTTTAGGACATTTCGATGACTATTCAAGATTTGAAGAGGATATTTTGCAAAGATGTGCTATACTAAACTTGTCAAAGTTGCAACTAGACAAACATAAAAAACTAACTTAAACTATAATAGTTTTTTTGTAAGTAGTTATGAGTAGCAGATTACTCAACTAATCTGAACAATATTAGAGGAGTATATCATGATTTTAATGAAAAAATATAAATCTAACAAATGAAGAATTAGAGATGATACAAGGTGGAGCAAATTATGGTAAAGAGCCTAATGGTTATTACGCTTGGCAAATGGCGTCGGTATTAACTATGCCGGTTCATGGATTTTGTCCTAGTGGTACTTATGATTTAGGATATATTGGCGGAGGCAATCATCTTTGCAAAGGAAGTGCTGCGAGATTTTAAGTAAAATTTATTAGTAATATGACGAAACAAGAGGAGAAAAGCTGAGGCATAGTATGAAAAAACGAATTATTCAGATTTTACTAGCATTGTCCTTAATTTTTTACAAATCAACTTGGTTTTGGGGAATGTTCAATTACCTCGCAAATTCTTATTTACCAGCAAGTCGGGAATTTTTTCATATTCTACTTTTGATGGAGAGTGGAGTTCTTTTCTTAGCAGTCATCTATCTACTAGTTTTTGCAGGAAAAAAGACTTTTCATTTCAAGTGGCAGCTGAGATACTTTATCTACCTTTTACTGGGCTACATCATTTCGTATATGTCCGACTTCCTCTTGTCTTATTTCATACTCTCGTCCTCAAATCAAATTTCTTTGAATGAAACGATAGAAATGATGGGGCGACAGGAGTTACCCTATTTCTTGCTCATAGTTTGTTTCATAGCTCCTATTGCTGAGGAATTGATTTATCGCGGTGTGCTTATGACAACCTTTTTCAAAAACTCACCTTGGTACGGAAATGTCTTGCTTTCTGCTATTATTTTCGGTTGTATTCATATCAATTTCGCTTTAACACCTCTTGCTTTTTTCATTTATGCTAGTGGAGGTCTTATTTTAGCACTATTGTATCGCATGACTAAAAGTCTCTACTATCCAATAGTACTTCATATCCTCATCAATATCACAGCCTTCTGGGACTTGTGGTTACTCCTATTTTCAGGAAGTTAGCTTACTGAAACAATGTCAGAATTTTCCGGCATTTTTCTTTTCAATAGATGAGCAAGAACCGATTATTTACAGGATTGCTTCATTAAAAAATGGTATAATAAAAGGTAATGAAAAAATGCAAACGAGGCAGAGATGAAATTACTTTATACTGATATTCGGACTTCTTTGACAGAAATCCTGACTAGAGAGGCGGAGGAGCTAGTTGCTGCTGGCAAGCGGGTTTTCTACATCGCCCCCAACTCTCTTTCATTTGAAAAGGAACGCGCCGTGCTGGAATGCTTGCCTCAGCAGGCTTCTTTTGCGATTACCGTTACGCGTTTTGCTCAGATGGCTCGTTACTTAATCTTGAATGATTTTCCAGCTAAGACGAGTCTAGATGATATCGGGCTTGGGATGGCTTTTTATAAATGCCTTGCCGAACTCGATCCCAAGAACTTACGTGTTTATGGTGCTATTAAGCAGGATCCTCAATTTATCCAGCAGTTGGTTGAACTTTATCATGAGATGACGACTGCTCAGATGAGCTTTTTGGACTTGGAAAGTTTGACTGACGAGGATAAGCGAGCGGATTTACTCTTGATTTTTGAGAAAGTGACTGCCTATCTTAATCAAAGCCAGTTGGCTCAGGGGAGTCAGTTGTCCCATTTGATTGAGGCTATTGAGAACGATAAGGTAAATAGTGATTTCAGTCGGATTGCCTTAGTCATTGACGGATTTACCCGTTTTTCTGCTGAGGAAGAGCGTGTAGTGGATTTACTCCATCTCAAAGGTGCCGAGATTGTCATTGGTACTTATGCAAGCAAGAAAGCCTATACCAGTCCTTTCACTGAAGGGAATCTCTATCAAGCCAGTGTGGAATTCCTCCATCATTTGGGGGCAAAATACCAAACGCCTGCTCAGGATCGTTCTCAGATCCATGAGAAAATAGATAGTTTTGACAAGGCCTCTCGTTTGCTGGAGTCTTCTTATGACTTTTCAGAATTAACATTGGAGGTCGATGAGAAAAACCGTGAACATCTGCAAATTTGGTCTTGTTTGACACAAAAGGAAGAGTTGGAGTTGGTGGCTCGCGCTATTCGTCAGAAATTACATGACCATCCAGAACTGAGTTACAAGAATTTCCGTATTCTGCTTGGGGATGTAGCTTCTTATCAGTTATCACTGAAAACTATTTTTGACCAGTACCAAATTCCTTTCTATCTTGGTAGAAGTGAATCCATGGCTCACCACCCTTTGACCCAGTATGTCGAGTCTATTTTGCGTTTGAAACGGTACCGTTTTCGTCAGGAGGATTTGATTAATCTCCTCAGAACTGGTCTGTATACTGACCTCAGTCAGGCTGATATTGACGCTTTTGAGCAATATCTCCGCTATCTTGGCATTAATGGCTTGCCTGCTTTTCAGCAGACCTTCACAAAATCCCACCACGGAAAATTTGATTTAGAGCGTTTAAATTCTCTTCGTCTGCGAGTTTTGGCTCCACTTGAAACTTTATTTGCCAGTCGGAAGCAAAAGACTGAAAATCTCTTGCAAAAGTGGAATACTTTTCTAAAAAATGCTGCTTTAAGCAAGCAGATGCAAGAATTAACAGCTACTATGGAAACTCTAGAACAGGAAAGACAAGCCGAAGTTTGGAAAGCCTTCTGTCATGTTTTAGAACAATTTGCGACCGTTTTTGCTGGTTCACAAGTTAGCCTGGAGGATTTCCTATCCTTGCTTCATTCTGGGATGAGCCTTTCTCAGTACCGTACTATTCCAGCGACAGTGGACACTGTTCTGGTGCAGAGTTACGATCTGATTGCCCCTCTGACCGCTGACTTTGTCTATGCCATCGGACTGACTCAGGATCATTTACCAAAAATCGCGCAAAACACCAGTCTTTTGACAGACGAAGAAAGACAAAGGCTAAACCAAGCGACTGAAGAGGGAGCGCAATTACTGATTGCAAGTAGTGAAAACCTCAAGAAAAATCGCTACACTATGCTTTCCTTAGTCAACGCTGCTCATAAGCAGTTGGTGTTATCCGCTCCAAGTCTCCTCAATGAAAATGAGAGCAGGGAATCGGCCTATCTTCAGGAACTGGTGAGTTTTGGATTTAGCCGGATAGAGAAGAAGATTCATCAAAAAAGGCTGTCTAAGGATGATATGGGTTCTTATCACAGTCTCTTGTCTAGCTTAGTTGTCTATCATCAGCAGGGCGAGACAAGTAATACTGAGCAAGATGTGACCTTTGTCAAGGTCTTGGCGCGTGTGATGGGGAAAAAACTTGATCAGAAAGGCCTTGCGAATCCTGCACTCCCAACTAGTCCAAGTAGCAAACCATTAGAGAAAGAGACCTTGCAGGCACTTTATCCTGCTGACAAAGAGTTTTACCTGTCTACCTCTGGTTTGACGGAGTTTTACCGCAATGAATACAGTTATTTCCTCCGTTATGTCTTAGGTTTGCAGGAAGAATTGCGCCTTCGTCCAGATGCTCGCAGTCACGGGAATTTCTTGCATCGTATTTTTGAACGTGCCTTGAAACTGCCTGATGAAGATTCCTTTGACCAACGTCTGGAACAAGCTATTCAAGAAACCAGTCAGGAACGGGAATTTGAAGCTATTTATCAGGAAAGTTTGGAAGCCCAATTTACCAAGGAAGTTCTGCTTGATGTGGCTCGTACAACTGGCCATATTCTCCGTCATAATCCGGCCATCGAAACCATCCAAGAGGAGGCAACATTTGGTGGCAAGGACCAGGCCTTTATTCAATTGGATAATGGTCGTAGTGTCCATGTGCGAGGCAAGGTTGACCGAATCGACCGTTTGAAAGCTGATGGAGCACTGGGAGTGGTAGACTACAAGTCTAGTTTGACCCAGTTCCAGTTTCCTCATTTCTTCAATGGGCTTAATTCCCAGTTGCCAACCTATCTTGCTGCCCTAAAAAAGGAAGGGGAACAGAACTTTTTCGGTGCTATGTACTTGGAAATGGCTGAACCCGTTCAATCTCTGCTGACCGTTAAGAGTTTGGCTGGTGCAGTAGCAGAAGCTAGCAAGTCTATGAAATACCAGGGACTCTTTTTAGAGAAAGAAAGCAGTCATTTGGGCAAATTTTACAACAAAAACAAGGCCAATCAGCTGACAGACGAGGAATTCCAGCTCTTACTAGACTACAATGCCCATCTTTATAAGACAGCAGCTGAGAAAATCTTAGAGGGGCAGTTCGCCATCAATCCATACACAGAGAACGGCAGAAGCATTGCCCCGTACGTTCAGCAGCATCAAGCAATCACAGGTTTTGAAGCTAATTACCATTTAGGTCAAGCTCGTTTCCTAGAGAAGTTGGACTTAGCTGATGGCAAGCGTCTGGTTGGAGAAAAGCTCAAGCAAGCTTGGTTTGAGAAAATGAGAGAGGAGTTGAATCGATGAAGCCCATTCCCTTTTTAACTGAGGAAGAAATTCAAAAACTGCAAGAAGCAGAAGCGAATTCGAGCAAGGAACAGAAGAAAACTGCCGAGCAAATTGAAGCCATTTATACGGCAAGGCAAAATGTCCTAGTTTCAGCGTCTGCTGGTTCAGGGAAGACCTTTGTTATGGCCGAGCGCATTCTGGATCAATTGACGCGAGGTGTGGAAATCAGCCAACTCTTTATCTCGACCTTTACCGTCAAGGCTGCTACTGAACTAAAGGAGCGCTTGGAGAAAAAAATCAGCCAACAAATCCAAGAAAGTAGAGATGTTGATCTCAAACAACACTTGGGACGCCAGTTGGCAGATCTACCAAACGCTGCCATTGGAACCATGGACTCCTTCACACAAAAATTCCTTGGCAAACATGGCTATCTGATTGATATCGCACCGAACTTCCGTATTTTGCAAAATGAAAGTGAACAGTTAATCTTAAAAAACGAAGTTTTTCATCAGGTTTTTGAAGAGCATTACCAAGGTGAGAATAAAGAGAAATTTAGCCGTTTGGTGAAGAACTTTGCTGGACGTGGCAAGGATGAACGAGGTCTGCGCCAGCAAGTCTACAAAATCTATGACTTTTTACAATCTACTAGCAGTCCCCAAAAATGGCTGAACGAGTCTTTTCTCAAAGGGTTTGAAGAAGCTGACTTTGCAAATGAAAAAAGCAAGCTAACTGAGCAAATCAAGCAGGCACTGTGGGACTTGGAAAGTTTCTTCCGTTATCATCTGGATAATGATGCCAAGGAATTTCCCAAAGCTGCCTATTTAGAAGCTGTTCAACAGGTTCTGGATGAAATTGGCTCCTTAAATCAAGAGTCCGATTATCAGGCTTATCAAGCCGTGCTTGCGCGTGTTGTCGCCATCTCGAAAGAGAAAAACGGTCGGGCTCTAGCTAACTCCAGTCGTAAGGCCGATTTGAAACCACTGGCTGATGCCTATAACGATGAGAGAAAGGTCCAGTTTGCTAAACTAGGAAAACTGGCGGACCAGATAACCATTCTCGACTACCAAGAGCGTTATCATGAAGATACCTGGAATCTAGCTAAAACCTTCCAAACCTTTATGAGTAATTTTGTGGAGGCTTATCGAGAACGTAAACGCCATGAAAATACTTTTGAATTTGCTGATATCAGTCATTTCACCATTGAGATTTTAGAGAATTTCCCACAAGTCCGCGAGGCTTATCAGGAGAGATTCCACGAAGTCATGGTCGATGAGTATCAGGATACCAACCACATTCAAGAACGAATGCTGGAATTGCTGTCGAATGGTCACAATCGTTTTATGGTGGGAGATATCAAGCAGTCTATCTACCGGTTCCGTCAGGCAGACCCGCAGATTTTCAATGAAAAATTCCAACGCTATGCGCAAAATCCTCAAGAAGGCAAGCTGATTCTCCTCAAGGAAAATTTCCGTAGTAGTTCAGAAGTGCTGTCTGCAACCAATGATGTTTTTGCACGCCTTATGGACCAAGAGATCGGCGAAATCAACTATGATAGCATGCACCAGCTTGTTTTTGCCAATACCAAACTGACTCCTAATCCAGACAATAAGGCAGAATTTCTCCTCTACGATAAGGACGATAGTGGGCAAGAGGAAGAAGAGAGCCAAGCAGAAACGAAACTCACTGGAGAAATGCGTCTAGTCATCAAGGAAATACTGAAGCTCCATCAGGAAAAAGGTGTTGCCTTTAAAGAAATCGCACTTTTGACCTCCAGTCGCAGTCGTAATGACCAGATTCTACTTGCCCTGTCTGAGTACGGGATTCCTGTTAAAACCGACGGTGAGCAAAACAATTATCTCCAATCCCTAGAAGTACAAGTCATGCTGGACACCCTTCGTGTCATCCACAATCCTCTGCAAGACTATGCCTTGGTTGCCCTGATGAAGTCTCCTATGTTTGGTTTTGATGAGGACGAGTTAGCACGTTTGTCCCTTCAGAAAGCAGAGGATAAGATCCAAGAAAATCTCTATGAGAAACTGGTCAATGCTCAAAAACAAGCAGCTAGCCAGAAAGAGTTAATTCATACAGCTCTAGCTGAAAAACTAAATCAGTTCATGGATATTTTGGATTCTTGGCGCCTGTATGCCAAAACCCACTCTCTCTATGACTTGATTTGGAAGATTTACAACGACCGTTTTTATTATGACTATGTTGGGGCTTTGCCAAATGGTCCAGCCAGACAGGCCAATCTCTACGCCCTAGCTCTTCGAGCTGACCAGTTTGAAAAGAGTAATTTCAAGGGCTTGGCGCGTTTTATTCATATGATTAACCAAGTCTTGGAAGCTCAGCATGATCTTGCAAGCGTGGCTGTCGCACCGCCAAAAGATGCAGTAGAACTCATGACTATTCACAAGAGCAAAGGGCTGGAGTTTCCTTACGTCTTTATCCTCAATATGGATCAGGACTTCAACAAGCAAGATTCGATGTCAGACGTCATTCTCAGCCGTCAAAAAGGGCTTGGTGTCAAATACATTGCCAAGGTGGAAACAGGAGCAGTGGAAGCACACTATCCTAAAACCATCAAACTCTCCATTCCTAGTCTGACTTATACGCAGAATGAGAAAGAACTACAACTGGCTAGCTATTCAGAGCAGATGCGTCTGCTGTATGTTGCCATGACGAGAGCTGAGAAAAAGCTCTATCTTGTCGGCAAGGGTTCTCGTGAAAAGCTAGAAGCTAAGGAATACCCAGCAGCAAACAATGGAAAATTAGATAGCAATACTAGACTGCAAGCAAGAAATTTCCAAGATTGGATCTGGGCTATCAGCAAAGTATTTACCAAGGACAATCTCAACTTTAGCTATCATTTTGTTGGTGAAGACCAGTTGACCAGAGAAGCTATCGGAGAATTGGAAAACAAGAGTTCTCTACAAGATAGCTCTCAATCAAGCAACCGCCAGTCTGAAACGATTAAAGAAGCTTTGGAAATGCTGAAAGAGGTGGAATTTTACAATACTCTTCACCGCGCAGCCATTGAACTACCGAGTGTTCAAACCCCAAGCCAAATCAAGAAATTCTACGAACCGGTTATGGATATGGAAGGGGTAGAAATTACTAACCAAACTCAATCAACTGAGAAGAAAATCAGCTTTGACTTACCAGATTTTTCAACTAAAGAAAAGGTAACTGGAGCTGAGATTGGTAGTGCCACTCACGAACTCATGCAGAGAATTGACCTTAGTCAGCAACCAACACTTGCTAGCCTGACAGAAACTCTCAAACAAGTTCAGACTAGTCCAGCTGTGAGGGACAAGATCAATCTTTCTAAAATTCTCGCATTCTTTGACACACCACTTGGTCAGGAGATTCTCGCTAATACCGACCATCTCTACCGCGAGCAACCTTTCTCCATGCTCAAAAAAGACCAAAAGAGTCAGGAAGACTTCGTTGTTCGTGGGATTTTGGACGGCTATCTGCTTTATGAGGATCGTATCGTTCTTTTCGACTATAAGACAGACCGCTATGATGAGCCAAGTCAACTCATAGACCGCTATCGTGGTCAGTTAGCCCTATATGGTGAGGCCTTATCACGAGCCTATTTGATTGAAAACATAGAAAAATACTTGATTTTGCTCGGCAAAGACGAGGTTCAAGTTGTAAAAGTATAATTTATACTCTTCGAAAATCTCTTCAAACCACGTCAGCTTCACCTTGCCGTACTCAAGTACAGCCTACGGCTAGCTTCCTAGTTTGCTCTTTGATTTTCATTGAGTATTAGAAAGGAGACCTCATGACACTTCCAGTTAGAAAATCTCTGCACGATGCGGTTTTACAGGCTTCAAAAGCCGATACTTGGGATCAAGCTACCAAGGAATGGAATGAAGTTTCCTTGATTTTTAATGGCATTGGCCGTAGCAATTGCGTCTGTGGGAATGCCATAAAATACGCCTACGAACTCTTTAACGGAGTTACAGGCCAACGCCTCTTTCCGATTGGCAGCGATTGTGTTCGCCATTTTCATCGTATTAGCCTCGATCAGCAACTGGAAGAGGAGGAAAAACTACTCAGAAAAGTTGAAAACCTAACCAGAAAGGCTCAGAAAAAGGAAAAAATCAAGGTTAATAAAAGCGACTTTAACGAACGACTTTTAAAATGGTTTTGGGAAAAAGGTGTTTTCAAAGCCAATCGTGGCAATCAATTCGCGCCTGAGAAAGATTATCAGCTCTTCCTAGAGGTCTTTCAAGGCGGAAGTTGGACCAAGGCAGAGCCAAAGAAGAAGGCTCGTATGGAAGAAGTGCTGGAAAAGTGTATCAAACCTTTTTTACTTGGTAAGACAGATGACCAACTCTACCTTGTCAAACTAGGCAAGGAGAAAATTGACTACGAGCAGCATTTGCGGATTCAGGCAGAGAAAGAACGCAAGAAAAGAGATAAAATCGCCAAGCAATACGCTGACAACCTCATTCTTGCCATGGGACCTGCAGAGCGAGCCTATCAAGATTACTTTGGCTTTACAGAAACCTTGACCCTAGAAGAACGAAAATGGGAGAAAATCCTCTTTGGTAAGAATAGAGACGAACGGGCTATCAAGGCTAAACAAAACCAGAAGGAGCTAGAAAAGGATCAGCGAATTGCGAATCAAGATCCGATTGAACGAAAGCAGAAGCAGACTTGGCTTCTTAATTCCTATTTTCGGGATTTGCCTGATGAAAAAGCCAAATTTGCTCGACTCTTACTAGAGCATCGAAAAAGTGGTGAGGTGCCCTTTTCAGAAGATTACTTATCTGAGCATCTCATCGACTTTTTCTACAAGATGAAAGCCTTTGAGTTTGAAATTGCACCAGAACAAGTCCGCGATTTTCTAAAAGAATGCCTTCAGGCAGAACATCTATCATCAGCACAAGAAAGCTGGATTAGAGGAATTCTCCTTAATTGCCTTCACCCGTTCTTAAATAGGTTACTTATATAGAAAAAATCCTACCTTGTCTATGCATGGTAGGATTTAGGTATCTCCAAAGATGTACTGGTAAAGTTGGACAACTTTCTGAAAACATTGTGTGTCCATTCTAGTTATTTTCTGAGCATTACGCATCCGAAAATCAAAGGTATATAGTTGAAATGGATTAACAGCGCCATCTACCTTATCCGACGAGACAGGAACGAGCAAGCCTTTTTCTGCCAAACGTTGTTGGCCATGAGTGATGGGACAGACAGCCACAAAACCAGTTTGCAAGGCATATTCTCTCCTAGAAACTACCAAGGCAGGTCGCCGTTTCTGGATTTCTCGACCGACTGATGGATCAAAGTCCAGCCAAATGATATCCTGCTTTTCAGGAATATAATCAGATTTCGCTATCAATAATTTTTACCCATTGAAAATCATTTGTCATTCTTAAGTCAGCAATCCCATCAAAAGGATCTTTTAGCTTAGGAGCCAAGACAATAACCCCATCAACTCCTTTGTAGACAACCATTTCTTGACCTTCTGTCATACCCAAATTTTTAGGAATAGTCACAGTGAGAGAATTTCCCACCTTCCGAGTCTTTACTGTATTCATCGCTCTACCTCCGCGAATTTGTATATACAAAGTATATACCTAACAGCAAAAAAAGTCAAGTAGATATAAATTTACATAAACTAAGTTATGTATTATAGCGTAATTTTATTATAGTCAAAGCCTGTGCAAAAGCACTTAATTTATGATAAAATAGATGGTGAGAGAAAACGTTTTATTACGTTTTTTTAGTCGGAAGGGGAAAAATATTATGGCTACAATTCAATGGTTTCCGGGCCACATGTCTAAGGCTCGGCGACAAGTTCAGGAGAATTTAAAATTTGTTGATTTTGTGACGATTTTGGTGGATGCTCGGCTACCTTTATCTAGTCAAAATCCTATGTTGAACAAGATTGTTGGGGATAAACCAAAACTCTTGATTTTAAATAAGGCAGACCTTGCTGATCCAGTAATGACAAAAGAATGGCGTCAGTACTTTGAATCACAGGGAATTCAAACACTGGCAATCAACTCCAAAGAGCAAGTAACTGTAAAAGTTGTTACTGATGCTGCTAAAAAGCTCATGGCAGACAAGATAGCTCGCCAGAAAGAACGCGGCATCAAAATCGAAACCTTACGTACCATGATTATCGGCATTCCAAATGCCGGCAAGTCAACTCTCATGAACCGTTTGGCTGGGAAAAAGATTGCAGTTGTCGGCAATAAACCAGGTGTTACCAAGGGACAACAATGGCTCAAAACCAACAAAGATCTTGAAATACTAGACACACCAGGGATTCTCTGGCCTAAGTTCGAAGATGATACTGTCGCACTCAAACTAGCCCTAACTGGAGCAATTAAAGATCAACTACTCCCAATGGATGAAGTGACCATTTTTGGTCTTGATTATTTCAAAAAACATTATCCAGAAAAGCTAGCTGAACGCTTCAAACAAATGAAAATTGAAGAGGAAGCGCCTGTTATTATTATGGATATGACACGTGCCCTCGGTTTCCGAGATGACTACGACCGTTTTTATAGTCTCTTCGTGAAGGAAGTCCGTGATGGAAAACTTGGTAACTACACCTTAGATACATTGGACGATATTGATGACGACGATTAAAGAAATCAAGGAACTTCTTGCCACTGTTAAAGAATTAGACAATCCTCTTTTTCTTGAACTGGAAAAGGATAGCCGAACAGGAGTTCAAAAGGAAATCAGCAAGCGTAAAAAAGCTATTCAGGCTGAACTAGATGAAGACCTTCGTTTGGAATCCATGCTTTCCTACGAAAAAGAGTTTTACAAGCAAGGATTGACTCTAATTGCAGGTGTTGACGAGGTTGGTCGTGGTCCACTCGCTGGCCCTGTAGTCGCTGCAGCCGTTATTTTACCAAAAAATTGTAAGATTAGAGGCCTCAACGATAGCAAAAAAATCCCTAAAAAGAAACATTTGGAAATTTATCAAACTGTTCAAGAACAGGCCTTATCAATCGGTATTGGTATCATGGATAATCACATCATTGACCAAGTCAATATCTATGAGGCGACCAAACAGGCCATGAAAGAAGCAATCTTCCAGCTAAACCCACAACCTGAGCATCTCTTGATAGATGCCATGAAACTGGAGTTACCAATTTCACAAACCTCCATTATCAAAGGAGATGCTAACTCCCTCTCTATCGCAGCTGCATCTATAGTGGCCAAGGTGACACGGGATGAATTGATGAAGCAATACGATCAGCAATATCCTGGCTATGATTTCACGGCTAATGCAGGCTATGGAACAGCTAAACACCTAGAAGGGCTGGAAAAACTAGGTGTCACCCCAATTCACCGAATCAGTTTTGAACCAGTCAAATCACTGGTTTCAGCAAAGAAAGACAAGTAAGAGGAAATGATTATGGAGGAACAGTCAGAAACACTCAGTTCCAAGAAAGAATTCGCCTTTGCCTCAAGCACCATATTATCCCAAGTTGGGCGAGGGGTTATTGTCGGTCTCGTCGTCGGACTAATTGTCGGATCCTTTCGGTTTTCAATCGAAAAAGGCTTCCACTTGATACAAGGACTCTATCAAGATCAAGCGCACCTAGTGCGCAATCTTTTTATCATTGTCCTATTTTATGTAATAGTTTGCTGGCTCAGCGCTAGATTAACTCGATCGGAAAAAGACATCAAGGGTTCAGGAATTCCTCAAGTCGAAGCCGAACTAAAGGGACTGATGGCTCTTAACTGGTGGAGTGTCCTCTGGAAGAAATATGTACTAGGGATTCTGGCTATTGCCAGTGGCCTTATGCTAGGTCGAGAAGGTCCAAGCATTCAACTTGGGGCTGTTGGTGGTAAAGGTATTGCCAAGTGGCTCAAATCCAGCCCAGTAGAGGAACGTTCCCTGATTGCTAGTGGAGCTGCTGCAGGTTTAGCCGCTGCCTTTAATGCACCGATTGCAGGCCTCCTCTTTGTTGTAGAAGAAGTCTATCACCATTTTTCACGCTTTTTCTGGGTCTCAACTCTAGCAGCCAGCATCGTAGCAAACTTTGTCTCATTACTCATATTTGGCTTAACACCTGTTCTGGATATGCCAGACAACATTCCTCTCATGACCCTAGACCAGTATTGGATTTACCTCCTTATGGGATTTTTTCTCGGACTTTCTGGTTTTTTCTATGAGAAAGCTGTACTCAATGTTGGTCAAGTTTATGATTGGCTTGGTAAAAAAATTCATTTGAATAAAGCTTATTATCCAATCCTAGCCTTTATCCTCATCATACCAGTCGGGATTTTCTTGCCACAAATCCTTGGTGGTGGAAATCAGGTCGTTCTTTCTTTGACTGAGCAAGATTTTAGTTTTCAGGTTCTATTAGCTTACTTTCTGATTCGCTTTATTTGGAGCATGATTAGTTATGGAAGTGGTCTCCCAGGGGGAATTTTCCTACCCATTCTGGCTCTCGGTTCCTTACTTGGTGCCCTAGTTGGTGTCATTTGTGTCAACCTTGGGCTTGTCAGTCAAGAGCAATTTCCTATATTTGTCATTTTAGGAATGAGTGGCTACTTTGGGGCAATTTCCAAGGCTCCCTTAACTGCCATGATCCTCGTAACTGAGATGGTTGGGGATATTCGCAACCTCATGCCACTGGGTTTAGTGACCTTAGTAGCCTACATCGTCATGGATCTGCTCAAGGGTGCTCCAGTCTATGAGGCCATGCTAGAAAAAATGCTGCCAGAAGAAGCGACAGATGAAGGAGAAGTCACTCTCATAGAAATCCCTGTGTCTGACAAAATCGCTGGAAAACAGGTTCACGAGCTCAACTTGCCACATAACGTACTCATCACCACTCAAGTCCATAATGGCAAAAGCCAAACAGTTAACGGCTCAACTAGAATGTATCTGGGTGATATGATTCACCTGGTGATTCCAAAAAGTGAAATTGGAAAAGTCAAAGATTTGTTGTTGTAGTACCGTTTTTACATAATTTATTTTACGTAAAATATTATTGAAAGGATTTTCTATGAAAAGAAATAAGGCAATTGCGGTATATTTGCTAGGCACATTTAGCCAGTTAGTATCAGTTTGTCTCCTTTTCTTTCTCTTGAATCATTTTTCTGTTCAGTCCAATTCCAATCTATTATCTATTTTAGGAATCTTTCTAGGTGGCATTTCTTCAGCTCTTTGGGGAATAATTGTTGCAAATCACTATTTTCATATTCATTTTAAGAAGATTGTAAACGATTTTTTTAACATTCATACCAGTTATAAACACTATTTATTATCTTTTTTCCTTATTATTATCCTTGATTATTCTTTTCTAATGTTTGGTGGAAAAATAATAGAATTTAGCTGGTATCTCCCATTTTTAATGTTCTTCAAATTTATTGTCTTTGGTGGTATAGAAGAGATTGGATGGCGATATGTTTTTCAACCAATCTTACAAGAGAAGCTACCATATTTTTACTCAACAATTCTAACCTTTTTCAGCTGGGCGATTTGGCATCTGTTGTTCTTTTATATAGATGGTTCCCTAGCAACACTGCAAACTCTACCGTTTTTATTTGGATTGCTGACGAATTCTTTCATACTTTCAGCTCTTTATAACAAAACAAAGAATCTCTGGATTTGCGTTATGACACATTCGATCATTAACGTCTTGTCTCAGCTAACCATAGATACTAATCGATACGAAACCTACCTAATCAAAATTTTCGTCATCTTGGTATCCTGCTATATGGTAATACATAAAAAAGATGAGTATAATCGGTAGCTGATTTTGTTGGAAACAGTATTATTCTTTGGAAAAGTTATTTGCTAAGGAGGACATACATCATAATGAAAATACTCGATGTTTTATATAATTTTTATGGTGATTTTGATTTCATTGAAGAAAAATACAATGAAAAATACGAAGGTATTCTTATCAATATAAAGGAAGAGCAAGGGTATAAAAGATGCCGCTTGGCAAAAAGAACACCAAAAAAAGAAGGATATTTTACAGTTTTTTGGAAAAAAGATCAAAACAACAAGAACATTCCTTATACCAATGAGGACTTAGGAAATGAACTTATAATCGTTATCATTGATAATGATAAGAGGGGACTATTCATTATTCCAAACGAGGTGGCTATTCGTAAAAACATTCTGTCGACAAAAGATAGCAATGGAAAAATGTCTATGCGATTTTATCCTCCTTGGTGCTCAAATTTAAATACAACAGCTCGAGCAACACAAAAATGGCAATTGCAATATTTTAGAGAAATTGAAATATAAACATATTGCCGGATTACATACACACAAAAGACCTGTTTCTTATGATTGTGGAACCAGGTCTTTGTTTTTTCTAGAATCCATCAAACACTTATAACATCTTTCCGAAAAACTATAATTTTCTTGAAAAATATATAAGTCTATGCTATACTACTAGTAGACTTAATTATGGAGAAAATACATGAAACGTGAGATTTTACTGGAACGAATTGACAAACTAAAACAAATCATGCCCTGGTATGTTTTGGAATATTACCAATCTAAGCTTGCTGTTCCCTACAGTTTTACAACTTTGTACGAATATCTCAAGGAATACGATCGATTTTTCAGCTGGGTTTTGGAGTCTGGTATTTCAAATGCGGATAAAATGTCTGATATTCCTTTATCTGTCTTAGAACATATGACAAAGAAAGATATGGAATCCTTTATCCTATATCTACGAGAACGACCTTTGCTGAATGCCAATACAACCAAACAAGGCGTTTCTCAGACAACTATCAATCGAACCTTGTCAGCACTTTCTAGTCTTTACAAGTATCTGACCGAGGAAGTTGAAAACGATCAAGGGGAGCCTTATTTCTATCGTAATGTAATGAAGAAAGTTTCAACCAAGAAAAAGAAAGAAACACTTGCTGCCAGAGCTGAAAACATCAAGCAAAAGCTCTTTCTTGGTGATGAAACAGAAGCTTTTCTAACTTATATCAACCAAGAGTACCCACAACAACTCTCAAGTCGCGCTCTCTCGTCATTCAATAAAAATAAAGAACGTGATTTGGCCATTATCGCCCTTCTCCTAGCATCTGGTGTTCGCTTATCTGAAGCTGTTAATCTGGATCTAAGAGACCTCAATCTCAAAATGATGATTATTGATGTCACTCGTAAGGGGGGAAAACGTGACTCGGTCAATGTCGCTGCCTTTGCCAAGCCCTATCTAGAAAATTATCTAGCCATTCGAAATCAACGCTATAAGACGGAAAAGACGGATACAGCTCTCTTTTTGACACTTTACAGAGGTGTTCCCAATCGTATCGATGCTTCCAGCGTTGAAAAGATGGTTGCTAAGTACTCTGAGGACTTCAAAGTCCGTGTAACTCCCCACAAACTGCGCCATACCCTGGCGACTAGGCTCTATGATGCTACTAAATCGCAAGTTTTGGTCAGCCATCAGCTAGGACACGCCAGTACACAAGTCACTGACCTCTATACCCATATCGTCAACGATGAACAAAAGAATGCTTTGGATAGTTTGTGAAATACATAAAATAAATTATGTAAATGATAGTTCGGAAAAGAAGCTGATCATACAACCAGCTCCTTTTCCTTTTATCCCACTACCGCTTCAGCGATTTCCTCACGGCTGATACCGGCAAAGTAGCGGGTAATATCTATTGTTTCCAATGCCTTGAGGACATCTTCACGTTCATAGCGAACGCCGCGAAGGACATCTTCTACAGCTGCAACGTCCTCGATACCAAAGAAGTCTCCATAAATCTTGATATCTTGGATTTTTGATTCAATGACGTTGGCAAAAACTTCAACCTTACCACTAGTGAATTTTGTTCCTCGACGGACGTTAAATTCAGGTGATTTGCCGTAGTTCCAGTCCCAAGTTCCAAACTTGGTATCCTTGATGCGGTTGATTTCAGCCAATTCTTCTTCTGAAAAAACGTATTCAGCCATCTCTGGATACTCTTTTTTCATGTATTCCAATAGCAAATCACGAAATTCTTCAACTGTAATTTTTTCTGGTAATTCATCGATAATATTGGTTACACGGGCACGGACGGATTTCACACCTTTTGACTCAAATTTGTCCTTTGAAACCTTGAGAGCATTTGCTAGGACTGACAAATCAACGTCAAAGAGCAAGCAACCGTGGTGCATGATACGCCCATTGATATAGGCTTGGGCATTGCCACAGAATTTTTTGCCATCAATCTCAAGGTCATTACGGCCTGTGAACTCAGCTTTAACGCCTAGTTGAGCTAAGGTATTGATAACTGGAGTTGAGAAGCTCTTGAAGTCAAAGGCCTTGTTTTCATCTTCTTTTGAAATGATGGTGTAGTTGAGGTTGTTTAAATCGTGATAAACAGCTCCACCACCACTGATACGGCGGACTACCTCAATGCCATGTTCTCGGACATAATCACGGTTGATTTCTTCGATAGTATTCTGGTGACGCCCAACAATGATAGAAGGTTTGTTAATCCAAAGAAGGAAGATTTGATCCTCATCTAGTAAGTGTTTAAAGGCATATTCTTCCAAAGCAATATTAAAGGCAGTGTCGTTTGAATGATTGATAATATATTTCATGATATCCCTTTATACGATAGAGACTGGAAAATATCTTTCCAGCCTAGTCTATCTTTAAATTATTTTTTCTTAGGTGAATGGATAGCCATTCCTAGAACATCCGCAAATGCTTCGTACATAACTTCAGAGTAGGTTGGGTGTCCGTGGATAGTCTTCAGCATTTCTTCAACAGTGATTTCCATTTCGATGATGCTTGATGCCTCGTTGATCAATTCTGCAGCTGCAGGACCAATGATGTGCACACCAAGGATTTCCCCGTATTTCTTATCAGCGATAACTTTTACGAAACCTTGAGCAGCATCCGATGCAATGGCACGACCGTTGGCAGCAAAGTTGAATTTACCGATGGCTACATCGTATTTCTCACGTGCTTGTTCTTCTGTCAAACCTACTGCAGCTACTTCAGGAAGAGTATAGATGGCTGCAGGAGTCAAGTTCAATTTGGCAACAGCATGGTTTCCTTTGAGGGCATTTTCAGCGGCAACTTCACCCATGCGGAAGGCCGCGTGCGCCAACATCTTAGTACCGTTGATGTCACCTGGTGCGTAGATACCTGGAACAGAAGTTTCCATGTATTCATTGACCTTGATACGTCCACGATCCAATTCAAACTCAACATCGCCAATACCTTCAAGGTCTGGCACACGACCGATTGAAAGAAGAGCTTTGCTTGCGATGATATCGTCTTTTCCTTCGACCTTGATACGAAGTTGACCATTTTCCTCGATGATTTCTTGCAGTTTTGTACCTGTCAAGATAGTCATGCCTTTGCGTTCCAAAATCAAGCGAAGATTCTTAGAAACTTCTGCATCCATAGCTGGAACGATACGGTCCATCATTTCGATAACAGTTACTTTTGAACCAAATGTCATGAAGGCCTGACCGAGTTCGATACCGACAACTCCACCACCGATGATTACGAGGCTCTCTGGCACTTCGTTCATTTCAAGAATGTCATCACTTGTCATCACGAGTGATGATTCCATACCAGGAACGTTAATCTTGCTGACTTTTGAACCACCAGCAAGGATAATTTTCTTGGTTTCAAGCAATTCAGAACCATTTACCAAGACATTCTTATCTTTAGTGATTGTACCAATTCCCTTATGCACAGTAACTCCGTAACTACGAAGAAGACCCGCAACACCACCTACCAAGGTATTGACAACCTTAGACTTGGTTTCAAGGAGTTTATCCATATCAACGGTGAAGTTTGGATTTTCAATGACGATACCACGGTTTGCTGCATGACCGATGTTTTCGATAATTTCAGCGTTGTGAAGGTATGTCTTAGTTGGGATACATCCACGGTTCAAGCAGGTTCCACCGAGTTCTGATTTTTCAACAAGGGCAACCTTACCACCGAGTTGAGCAGCTTTAATGGCCGCTACATATCCAGCAGGACCACCACCAATCACAACGATATCAAAGGCGTCATCGCTCTTACCGTCGTCGTTTGAGGAACTAACTGCTGGAGCCGGGCTAGCTTCTGGCGCTGCTACTCCAGCTGTTGGGATATTTTCCCCTTCTTCACCAAGGTAACCGATGACTTCTGTAACCGGAACAGTTTCACCATCTCCTTTGAGGATGGCAATCAAGTAGCCATCTTCTTCGGCTTCCAATTCCATGCTGACTTTGTCAGTCATGATTTCCAAAAGGATTTCTCCTTCTTTTACAAATTCTCCGACTTTCTTATTCCATTGGACGATTTGTCCTTCTGTCATATCCACGCCGGCTTTTGGCATAATTACTTCTAAGGCCATGTCTTACTTCCTTTATCTATATCTCTAAAAATAAATACTGTATTTTTTAAACCAACATTGAGATTGGGTTCTCAATCAAGGCTTTCAAGTCTTTCATAAACTTAGCACCAGCCATACCATCTACGACACGGTGGTCAATGGTTAATCCAAGGCTCATGATAGGGCGAATGACAATCTCACCATTGACAACAACTGGTTTTTCGATAGTCGAACTTACGCCTAGGATAGCTGAGTTTGGTTGGTTGATGATCGGACCGAAGGACTGAACGCCAAACATTCCCAAGTTACTAATTGTGAAGGTTGAATTTTGGAGTTCGCTTGGAGCTAATTTACCATCCAAGGTACGACCAATCACATCCTTAAAGGCTACAACTAACTCTGACAAGCTCATTTTTTCAGCATTATAGACAACAGGTGTCATCAATCCATTATCCATCCCAACTGCCATCGCAAGGTTGACATAGTTGTGAGTGATAATGGTCTTGCCGTCTTCGGTCAACGAAGCGTTGATGTATGGGTGCTTCATTAAGGTCTTCACAACCGCAAGAGAAAGCAAGTCAGTAACCGTAATTTTCTTACCAGTTGCTTCCATGATTGGCTCAAGAACCTTCTTACGAAGAGCTAGCATTTCAGACATATCGACATCGTAGTTGAGTGTGAAGGTTGGCGCAGTTAGGTAGGATTCAACCATACGTTGGGCGATAACCTTACGCATTGGCGTCATTGGGATACGCTCAATCTCACCATAAGGAGTGATATTATCTGGAACTTCTTCTACTTTTTCGATTTGAGCAGGAGACTTGATAGTGTCGTTTTCGATATTTTCAGGAAGCAAGGCTAAAACATCCTTCTTCATGATTTTACCACGATGACCTGTTCCTTGGATTTCCTGCCAAGCAATGTTATGTTCGAGGGCAATTCGTTTTGCAAGTGGCGAAATGCGAACCACGTTTGTGTCTTTATAAGTTTCCACGTCTTCTTTGTGGACACGACCGTTTGCACCTGAGCCAGATACGTCGTAGAGGTTGATCCCTAAATCATCCGCTAACTTTCTAGCCGCAGGAGTCGCTCTTAGCTTGTCATCAGCCATGACCTCTCCAATTCTAATTATGATACTAAGGGCGTCAAAAGTCAAAGTGAAAATAGGAAACTTGACGAAGAAACTTTAGTTTCTAGGAAAGTTTATCTTTTTCACACAGACTTTAGCCCGTGTTCAACTCTACAAGTAACTTGGACACGAAACGTGTCTCAAGTTGCTACGGTTGCCGCTATTAGGCGGTTAACCTTGTAGACTTACTAAGTTGTTCGTCGAATAAAATCGATTCGACTCACTTCTGTCGCAACTTTGCAAATAAGTTGGATACGAAATGTGTCTCAAGTTGTTAAAGTTAAAAAGAACAATTGTTTTACATAATTTATCTTATGTAATTCTATTCTTTGTTATATGTCTTCCGAATAGCGTCTTTGATGCTTTCAACGGTTGGAATCATAGCATTTTCTAGATTTTGTGCGTAAGGCATTGGCACATCTTCTCCTGCACAACGGCGGATTGGTGCGTCTAGATAATCAAATGCTTCTGATTCTGAAATAATGGCTGAAATCTCTCCGATATAGCCACTTGTTTTGTGGGCATCATTGACAAGCACCACCTTACCAGTCTTCTTCACTGAGTTAATGATGATATCCTTATCAAGCGGTACAAGGGTACGTGGGTCCACAATTTCAACTGAAATTCCTTCTTCTGCCAATTCTTCGGCAGCTTGAACCACACGGCGAAGCATTTTTCCATAAGTAACGACTGTTACATCTGTACCTTCACGTTTGATTTCCCCAACTCCAAGTGGAATTGTGTAGTCTGGATCAACTGGCACTTCCCCTTTTTGGTTAAATTCTGACTTGTATTCAAGGATGATAACAGGGTTGTTATCACGGATAGAAGACTTGAGCAGTCCTTTCATATCCGCAGGTGTACCTGGAGCTACAACCTTGAGACCAGGGATGTGTGTAAACCAAGACTCTAGAGACTGAGAGTGCTGAGCTGCAGAACCAACTCCGTTACCAGCTGCACATCGAACTGTCATTGGAACCTGACCTTTACCACCAAACATATAACGTGTTTTAGCAGCTTGGTTGACGATATTGTCCATGGCAATAACCGAGAAGTCCATGAAGGTCATATCGACGATTGGACGAAGTCCTGTCATGGCTGCTCCTGCTGCTGCTCCAGAGATGGCAGCTTCAGAAATCGGACAGTCACGGATACGTTCTGGACCAAATTCTTCGAGCATTCCAACAGAAGTTCCGAAGTCTCCGCCGAAGACACCGACGTCTTCTCCCATCAAGAATACATTTTCATCGCGACGCATTTCCTCAGACATAGCAAGGATAATGGTGTCACGGAAGGACATTGTTTTTGTTTCCATTTTTATCTCTTTCTCCTTAGTCTGCGTAAATATCTTCAAATGCTGATTCTAGTGGTGGGAATGGGCTTTCTTCCGCAAATTTAACAGAAGCTTCTACTGCTTCCTTGACTTGTGCTTGAATTTTTTCCAATTCTTCGGCACTCGCAATATTGTTTTCAATGAGGTACTTGCGGAGGTTTTCTATTGGGTCTTTTTGTTTCCACAATTCCACTTCTTCACGGGTACGATATTTACCAGGGTCAGATGATGAGTGGCCAAGCCAGCGATAAGTGACACTTTCAATCAAGACTGGTCCATTTCCTCCGCGAACATGGTCTACTGCTTTCTTAAATCCTTCATAAACGTCGATGACATTGTTTCCATCTTCGATAAACATTCCAGGAATTCCATAAGCAGCGCTACGTTGATGAATGTGCTCTACATTGGTCATTTTCTTGATATCCGCAGAGATTCCATAACCGTTGTTAATGCAGTAGAAAATAACAGGAAGTTTCCAAATAGAAGCCATGTTCACTGCTTCATGGAAAACACCTTCGTTGGTCGCGCCATCTCCAAAGAAGCAGACAACGATTTTACCAGTATGTTGCATTTGCTGACTGAGGGCTGCACCGACAGCGATCCCCATACCACCACCTACGATACCATTGGCACCAAGGTTACCAGCATCAAGGTCAGCGATATGCATAGAACCACCTTTACCTTTACAGGTTCCAGTGTACTTCCCAAGGATTTCTGCCATCATTCCATTGAGGTCAATCCCCTTAGCAATAGCTTGCCCGTGTCCACGGTGGTTAGAGGTGATCAGATCATCTGGGTTGAGAGCCAACATCGCTCCGACGTTAGCAGCTTCCTCTCCGACAGAAAAGTGAGTCATACCAGGAACTTTTCCCTTTTTCACTAACTGAGCGATTTTTAAGTCCATGCGACGGATTTCTTCCATCTTACGGAACATCTCTAGCAAAAGATTTTTATCTAAAGTTGACATAATCTTGCCTTTCTAACTTTGTTCTTTCCTTAACATTTTACCTCTTTTTGAAAACACTGTCAAAATTTATGACTTACAAAATTTCACAAGACAAAAAAAGAAATCCCTGCGGAAACAGGGATTTTCTCAGGTTAGAATGTTTTTTCACAAAGTACTTTTTCAGGATATTTTCCAAAAATTAGCTCAATCTTTTCATTATGGATTTCAAACGCCATTGATACAAACAACCAGAAACAATCAAGCTGGCAATTAACCCAATCCAGTAGGCAAATGCCCCTAAGTCAGTTACTTGATCTAGTAGATATCCTAGTGGTATAGCTACTCCCCAATACCCGATTAAGCCAAGATAGAAAGGAACGATAGTGTCCTTATACCCTCTTAAAATCCCCTGAAGCGGAGCCGCAAAGGTATCAGCTAACTGGAAAAAGAGACTGTAAGTTAGAAATACAGCAGTTGTTTCAATGAACTGAGAGTCATTTCCATATAGACTAGCTACACGATCTCTAAAAATGTAGAGAAAAGATAGGGTAAGAGCTGCAAAAACGAGGGCTGTTACTCTCCCAAGACGAGCATAAATCTTTGCATCCTCAAAACGTTTCGCCCCAACCTCGTAAGATACAACAATAGCCATAGCAGATGAGATACTCATAGGAAAAGCGTACATGAGATTCGAAAAGTTCATGGCTGACTGGTGGCTGGCAATAATCATAGACGAAAACTTAGCCATAATCAAACCAACGACTGAAAAAATGATGACCTCAGCAAAAACAGTTCCACCGATTGGTAATCCCAAGCGAATTCCCTCCATAATTCTTTCTAATTTCAGAGGGGCGCGTCGTTCTAAATGAAGTTCTTTTAGGTTTTTCTGCTTGACCAAGATGATGATGGAAATTCCCAGTAGGCACCAGTAAGCTAGGGAAGTACCTAAGCCTGCTCCTGCTCCACCTAACTCTGGAAACCCAAAGGCACCGTAAATTAACAAATAGTTAAATCCACAATTTAAAGGTAGCAGTAAGAGCATGAGGTACATAGATAGCTTAGTCAATCCAAGAGAATCTAACAATGACCGAATGACACTGAAAAGCAACAAGGGAATAATTCCGATAGACAAATACCAAAGATAACGAACTGAAACTACCGCCACTTGGGCTTCTAGTCCGATATGGTTTAAAACTGGAGGCGCTAGAAAAAGCACCATGCCAAGCAAAACCAAAGACAGCCCAAAAGCCAAATAAATAAATTGGTAAAAGTCAGATGCTACTTCTTCCTTTTTGCCTCTTCCTAGATGATGGCCGATGATGGGAACCATGGCCGAAACAATCCCTGTTAAAAAGGTGAAAAAAGGATTCCATAGACTCGTTGCGGTTGACACCCCCGCCAAGTCCATGGTATTGTACTGCCCAGTCATGGTTGTATCAACAAAAGAGGCAGAATAATTGGCAAATTGATAAATCAGGATAGGGAAAAATATCTTAAGAAATAAGATAAACTTATCTTTAAATTGATGGGTTGGATACATATATGCTCTCTATTCTTATAGTTTATAGAGCAGAGTCCCATCTAGTTTTGATAGACGATTTGTCCCTTACAGATAGTATATTTGACCTGCCCTTTTAAAGTTTCCCCGATAAATGGAGAATTAGCTGATTTTGAAGCGAAGTTTGGACTAACAGTCCGATCAGCCTTGTCATCAAAGATAGTGATATCCGCTGGACCATTTTCAGCCAAGTAGCCTGCTTCAAAGTTGTAAAGTTTGGCTGGATTGACAGTCATTTTTTCTAGCAATTCCATTAAGCTTAGCTCACCAGCTTCCACCAAATAAGTCAAACCAAGAGAAAGAGAGGTTTCCAAACCAGTCATACCAGATGGCGCTTTGGTGATATCTTCTACATTTTTCTCATCTGCATGGTGAGGCGCGTGATCTGTCGCGATAACTGTGATAACACCTGACTTGAGACCTTCGATAACGGCACGGCGGTCTGACTCCAAACGAAGCGGAGGATTCATTTTGGCATTGCTTCCTTGAGTTAAAAGAAGAGCTTCTGTCTTAGAAAAATGTTGTGGTGCCACTTCTGCTGTGACTTGCGCTCCCAAACCTTGAGCGAATTCCACTACCTTGACACTTTCTTCCTTAGACAAATGCTGGATGTGAACATGGGCCTTGGTTGCATAGGCAATCATAACATCACGCGCAATCATAGCGTATTCTGCCACCCCTGTCGCACCACAGATCTTGAAGTGGTCTTTAGCGATGTTTTCATTAAAGCCAAGAATACCGTTCAAGCCGGGATCTTCCTCGTGTAGACAAACAAAGGTGCCAAGTTTTTTAGCAGTTTCCAAGGCTTCTTTGAGAACCTTGCTGCTTTCAAGCGGAATTCCATCATCTGAAAATCCAACGGCTCCAGCTTCTAAAAGTGCCTTAAAATCAGTCAAGTCTTGGCCATTAAAGTTCTTGGTAATAGTCGCAACCGTTTTGACGTTAATCTTTTCCTTGGCAGTTGACTGAAGAACTTCTTGCAAAGTTTCTACGTCCGAAATGGTTGGACTAGTATTAGCCATCATGACAACCGTTGTAAATCCACCTGCAGCAGCCGCTAGGGCACCTGTATGGATATCTTCCTTGTGGGTTTGACCAGGTTCACGGAAATGAACATGGATATCCACGAGTCCAGGCGCAACTACAAGACCCGTAGCATCAATCACCTCTGTTCCTTCTTCCTTGATTTCTGGAGCAATTTTTACAATTTTCCCATCTTGGACCAAAACATCACACACTTGATCCAAACCAGACTTGGGATCCATTACACGACCGTTTTTGATTAGTAGCATCTGCTTTCTCCTTTATTCATAGAAATCAACTTGGGTATCCAATAATTTATCCCCATCATAAACAAACTTGGCTGAAAAGAAAGGTTTGTCCTCTAAAAGCCACTCAACAAAAGTGTGATCACCCTCCCAAGTTGGCTTGCTCAAAACCTCGTCATAGGGAACCCATTCTAAAGTTCCTTCATTGCAGTCAATCAAGTCACCCTCAAACTCTGTCACCTTAAAAACATAGGTGTACCAGTCTAAATCTGGTGTGAATTCTGGAAAAGTGATGACACCTTTTAGAACTGGCTTGGCTTTGAGTCCTGTTTCCTCGAGGATTTCACGCGCAGCGCATTCCTGAGGTGTCTCCCCCCGCTCCAGCTTCCCCCCCACACCAATCCATTTGCCTTCATGGACATCATTAGGCTTCTTATTACGATGGAGCATGAGCAGTTCTTTTCCGTTATCAATGTAGCAAATCGTCGCTAACTGAGGCATTTTCTCTCCTTATCTAAGCCAATCGATCGGCACTTGTCCTGTCTCTTTTAAAAATGCATTAGCCTTGGAAAAAGGCTTGGAACCCCAAAATCCTCTATAAACCGATAAAGGACTAGGATGGGCTGATTCGATAATCAAGTGGTGAGGATTGGTAACCAAGGCCTTCTTCTTACGTGCATAGGCTCCCCAGAGTACAAAGACCACTGGCCTATCTAGATTATTGACCACCTGAATCACAGCATCTGTAAAGGGCTCCCATATCTGCCCAGCATGACCATTGGCCTGTCCGGCAGGCACGGTCAAGCAAGCATTGAGAAGTAAGACACCTTGCTCAGCCCAAGCTGTCAAATCATGGGATTTCTTAACGCCGATATCATCTGACAATTCTTTCAAAATGTTTTGCAAGGACGGCGGAGCTGGGATAGAGTCAGGTACAGAAAAACTCAAGCCCTGAGCTTGACCTGGCCCGTGATAGGGGTCTTGCCCTAGAATCACCAACTTAACTTCTTCAAGCGGTGTAGTCAATAGAGCCTGAAAAATTTTTTCCTTAGGTGGATAAACAGTTCCCTGGGCATAGACCTGGTCCATAAATTGATTGATTTTACCGAAATAACCTTCAGGTAATTGCTCCTTAATCAAAGCATGCCAAGATGAGTGTTGCATCGCCAACTCCTTCGTTTTTACTGCCTCTATTATAGCAAAAAGTGGCTATCTAAACCACTTTTTTAGTTTCTACAAATATTTCGAGAATTTTTGAAAAGAATCTCCATTTGAAAGTGACTACTTACCATCTTGTGAAGCATTAGAAAGGATAAATTCTTGGTCAATCTCATCGATAGTCATCTCAGTTCGGATATTTAGATTTTCATTAAATCTTTTATTCAATTCTCTTGTGACACTCGTCTTAAACTCATCACTCGATTTTTGTCTATAATAATCAAATCCTACAGAAGCTGCGCTACAGCAACTCCCCCAATCAGAAAGATAGCCAATAATTTCAAAAAAACTATCATTATATCTTTCAAATCTTTTCGTTGCAGAACTTTTTAAATACCCTGAAATACAATTTACAAAGGTATAGTAATACTTCGAGTCTCGAAATGAATTGTATTCTGCACTATGAAAACTTGGATCAATAATACGTGCTTCTCGCACATCTTTCATTGTAGGTTTTGTTATCATCTTAATATCGGTCTGTAGATAAGAATAATATGTTTCCTTATTGAACAACTTTCCATCTACTGCTATCAATGCACCATACATACCATCTTCATACTGAAACAGCATCACAGCACCGTTCCTATATTTACTTTCTACAGGAATAGGCGGAGTGATTCTTTTTTTAGGTCTTTCTTTTTTTACACTAATTTTTTCTAAAAACTTTTCTAAATTTTTACTTCTCTGCTTTATAAATTTGTTGTCAGCACCTAGTTCTTCGGCAATAGCTAAATCTTCTTTATTAGCAATAATCTTTTTTATTTCAAGCAAGAACTCATCATCTAATTGCCCGACTTCCCACATACAATGTGCTAGAGCAAACATCACATTAAATCTATCATCAGCGTCTAAATCTAAGGTCAAGTCATTTTTGATAGTAGCTGGCTCTTCTCCTCTATTGTATCTCTCGAAAAATTCATCCTTAATATCCAAGGAAGTATCATTACCAAAAATGGTTGCGCTCCATGTTCCCATAACTTCTTTACTCCTCTGCTTTTAATTTTTCCTACTTTTTAAAGTTGATCCAAACATTCCAGCAGACTCTGGTAAGAATCTACAATGTGAGTTGGTTGCACTGGGCTCGTGTTTTCTAAGTGATCAGGGTTAAACCAGATTGTATCAATTCCTGCATTCACTCCGCCCTGAATATCAGCCGTTAAGGAATCTCCAATCATCAGCGTCTTTTCTTTATCAAATCCAGCAATCTCTTGAGCGATTTTTTCATAGAATAGTGCATCAGGTTTTTGTGTTTGCAACTGTTCCGAGATAAAAACTTGGTTGAAATAGGGAGCCAGACCTGATTGAGCCAAACGTCCTGTCTGAATGGCAGTAATCCCATTTGTCGCAGCATACAAGTCATAATCTCGCTCGACGAGACTGTCCAAGAGTTCATGAGCACCTGAAAGAGTTTGTCCCTGCTGGGCGAGATGAAATTGGTAACACTGAGCAAGTAACCTACCGTCTTTTTTCTGTCCAAAATGGGTAAATAGACGAGAAAAGCGCGTGTTAACCAGTTCTTGTTTACTAATTTTCTTTTGCTCCAAGTCCTTCCAGAGAGCCTTGTTCATGGGAACGTAATAGTCTTTATAGGCTTGAATATCTGCCACCCCTTCTTCTTTTAGAAGTTGCGTCAGAGCCACATCCTCAGCAGCATCAAAATCAAGCAAGGTATGGTCAAGGTCGAAGAGTAGAAATTTGTAGGGCATTGAGTTTCCTTTCTAAGTGAAAACAAGTTACTTGTATTTATTAGGGAAATATTCTTTTCCTAACTGCCATAAATACTGGTCAATCTCTTTAAGATTAAATTCTTCTAATCCGTAGTATTCTCTAAAAGCAATAATTATATTTTTAAATTTTTGATAATCTTTTAGGTCTGAATTCTTAAATTTAGAAAATTTATCTGTTTTTCTAAAGTATTTCAATACCTTTTCTACATAGCTATCATAAATAGGGTATTCTTTAGGATTATGATGGGAACAGTATTTAGTTGAAAAAGAATAGAACTTTCTAGTTACTCCATTGATAGTAACATTTTGAATTTCATTGACTAAAGTTACATCACCTTGTCTCAACCTCTCATCAATTTTAAGACTCAGTATATGTTCCGCAACTGGATAAACTGAAAAAATATTTGTGCTATAAAAATCATTCAACGTAGCAACCTTTAATAAGATGTCAGAAATTTCTTCGTTACTTGGTAACAGCTCAAAAAATAATTTATCTAAAGCATCTTCTTGCAACTTATAATTTTTAAGATTTTTCCACAATTTCAAGTATTTTTCTACTTCAATAGCTGACGGTTTGGAAATAACAATATCTGATTTCTGTTTTCTAGAGTTTATTCGCATACTCATCTCACTTTAAGTAGTTGTTTTAAAATTTTGATAGCTTAATTATAGCATATTGTAAAATGAATTACTAAACTCTTCATTTCTCTTACTCCAACTCCTTAGCTATTCTGCTTTTTTCAAGTTTTCCCTTAACAATTCGTTTCCATAAAACAAGTGGGTTCAAACTATAAGATAGGCGTACGAAGTAATAATTAACCCATTCGATAAGGGCAAAAAGTTGTATCAGTGTGGCTAGGATAGTCCCTAGGATACTCTGGGTATTCCAGACAATAAACGGAAAGCCTGAAATAAGTAAAAGGAGGTCTAGTATTCTGAGCACACCATATATTTTCGGCACATTTCCACTTCCGAACTGAGGATTTGACAGTCTTCTAATCAAAATTGCCCAATAGATTGAACCTTGAAGCAAAATAAATGTCAGTAAAGACAAAGGATAAAGAATAGAGATCAAACCATTCCAATCACCAAGCCGATTTTTCAAAAGGAAAAAACAAAACCAAAAGGATAGGATGGCTGTAAGCTCTCCCAAACAGAGGGACACCAACTCTTTTCTAACGTTCTCTTTTTGTATGTTCATCATCTCCCCCTTCTATCTATCATCATATCAGAAAAAAGTTAATCTAAGCATTTTCTAGTCAACATTTCTCAGAATCAAGTCATTCTAACTATCGAACAGCCTAATTACTTTAATATAAATGCAATTCTAAGTTTAGAATTGCATTTATATATATGTTTTAGATCTGTTCTAAGTCTATGACAGCTTTAAATTTTAATTTTTGAAGGATTCTAAAGCTAGAAGAGCTCAAAAATCACGAGAACTAAGCTATTCGAAGCTTAGAAGAACCTTTGGTGAATTTCAATAGCACTTCAACTAGCTATTCTTACAATTTTTTTGATGAGCTTTGAGTTTTTTCAGAGCCCAGTCATAGTGGCTGGAGGTACTACTGACAAAGTAGGAACCTAGACTTGTCCCACCCGTCCATTTATAGACACCTTTTGTGAACAATTCGTCATTGCTGAAGCCTTCCATCAATTCTAAAACCTCCTTATGCGATTGCTCTAGTAGTTTAGTCGCTTCTTCTAAGGTCGTTCTCTGGTGCTTCTTCCAAAAAGCGACATTCATTTCCCCATAAGTTTTCCAATTGTAAGGCTCAGGGAGAAAAGGTCTTTCATGACCCTTTTGATTGGAATGTACCCAGGTCAAAAGTAACTGATGCCATTCATAGAGATGGATCAGAACATCTCTTAGATTTTTATCTCTTTTCCAGTGAGCTTCTTTTTTCTTTTGGTCTTTTGAAAAATCAAAAGGAGTCTGTAGCTCCTCTTCACTTAACTGAGAAATTAGGAGATTAAGTTTTTCATAGTTTTCCTTAGAGGCTAACACTAGCTCCTCTTTTGTTTTTGGTCTAGGCATAGGTGCTCTCCTTTCATTTTCAAGTAGAATAAGCTATTTTCTTACTTCATTATACCATAATCATAATCAAAAAGCAGTTCTTCATTTTACGAACAACTGCTTTTACTGGCCATTTTATTAAAGTTAGGAGCGTCCCTAAACTTGTTTATTTACATATAAATCTTTAAAGCGACCATCCACTTCTGCTATTTGATAGAGCAAGCTGGATAGTTCTTGGTAATCTTCTTTTAAACATGAAAGGTGGGCTTGACCAAATAAAGTAGCTAATTCCTCTTTTAATCTTGATCCTTTGGAATTATGATCTTTTAAGAATTTACTGAGATAGAGATTTCGAACAGCAGCAAGTTTAAAGCTGAAATACTGGTGCAGTTGTTTTTGCTCCGTATTTAAGCCGTTTTCAGCAACTGCTTTTGCATAGCATTTCAAAACACCGTTTTGACCATTCAGATATCGGGACTTTATAATCTTTGCTGTTTCCTGATAGATTTCAGTCTGACTAGGAGTCTTGAGTCGCTTAAAATTCCCCCACATGGAGTATGCTCCACGCTTATAGTCAATAGCCTCTGCCTTCCATGCTTCTAGTATGTCATTAAAAGTAACCTTCATACAAGCAAAACCAGCCGGATCATGCAAATAGAGATACTGATTATCAATGTCATACACAGTTACAAAGTGGTCCACACCATAAAGGATTGTGTGATTGGGATTGTAGGTCAGATGGCCCATATCAAGAGGTCCCAGTACGACAGGTCCATTGGACAGAAACATTTCTAACTTTCTTTTAATCTCTTCCAAATCTACTTCCGCTCCATCCTTTAGATAGAAGTCCTCATAATCAAATCCAAGTATTTTTAAAGAATGAGAGATGGAAAGATCTGGCATTCCGTTATCAAAGAATACTAGAGGGTGCTGGTCATCTTCCCTTACGATACTAGCGCCATTGCCCATTACCATAATTGCCTCTAGAAAGTCTGCTTTAAAGTCATGGCCATAGCTATCCAGTGCCATTGCCAATGAATAGCTATAGCAAAGTGACACATCTCCAAAATACATCTGCATATTCATGCCTCCTTATCTTCTATGGGACTATTATACCGAGAAAACTATTCTCATGCCCCATAAAATCCAAACAAAAAATATGGGTATTTGTGATTTACGGGCATGAATGTCAATAATTAAAAACTCTGTAAAAGCTATCTTCTACAGAGTTCGATTTGCATCTTTATAAAAAGTCAGAAAATGTTCTAGTCCTTAATCACTGGTATCCAGAGTTCCATTTGATAGTCAGGTGACGACATGTCACCTTCGGAATAAACTTCAAAGTCTGGCGCTCCTGAGTGGCGATAGCCAGTTTCTGGGAAAAAGACCTCCAAGACATATTTCCAAGCATTGTGAATGCTAGCTGGTATAGTACCTTTGACTGGGACGATAGCATATTCAGCTGCTGGGATATCTTTGATGGACAGACCTAGTTCTTCTGCTTTAGTTTTATCCGTCACATCATAAGCAGCCATGTAGTTGATGATTTCGCCTTCTTTGACATCGGAGCAGACACCAAAGGATTGGCCACTCCCCAGACTCTCTAGGCTTTTCAAGCTATGATTGGCATAGAGCTGTTCCCAGACAGATGGGCACTGGCTATTGTCAATAGCTTCCAATAGGACGCCTGCCACGGTAAATGCAGGTTTCTTTTGAATCTTGATATCCATGTTCTTTCCTCCTGTGATTTTTAAGGATAATCGAAGTCTAGGAAAGACCCGATAAGGTTTTCCATTTCGAACTTCTGAGGGAGTCGCACCATGGAATTTCTTAAAGGCTGCGCTGAAGGCATCTGCAGAGTCATAGCCGTATTTCATCGCTATGTCAATGACCTTCTCAGAGCCTTCCCGCAAGTCCGTCACAGCTTCAGACAACCTGCGATTGCGCAAGTATTCTGCTAATGTCATATCTGCCAAGATAGAAAATAGCCTGCTAAAGAGAGGGTAAGAATAGCCCGATAGCTGCTGAAATCTTTTCATATCCACCTCTCCAGTTAGCTGCTGCTCCAAATAATCCATGGTTTGATTGAATTGATGCATCATATTCTTTTTTCTTACCCCCATAAGATACAAAGGACGTTAAAATCAAAGTGAAAATAGGAAAATTGACGCTGGAGCTTCTGATCCTAGGAAATTCTGTCTTTTTCGCATAGCTTTTAGGCCGTGTTCAATCTATCTATATTCTAGCAAATACAAGATACTTCCGTCCTAGAATATTTGTACAAGATTTAAAGGTTTAAATTTCTATAACTTATCCTTTAATTTCTCAACAAAGAGATAGGCTGCTGGGCAGGTCAAAGTATTTTTAATTGTCAGATGATTAATTTGATAAATCTTCTTGCGATCTGTATGAGGGAACTCGCGGCAAGCCTTTGGTCGAACGTCGTAGATTGAGCAGAGATTGTCTCCTTCTAGAAAGGGGCAAGGCATGGATTTGAAAACCTTATCCCCGTCTTCATCTACCTGTAAAAACTCTGCTTCAAAGGCTGGTAATTTCATCTTAAAGTACTTAGCGATACGGGTAATATCTGCTTCTTTAAAGTTGGGCCCCAATGTCTTACAACAGTTAGCGCAGGCAGTGCAATCAATCTCAGAAAAAACTTCTTGGTGGATCTGCTGAGCTATCTTATCTAGATTTTTTGGTGGCTTTTTCTTTAGATTAGCTAACACTTTGCGGTGCTCCTTCTGCTTTTGCAGTGCTAGTTGGTGGTAATACTCAATATCAATCTCTTTAGACATAATTTCTTCCTAATACAAGTGTTTTTGTCTATTATACCATAAACACTGCCCCTTTCTTGTCCCCTTGAACAGAAAAAAGCCCTTCGGAAAAAATCCGAGGGGCTTCAAACCTTGTTCACTGAACTAGATTATTTTTTAAGATTGTAGAATGATTTCAATCCACGGTATTCAGCTACTTCACCAAGTTGGTCTTCGATACGAAGCAATTGGTTGTATTTAGCGATACGGTCTGTACGTGAAAGTGAACCAGTCTTGATTTGTCCTGCGTTTGTTGCAACTGCGATGTCAGCAATTGTTGAATCTTCAGTTTCACCTGAACGGTGTGATACAACGGCAGTGTAACCAGCTTCTTTCGCCATTTCGATAGCGTCGAATGTTTCAGTAAGAGTACCGATTTGGTTAACTTTGATAAGGATTGAGTTAGCAGCACCTTCTGCAATACCTTTTTCAAGGTAAGAAGTGTTTGTTACGAAGAAGTCGTCACCAACCAATTGAACTTTACCACCAAGACGTTCAGTAAGAGCTTTCCAACCGTCCCAGTCATTTTCGTCCATACCATCTTCGATAGTGATGATTGGGTATTTGTTTACCAATTCTTCAAGGTAGTCGATTTGTTCTGCAGCAGTACGTACAGCAGCTCCTTCACCTTCGAATTTAGTGTAGTCGTAAACTTTACGTTCTTTATCGTAGAATTCTGATGAAGCACAGTCAAATCCGATAAATACGTCTTTACCAGGAACATATCCAGCAGCTTCGATCGCAGCAAGGATAGTTTCAACACCGTCTTCAGTTCCTTCGAAACGAGGTGCGAATCCACCTTCGTCACCTACGGCAGTTTCCAAACCACGTGATTTAAGGATTTTCTTAAGAGCGTGGAAGATTTCAGCACCCCAACGAAGAGCTTCTTTGAATGATGGTGCACCAGCAGGTACGATCATGAATTCTTGGAAAGCGATTGGAGCATCTGAGTGAGAACCACCGTTGATGATGTTCATCATTGGAGTTGGAAGAACTTTAGTGTTAAATCCACCAAGGTAGCTGTAAAGTGGGATTTCAAGGTAGTCAGCAGCAGCACGAGCTACAGCGATAGACACACCAAGAATTGCGTTTGCACCCAATTTACCTTTGTTAGGAGTACCGTCAAGTGCGATCATAGCACGGTCGATAGCTTGTTGGTCACGTACATCGTAGCCGATGATTGCTTCAGCGATGATGTTGTTTACGTTGTCAACAGCTTTTTGTGTACCAAGACCACCGTAACGAGATTTGTCACCGTCGCGAAGTTCAACTGCTTCGTGTTCACCAGTAGAAGCTCCTGATGGAACCATACCACGTCCGAAAGCACCTGATTCAGTATAAACTTCTACTTCAAGTGTTGGGTTACCGCGTGAGTCTAGGACTTCGCGAGCGTAAACATCAGTAATAATTGACATTTTTTACTCTCCTTTGAGTTAAATTTTTTACACCTCTATGATACCTTAAAAATAAGCGTTTTTCAAGAAAAAACGTTATCTTTGTGCAAATTTTCCTTAACTTTATAAAGTAATCGCTTTCTTTTGTCTGTTTTCTTGTGTTTTTTGTGATATACTGTTTTTATGACAGATTTATCAAAACAACTACTAGAAAAAGCTCATGGTGGGCCGAAATTAAACCCTGACGAACAACGCCGCTATCTCGGGACTTTCGAGGAAAGAGTTCTTGGCTACGCTGATATCAGTACTGCCAATAGTCCTGAATTAGAACATGGTTTTTTCTCTATTTTAGAAAGTTTTCAAGAAAAGGTAGAGGAACTTTTTGTGAAGATCTCACCAAATATCGAGTTTGACAAACAGGTCTTTTACTTAAAACAAGCAAAGGAAAGCAACTGTCAGGCGACTATTGTTTCAGACGATAATATCACCTCTCCTTTTGGTCTAGTTATTCACACGAATGAACCTGTTCAAGTAGACGAGAAGGACCTCAGACTTGCATTCTCGAATCTCTGGGAGGAGAAAAAGACAGAAACTCCGAAAAAATCCATCTGGAAAAAATGGTTGAGTTAATCCTTCCTCAACTTTAATAAACGACCAATATTAGCAGCTATGTGCTCCAAATAGAGGCTTGCTTTTTTCAGACTATCTTTTAGTGGTTCACTTTTCTCTAAAATAGAAAAGGCTGCCTGTATATTTTCGAATGGTAGGGAAGGTAAATCCTCGGAAAGACTACCACAAATAGCAATAACAGGAACTCCGTTAGGGGTTCTTTTTGCTACACCGATAGGAGCTTTTCCAGCAAAGCTTTGACAGTCCAGTTTGCCCTCTCCGACAATAACCAAGTCGGCCCCTGCAACTTTCTTCTCAAAGTCTATCAAATCCAAGCAAGTATCAATCCCAGATACGATACAGGCCTCAGCAAAGGCACATAGCCCAGCAGCAATGCCACCGCCGGCTCCTGCTCCTTTCAGAGATAGGGTTGATGGCGAAAGTTTTTCATAGAACCGCCGCATAGCCAAATCTACTGTCTCAAACAGAGCAGGATCCAGACCTTTTTGTCTGCCAAATGTATAGGTCGCTCCTTGGTTGCCACATAAAGGGCTCACGACATCTGCTAAAATGCGAATCTTCACATTTTCGGGAATCCTATACAACTCGCTATCTGAAACTGACTCGAACTCAAGCAAAGTCTGACCGCAAGCTGGCAATTCCTTTCCATTCTTATCATAAAAACGATAACCCAGACCAGTAGCAATGCCTATTCCGCCATCATTACTAGCCGTACCACCTACACCGATATAGATTTCTTTCATCCCTTGATCAATGAGATGACGAATCAGCTCCCCGATACCTCGAGTTTGGATGTGAAGAGGGTTTCGTTTCTCCTGCGGAATCTTTCCAAGACCAACCAAGTCAGCAACTTCAAAGAGCGCTGTTTTTCCTTTCTGAAAGTAGCGCATTGCTTCATTTAGGCCAAAAGGTCCCGTCACCTCTTGCCATTTTTCTTCGAGGTCAAGAGAATGTCGAATAGCATCTACAGTTCCTTCCCCACCATCACCAACAGGGCATAACTGACATTCTACATCCGCTATTGACTGATCGAAACCTCTTTTTATAGCTTGAGCGACCTCTTCTGCAGCCAAACTTTCTTTAAAAGAATCGGGTGCAATTACAATTTTCATAGTTCCCTCTCATTCTAAGAAATCAATCAAAGGTAGAACTTCCAAAAAATCCCTCGTATCTATATGACAAGCTATCTCTGTTTTTACGACCTCTTTGGCACAAAATGCAATACCACATCCTGCTGACTTTAACATCAAGAGGTCGTTAGCACCATCACCGATGGCAATCGTTCTTTCTTTGGAAAGTCCTGATTCCTTTCTCCATTTCTCAAGAGCAGCTTGTTTTACTTGGGCTGTCACAATTTCACCAACTAATTTACCTGTTAAAAAGTCATCTTTGACTTCCAACTGGTTGGCAGAGAAATAGGAGATGCCAAGGGATTTTGCTAATCTCTCAACTATTGGTGCAAATCCACCAGACACTAGACCAACTAGAATACCCTTCTTTTGAAGAATGGAGATAAATTCTTGAGTATTCTTGGACAGATGGATGGATTTGAAGACAGTATCAAAAACCGAAATCGGAAGACCTTTTAACAAAGCCACTCTCGCTCGTAAACTTGTTTCAAAGTCCAGTTCACCTCGCATTGCCTGTCTTGTAATCTGCGAAATTTCTTCTTCGCAACCTGCTTCTCTTCCTAAAAGATCAATCACTTCCTCTGCTATCAGGGTGCCGTCAACGTCCATAACACACAGTCCCTTTACTTGAGTCATCCCTTCTCCTCTTTTCTAAACAGCCCAAAAATCGTATGAAAGAATCATACGATTTTATCTATTAGTTGACTAAACTATGGTACAAGTCCAGGTAAGATTTGCAGGCTGTATCCCATGAGAAATCGCATTCCATAGCTTGTTTTTGTAGATTTCTCCAAACGTCCGGCTGATTCTTATAAACATCCAAGGCTGTTTGGAAACTCCAGTTAAGCCAGTATGGTGTTAAATTGTCAAAGCTAAATCCAGTACCAGTTCCTTCGATTGGATTGAAGGATTGAACTGTATCTCTTAGTCCGCCAACCTCATGAACCAATGGTAGAGTTCCGTAGCGCATTGCCATCATTTGAGATAAGCCACATGGTTCAAAACGACTTGGCATGAGGAAGAGGTCACAAGCTGCGTAGATTTCTTGAGCAAGTTTGACGTCAAAAGTGATATTTGCTGATAGCTTGTCAGGATAGACTTGAGCAAACCATGAGAAAGAATGCTCAAAAGCAGGATCACCTGTTCCTAAAAGGACTATTTGAACATCCTCCTGTAAGAAACGATGCAAGCTTTCTACAACTACATCAAAACCTTTTTGGCGGGTCAAACGAGAGACAATCCCAACTAGAGGAACATCTGCTCGCACAGGTAGACCAACTCTCTCTTGCAATTTTGCTTTATTTTGTGCTTTTCCAGAAAAATCTTCTTTATCAAAATGATAGTCTAAAAGTGGGTCTGTTTGAGGATTATAAAGATCTGCGTCAATACCATTAACAATACCTGAAACCTTACCTGACTCCATCCGAAGAATCTGATCCAAACCGCAACCAAACTGACTGGTCATAATCTCATGCGCATAGCTAGGGGAAACGGTTGTGACACGATCCGCGTAGAGAATACCTGCTTTCATCCAGTTGAGACAATCATTCCAGCGAAGGGTGCCATCAGCATAGCGTTCAAACCCAACACCGAACAAATCCCACAACATTCCTTCAGAAAATTGACCTTGGAATTCCAAATTATGAATAGTTAAAACGGTTCTGATTCCTTGATATGCCTGAATCCATCTGTATTTTTCCTTCAAGAGAAAAGGAATCATAGCGGTGTGATAATCATGGGCATGGAGAATATCTGGAATGAAATCAATTCGCTCCATGGCTTCAAGAGCAGCCAGTTGGAAAAAGGCAAAGCGTTCACCATCATCGAAATCTCCGTAAACATGACCTCGGAAGAAATAAGTTTGATTGTCTACGAAGTAGAAGGTAACACCATTCAAGACGGTCTTCTTAATACCACAGTACTGTCTACGCCATCCTACACTCACTTCAAAGTGAAGAACATCCTCAATCTGGTCGCCGAACTTAGCCTCTACCATGTCATAGTAAGGTAAGAAAACTGCAACTTCATGCCCAGCCTTTACCAGTGATTTAGGAAGAGCGCCAATAACGTCTCCCAAACCACCTGTTTTTGAAAAGGGTGCACCCTCTGCTGCTACAAATAAAATTTTCATGAATGAATATCCTCTGTTACTTTTTCGCCTTTTTTGACTACGACTGGATGTTCAGCAGTTCCTCGAATCACGACACCGTCAGCAACTTCAACCCCTTTGTCCAAGATTGCATACTCAACTTGGGCACCTTGACCAATCACAACACGAGGGAAAAGAAGGCTATTTTTCACTACACTATCCTTGTGAACATGAATGTTACGAGATAGGACTGACTGAACTACTTCACCCTCAATGATACTACCAGAGGCGAACTGCGAAGTACTTACCTTAGAGGTGTTTGAGTAGTAAGTTGGTTCTTCATTCTTAACCTTGGTATAAATTTTTTGGTTAGGTGAGAAGAGAGAGTAGAATTTTTGAGACTCTAGCATATCAATATTGGCTTGATAATAGGATTGAACAGAGTGAACATTGGCTAGGTAGCCAGTGTATTCATAAGCAAAAGCACCTTCTTTAGCTGCCAACTCACGTAAAACATAGCGTAATTTTTCTGGGTATTCTTTTTGAACTTCTTCTTCCAAACGCTTAATCAACCACGGAGTATCAACGACGAATATATCTGTGGACATGTTGAAAAGTTCATCTGTTGATTTGGCATCAAAAAGTTTATGAGAAAGAACACGGTCTGTTTCATCCACTTCCAAGATGGCATTAACATCTGAAATATCCTTTTTAGGTAATTTCTTATAAACAACTGTAATCGGACGACCGGCAGTAGTATGTAAATGGAACACTTGATTGAGGTCAATATTCACCACGATATCACAGTTAAGTGCAACCGTCTGATTTGATCCTGAACGTTTCAAATAAGTGAGAAGCTGTTGGTAATATTCTTTCCCAACTGTGCTACTTTCAACACGCGTATTATAAATACCTAGATAGTAGTGACTGAGAAGGGTAGATAAGCCCCACTCACGTCCTGAACGAATATGGTCAAAGACTGAACTGATATTATCTTGTTGGAAAATTCCAAAGACACTACGAACACCAGCATTTGCAAGGCTAGAAAGAGGGAAGTCGATCAAACGATATTTTGCTCCAAATGGCAAGCTGGCTACTGGACGATGATCTGTCAAAGTTGACATATCGTGAAAACCAACGGTGTTTCCTAAAATGGCTGAATATTTATCAATCTTCATCTGTTGCTACCCCCACTACTTCATCATATCCTACTACTTGTACTTCGTCTGTTCCATCAATTTCGACACCTTCAGAAATAACAGCACCTTCACCAATGATGGCACGTTTAATTTTTGCACCTTTTCCGATAATGGCACCACTCATGATTACAGAGTCTACTACTTCAGCACCCTCACGTACTTGCGCTTCTGTTGAGAGAATGGAATGCTTAACAGTTCCATCCACGAGACAGCCATCCACAACTAAAGAATCTTCTACATGAGCGTGTTTTCCAATAAAGTTTGGTGGTGAAATCAAGTTCCGTGAGTAGATTTTCCACTGACGATCACGACTATCCAAAGCGTTATTTGGATCAATGTATTCCATATTTGCTTCCCATAGAGACTCGATAGTACCAACGTCTTTCCAGTAGCCTTTGAATTCATAAGCATAAACGCTTTCTCCAGACTCAAGGTAATTTGGAATAACGTTTTTACCAAAGTCTGACATATCTACCTTGTTCTTTTCAGCAGCTACCAGCATATTACGGAGACGTTGCCAATCAAAGATATAAATCCCCATAGAAGCTTTGGTAGACTTAGGTTCGGCTGGTTTTTCTTCAAATTCAACGATACGATTATTGGCATCTGTATTCATGATACCAAAACGGCTAGCTTCTTTGAGGGGTACATCCAAGACAGCTACTGTCAAACTGGCATTGTTGTCCTTGTGAGATTGGAGCATGTCATCATAGTCCATCTTGTAAATATGGTCTCCAGAGAGGATGAGAACATATTCTGGGTTAACACTGTCGATGTAGTCAATATTTTGGTAGATAGCGTGACTAGTCCCCTCAAACCAACGGTTTCCTTCACTTGCAGAGTAGGGTTGAAGTATAGAAACACCTGTGTTAATTCCATCTAGTCCCCAGCTCGAACCATTTCCGATGTGGTTGTTCAAGGCAAGAGGTTGGTATTGTGTAATCACACCGACATTGTGAATCCCAGAGTTAGCACAGTTTGAAAGCGCAAAGTCAATAATACGGTAGCGCCCACCGAATTGCACGGCTGGTTTAGCAATGCTTTGAGTGAGTTTTCCGAGACGTGTTCCTTGCCCACCCGCAAGGATCAAAGCTAGCATTTCATTCTTCATTTTCTACTCCTTTTTGAGTTTTATTTGCGACAGTTTTAGTTGGTTTCAAACGACGCTTGATCTTCCAGATGCTTGCACCCATGGCAGGCAAGGTAAAGGTCAAAGTCTGCTCATAATCTTTCCATAAGCCTTCTTGAGTCTGAACTGTTTGATTGTGCTCTTTCCAGACACCACCCCATTCTTCCAACTCTGTATTCCAAACTTCTTCGTAAATACCTGCAACAGGCAAACCAATCGTAAAGTCCTTACGCTCAACTGGTGCCATATTAAAGACACAGACTAACATTTCGTCCTTCTTGCCCTTACGAATAAAGGAAAGGACACTCTGATCTCTATTATCAGCATCGATAATCTCGATACCATCATAACTAGTATCAATTTCCCAAAGACAACGATGCTCTTTATAGAATTGATTTAGTTGTGAAGTGAAATGCTTCATCTTGGCATTCATCGGATCTTCTAGATTAGACCATTCCAACTGCTCCTCAGACTTCCACTCTAGGAATTGCCCGTACTCACTACCCATGAACAAGAGTTTCTTACCTGGATGACAAATTTGATAGGTGTAGAGATTGCGCAGACCTGCGAACTGATTGTAGCGATCACCCCACATCTTATGCATCATACTCTTCTTGCCATGAACCACTTCATCATGTGAGAAAGGTAAGAGATAGTTTTCATTGAAAACATACATAAAACTGAAAGTCACAAGATTAAAGTCATACTTGCGATAAATCGGATCTTCCTCGTAGAAACGGAGGATATCATTCATCCAGCCCATATTCCATTTATAGTCAAATCCAAGGCCGCCCATTTCTTTCATACCAGTAATCTTTGTCGCTGATGAACTTTCTTCTGCAATCATCATGATGTCTGGATGAGCTAACTTAATCACTGTGTTTAACCGCTGAAGGAAATAATAACCTTCATAGTTAAGATTTCCACCATCCTTATTTGGGGTCCAAGGAGCATTATCATAATCTAGGTAAAGCATATTGCTCACTGCATCTACCCGAATGCCATCTAAGTGATAAAAATCAATCCAAAATTTAATGCTGGAAATCAAGAAAGACTGGACCTCATTTTTCCCAAGGTCAAAATTCAGCGCACCCCAACCATAGTTATGAGCCTTGTTGTGGTCTTGGTATTCAAAAGTTGGTGTGCCGTCATAATATGCCAAAGCATCATCATTAATAGTGAAATGACCTGGAACCCAGTCTACGATGACACCGATATTATTTATATGACACTCTTCAACGAAATCTTGAAATTCCTCTGGTCTGCCATAGGAATGTTCAAAAGCAAAGTAGCCCATAAGCTGATAACCCCAGCTCAATCCAAGTGGGTGAGCCATTAAAGGCATGAACTCAATATGTGTATAGTTCATCTCAACCAAGTATGGAATCAACTCGTCTTTCAGTTGCGAAAAAGTATAGGGACTACCATCTGGATTTCTCTTCCAAGACCCTGCATGGGCCTCATATATATTAACTGGTCTCTCGAAAAATCCCAGACGTTTGCGACGCGCTAGCCAAAGTCCATCTTTCCATTTCTTTTCTGGGATAGTAGTCAAAACAGCTCCTGTCCCTGGACGCGCTTCAAAACGAATCGCCAAAGGATCAATCTTCATAATCTGGTGACCATTTGCACGCGTGATATGATATTTATAAATCTGACCTTCCTGTGCTTGACTTGTAAAGACTTCCCAAACACCTGCCTCATTACGAACCATAGGAATCTGATTCTCAACCCAATTAGTGAAATCCCCAACTAGGTGAACTGCTTGTGCATTTGGGGCCCAAACCCTAAAGGTATAGCCTATTTCTCCGTTTTTCTCCTCTCTATGCGCTCCTAAATAATGCTGGAGGTGAAAGTTTTCACCAGTAGTAAAGGTTCTTAATGCTTCTTGATTATTCATTCAATCCCCTCTCTTTTTTGTAAGCGTTTTCTATATTTCTATTATACTATCTTTTAAAAGAACTTTCAAGCGATTTACGGAATTTCACCAAAATTATCTTGAAAATTTTAGAAAATATATCTTAACATTATATAATTTTCATTTAATTATTGAAAAAGATAAATGATTTACATATATTTTCTTAGTATAATATCAAAACATTCGTTATTTTTCAATTTCTAGCTGGATTTTTGAGTAAAAATAAAAATCAGGAGGCTAAATTCCTGATTTTTTAGATTATTTCACATCAAAAACGATGGATTTGACATTTGTCATCGCTTCGATACTATATTTAATCCCTTGCACTCCTGCACCAGAACCTTTTACACCAAGGAATGGGAAATTATCTGGTCCACGTTGTGTTTTATTATTAATATGAACGGTACCAACTTCAAGTTTTTCAGCAATTTCAAACGCCTTCTTAAAGTCATTTGTAAAGACAGAGGATTGAAGACCGAACTCAGATTCGTTGGCAATTGCTACCGCTTCATTTGCATCAGCGACACGGATAATTGGGAGAACAGGTCCAAATGGTTCTTCCCAAGCTAATTTCATATCTCTTGTGACATAATCAAAAAGTCCAGGCCAAATGAGATTTTTCTCACGTTTGATTTGGCTGAGCGCTTTGGCACCCTTTTCCTGAGCGTCTTGAATCAATCCCCAGATGAAGTCAGCTGAAGCATTATCAATAACAGGTGTGATATCAGCATTGTCAAATGGATCACCTACTGTTAGCTTAGCAACTTCAGCTTGGAGCAATTCAGCCAATCTGTCTGCTACGCTTTCCACAACCAAGACACGCTTGATAGCAGTACAACGCTGACCAGAGTAGCTAAAGGCACCACCTACGATTTGTTTAGCTGCATTTTCTAAATCTGCATCTTCTAAAACAATTGCAGCATCTTTTCCACCAAGTTCAAGCATAATTGGGCGCATGCCCGCTAAACGACCGATACGCTCCCCAATCGGTGTTGAACCTGTAAAGTTAATGAAGTTCACTTCCTTGTGTTCGATGATGTAGTCTCCGATCTCAGAACCACGTCCAGTGATGGTGTTGAAGACACCTGCTGGGATTCCGGCTTCGTCAAAAGCTTTAGCCAACAAGAGACCAGAAATAGATCCTTGTGTTGGTGGTTTAAACATAACGACATTTCCTGCAATCAAAGCCGGAGCAATCTTAGATCCAGAAAGGTTAACTGGATAGTTAAATGGCGCGATAGCTAAAACGACACCAACTGGCTCACGACGAACAACGGCCAGTTTGTTTTTACTTGCAGCTTCAAAACCGCCACCTTCCATTGCTTGCCCAGTGATACGGAGACCTTCCTCAGCAGCAAAACGAATCAATTCTGCTGTACGTACTACTTCTCCAATGGCTGCTTTAATTCCTTTTGCAACCTCTTTGGCAAGAATGGTACCAATTTTTTCTTTATCGCGTTCCAAAATATCTGCTGTCTTATGCAAATAGGCTGCACGCTCAACTGGTGCTAAATCACGCCATGCAGGGAGAGCTGCACGCGCAGCTTTCATAGCCTCATCTACTTCAGCCTGACTCATAGCTGGTACTGTCCCCAGCTTTTCCTGATTGATGGGAGAATAGATGGCAATCTCATTCTCTGATGATTTCCATTTTCCATTTACTAAATTCTGATAATTTGTCAAATTCTCTTCCTCCTGAAAATGATTAAAACTTATTTTATCAAATTTTCAGAAAATTACAACCCTTTTTGGGAAAATATTGATATTTTTTTCACAAACTTGATTCTTCAAATTATTTGACTTCTACTGCTAATAGATAGTAGTTTGTCAATAAAAACGAAAAAGGTTCAGATAATCTAAACCTTTTTGCTGTTATGAAAGTACCTTCAAGACCGCGACGCTAGTATCATCGATTACATTGGCCTCTTTGGATCGACTATTAGAAACAAGTATCTCAAGATTTCCTGCATTTTCAAAGTAGAAAGAAGTTCCCTTGGCATTGAATACAACTAATAAGTGCTCTAATCCACCATGAATCTCATAAACAATCCACCCGCTATTCTCAGCAGCTGTGTGAACAAAGACATGACGGTAAACTTCTTCGTATGTAGGATAGGAGAAGGCATTGGTCTGTGTTTTCAGTCGAATAATCTGACGGACAAACTCAATGCTTTCTTGTCTTTCATTGATCAAATCCCAGTTTACCTGGTTGACACTATCAGGTGCATTGTAACTGTTCATAGCGCGTTCTCGGTCTGCTGGAGTGAGTTCTCCGTGTTCACCAGTTGGAATCAACTTAGTCCGTCCAAACTCTTGGCCAAGTTCCATAAAGGACATTCCTTGCATGAGAAGGTTCATGGCTGTCGCTGTCTCGACCTTGCGCATAATCTGGTCAGAACTCTGATCTGGATGAAGAGTTGCTAACAAGTCATGAAGATTGTAATTGTCATGGGCTTCTACATAGTTAAGGACTTGGTTTGGACTAAGATATGACCCCAACTCTCGGCTACCAAGAATGGCCTTGGCTACGATTGGTTCTGTGGCAGCACCACTGACAAATCCTGACTTGATTGTACCATAAACTTCTCCTCCTTTGACCGCATCACGCTGATCATCATTGAAGAATCCGATATTTGGCATCTGGTAAGCATTGTCCTTCTTTGCCTTGTCATAAGGTGCAAGGCCTGTCCCCATATCCCATCCTTCTCCATAAGTGAGGATACGCGGATCGACTTCATCAAGTGCCCAACGAATTGCTTGCATGGTTTTGACATCGTGAATTCCCATCAAGTCGAAACGGAAACCGTCAATATTGTATTCTTTCACCCAATAAAGGAGTGAGTCAATCATATACTTGCGGTACATTTCGTGTTCGCTTGCGGTTTCATTTCCTACACCTGTGCCGTTTTGGAAGGTTCCATCTGGATTCATACGATAGTAATAATCAGGAACAGTTGTTTGGAAAGGTGCATCAACCGTTGAGAAGGTGTGGTTGTAAACAACGTCCATAATGACACCAATTCCTGCATCATGATAGGCCTGAATCATGGTCTTCAAATCTCGAATAACCTGTCCAGGATCATTTGGATTACTAGAGAAGCTTGGTTCTGGTGCATTATAGTTTTGAGGATCATAACCCCAGTTATAGGTTACATTTCCCTCCTCATCATATTCCTTATGACGATCAAAGATTGGTTGAAGTTGAACATAATTGCAACCAAGTTCTTTAATATAGTCAAAGGCGGTTGCTTGGCCGTATTGGTTAGTCGTTCCTGTCTGGGCAGCCCCAAGGAAAGTTCCTCGAAGGTTTTCTGGAACACCAGATGTTGGTGATTTTGTAAAATCACGAATATGCATCTCACAGATAACTGCTTTACAAGGATTTTCCAAACGCCAAGAAGCTTTCGTACCATGTTTGACTTCAAAGCCTTCTACCTGTCTCTCTTCATGAGATAGAATTACAGAACGTTTTCCGTCAGGGCTTGTAGCGATAGTATAAGGGTCTCGTGTCAAAGTCTGGTGGTGTGGAAACTCGATCTGATACTGATAAGCTTTACCTGCAAGATTTTCATCCAGATCTAGACTCCAAACACCAATAGTATTGTACTTATGGCTGTATGAATAGCTATTCCCACGTTCAAGATTAAAGGTTTTCCAAACAGGCGCGTCGTTACTTGTATTTTCATAAACAACCACCTGAACAGCTGTAGCTGTTGGAGCCCAGAGTTTAAAGCTTGTCTGGTAGTCTGAGATACTATAACCCAACTCTCCCTGGTATCCCCAATGATGGTCAAAACTAGCGCTGTGGATAGCTTTATCAAAAGCAAAAGGATTTCGATCTTTATAGTAAGGACTTGCGATGGCTGGATTTTCAGAATAGTAAACCGTATCGTCTCCTTCTAAGATCCAAACTTCCGTCAAAAGTGGATAATGGTTGAAACGGACGAGATAATCTTTGAGCTTTTCGTCTATCTCAACAGAAAAAGTCAAAGACTCCAGTTTTTCAACACTTTCGACTGTAAAGGAGAACTGTGCTCCAAAATAGTTATTCTCATAATCTAAACTTTCTTTACTTTCTGCCTGTTTTTTACTAAATGAACAAGCAGCATAATCTCCATTTTTTCGATGAAAATGGATGACTACAGGGTAATTATACATTTCTTTTCCTAATTTCTAATTTAATTTTTTATTCAAACTATCTGACATCTAGTTTTCAACTATTCTTTACAAACTTTCCAACCAAGCTTCGTCTCGAACTTCGATACCTAGTTCTTGTGCTTTCTGGAGCTTGCTTCCTGCATCTGTTCCTGCTACGACAAGATTCGTTTTCTTGGATACACTACCTGTAACTTTGGCACCTAGACTTTCGAGTTTGCTTTTTGCTTCTGAGCGAGTGAGGCGTTCCAATTTCCCCGTGAGTACAACCGTCAAACCTGACAAGGCTGCATCCGCCACTACTGTCTGTCCTTTGTAGTCCAGATTGACTCCAGCTTCTTTCAATTCGTCTAAGAGAATCTTCGATCCTTCTGTTGCAAAATAAGTCTGAAGACTTTGCGCAATCACACTCCCCAAGCTCTCGATACTTGCCACTTCATCTGGATCAGCTTGGGCTAGATTTTCAATAGAGTGGAAATGTTGGAGCAAGAGTTGGCTAGCCTTACTTCCAACATGGCGAATTCCAAGACCAAACAAGAGCTTTTCAGCAGAGTTTTCCTTGGATGCTTGAATAGCCTGATACAGTTTAGAAGCAGACTTTTCCTTGACACCTTCTAAAAGGAGGAAATCATCTTCTTTCAAACGGTAAATATCTGCCACATCCTTGACTAGATTGGCAGCAAAAAGTTTTTCAACAATAGACGGTCCAAGCCCTGTAATATTCATGGCATCTCGAGAGGCAAAGTGAATCAAACCTTCCATGATTTGAGCAGGACAGCGAGGATTGATACAACGAAGAGCCACTTCATCTTCAAAATGAAGCAATTTACTGTCACAACTTGGACAATTAGTCGGAATATCTAGTTTTTCTTCAGAAAGACGCTTGGACTCTACCACACGCAAGACAGCAGGGATGATGTCTCCTGCCTTATAGACGATGACCGTATCTTCTTTGCGGATATCTTTTTCAGCAATATAGTCCACATTGTGCAGTGTTGCACGGCTAACAGTTGTCCCAGCAAGCTGAACAGGTGTTAGATTGGCAGTCGGGGTCACAACACCCGTACGGCCAACTGTCCAATCAACTGAAAGGAGCTGGGCTTCTTTTTCTTCAGCAGGAAATTTGTAGGCGACTGCCCACTTGGGCGCTTTAACTGTAAAACCAAGTTCTTCTTGACCAGCTAAGTCATTGACCTTTATCACCACTCCATCAATGTCATAAGGGAAATTGTCCCGTTCTTGTCCAACTTCTTGGATGAAGTCCCATATCTCATCTATAGTTTTAGCAAGGATTCGTTTAGGATTAACCACAAAGCCAAGCTGTTCAAGATGCTTCAAGACCTTTTCTTGACTATCACGAGTAGAAGGGCTGGCTTCTTGATAGAGGAAAGTCGCAAGATTACGCTTGGCCACTACTGCCGTATCCAACTGACGCAAGGTGCCTGCTGCCGCGTTACGAGGATTAGCAAATTCAGGCTCTCCATTTTCTTGGCGAGCTTGGTTGACCTGGTCAAACGAAGCGCGTGGCATATAACATTCCCCACGAACGGTAATATCTAGTTCTTCTGGCAGGGTCAAAGGAATGTCCTTGACACGCTTAAGGTTCTCTGTGATATTTTCACCAACTGAACCATCCCCACGTGTGGCACCGACAACCAAAATCCCTTTTTCATAAGTAAGCGAGATAGACAAACCATCGATTTTCAGTTCGCAAATATAGGTCGGTTGGGGCAATTCCTTTCGAACACGCGCATCAAAAGCTTCTAACTCTTCACGTGAAAAAGCATCCTGCAAACTATAAAGAGGATACTGATGACTGTATTTTTCAAAACCATCTAAAACCTTACCACCAACACGATGGGTCGGACTGTCCGCTAAAACTTGATCTGGATAGGCGGCTTCCAATTCGACCAACTCTCGGTAGAGACGATCATACTCGCTATCTGACACTGAGGGATTATCACTCGTGTAGTACTCGGTCGCATAGCGGTTGAGTAAGGCAACTAACTCATTCATTCTTTCATTCATAATCCCATTTTACCACAAAGCAAGCCCTCCTCACAATAGAGAAGGACTGAAAAATGATTCATGGTGTAATCTTTTCTTAAAAAAGAGAAATTATAACTCTTTTTTAAAATGACTTCGTACATAAACAAGGGATAAACAAGACAGGGCAATAACCCCGCTCCCAATTATCAGGAAAGAAGAGAGATGAACACTTGGTAGCACCGTCATAAAGCCTTTTGCAATCGGCATAAATAGGATGGCTAAGGTAAAAATTGTGCTTAGTACCCTTCCCAAGTATTCCCCCTCAACCTTGGTTTGCACCTGAGTAAAAAAGTGAATATTAAAAATCGTCATAAACAGTTCACAAACTAAATTTCCAGAAAAGGAAAGAAAAGTTGGCAGTGGTAATCCCATCATAAAAACTCCAACTCCAGTCAAAGCCAATAGAATCAAAAGATTATAAACATTTGCCTTTATTTTACTAGCTAGAAGAGCTCCGATAATCGAACCAATAGCGCCCATAGTCAAAATACTAGCATAAGCTCCTTCTACCCCATAAAGACGATTTGAAAAAGGGAGGAGAAATTCAAAAGCTGCAAAAAAGAAATTAACGCTGGAAGCTACTACCAAAAGGAAAAAGATCTCTTGCTGGCGCCAAATATAGCGAATCCCTTCTTTCATATCAGCAAAAATATTTTTCCAGCGGAAAGTATTTTTCACTTGTTCCTGAGTCTCTTTTTGGGGAAGTAAAGCTACTAAGGTAAATGCAATGAAAAAACTAATGGCATCTAAAACAAGCGTCATATGGAGACTGGCAAATTGTAAAACGAGGAAAGAAAGTACAGGGGAGCTAACACCTACAACCTGCAAAACGAGCTCTAAGCGAGCATTATAGGTCACAATCTCGTCTTTCTCTACAACCTCAGTTATAATGGCTTTGTTAGCTGTACGAGAAAATGCAAAGGCAATCGCCTGAACAATATTGGCAAAAATCAAGGCAGCAATCATCAAGTTATCATCTCTGATGAAAGAAATAGCTAAACAGAGAATACCACAAATCAAGTCTGTCGTCATCAAAATTTTGCGACGCGAAAAGCGGTCTGAAATCACTCCGCCAAAGGGATTGACCAGAATCGATGTGACGAGTTCAGAAATCTGATAAATCCCAAGAACAGTCTGTCCTATCGTCCCCATTGACGCCAACCAAACACTGTTTCCATAATCATAGAGCATATTCCCTATCTTATTAATCGCACCACGACTAATCAACTGGATTGCATGTCGATTCATATAAAAAACTCCTCTCAAATTTTGAAACTATTGTATCAAAACTGAAAGGAGTCTCTTCGTTTTTCCCTTATTTGGGAAATTTAAGCATTTACAAATTTTTCATAATGTTCCTGATAGTAAGCCACTTGCTCTGGAAGTCCAAGCACATCAAAAATATGCATGGCTCCCTGCATCTGACTACAACCTTCTTCTTTCAAGTCTCTCTGGTAGAGGGCGAAACCTTTGAGATAGTGGAAGATATTGCGCTCATAAAGCTTGATACCATTTCCAATCAACTTCTCCACATAGCCCTCAAAATAGTCCGCATTCGCAAAAGAACGGTTTTCCAAACAATGCTGGTAACAGTTAAGCGCTAAAATCAAAACGAGTTTACGATGCCGACCAATTTCCTTGTAGTAGTCTTCTCGCTCCATGACTTCTCTGCCAATTCGAGCCACATAGTCCACATTGTAGAAAGTATAGAGATTCCCGAAAAGAATCAACTCATACATAGTCCATTCTTCTGTTCGGAAAAGATAATCTGCTACCTTTTCCAAATCACTCTTCCTCATCCTGTAACGAGCATCTCTTTGACAAATCAGCCCTTGTAGCAGAATCCAATTCAGCTCAAAATAGAGAGGATTGGTCGAACTCTTTGCTTTCTCAAGCTGTTCCTTTTGAAGCTTTTGAAAACCTGCAATATCATTTGAGTAGTAAAGCGGAATAATCTGCGCCATCAAGGCAACATGTTCATGATTTTGAAAATCTCTAGCCTTGTCCATGAAATTTTCAATGGTCACATGAATATTATCCAAAATCTCAAAGAAACGAGAAACTGCTAGATCAGACTCCCCAAGCTCGAAGCGAGATAATTGAGAGGTTGAACATGATTCACCTGCCGCCTCTTTTAAGGAGTACTTCCCACTTGTTCGAAATTCACGAAATACCTTTCCTAGATGTTCCATTTCTTACACCTGCTCCGATAATTCTTCCCACTCAAGCATAGCCTCTTCCTGACGATGGCTAATTTTGTCCAGTTCAGTCTGAAATTCCATGAGTTTTTCAGCATCGTTGGTTTCCAGCATTTGTTCAGAAATGGCTTGACTTTTAGTTTCTAACTCTTCGATTTCAGCTTCCAAACTCTCGATTTGACGCATGAGCCTGCGGGCTTCTTTTTGACTTTCTTTTTGTGCCTGGTAGTCATTAGCTGGACTTGCTTCTTTTGCTTGATTACTCATTGAAGCTTCCTCTGTCTGGCTTGCTTCTACTTCTGCTTTCTTCTCAACATAGTAGTCATAATCTCCTAGATAGAGGGTGGAACCATTCTCGGACAATTCCAAAACATGAGTGGCTACACGGTTGATGAAATAACGATCGTGACTGACGAAAAGAAGGGTTCCGTCAAAATCAATCAGGGCATTTTCCAAAACTTCCTTGCTATCAATGTCCAAGTGATTGGTCGGCTCGTCAAGAATCAGGAAGTTATTGTTTTCCATTGAAAGTTTGGCAAGAAGTAAACGAGCTTTCTCGCCACCAGACAGCATTCCAACTGATTTTTTAACATCATCCCCTGAGAAGAGGAAAGCGCCAAGACGGTTACGGATTTCAACTTCTGGTGTCAGTTTAAAATCATTCCAAAGTTCATCCAGAACAGTATTACTTGGTGTCAACTTGCTTTGAGTCTGGTCATAGTAGCCAACCTCAACATTTGCGCCAAATCGCTTTTCTCCCTTAATAAAAGGAATCTGATCCACGATAGACTTGATAAAGGTTGACTTGCCAATACCGTTTGGTCCTACGATGGCAACAGCATTCATCTTACGGAGGTCGAGATTGATTGGCTCTGAGAGTATTTCCCCATCATAGCCAATGGCTGCATTTTCAACTGTCAGGACAACATTCCCAGACGTTTTTTCAGATTGGAAGGTCATGTTGGCTGATTTCTTACCAGCTTCAGGCTTGTCCAAACGCTCCATTTTTTCCAGTTGTTTGCGGCGAGATTGGGCACGCTTGGTCGTTGAAGCTCGGACTAGATTGCGATTGACAAAGTCCTCTAGAGCAGCGATTTCCTTCTGTTGCTTTTCATAGTTTTTTGCCTCAGTAGCTAGCTTTTGCTCCTTTAACTCAACAAAGCGAGAGTAATTGCCCACATAGCGATCCAAAGAATGCTTGGTCAAATCGAGTGTAACCGTCGCAACCTTGTCCAAAAAGTAACGGTCGTGGCTGACAATAATGAGGGCACCGCTATAGTTCACCAAGTAATTCTCTAGCCAGGCAATGGTTTCAATATCCAAGTGGTTGGTTGGCTCGTCCAAGACTAAGAGATTTGGCTTTTCAAGGAGCATTTTGGCCAGCGCCAAACGAGTATTTTGGCCACCTGAAAGCTCAGCAATTTTCATCTGCCACATAGTCTCATCAAACTTGAAACCATTCAAGATAGCACGGATATCAGCTTCGTAGGTAAAGCCACCAGCCTGACGGAAATTTTCTGACAAACGGTCATAATCCGCCATCAGTTTATCCAAATCCTCACCAGACTTCTCACCCATCTCCAGTTCCATCTGACGAAGTTGTTTCTCAGTCCGACGCAAATCATCAAAGACATGGAGCATTTCATCGTAGATGGTATTTTCAGACTCAAAACGGCTATCTTGGGCTAGGTAAGACAGAGAGATATCTTTTTTCTTATTGATTTCTCCACTAGTCGGCTCCTCTTCTCCAACTAAAATCTTCAAAAGAGTAGACTTACCTGCTCCATTTTTTCCAACTAGGGCAATCCGATCTCGCTCATCTACTTGCAGATTGATATTATCAAAAAGAACCTCTCCTGCAAAAGAACGTTCAATTTTATTAGCTTGTAAAATAATCATATAGGTAGTATAGCATGTTTCCCTAAGGGGTTCAAGACTATAGAATCCATTTCATTTCAAGCTTTTTCAGAAAGTTATGCTAACGTTTTACTAAAATGTCAAATCGTGATATAATGAAAGCGATTAAAGCAAATAAACAAAGGAGACACTCTATGACTTACCAAGAAAATTATCAAAAATGGGTCGATTTTGCTGACCTTCCAGACTACCTTCGTCAAGATTTGGAAAATATGGACGAAAAAACAAAGGAAGATGCCTTTTATACCAATCTTGAATTTGGTACTGCTGGTATGCGTGGTTTGATCGGTGCTGGTACAAATCGTATCAATATCTATGTTGTCCGTCAAGCAACTGAAGGATTGGCTCGTTTGATTGAGTCAAAAGGTGGAAACGAAAAAGAACGTGGTGTAGCAATTGCCTACGATAGCCGTCACTTCTCACCCGAGTTTGCCTTTGAATCTGCGGCAGTTCTTGCTAAACACGGCATCAAATCTTATGTATTTGAAAGCCTTCGTCCAACTCCAGAGCTCTCATTTGCAGTTCGTCACCTCAACTGTTTCGCAGGTATCATGATTACTGCTAGCCACAACCCAGCTCCATTTAATGGTTACAAGGTTTACGGTGAAGACGGTGGACAAATGCCTCCTCACGATGCGGACGCTTTAACTACTTACATCCGCGCTATTGAAAATCCATTTGCTGTGGAAGTTGCTGATGTCGAAGCTGAAAAAGCTTCTAGCTTGATTGAAGTCATCGGCGAAGCTGTTGATGCGGAATACCTCAAAGAAGTTAAAGATGTCAACATCAACCCAGCCTTGATTGAAGAGTTTGGTAAAGACATGAAGATTGTCTACACACCACTTCATGGTACTGGTGAAATGTTGGCCCGTCGTGCTCTTGCTCAAGCAGGATTTGACTCTGTTCAAGTTGTTGAAGCGCAAGCAACTCCAGATCCTGACTTCTCTACCGTTAAGTCTCCAAACCCAGAAAGCCAAGCGGCCTTTGCCCTTGCTGAAGAACTTGGTCGTCAGGTTGGTGCTGATGTACTCGTCGCAACTGACCCTGATGCTGACCGTGTTGGTGTTGAAGTCCTTCAAAAAGATGGTAGCTACCTCAACCTTTCAGGTAACCAAATCGGTGCTATCATGGCCAAGTACATCTTGGAAGCTCACAAAAATGCTGGAACTCTTCCTGAAAATGCAGCCCTCTGCAAATCCATCGTATCAACTGACTTGGTAACGAAGATTGCTGAAAGCTACGGCGCAACTATGTTCAACGTTTTGACAGGTTTCAAATTTATCGCTGAAAAAATTCAAGAATTTGAAGAAAAACACAATCACACTTACATGATGGGATTTGAAGAAAGCTTCGGTTACTTGATTAAGCCATTCGTACGTGATAAAGATGCTATCCAAGCTGTTCTAGTCGTTGCTGAACTTGCTGCCTACTATCGTTCACGTGGTTTGACACTCGCTGACGGTATTGAAGAAATTTACAAAGAGTATGGCTACTATGCTGAAAAGACCATCTCTGTTACTCTTTCAGGTGTCGATGGAGCTGAGCAAATCAAAGCAATCATGGCTAAGTTCCGTGACAATGCTCCAAAAGAATGGAACGCAACAGCTATCACTCTTGTAGAAGACTTCAAAGCACAAACTTCTACTGCTGCAGATGGCACTGTAACAACCTTGACTACTCCTCCAAGTGATGTATTGAAATACACACTTGCGGATGGTTCTTGGATTGCCGTTCGTCCTTCAGGTACTGAACCAAAAATCAAGTTCTACATTGCCGTTGTGGGGGAAAGCAACGAGGATTCACAAGCTAAGATTGCCAACATCGAAGCGGAAATCAATGCGTTTGTAAAATAAAAATCTATAAAAGATGAGACCAACCAATCTCATCTTTTTTTCGTATCAAATCTAAGCAATTTTAGGAACTTTATGGCATACTAGACTTATCAATGAAAGCGAGGTAATCTCATGGAACAATTTTTAGAAAACATCAAAGACCTTGAAGTCACTACAGTTGCGCGTGCCCAAGAAGCTCTTGATAAAAAAGAAACTGCAACTTTCTTTATCGGTCGCAAAACTTGCCCTTACTGCCGTAAATTTGCTGGCACTTTGGCTGGTGTCGTTGCTGAGACAAAAGCGCACATCTACTTCATCAACAGTGAAGAACCAAGCCAACTCAATGAATTGCAAGAATTTCGCTCACGCTATGGAATCCCAACTGTACCAGGCTTTGTTCACATTGCAGATGGTCAAATCAATGTCCGTTGCGACTCTTCAATGTCAGCACAAGAAATCAAAGAATTTGCAGGATTGTAAAAGACAATAAAAGAAGGCACTCGCCTTCTTTTTTATATATCTGTCAGTGGTGTTGCGGTATCGGGAGAGGTATCGTAAACCTTAAAGTCTACTCCTACGCCCAAACCAGCTTGTGCTAGCTGGTTGACCATGGTCATATGAGCCAGTTCTTTGATATTGTTCTCCTTAGACAAATGTCCAAGGTAGATTTTCTTGGTCCGATTTCCCATTGCACGAATCATGGCCTCAGCACCGTCTTCGTTAGAGAGGTGACCGAGATCAGATAGGATTCGCTGTTTGAGTCGCCAAGCATAAGAACCTGCTCGCAAGATCTCCACATCGTGGTTGGACTCGATGAGGTAACCATCAGCATTCTCGACAATTCCTGCCATACGGTCGCTGACATAACCTGTATCGGTCAGCATGACAAAACTCTTGTCATCTTTCATAAAACGGTAAAACTGTGGCGCTGCCGCATCGTGGCTGACCCCAAAACTCTCAATGTCGATATCACCAAAGGTTTTGGTTTTGCCCATTTCAAAGATATGCTTCTGCGAAGAGTCTACCTTACCGAGGTACTTACTATTTTCCATAGCCTGCCAGGTCTTTTCATTGGCGTAAAGATCCATACCATATTTGCGAGCCAATACACCGACTCCATGGATATGGTCGGAATGCTCATGCGTAATCAAAATCGCATCTAGATCCTCAGGTTTGCGGTTGATTTCACTCAAGAGACTGGTAATTTTCTTACCAGACAGCCCTGCATCCACTAGGATTTTCTTTTTTGGGGTTTCCAGATAAAAGGAATTTCCACTGGAACCTGATGCTAAAATACTGTATTTAAAGCCTATTTCACTCATTCTAGTCTTCTATTTCGTCCTCCCATATTTCTTCTTTTACGGCATCCTTATCATAAGGGAGCACCATGGTAAAGGTTGACCCCTTACCGTATTCACTTTTGGCCCAAATAAAGCCATTGTGTTGTTTGATGATTTCTTTTGCGATAGCCAGACCTAGACCAGTTCCACCTTGAGCCCGGCTTCTTGCACGATCCACACGATAAAAGCGGTCGAAAATCTTCGGCAAATCTTGCTTTGGAATACCTAGACCTTGGTCTTTGATGGATAAAATCATCTGATCATCCGTCGTTTTCATGCTGACAGTGATTTTCCCGCCATCTGGTGAGTACTTGATGGCATTGTTAAGAATGTTATCAATCACCTGGGTCATCTTATCGGTATCAATCTCGATCCAAACTGAATTGATAGGATAATCTCTAACCAGCTCATATTTTTTCTCCTCATCCTGACTTCTCATCTTATCAAAGCGGTTGAGGATAAAGGTGATGAAGGCCGTAAAATTAATCAACTCCACGTCCAGCCGACTACTTGCATTATCAATACGAGAGAGATGCAAGAGGTCTGTCACCATCCGCATCATCCGGTTGGTTTCATCGAGTGAAACCTTGATAAAATCAGGAGCAACAGGATCATAAAGAGCTCCCTCGTCCAAGGCTTCAAGATAAGATTTAACACTGGTCAAAGGAGTCCGCAACTCATGGCTGACGTTCGAAACAAAGAGTCTCCGCTCACGCTCTTCCTTCTCCTGCTCGGTCGTATCGTGTAAAACGGCAACCAAACCAGAGATGAAACCAGACTCACGACGAATGAGCGCAAAACGAACACGAAGGCTGAGATATTCTCCATTAGCATTTTGGGAATCAATCATCAGCTCAGGAATTTGTGTAATAAGGTCACGTAATTCATACTCTTCATCGATTTTGAGCAATTCAAGGATGCTCTTGTTAAGTACATCTTCTTTCTGGACACCCAGCTGCTTCTTGGCCATATCGTTAATCATAGTAATCTGACCACGGCGATTGGTTGCAAGAACTCCATCTGTCATATAAGAAAGAATACTGTTAAGCCTTTTTGTTTCTTGCTCCAGATTTTCCTGCGTTAAACGAATGACCTCAGACAAGTCATTAAGATTATTGGTGATGTTAGTGATTTCAGAGCTTCCCTGCATATCCAAAACTCGAGAATAATCCCCTGCAATCAAATCCTTGACCTTTTGATTAATCTGCTTTAGCCGAATATTATCACGGCGATTTTCTAGCAATAGCAAGGTGACCACCAAGATAAAGCCGACTAAAATCAAGATAAAGATAAAATCTCTATTCAGAACGCTTTGTTTAATTGCTTCAATCATTATTTCTCATATAGTAACCCACACCACGACGTGTGAGGATGTATTCTGGACGGCTTGGAGTGTCTTCGATTTTTTCACGCAAACGTCGGATGGTCACGTCCACTGTACGAACATCACCGAAATAATCATAGCCCCAAACAGTCTCAAGCAAGTGTTCACGAGTAATGACTTGACCAATGTGAGAGGCCAAGTGGTACAAAAGTTCAAACTCACGGTGGGTCAAATCTAATTCCTCACCATATTTCTTAGCTACATAAGCATCTGGAACGATTTCCAAATCGCCAATCTGAAGGGGTTGGGATTTCTTTTCATCAGTTTCTTGACTATCCACTGAAGCGAGGTCTGTACGACGGAGTAAAGCCTTCACACGCGCTTGCAACTCACGATTTGAGAAGGGTTTGGTCACATAATCATCTGCCCCAAGTTCTAAACCGATAACCTTGTCAAACTCGCTATCCTTGGCCGATAACATAATGATTGGAACACTGCTAGTCTTACGAATGGTCTTAGCAACTTCTAAACCATCAATTTCAGGAAGCATCAAATCTAGGATAATAATATCTGGTTGCTCCACCTCAAATAGCTCGATGGCTTCTCTACCATTAAAGGCTGTTACAACCTCATAGCCTTCCTTGGTCATATTGAACTTAATAATATCTGAGATTGGTTTCTCATCATCTACAATTAATATTTTTTTCATATGTTCACCTTTTTCTTTATCTATTATAACAAAAAAATGTAAAGAAGACACAAATGGCTAATATCGGCCCTCATCTTCAAGAGCCGTTTTATAAGCCTGCCAAATTTTTTGTTGAGGTTTAGCAAATGGATAATCAGAAAATTCCTGAGGAGAAACCCAGCGAATTTCTCTGTCATCAAATTGTTTCGAATCTGTCACCTGACCTGCTAGAATTTGAATGTGCCATTTCCGGTGACTAAAAACATGCTTGACTTGATCAAATACTTGATGGGACCAATTAACTTCTAAATCATAATCCTGCTCAAAACTTTCTTGGGGTGTTGGACCGAAAGTAACGCTTTTTTCAGCGACCTGAGCAAACAGATTCAGCTGTGCCTCTTCCTGTGAAAACTCCTCTACTTCTATCAAAGGAAAATGCCAAAAACTAGCTAACAGTTTCTCGCTTTCATTTTTCTCGAGTAGATATTGATCTTGATTATTGCGCACAACCAAAGCCTTGAGATAGATTGGGAGAGGCTTTTTCTTAGGTTCTTTAATTGGATAAGAATCCATAGTTCCATTCTGATACGCTGCACTAAAGTCCTTAACAGGGCTTTCTTTTGGTCGAGGATTAACTGGCGCCTCTATGTCAGACCCCAAGTCCATCAAGGCTTGATTAAAGTCTCCCGGCCGCTCTGGATCAATCAAGATTTCCATCATGGCTTGGAAAATCTTTCGATTGCTGGGAACTCCGATATCATGATTAACCTCAAACAAGCGCGCTAAAACTCGCATGACATTGCCATCAACCGCCGGCTCAGGCAAATTAAAAGCGATACTGGAAATAGCTCCCGCAGTGTAAGGGCCAATCCCTTTCAAACTAGAAATTCCTTCATAGGTGTTTGGAAATCGACCACCAAAGTCAGCCATAATCTGCTGGGCTGCTTTCTGCATGTTGCGAACTCGGGAGTAATATCCCAACCCCTCCCATGCTTTTAGCAAACGCTCTTCAGGAGCATTCGCCAAACTTTCTACAGTTGGAAACCAGTCCAAGAATCGTTCATAGTAGGGAATAACTGTCTCTACTCTAGTCTGTTGGAGCATAATTTCAGAAACCCAGATATGATAAGGATTTTTACTTCTACGCCAAGGCAAATCTCGCTTGTTTTCATCATACCAGTTGAGGAGTTTCTCACGAAATGAAATGATCTTCTCCTCTGGCCACATCTCAACGCCGTATTCTTTCAAATCTAACATATATCTAGTATAACATAGAAGCTCCTAACTGTCCTTTTCTCAGTACTAAAAAGCCCCTTCCTTTAGTAGAAGAGACTCCATTTCTTATTGATTGATTGCTTGAGCTGCTGTGATGAGAGTTAATTTATAAACATCATCTGGGTTACATCCACGTGATAGATCGTTGACTGGTTTATTCAATCCTTGTAGAACGGGACCGATAGCTGCAAAACCACCTAGGCGTTCAGCTATTTTGTAGCCGATATTTCCTGCCTCGATACCTGGGAAGATGAAGACATTTGCTTGACCTGCTACATTGCTCCCTGGAGCTTTTAGGGCTGCGGTTTCTGGGACAAAGGCTGCGTCAAATTGCAATTCTCCATCAATCTCAAGGTCAGGACGTAAATCATGTGCCAGTTTAGTTGCTTCAACCACCTTATCAACACTATCACCAAAACCAGAACCTTTTGTAGAATAACTCAACATAGCGATTTTTGGTTGAATTCCAAACATTTTGGCAGTAATCGCTGAGTTGATAGCAATTTCAGCCAAAGCTTCTGCATCAGGATTGATATTAAGGGCACAGTCACCAAACAAGTATCGTTCTGTACCACGCACCATAAGAAAAGCACCTGAAGTACGAGTAACATTTGGACGCGTTTTGATAATTTGAAGAGCTGGACGAACTGTTGAAGCTGTTGAGTGAATAGCACCTGATACCATTCCATCTACCAATCCCATATAGACAAGCATAACACCAAAGTAGTTGACATCTTCTAGTAGGATCTGACGTGCTTCTTCTTCCGACATTTTTCCTTTACGACGTTCTACGAGCGCAACCACCATGTCTTCAAATTGAGGATAATGATGTGGATCAATCACTTCATAACCATCCATGATCCCTTCGATTTCAAGATAAATTTTAATTTTTGCAGGATTTCCAAGCAAAACAGGAACAACTTCTGTTTCTTTTACCAAGCGTTTCGTTGCTTGAAGGATACGTGGTTCTTCCCCTTCAGGGAGAACGATACGAGCATTTTTGCCAACTAGGTTGGCTTTGAGACTTTCAAAAACTTCCATGAGTTTTCTCCTTTAAGAAAATAAATTATACTCCAAATAGATACTAAAGAGTATTAGTTGATAACTGAGTAATAAGATTGCTGAAATCATCCGGTAAGGGGCTTTCTAGTTGCAAATCTTGCTCTAGAAAAGGATGATAAAAAGATAAATAATGACAATGCAAGGCCTGTCGCTGAATGCCATCGTCCAGACTACCACCATACAAGTCATCGCCCAACAAGGGGAAGCCAATATGAGAAAAATGCACTCGGATCTGATGAGTTCGACCAGTATGCAGGCGAATATCGACTAGGTGAATATTTCCATAAGACGCTACAACTTTGTAAGATGTATGGGCGTATTTTCCACCTTTGGCAACTCGTCTCGTGATAATGGAGTCCACATCACGCGCAATCGGGGCAATAATTTCCCCTTCTGGCTCCAAACCCCCATCGCCCTTAACCAAAGCGAAATACCGTTTTTCGATAGACTTTCGTTGCAGTTGCTTGTCTAAACGTGCATGAGCATAACCGTGTTTGGCAAAAAGCATCAAACCAGAAGTATCTCTATCAAGCCTGGTCACAATGTGAACCTGCTGATTTTCATAGTTCTGCTTGATATAGTAGCCCTTGATAAAATTGGCAATGGTATTGGAATGATTGACACTGGGGATAGAAGCTACTCCATAAGGCTTATTCAAAACCAGAAAATGGTCATCCTCATATAAGATATCGAGTGGTCGATCAATTGCTTCAAGAGTTTCAAAGCCTTCCTCTGCTGGAATATCGATGGTCACCCTGTCTCCAACATCTAAGAGATACGTTGCATTCTGAGATTGGTCATTAACCAGAATAGCCCCACCTCGGAACTTAATCTTTGCCAAAAGTCCCTTAGAAACCTCGTGTTTCTTGAGAAATGTTTTGACTTTGACGTGCTCATCTGCGATAAATTCAAACCTCATTCGTCCACCTCGCCGATGAAGGCATCTTTGACACGATTCCAGAAACTAGTGTGACTTGGTGTCGCTACGAAGTGAATCTTGTGATGGTCGATTTGATACTCAATCCGTTCGATATTACGAAAGGAATAGACGCTGTTATCGACTGATATCGTGTGGTAATCATTGCGTGTCGGCAAGAGTTCAATCTTATCTTTTTTTGGAATGATGATTGATGATCCCAACGTTCGATAGACTCTGTTGTTAAGACTCGCTATTTCAGTCAACTGCAAGGCTTCAATGGTAGGATGCAAGACAGCTCCACCCAAGGACTTGTTATAGGCAGTGCTTCCAGTCGGGGTTGAAACAGTTACTCCATCTCCTCGAAATCTCTCAAACGGAACATGGTTAATGATGATATCCGCAACCATGGTGCGATCCGATCGACGGATGCTAGCTTCATTTAAGGCACGAAAGGTTTTCACTTCACCATTTTCAAGTGTTACCCTGACATTCAAAACAGGATAGGAAACCTTGGCACCAGTATCTAATAGGAGATTGGTCACCAACTGGTCCAACTCAAAATCTCGATAATCTGTGTAGAATCCCAAATGCCCTGTATGAACACCTACAAAACGAACCTTGTCTAACTGATTCTCATACTTGTGAAAGGCAGACAAAAGCATCCCGTCGCCACCAATCGAAATGACGATGTCGGGATTGGTATCGTTCAATATAAAATGTTGTTTCTTCAGTTTTTCCCTCAGCTCGTACAAAACCTTCTGACTCTGCGGTTTTCTATTTGCTATGAGGTCTACTCGCTTACCTGTATTCTTCATCTGTATCGTCACTATTTCCTACACCATCGTTTAGTTTTCTACTCAAAGGATCAAAAAGCGCCTGCGCTTCCTGGATATCGTCACGAATTTTACCCATTTCTTCGTCCAGTTGATGGGCTATTTTTGCCGTAATTTCCAGTCTTTTCTTGATTTCCTCTGGAAAATCCCCCTGATACTTATAATTGAGTGAGTGTTCAATCGTAGCCCAAAAATTCATGGCTAATGTCCGTATTTGAATCTCCGCCAAAATCGTCTTAGCCCCGTTAATTGTATCAACCGTGTATTCGATAACCACATGATAAGAACGATAACCTGAAGCCTTCCGATGAGTGATATAATCCCGTTCTTGAATGACTCTCATATCTTGACGCTTACGTAAAATTTCAACTACCTCTTTAACGTCATCAACAAACTGAACCATTACACGTAAGCCCGCAATATCCTGCAAGTCATTTTCCAAAGTTGCATAAGTAATTCCTCGACGAGCCATCTTTTCTTTGATACTTTCAATCGGTTTGACACGACCCGTTACAAACTCAATCGGAGAATGCTTGTTTTGCTTACGATACTGTTTGCGAATCCCCCGAAGTTTAATCTTCAATTCACCTACAGCCTGAATGTAAGGATCTAAAAATTCTTCCCATTCTATGGTCATACTTTCTCCCTTGTAATGTTTGATTGCTCTGTCGAAAATCTTTGATTTTTTCAGTACATTCGTATACAATAAATACATTGTCCATTATACCATAAATCGCTTTCAAAGATATAGAAAAGGTTGAAAAAATGAAACATTTAGAAATAGAATTGAAAACACTACTGAAAAAAGAGGAATACGATCATCTAAAAAAACAGTTTTCCCATATCCAACCCGTCCTTCAGAAAAACTACTACATTGATACGCCAGATTTCAAATTGCGTGAAAAGAAGGTTGCCATGCGCATTCGCACCTTTTCAGATTGGGCGGAATTGACCTTGAAAGTGCCTCAAACTGTAGGAAATATGGAATACAATCAGAAACTGAATCTTACAGAAGCTGAATCTTACCTGGAAAAACAAAAACTACCTCAAGGGCTCGTTTTAGAAAAGCTCGCTAAGATTGGTATTGAAAGCCATGACTGGCTTGTTTTAGGCTGCCTTTCAACCCTTCGTTACGAAACGAAAACAGAAATTGGCTTAATGGCGTTAGATGAAAGTCAATACTTTGACCAGACGGACTATGAACTCGAGCTTGAAGTCACCGACCATGAAAAAGGGAAAGCCGATTTTCAGAGATTTTTAGATGACAATCAGATAACTTATCAGAAAGCTCCTTCAAAATTAATTCGTTTTATTAAAAGCATGAAAAAATGCTGAAATAATCTCCTTTTTTTGGTAAAATAATAAAGATAAAATAATTTGAGTTTACAGAGGACGGTCTATAATGTCAGATAGAAACAACATGAAACTTTTCGCACTTAACTCCAATCATGAAATTGCGCAAAAAATTGCTGAAACGGTTGGTGTACCTCTCGGAAAATTATCTTCTCGTCAATTTTCTGATGGAGAAATCCAAGTCAACATCGAGGAGAGTGTTCGTGGTTATGATGTCTACATCATCCAATCAACTAGCTACCCTGTTAACAATCATTTGATGGAGTTACTAATTATGGTTGATGCCTGCGTTCGTGCAAGTGCCCATAGTATCAACGTTGTACTTCCTTATTTTGGTTATGCACGTCAAGATCGTATCGCTTCTTCTCGCGAACCCCTCACTGCAAAACTCGTTGCTAATATGCTCGTCAAAGCAGGTGTTAGCCGTGTTCTAACGCTTGATTTACACGCCGTTCAGGTGCAAGGTTTCTTTGACATCCCTGTAGACAATCTTTATACAATTCCTCTTTTTGCTAAACACTATTGTGACAAGGGCTTACTTGGACCAGATGTGGTTGTTGTTAGCCCTAAAAACTCTGGTGTCAAGCGCGCTCGTAGCTTAGCTGAATACCTAGATGCACCAATCGCAATCATCGACTATGCTCAAGATGACTCAGAGCGGAGCCAAGGCTATATCATTGGAGATGTTGAGGGCAAGAAGGCTATCTTAATTGATGATATCCTAAACACTGGTCGTACTTTCTCAGAAGCGGCAAAAATCGTTGAGCGTGAAGGTGCAACTGAAATCTATGCAGTATCCAGTCATGGTCTCTTTGTAGAAGGCGCTGCTGATCTTCTTGATGCTACTAACATCAAAGAAATCCTTGTGACAGACTCAGTAGCCACAAAAGAAAAAACTCCGAAAAATGTGTGCTACATTACCGCTAGCGAATTGATCGGTGATGCGATTGTCCGCATCCACGAAAGAAAACCAGTCAGCCCACTCTTTGCATACAACAAAAAGAAATAAGGTGATTCTTTGATTTATTTGGACAATGCTGCTACGACTCCTATGTCAGCGACAGCCATAACAGCAATGACCAAGGTCATGCAAGAAACCCATGGGAATCCTTCTAGTATTCATAGTCATGGTCGTCAGGCTGGTAAACTGCTCCGTGAAGCGCGTCAAGAATTAGCCCACTTACTAGGAACCAAACCTCAACATATCTTTTTCACATCTGGTGGTACAGAAAGTAACAATACAGCTATTATCGGCTATTGTCTCCGCCATCAAGAACGTGGAAAACATATCATCACAACGGCTATTGAACACCATTCTGTACTTGAGACTATCGATTACCTGGTACAATATTTTGGCTTTGAAGTAACCATCATCCAACCAGTGAATCAAGAAATCACTGCACAGCAAATTCAAGAAGCTTTACGTGACGATACTATTCTCGTTTCCACCATGTATGCTAATAATGAAACCGGCAGTCTCTTACCTATCGCTGAGATTGGGCGTGTTTTAAAAGAGCATCCTGCTGCTTATCATGTAGATGCTGTTCAAGCTATCGGGAAAATTCCTATCCAGCCCGAGGAATTGGGAATTGATTTCCTCAGTGCTTCTGCCCACAAATTCCATGGACCAAAAGGAGTCGGATTTCTTTACGCTTCTTCAGCGGACTTTGATTCCTACCTTCATGGTGGGGACCAAGAACAAAAGAAACGGGCTGGAACAGAAAATCTTGCTGCCATTGTAGGCATGGTTGCTGCTCTCAAAGAAGATTTAAATGACCAAGCTAAGCATTACCAAAAACTAAGTGCACTCAAATCTACTTTTCTAGAAGAAATTGCAGGTCTCAACTACTATCTCAATGAAAGCCAACACCAACTTCCTTATGTTTTCAACATTGGCTTTCCTGGTCAAAAAAATGACTTACTCTTGCTTCGGTTAGACCTTGAAGGAATTTCAATTTCTACGGGTTCTGCTTGTACTGCTGGTGTTGTACAAACCAGTCATGTGCTTGAAGCATTTTATGGACCAGATTCGCATCGTTTGAAAGAATCTGTCCGTATCAGTCTGTCTCCTCTTAATACTGAGGAGGAACTGAAACAACTGGCACAAACCTTAAAAAATATTATTGGAGATTAATCTAATGGCATTTGAAAAAACCATTAAACTACAAAACTGCCGCTACGACTATACACTTAGCCCATCTGTCAAAAAATTCACACTAAAAGACAATACTTTCTTTGAAACAAAGGTAGGAAACTATGAACTGACTCGTCTACTTGAAAAAGTTCCCAACAGCGGTGAAGGTTTCCAACTAAAAATTATCATTAACAAGGAACTTACTGGAGCCAAGCTTAACATCACTGACAAATCTGGTCTACGTTTGGTCAATATCTTTAAATCAGAAGATCACCATATCCACCAAGAAAAATTCTACTTCCTCATGGACAGTCTTGTAGAACGCGGAATCTTCACAAAAGAAGAGAGATGATTGGCTATGTTTCGTTTGACTTATAAAGATAACTATCAAGTAGAACGTACACTTGAGTTTGCTGACTACGAAGAACTCATGCTATCCCTATCAGGCTGTGTGACCCTACCTGACACTCTCCTAATCAGCTCCTTAACACTAAATGATAAAATGATTTATCAAGGATTGGTTGGCGATCTCTACCGATTTCTTTCACAAACTAATTTTTCAGATAAAAACTAAGAAATTTCTTAGTTTTTTCTTATTTTTGTTGATTTTTTCACAATGTTTCTATAAAATAGAAGAATAGAAAGGTTGTGATTTTGTGAAAGATAAACAGTCTGCTATTCCAAAAGCAACAGCAAAAAGACTCTCTCTTTACTATCGAATTTTCAAGAGATTTCATGCAGAAAAAATCGAACGTGCCAACTCCAAGCAAATTGCAGAAGCTATCGGTATTGATTCTGCGACTGTCCGTCGAGATTTTTCCTATTTTGGAGAACTAGGTCGTCGTGGTTTTGGTTATGATGTCAAGAAATTGATGAATTTTTTTGCTGACCTCCTTAATGATAATTCGATTACAAATGTTATGTTGGTTGGAATTGGAAATATGGGGCATGCACTTCTCCACTACCGCTTCCATGAGCGTAACAAGATGAAAATTATCATGGCCTTTGACCTAGATGACCATCCAGAAGTTGGCACCCAGACACCTGATGGTATTCCAATCTATGGTATCTCTCAGATTAAAGAAAAAATCAAAGAGGCAGATGTCAAAACTGCTATCCTAACTGTTCCAAGTGTTAAATCACAAGAAGTTGCCAATCTTTTGGTTGATGCGGGTATAAAAGGTATTCTCAGTTTTTCACCCGTCCACCTTCATCTTCCAAAAGATGTAGTCGTTCAGTATGTCGATTTGACAAGTGAACTGCAAACCCTCCTCTATTTTATGCGTAAAGAGGATTAGAAAGCGAAAGCATTTATGAAAAAACCAGTTATTGGGATTACAGGAAATGAAAAAGCTCATCCAGATGATGATGTCATGATGAGCTATGCGGCAAAAGGCTTTGTTGAAGGAGTCAAGGACGCTGGCGGAATTCCCATCATCCTTCCGATTGGTGATCAAGAAATGGCAAGCCATTACGTCGCTATGATTGATAAACTCATCCTTACGGGTGGGCAAAATGTTGATCCAAAATTCTATGGTGAACCAAAAACTATTGACAGCGATGACTACCATCTTCAAAGAGACCAGTTTGAATTAGCCCTTATCAAAGAAGCCATCAAACAGAAGAAACCAATTTTCTCTGTTTGTCGGGGTACCCAGCTCTTCAACGTCGCTATGGGAGGCACACTTCACCAAGATATCGAGGATCATTGGCAGGACTGTTCAGCCGAATACACGACCCAACGCCTCGTAACGGAGCCTGATACAATTCTCCGAGAAATCTATGGAGAAATCTCTCATATCAACTCCTTCCACCATCAGAGTATTAAAAATCTAGCTCCTAATCTTAAGGTTGTAGCACATGATCCTAAAGATGGAATAATTGAGGCTGTTACAACTACGGACGGATTCCCTTATCTTGGTGTCCAATGGCATCCAGAATTTCTATTTGAAAATCGCCCCAAAGATAAAACGCTATTTGACTATGTTGTTAATGAACTCTAAATCAAATCCGTCTTTTCACGGTAACTAAAGTAATCCGAGTGAGAGACAATCAGATGATCCAAAAACACAATTCCCATCAGTTCGCAAGCTTCCTTGACTAGCTTAGTGACATGGTCATCATTTCGACTAGGGGATACAGCGCCTGATGGATGGTTATGAACGAGAATCACAGAGGTGGCCATATGCTTGATGGCATAGTGAAGGATTTCCCGTGGTTCAGCAATACTACGTGTCGCAGATCCGATAAAAATGGTCTGCTGATGAATGATTTGATTTTGAGTATTGAGATAGAGCGCCACTAGGTGCTCTTGTTTTTTGTCGCCAAGTTCCTGTTGCATTTTCTTGGCTAGCTTTTGACTACTGAGAATACTTTCCATCTCAAGAGTTTCATGTTTGTGAATACGATGCCCTAGTTCAATCACCGCTTGTAGTTCAATGGCCTTAATCCGTCCAATACCAGATAGACTCTGCAATTCCTGCAGGGTCATTTTTTTCAAATCAGTTAAACTGTTGAGACTATTCAAGACTTTTTGGGCAATTTCAAAAACGTTTGCCTGACGTGTTCCTGTTCTGAGCAGAATTGCTAGCAATTCTTGATTGCTCAGAGCCTCTACTCCTTCTCTAACCAATCTTTCTCTAGGCAAAAGTGAATCTTCTTGAAATGAAATACTGTACATAAAAATCCTCCTCACTTTATTATTCGTGAGAAGGATGGAAAATTAGATTTTTTTCTCAATTGGGGCTACACTGGCTAGAAGTTTTTTCAGTCCTACTTCTGGGAAATTGATTTTCAATTCCTGAGTATCACCGCTACCTGAGACTTCAAGGACTGTCCCCTCACCCCACTTCTTGTGGAGGGCAATGTCCCCAATAGACCAGCTTGTATCAGTCGAACCTTTTTTATTTCCAGCTACAAATTGTCCAAATGGAAGACCGCTTGACTGGATAGAGCTTGGTGCGGCATTGCGTTTCCGTTCTTGAAGGGCCTGAGCCAAACTCATTCCTTGACCGAAAGCAATCCCACCACTGCTATAAGATGCCTTGAAGCTGGTATTAGCTGGACGAGCCAATCCTTGATATTCAAGCAAGTCTGAACTGATTTCATTGATAAAACGAGTTGGGCGATTATAGTTTGTACGACCGAAAAGCAAGCGTGAGTTGGCATTAGTCAGATAGAGGATCTTTTCTGCACGCGTGATTCCTACATAGGCCAGACGTCGTTCTTCTTCTAATTCATCTGGATCCTCAACTGCGCGACTAAGTGGAAAGACATTTTCTTCCATCCCGATGATAAAGACAACTGGGAACTCAAGTCCCTTAGCAGCATGCAAGGTCATCAAGGTCACTTCTGATGTCTCCTGACTGCCCGAATCCGTGTCTGCAATCAAAGCCAAGTCATTCAAGAAACGACTGAGTTTATCCAAACCTGTTTCTCCTTCTTGACCATCAGGATTGTCATCAAAGTTTTTGGTAACTGAAAGGAATTCCTCGATATTTTCAACCCGAGCCTTGCTTTCTAAGGTCGCTTGGGCATTGAGAATATCGATATAACCAGTTTTTTCTAGAACAGCCTCAACCAGCTCAGTAATGCTTAACTGGTCCAGTTTCTCCCACAAATCCAGAATCATATTGGCAAAATCCCAGATAGACTGGGCTGCTTTTCCTTTGATGCCAGACAGCATGATATTGGCTGAAGCGTCTAGCATGGACAGGTCTTGCATATTAGCAAAGTCACGGATTTTCTCAACGGTTCCTGGGCCGATTCCACGTTTTGGCTCGTTGATAATGCGCTCAAAACTGATATTGTCACTCAAATTAGCAATAAGATTAAGGTAGGCAATAATATCACGGATTTCCTTACGGCTGTAGAACTTGGTTCCACCGACCATAGTATAAGGAATGTTAGACTTGAGCAGGGCTTCCTCAATAGTACGGGATTGCGCATTAGTTCGATAGAGTACAGCAAAATCCTTGTGGAGGAAGTTTTGACTACGACCAAGTTCGTCGATGGTTTTGGCTACAAAAACAGCCTCATCTTGTTCGTCATTTGCACGATAGTAAATAATCTGTTCCCCATCAGCATTCTGGGTCCAGAGATTCTTAGGTCGACGATTTTGATTATTTTTGATGACGTCATTGGCGGCTTGGAGAATGGTTTTGGTTGAACGATAATTCTCCTCTAACAAAACGACCTTGGCTTGAGGGTAATCTTTTTCGAAGTCCAAAATATTCTGCATATCAGCACCACGCCAACCATAGATGGACTGGTCCGCATCACCGACCACGCAGATATTTTTAAAGCGCGAAGCTAAGAGTTTGACCAGTTGGTACTGGGCATGGTTGGTATCTTGGTACTCATCAACATGGATGTATTGGAACTTCTGCTGATAGTAGGTTAAGACGTCAGGATTCTGATCAAAGAGACGCAGGGTCAGCATAATCAAATCATCAAAGTCAACAGATTCTGACTGACGAAGTTCTTTTTGATAGGCTGTGTAACACTGGGCCACGATTTGCGTGTACATATCGCCAGCTTGAGCAGCGTAAGCCACATCATCAATTAGGTCATTCTTAGCATTGGAAATGGTTCCCAAAATAGTTCGTTCATTCCATTTTTTCGGATCCAAGTTTAATTGCTTGAGAATGCGCTTCATGAGGGTTCGCTGTTCTCCTGGATCTACAATGGTGAAGTTCCGATTGTAGCCAATATGATCCGCATCACGACGCAAAATACGAACACACATGGAGTGAAAGGTCGCAATCAGACAGTCCTGGGTTGCTGGATTGAGGCCATAAGCACGCTCCTTCATCTCACGCGCAGCCTTGTTGGTAAAGGTAATGGCCAAAATATTCCAAGGATTAACCATTTTTTCATCAATCAAGTAGGCGATTCTGTGAGTTAAAACACGAGTCTTCCCAGAACCAGCCCCCGCCATGATTAACAAGGGCCCTTCTGTCGTTTGCACCGCCTCGGCTTGACGGTCATTCATTCCATTCAATAATGCGTTCATTTTCTCTTCCTTAATCTTGAAGTCAATGTTTCTATTATATCAGAAATCAGAGAAAATATCTTTACCTAGACTGGTTGCTTGTAGAAGAAAACTCTCTCATCAACTGAAGACAACTTCTTAGATCTAGATAAAAAATGAGCTTGGATATTATTTCCAAACTCATTTGAATTCAATTAATACTCTTCGAAAATCAAATTCAAACCACGTCAGCTTCACCTTGCGTACTCAAGTACAGCCTGCGGCTAGCTTCCTAGTTTGCTCTTTGATTTTCATTGAGTATAAACTATTAGAACAAACCTAGGACGGTTCCGTCGCTTTCAACGTCCATATTGAGAGCGGCTGGACGTTTTGGAAGTCCTGGCATGGTCATAACATCACCAGTTAAGGCAACGATGAACCCTGCACCCAATTTTGGTACCAACTCCCGAATGGTAATTTCAAAGTTTTCTGGAGCTCCAAGTGCATTTGGATTGTCAGAGAAACTGTACTGAGTTTTAGCCATACAGATTGGCAATTTGTCCCATCCATTCTGAACAATCTGAGCGATTTGCGTTTGAGCTTTCTTCTCAAAGTTCACTTTGCTACCACGATAGATCTCTGTAACAATTTTTTCAATCTTTTCTTGGACAGAAAGGTCATTGTCATAAAGACGAGTGTAGTTGGCTGGATTTTCAGCAATAGTCTTAACAACCGTTTCGGCAAGCGCTACGCCACCTTCTGCACCATCAGCCCAGACACTAGCCAACTCAACTGGAACATCGATTGAGGCACAGAGTTCTTTCAAGGCTGCGATTTCAGCTTCTGTATCAGAGACAAATTCATTAATTGCAACAACTGCTGGAATACCGAACTTACGGATGTTCTCAACGTGGCGTTTCAAGTTGGCAAAACCTGCACGCACTGCTTCTACATTTTCCTCTGTCAAAGCATCCTTAGCTACACCACCATTCATCTTAAGGGCACGAAGGGTTGCGACGATGACAACAGCATCTGGAGATGTTGGCAAGTTTGGTGTCTTGATATCAAGGAATTTCTCAGCCCCAAGGTCTGCACCAAAACCAGCTTCAGTAACTGTGTAATCAGCCAAGTGAAGGGCTGTTGTAGTTGCCAAGACAGAGTTACATCCATGAGCGATATTGGCAAATGGACCACCGTGTACAAAGGCAGGTGTACCGTAAATTGTCTGAACCAAGTTCGGCTTAATAGCATCTTTCAAAATCAATGCTAAAGCACCCTCAACCTGCAAATCACCTACAGAAACAGGCGTACGGTCATAGCGATAACCAATTACAATATTAGCCAAACGACGTTTCAAATCTTCAATATCAGTCGCCAAACAAAGAATCGCCATAATTTCGGAAGCAACGGTAATGTCAAAACTATCCTCGCGTGGAATACCATTTAGAGGGCCACCAAGACCAACTGTCACATGACGAAGGGCACGGTCGTTCAAGTCCACGACACGTTTCCAAAGGATACGACGTTGGTCGATTCCCAGCTCATTTCCTTGGTGCAGGTGGTTGTCAATCAAGGCTGAAAGTGCGTTGTTGGCAGTTGTAATAGCATGCATATCTCCAGTAAAGTGGAGGTTGATGTCTTCCATTGGCAAAACTTGGGCGTAACCACCACCGGCTGCACCACCTTTGATCCCCATTACTGGACCAAGAGACGGTTCGCGGATAGCAATCATAGTTTTCTTGCCAATCTTGTTCAAGGCATCCGCAAGACCAATGGTAATGGTAGACTTCCCTTCACCAGCAGGTGTTGGGTTGATAGCAGTTACCAAGATCAATTTTCCAACTGGATTGCTCTCAACTGCACGGATTTTATCAAAACTAAGCTTAGCCTTGTACTTCCCGTACAACTCCAAATCATCGTAAGAAATACCAAGTTTCTCCACAACATTCACGATTGGTTTCAACTCAATACTCTGCGCGATTTCAATATCTGTTTTCATAACAAACTCCTCTAATCTCTAATGTGATAATTCATTATAACACAAAACAAGATTTTTAACACTACTAAACTCTTAAAACGTTCGTAAATATCCTGAATTTCAAGATTTTTAGGGCCCTTTTGAAAATTTTATATGGCTTTATAGTTTTAGACTATAGTATTCCTTCGTTTTATCAAAAATTTATCGCTTTCATTTTACTTAACGTTTATTTTTGTGTACAATAGTCCTATGAAAATTTTAGTTACATCGGGCGGTACGAGTGAAGCTATTGACAGCGTCCGCTCTATTACGAACCATTCTACAGGTCGCTTGGGGAAAATCATCACAGAAACCTTGCTTGCTGCTGGTCATGAGGTTTGTTTGATTACTACTAACAGAGCTCTTAAGCCAGAATCTCATCCCCATTTAACCATTCGAGAAATTAAGAACACCAATGACCTCCTTTTAGAAATGCAAGAACATGTTAAGGATTATCAGGTTCTGATTCATTCAATAGCCGTGTCTGACTACACGCCTGTTTATATGACAGGGCTGGCAGAAGTTGAGGCTAGTTCCAATCTAGAAGAATTTTTAAGCAAGCAGAATCATCAAGCTAAGATTTCTTCAACTGATGAGGTGCAGGTTTTATTCCTGAAAAAAACACCCAAAATCATCTCTCTAGTCAAGGAATGGAATCCTGCTATTCATTTGATTGGTTTCAAACTGCTGGTTGATGTTACCGAAGACCATCTGATTGACATTGCTAGAAAAAGTCTTGTCAAGAATCAGGCTGACTTGATCATAGCAAATGACCTTACTCAAATCTCAGCGAATCAACATCGGGCAATCTTTGTTGAGAAAGAGCATCTTCAAACTGTTCAAACCAAAGAGGAAATTGCAAGCCTCCTCCTTGAAAAAATTCAATCATACGATTCTTAGAAAGGAAAGCCATGGCAAACATTCTGATCGCAGTGACAGGTTCCATTGCCTCCTATAAATCAGCTGATCTCGTCAGTTCCTTGAAAAAACAAGGCCATCATGTCACTGTCCTAATGACTGAGGCAGCGAGAGAGTTTATCCAGCCTTTGACACTACAGGTACTCTCACAGAATCCAGTTCATCTTGATGTCATGCAGGAACCCTATCCTGATCAAGTCAATCATATCGAAAGAGGAAAAGAAACCGACCTTTTTATCCTTGTCCCTGCTACTGCTAATACCATTGCCAAACTAGCACACGGATTTGCTGACAACATGGTGACAAGTACAGCTCTTGCCCTACCAGACCACGTCAAAAAGTTAGTCGCACCAGCCATGAACACAAAAATGTATGACCATCCGGCAACTCAGGCTAATCTAAAAACATTAGAGACCTATGGTTATCAGATTATCTCTCCAAAGGAATCTCTACTAGCCTGTGGCGATTACGGAAAAGGCGCCCTAGCTGACCTGAATACTATTTTAGAAAGAATAAAGGAAACCCTCGATGAACAAACGCTCTAACATTGCACCGATTGCTATCTTTTTTGCAGTTATGCTCGTTATCCACTTTTTGAGTTCTCTCCTATTTAACCTTTTCCCATTCCCAATTAAACCGACCATCGTTCATATTCCAGTAATCATTACTAGTATCATTTACGGCCCACGAGTTGGTGTTACACTTGGTTTCTTGATGGGACTGCTAAGCTTAACGGTAAACACGATTACGATTCTTCCAACCAGCTACCTCTTCTCACCATTCGTACCGAACGGAAACATCTATTCTGCGGTTATCGCTATTGTCCCTCGCATTTTGATCGGTCTGACACCTTACCTAGTTTATAAATTATTGAAAAACAGAACAGGCCTCATCATTGCCGGTGCTCTCGGTTCTCTTACCAATACCGTCTTTGTCCTTGGGGGAATCTTCTTCCTTTTTGGAAATGTCTTCGATGGCAATATCCAAAAACTCCTAGCAACTGTCATCTCTACAAACTCAATTGCTGAACTCCTCATCTCAGCCATCCTAACTGTAGCAATTGTCCCACGTCTCGAAACCTTGAAGAAATAAAAAAACAACTCCACTTTCGTCCTGAAGGTGGAGTTTTAGTTTTCACTAGTAAAGGCTCATCTTCTATTCATAAATGGTTATTTACCAAGGAGTCATTCGTTCAAAATTTTGAAAATATATGAAAATCCTTTGAATCCACCACCTATACTTTTGAAAATTTTCAATAAAATCAAAATAAATTCTTGACATGTCTATTTATTTATTGTACTATACTTGTGTATATACAGTTAAATGGAGGTTCTTATGGATATACGGAAAAAAACGCAGTTTATGACCATGACTGCCCTACTCACAGCAATCGCGATTTTGATTCCAATCATTATGCCTTTTAAAATCGTCATCCCACCAGCTTCTTACACTTTGGGAAGCCATATCGCCATCTTTATCGCCATGTTCCTATCACCTTTGATGGCTGGTTTTGTGATCATCGCTTCTAGTCTCGGCTTCCTGATGGCAGGCTACCCTATGGTTATCGTACTGCGCGCCTTTTCTCACATCGTTTTTGGTATTTTGGGAGCATTTTACTTAAAGAAATTCCCTGAAACCTTGGATAAACCAAAGGCATCTTGGATTTTTAACTTTGTTTTGGGTATTGTTCATGCTATCGCTGAAGTAATAGCTTGTATCATCTTCTATGCTACTTCAGGGACAAACGTTGAAAATATGTTTTATGTTCTCTTTGTCCTAGTTGGTTTTGGAACAATTGTCCATAGTATGATAGACTATACATTAGCACTAGCTGTCTATAAAGTGCTTCGAAAACGTCGCTAAAAGGAAAAACTATGACAAAGGATCGCAAACAAGCTCTTCTCAAACTTTTAAAAGAGTCACCAAAAGCTCTCAATGGTCAAACCTTGGCTGAACACTTTCATGTCACACGCCAAATCATCGTCCAAGACATTGCCATCTTGCGAGCCGATGGCGCTCCTATCTTGTCAACCAATCGTGGTTATATCTACAAAGAAAATGATGCCAACCCCTACGTCCACAAACTCTTTAAAGTGAAACATGAACTGGAAGAAATTGGTCAGGAACTTTTGGCTATAGTAGATAATGGCGGACGCGTTCAAAATATCTTAATTGATCATCCCGTTTATGGTGAAATTGAAACTCTGCTCAAACTCACCTGTCGCCGAGATGTCCAGCATTTTCTGGAACAAGTCGAGAATTCTGACTTTAGACCACTTTCTGAATTGACAGACGGCATCCATTACCACCTTGTTGAAGCTGAGACACAACAAGACCTCCACTATATCGAGGAGGCCTTGGATCAGTTAGGTTATTTAGTAAAAGACTAGAAAATTTCTTTCTCCCAGCCGTCCTCTGTACGGTGGCGATAGAAGAACTCTGACTTGTCAGGTGCTTCCATCATTTCCATCAAGGGTAGCATATCATAGGCCAGATCCAAGCTTGGAATCTGGTCTTTTTGCACCCAAGATACTTCTCCTTCTTCTGAGGATTGGAGATTTCCAGTAAACTCTGTCGCCTTATAGCAAACGACGATGTAGCGCTCACCTGTATCTAGTGGCCAATTTTTAATGCCGACAAGTTGAGGATTTTGGATAGTCAATCCTGTTTCTTCATAGATTTCACGAATGACAGACTCTGCGAAAGACTCTCCATTTTCTACATGGCCTCCAGGAAAGGCATAACCAGACCAGCGATTGTTTTCAGGAGAACGATATTGCATGACTACTCGCTTATTTTCTAGATCTTCGATTAGACAGATGTTGGTTAAAATCGTTAATTGGGCACGGGACATAGATTTGCTCGCTTTCTAATTTGTTATATAATTTTCTCAGACTTGGTACCAGAGCCATTAGCTTCTACTTTTTAAAATTATTTAGAATAGAATACCATCCGTTTTTCCTTTATAGGTTTTCCAAGGTCAAGTATTTTTTCTTGCCCATCAAAAGTAAAACCCATTTTTTGATAGAATGCAATGGCTCGCTTATTCTCTTTTAATACCCATAAAAATATTTCAGAGAAATATTCAAGAGTAGTCAGAGCTTCCTTCATTAACTTCTGAGCAAGACCTTTTCCGTAATAGTCTTTTAAAACATATAAGGCAATGATTTCGCCAGCTTGAATAGTCTCATCACGAAAGTTTCCATAACTAATAAAACCAACTACCTTCATGCCATCTATCGCAATCAATGTATTTTCTGGATACTTTTGACTAAAGAATCGACATCTTTCTAATGTCATTGTCTCCTGAAATTTTGCAGGCAAAAGGTCGTCATAAGCCTCTCTCCACGTTTGCCAGTGAACGAGGGATTTACCTTCTATCTCTTCAGGAGTTTCCATTGATTTGATAATAACCGTCATTTATTTTCTTCTCCTTAATCCAACAGTCTGACTTCCTTTGCTACTTTTTGTAGAAATTTTTCTCTTGTTGAACTTGTATTCACCTCACGCCCTAACTCACCTAAAATTGAAACCTTCTTTGTTTTAATGCCACAGTGATTCAGGACAGCATTCTTTAATACTGATATTCCATAACTGTCTGGAATGTTGATAGGACCTGAAAATACTTTGTACCACCATGTTGGTGCCATGGAGGTTGCGTAAATACTAGCTGTTTTGCCTTTTAATAACTTTTTAAACTGCTGGCCTCTCAAGTAGTTCCAGATGAAGTTTCCCTGATTATTGGCAGAGTATGCAATTCCTGGTGTAAAAACACGGTCAATCCAACCTTTCAATAGACTAGGCATACTACTCCACCAAATTGGATAAACAAAAATGAAATGATCTGCCCACTGGATTAATTCCTGAGAGCGAAGTATGAAAGAGTCCTCTTCCATGCGTTTTCGATAACCATAACGTAATACAGGATCAAAATCTATCTCATTTAAATTAATCGCTTCAAGCTTATGGCGATTTGAGTCAATATTTTCTACAATCATTTGAAAAATTTCTTGACAGAAACTTCCCTTGTCAGGATGTCCATTGATAACTAAAACTTTCATTCATTCTCTCCTACCTAATCCAACGCCTTGACTTCCAGCATCATATCACGAATCTGAGCTGCCAGTTCAAAGTCAAGCACTTCGACGGCTTCCTGCATTTGTTTCTCTAGTTTCTTGACGAGTTCTTTGCGTTCTTGTTTGTTGAGGCTATTGATATCGACTTCCTTGTCCTCTTCTTTAGCAACTGCCTTGGTCACGGCGATTAGGTCACGAATTTCTTTCTTGATGGTCTGTGGGACGATACCATGCTCTTCATTATAAGCCATCTGGATTTTCCGACGACGGGCCGTTTCATCTATGGCCTTTTGCATAGACTGAGTCATCGTGTCCGCATACATGATGACATGCCCTTCGCTGTTACGAGCGGCACGCCCAATGGTCTGGATGAGTCCACGTTCGTTACGGAGGAAGCCTTCCTTATCAGCATCAAGAATGGCAACCAAACTTACCTCAGGAACGTCAATCCCTTCACGAAGGAGATTAATCCCTACTAAGACATCAAAGACACCCAAGCGCAGGTCACGAATAATCTCTGTCCGCTCCAAAGTCTTGATGTCCGAGTGCATGTACTTGACCTTGATGCCCATTTCCTTGAAGTAGTCAGTCAGGTCTTCTGCCATTTTCTTGGTCAAGGTGGTGATAAAGGTTCGTTCATTCTTTTCAACACGGGCATTGATTTCTCCCAAAAGGTCATCAATCTGTCCCATAGTCGGACGAACTTCAACCTCTGGGTCTAAAAGCCCTGTTGGACGAATGATTTGCTCAATCACTGTCTCGGTCTGTTCATTTTCATAGTCACCAGGTGTCGCTGAAACGTAAACAATCTGATGCACATGGCTTTCAAACTCTTCACGGCGGAGAGGACGATTGTCCAAGGCAGACGGCAAACGGAAACCATAATTAACCAGCATTTCCTTACGAGAGCGGTCTCCATTGTACATACCCTTGATTTGCCCCATGGTCATGTGACTTTCATCAATCATGATCAAGAAATCATCAGGGAAGAAGTCGAGAAGCGTATAAGGAGGCTCTCCTTCGCTACGACCATCCATATGACGAGAGTAGTTTTCGACGCCGTTAGTATAACCCATCTCACGTAGCATCTCAATATCATACTCTGTGCGCTGTTTCAAACGCTGGGCTTCTAGCAGTTTGCCTGCCTTCTCAAAGACAGCCAACTGCTCCTCCAACTCTGCCTGAATCTTTGCAATCGCAACCTCCATGTGGTCATCATTGGTCACAAAGTGAGTGGCTGGGAAAATCGCCAAATGATCCACTTCTCCCAATACCTGACCTGTCAGAGCCTCTACTTCACGGATACGGTCAATCTCATCCCCAAAGAACTCCACTCGAAAAGCGTGTTCATCACGGGAAGCTGGGAAAATCTCCACCACATCCCCGCGAACGCGAAATCTTCCACGTTGGAAATCAATGTCATTGCGCTCAAACTGAATATCAACTAAGTCATTCAAGAGTTTATCACGAGAAATTTCAAGACCTGGACGAAGACTAACGACACTATCAGCGTATTCCTTTGGCGAACCCAGACCATAGATACAAGAAACAGAAGCCACCACGATAACATCATTGCGCTCCAGAAGGGCTGAAGTCGCTGAGTGGCGGAGCTTGTCAATCTCGTCATTAACAGAGCTATCCTTTTCAATATAGGTATCGCTAGAAGGTACATAGGCCTCTGGTTGATAATAGTCATAGTAGGACACAAAGTACTCAACAGCATTTTCAGGGAAAAATTCCTTGAACTCCCCATAGAGCTGCCCAGCTAGAGTTTTGTTATGGGCAATGACCAAAGTTGGTTTATTGACTTTGGAAATGACCTGACTCATGGTATAGGTCTTCCCTGTACCCGTCGCCCCCATCAGAATCTGAGCCTTCTCTCCACCCTCGATATTATCAACCAACTGCTCAATCGCTTGTGGTTGATCTCCTGAAGGTTGGTATTTTGATACTAGTTTAAATTGATTGTCTGTAATTCGATTAATCATAATTACCTCGCATGCCTTTTATTTCTTCTATTTTACCATAAATTCCATTAGATTCTTTATCTCTTGATTTAGCAAATCCATACCCTAATGTCATATCTTCTTACATAAAAATCATTAAAATTTGCCTTCTGACTTTTTTTCTGTTATAATTAAAAAATATTCAGAAAGGAGACTAAAAATGAAGAAAAAAATCCTAGCATGTTTGCTTATTTTATTTCCCATTTTCTCACTAGGAATAGCAAAAGCTGACACCGTTAAATCAAAGTATATTATTGCAAGTGATTCATCTTTTGCACCTTTTGTATTTCAAAATTCAAACAACGAGTATACTGGTATTGATATGGACTTGATTAAGGCTATTGCAAAAGATCAAGGTTTCGAAATTGAGATTACTAACCCAGGCTTTGATGCCGCTATCAGTGCTGTTCAGGCCGGACAAGCAGACGGTATCATCGCTGGTATGTCTGTTACGGACGCTCGTAAAGCTACATTTGATTTCTCTGATTCCTACTACACTGCTAATACGATTCTCGGTGTAAAAGAATCAAGTACCATTGCTTCTTATGAAGACCTCAAGGATAAAACTGTCGGTGTTAAAAACGGAACTGCTTCTCAAACGTTCCTTACTGAAAACCAAAGCAAATACGGCTACAAGATTAAAACTTTTTCAGATGGCTCATCTATGTATGACAGTCTCAACACTGTAGCTATCGATGCCGTGATGGATGATGAGCCCGTTCTCAAATATTCTATCAGTCAAGGGCAAAAATTGAAAACACCAATCGCTGGAACTCCAATCGGTGAAACAGCCTTTGCTGTTAAAAAAGGAACAAACCCTGAATTGATTCAGATGTTCAATAAGGGGCTTGCTAACCTCAAAGCAAACGGTGAATTTCAAAAAATTCTCGACAAGTATCTAGCTAGCGGAGCAACAACTACTTCTACAAGTACGGTTGATGAAACAACTATCTGGGGCTTGCTTCAAAACAACTACAAACAACTCCTTAGTGGACTTGGAATCACTCTTGCCTTAGCACTTATTTCATTTGCGATTGCCATTGTAATTGGGATTATCTTTGGTATGTTTAGCGTTAGCCCATACAAATCTCTTCGTCTGATCTCTGAGATTTTCGTTGATGTGATTCGTGGTATTCCGTTGATGATTCTTGCAGCCTTCATTTTCTGGGGAATTCCAAACTTCATCGAGTCTATCACAGGTCAACAGAGTCCGATTAACGACTTTGTAGCTGGTACCATTGCCCTCTCACTCAATGCGGCAGCTTATATCGCTGAAATCGTTCGTGGTGGGATTCAAGCTGTTCCAGTTGGACAAATGGAGGCCAGTCGCAGTCTTGGTATCTCTTATGGAAAAACCATGCGAAAGATTATCTTGCCACAAGCAACTAAACTGATGTTGCCAAACTTCGTTAACCAATTCGTTATTGCTCTTAAAGATACAACCATCGTATCTGCTATCGGTTTGGTTGAACTCTTCCAAACTGGTAAGATTATCATCGCTCGTAACTACCAAAGTTTCAAGATGTATGCAATCCTTGCTATCTTCTATCTTGTAATTATCACGCTTTTGACTAGACTAGCGAAACGCTTAGAAAAGAGGATTCGTTAATGGCAAAACTAAAAATTGATGTAAATGATTTGCATAAGTATTATGGAAAAAACGAAGTTTTAAAAGGCATTACGACTAAATTCTATGAAGGAGATGTTGTCTGTATCATCGGTCCTTCTGGTTCTGGTAAATCCACTTTCCTCCGTAGCCTTAACCTTCTCGAGGAGGTAACGAGTGGCCACATCACAGTGAATGGTTATGACTTAACTGAAAAATCAACCAATGTCGACCATGTTCGCGAAAACGTCGGAATGGTCTTCCAACATTTCAACCTCTTTCCTCACATGTCCGTCCTAGAGAATATCACTTTTGCTCCTATTGAACACAAACGGATGACCAAAGAAGAAGCTGAGAAATTGGGGATGGAGTTGCTTGAAAAGGTTGGACTAGCAGATAAAGCTAATGCCAGCCCAGATAGCCTTTCAGGTGGTCAGAAACAGCGTGTAGCTATTGCTCGTGGACTTGCCATGAACCCTGATATCATGCTCTTTGACGAGCCAACTTCTGCCCTTGACCCTGAAATGGTTGGCGACGTTCTTAACGTTATGAAGGAATTGGCAGAGCAAGGCATGACCATGATCATCGTAACTCACGAGATGGGATTTGCTCGTAAGGTTGCCAATCGTGTTATCTTTACTGCAGACGGTGAATTTCTAGAAGATGGAACCCCTGACCAAATCTTTGATAACCCACAACACCCTCGTCTAAAAGAATTTTTGGACAAGGTCCTCAACGCTTAAAAAAACTGCAAGGTTTCCCTTGCAGTTTTTTTCTCACTTGTATTGGAATTTTGGATTTTTTAGAAAATTATGATAAAATAAAGGGTATGAAAATGGGGTTTTCCCATGCCTAGCTGGACTAGGAAACAAAATAGAAATTAGGTAGCTAGATGTCATCTAAAGTTATTGTAACAATTTTCGGTGCTAGTGGAGATTTGGCTAAACGCAAGCTCTACCCTTCACTTTTTAGACTTTACAAATCAGGTAATCTATCTGATCATTTTGCTGTTATTGGAACTGCTCGTAGACCATGGAGTAAAGAGTACTTCGAATCTGTTGTTGTCGAATCTATCTTAGACTTGGCAGATAGCGCAGAAGAGGCTCAAGCATTTGCTAGTCATTTTTACTACCAAAGTCACGATGTTAATGACACTGAGCACTATATTGAATTACGTAAGCTTCAGGCTGAGTTAAATGAAAAGTATCAAACTGAACACAACAAGCTCTTTTTCCTCTCTATGGCACCTCAATTTTTTGGTACCATTGCTAAACACCTCAAATCTGAGCAAATCGTTGACGGTAAAGGCTTTGAACGTTTGATTGTTGAAAAACCTTTCGGTACAGATTATGAGACTGCAAGCAAACTAAACGAAGAACTCCTAGCTACTTTTAACGAAGATCAAATCTATCGTATCGACCACTATCTCGGTAAAGAAATGATTCAAAGTATTTTTGCCATCCGCTTTGCCAATATGATTTTTGAAAATGTTTGGAATCGTGAGCACATTGATAACGTTCAGATAACCTTTGCAGAGCGTCTAGGTGTTGAGGAACGTGGTGGCTACTATGATGAGTCTGGTGCCCTTCGTGATATGGTTCAAAACCATACTCTACAACTTCTATCACTCCTAGCTATGGATAAGCCCGCAAGCTTTACCAAGGATGACATTCGTGCGGAGAAAATCAAAGTCTTCAAGAACCTTTACCAACCTACAGACGAGGAACTCAAAGAACAATTCATCCGTGGCCAATATCGTTCTGGTAAAGTCGATAGCATGAAATATATTTCTTACCGTAGCGAACCAAATGTCAACCCTGAATCTATGACAGAAACATTTGCTTCAGGTGCATTCTTTGTAGATACTGATCGCTTCCGTGGTGTACCTTTCTTCTTCCGTACAGGTAAACGCCTAACAGAAAAAGGAACACACGTGAACATTGTCTTCAAGCAAATGGATTCTATTTTCGGAGAACCACTAGCACCGAATGTGCTTACCATCTACATCCAGCCAACTGAAGGATTCTCTCTCAGTCTTAACGGTAAAAAGGTAGGGGAAGAGTTTAGCCTTGCGCCGAATTCTCTTGACTATCGAACAGATGCGACTGCTACAGGTGCTTCACCAGACCCATATGAAAAACTGATCTATGATGTTTTAAACAATAATTCAACCAACTTTAGCCACTGGGATGAAGTGAGCGCATCATGGAAATTGATTGACCGTATTGAGAAACTTTGGGCAGAAAATGGTGCTCCACTCCATGACTACAAGGCTGGTAGCATGGGACCTCAAGCTAGCTTTGATTTACTAGAAAAATATGGAGCCAAATGGACATGGCAACCTGATACAAAGCTCTAACCAAAGAAGCGACGTCCTCCATTACGTCTACGACATAATCGGACGGATTGAAAAAACGTTTGAGTAAGTCCATATCTGTTGGAGGATGTTCATCTGCCAATTCACCAAAACGATTATCTTAAGAGGGTATTATGAAAAAGTTATTAGTATGAGGATATGCTCTGCAAAGTATGGATAAAGCAGGAAAAATGGGGTTGCCACGAGTAAGTAGTGGAGTCCTAGGGATATCAGAGGAATTTAACCCTAAAAAAACGCATCCTGATTTTGACTTTCCATGGAGTTGGTTCGTAAAGGGGCAAGAAATTCCTCCGATGCCTGAAAAGGTTTATGTCTGCTTAAAGAAAGTAAGAGATGTTACTTTTGATTTTCTTCCATACAATGATTTCTTTATCATGTCAGCGCGCTTTTTGGAATTTATAAAAAAATATGGGTTTGATCATGATTTTGGTATGAGCAAGGCAATTATTGTCAATACAAAAGGTGAGCTATTGACGAATGAAGTCTATTATTTGGTAAGAATAGTTAGCTGGGAAATTGAGGATGAAATTGTTTATCCAGATTTAGGAAGAGATGAAAAAGGTTTTTCGCTGGAGGCATATACTAATTCAGATAAGGATATTTTGCTGTCTACCAATTATAATTATTCAGGAACGCTTTTGGTCTCAGAACATTTAAAAGAAAAAATATTGGAAATGTTCTCCTTACCTTTTCTTTATACTTTGAAGGAATGGAAGGAGCAAAATTATTATGAATTTATTGGATTTGATGAATTATAGCAAAAAGGAAATTTAAATGTCAAAATTACTTTGTACATTAGGTAAAAAAAATGAATAAAGAAACAATATCTTCTATTCTTAACGAATTTCAAGGTAACCTTTATTTTGATAATTGGTTAAGGAAAGTAGGAGATTTTCCAGAAGAGCAAAGAAAACAACCTTATCCATTTTCTTGTAAAAAAATAGTAACCTTAAAAGATGCAAAAAAATGGATTTCTAATGATGAGTTATGGGAAGGAGTACAAAGGGCTTCTAATAACTATTTATTCAACTTATTTCAAAATGCAACTGGTAAAGGGGCTATGGTAAATGAATTTGGGCAATATATCGCAAAATTTTTTCATTCACATGAATCTATTCTAAAAGAAAAAATAAAAGAAAGTAAATTAAAAACAGATGATACATATATTGCATTATATAGTATTACGTTGGGAGCTTTTTTAGAATATTCAATTAATAAGGTGGATGAAAATATAAAAGTTGACTTAAATTTGAATCTTCTTAAAATCATTAATGATGGATATATGCCTTGTGGTTGGAGTTTTAAATCTGAAGACATAATCGATTTCAGTGAGAGGCCTTTTGATTATTTAGCAGGATATTTATACATCTATTGAGTATTTCCCATAATAATTTAACTCCGAACTTCTTAAACAAGCTGTAGTTTGTATGAAATTTCTATTTTGATGCAGCAAGCCGTAGCCTGCTAAACCTCCAATCCCGACGTGGGGTGTGAGCGGTACGCACGCACGCGGCTTTTTTTGGTTTATTAGACGGCCTCTGTAATGAAATAAATTTTAAATTAAATTTTCAATAACTGAGAAAGGACGATTAAAATGCTTGATTCAGATACAAAAAATATGATTTCTGTATGGATAGGAGCATCAAATAAGACGTTAGATGAATTTAATAAATACACTGAAGGAATGGAAGATTCAGATTCTCAATGTCCAGCATTTGCAGATTTTGGGGTTTCATTTATTGATTCAGACTTTTTTGTAGCTTTTCGTACCAAAAACGGAGAGATTGTTCCAATTGAAATTTTAGCTGAAGAAATTGGTACGCATTCGAAAAAAGCCACAGATGAAATTATAAGAGCATCTAAAGAAAAAGGTGTGAATGAAGGGAATTCTTTGTATTATTATGCAAACACTACTTTTAAACCCGATGATCCAGAAAAACTTTATAATGACTTAAAATTTATAGGAACGTTTAAAGATCCTAGAAAAAAATATCGCTAGTGATTGTGAAACATTAGTCAGGATAAAGGCCGTCTGAAAGAGGAAAACCGAGTAACGGACAGTGCTTACCAATCCTTCCGCCTTCAGAACCAGTATGCCGACCGTGAAACGGGGCTGCATTACAACTTCTTCAGGTATTACGAGCCTGATGTGGGTCGGTTTGTGAATCAGGATCCGATTGGGCTTTTGGGTGGGGAGAATTTTTATGCTTTTGCGCCTAATGCTCAGGTGTGGGTTGATCCTCTAGATTTGAATAAATGCTGTGAAAATAGCAAAGTTAAAACAGAACCAAACACAGCATTTTTTGGGTCAGGTAGAACAGATGGTATTGGTGGACAACATATTGCTGCCGATATTGCCAAATCTAATGGAGGAACAACATTAGAAATGTTAATTGAAGCTAGAAAAATTATCATGCCTACGTGGGATCAAAATAACCAAGCAAGCATTAAAGCATGGGAAGATATTTCATCAGAGTATGCAACATGCGCTTCTGGTACTGTAACAGGCGTTATTGGCAAAGATCTGCGACCAGGAAATATATGGGAAAAAGGTAATTACTATGGATGATTTCGTAATTGAAAAAATTTCAAGAGGTATGTTAATTGTTTCTTTAAATGGAAATGAAATTTCATTTGAAGGAGAAATGTTCTTTCCAAATAATGAGTTTCACTTTTCCCTATATGCGAAAACAGCAAAATTTACTAAGACCAACCAAATTTTAAGCAAGGAAGAGTTAGATAATATTTTAGAACATTTAAAAAAAGAATTTATTTTAAAAAATAGAGTATTAGACATAATTTTCTAAATTTAATTATCAACTGTAAAGTAGCCCAAGCAAGCAGTAGACCACATGAAACCTCCAATCCTGACGTAGGGCATTACAGTACACACGAACCCTTGGCACAAGTCCGCGACTTGACAACCGCAGAAGGCGAAAGCCAACAACAAATCCACTACTTCCACTGCGACCAAATCGTCATCCCGCGCGAGATGACCGATAAGGACTGCAACCTCTTGTGGTTTGGCGAATACATCGCATGGAAAAATCACTATAAATGTAAAAGTTATCTGACATAATGGATCAAATACAAGTTATGTTGAAACAACACAACATTCCTAGAGCAACTAGAAATTATGTTAGAAATATAAACGAAATGGGCCAACTGCCTTTATAATTGGAAAAAAATAATAGATTTTTTGTGAAAGGTAATAATTATGAAATTATTTGAAGTTTATAGCGATCTTTCCTCGCTTTCTGAAAAAACTGATATTTACGGCGATTTTGCTCATATTTTATGGGAAGGACATGCCTCTAAAAAAACTAGAAATGTTCCTAGCCCTGAAATATATATTGATAGACTAGGTCCTGATGTACCAGAGGCCTATGTATCGAACAGAAGCTTGATAGTTTCTCAAAAAATTAAAGATTCTTTATTTACTTCAGGACTAACTGGATTTACTCCAGTTCTTGCAGTCAAAAATAAAATTATTAAGTGTGATTGGAAAAATCTTTCAGAAGATTATTTTGAAAAATATTACTCCATTGATGATGTAATTGAGAAAGGCAGGCACAATCAATCAGTTGCAGACAAAATGCCAAATTTATGGTGGATAAAAGCTAATAATTTTATTAGTTTTCATAAAAAATCTCCTCAAGAATGGGATTATGCTATTGATAATGAATCGGATTTTTATCATGGTACAGGGGATAAATTAGGAGTTTTTGTTTCAGAAAAAGCTAAAAGCTTTATGGAATCTTTATGCTTACCATTAAAATATAACGAACTTTGAATCATTTGTTCTTTAATAATCTTATTAGCAGTTAATATAGGAATTGTCTGAAAGATCGTCCCAAGACATAGCACATCCACCATTTCAAACGTAACATCCTCGGCCAGCTGATCGAAAAACAGAGCCACAAAGTATTCCACAAAAACGGACAAAGCAGCCGAAGGGAAGGTCAATAGCCTTACCAGCAGCAACCTCCTCAAAAAATACAATGGCATCGAATACACCTACGATAACTAAACGGCAGGGTTTATTTCCTAGGAAACAGGCAACAAGATTACGTAGAATTATTGGTAAATGTTCCTAATTTTATTAATGTAAATATATTGGAAAGGGTTAATATGAACTACTTGATTAAGCCATATGAATCAATTGGTGATTTTGTATTTGGTACTTCTCTTGAGGAAATACAAGAAAAATATGGAAAACCAGCAAGAATGGTTGAAGATAATATTATGAATAATAAGGTGGAATATAGGAATGCTTGTGAGTTAGTTTATGAAAACGATAAACTGGTTTATGGATATTGCTTAAAAGATTCCAATCCCATATTAGGAAATATTGATATATTTAAAAATTCAATCGAAAACCTTAAAGCTATCGATTCAGAATTTATCGAAGGAAAAAAATATATTCTTTTTAAGAACCTCGGAATTTGCATAGGAGGTATGACAGGGAAAAAAATTCCTGAAGGCAAGTTATTAATTGCATTCGATAAAAATCACTTTGATTTTTTTGAATGTTTTATCGAGGTCTAATCGAACTGTAGCCAATGAAACTTCCAATTACGATGAAAAGTAAGTCGTAGCCTGCACAATGCCTTCAGTCCTGACGTAGAGAATGTGTGGTACGATGGTTTAAATTAGGAGGAAATAATGTTTATAGTTTGTGCATACTGTGGTAATAAGTCTGAATTAACTCAGAATGATAAAGATTTTGTTAATCAAATGATGAAAACAGGCTCAGCAACATTTGAGTTCTTTAGGGTATTAAATTTTAGGAGCTACTAAAATGTTAGGTGAATTAAAAATCATAGATGAATTTGCGGATGAATTTGATTTTCGAATGTTTGGCCCAGCTCTTTTAGAGAAAGAAGTTAGTTGGCCTGTAGATTATAATGGAAACCCTATGCTGTTTTTTATGGGTCTTCCTGCAAATTTAATAAATAAAAAGCTAGATATTAACTTGTATTGTAATATCTTTATTACTTACGATCATGAAGATGATCAACATTTATATGATTTGAGCGATAAAAATCCAGAGCCAAATAAAAGTTCTTGTGTAATCTTAAGTGATATTCGTTCTTCAAAAGTAAAAAAGGTAAGCTGTATCGAACCTAGCAAAAAACTTTCAATCAGTGAATCTGGTGATGAGGTACCATACTGGCTACAAGATCCTATTCAGAAACCAAATATGTCATTTCATTTTCAAATATATGCAGGAGAGATAGATAATATGTTCCAGCAAGATTTTGGAGATGAGTTTTATTATTTTTTCTGTAATGAAAATTGTTCATTAGGTAATGTTTTTGTTCAAATTACCTAATGAAATATGTAGAAAAAACAGTACCTAAGTCTATAAAAGCGGCATTATCGCATTTATCTGATGGTGTTCAAGTAAAATTCAAGATAATCTAACCAATATATGGAGGCTTTAAAACTATGAATATAGACTTTAATAAAATTGCTGAATTTTGTGTTACAAAAAAACAGAAAAAGAAGATTGCTATTCTTCAAAAGAAATTTTCTTTTAATAATTCCAAGAGTAGAGAAGCGCTTACCGACTTAATTAGTAGTTTATTTGTCAATAAGATATATGAACCTTTCAAAATCATTATTCCTGCTATTTTGCAAGTAAAATTTGAAGAGGATTTTGAAATATGGGGAGATGTAGAATATATACTTGGTCTTTTGAATGAATCTCCTATTATTTCTAACGATCAGAAAAAGCAATCTTTTGAATTACTAAAGTCTGTAACCGAGTATAAAAGCCAAAAAGGTGCTCAAGAAGGATTAGATAATTATTTTGCACGACACCTATCGCTATATTTTGTTGAAGAAGGAATGGAAAATGTGAAGGAATCAATTGAAGATGATGATCTTGAACTTGAATACTTTATGAGGTTAGGACTATTATCTGCTGCTTCTGTTGTTAAAATTATCTGCAACTCTACTAATGATTTATTAGAAAAACAAATGAACGAGATTATTTTGAAACAAATTCAAGCATTATATGAAGAAAAATTGTTGAAATATAGTTAAAAACCAGCAAGCCGTAGCCCGCACAAAATCTTCAGTCTTGACGTAGGGTACGTGCGGTACGCACGAATACTGTTTTGTATTTCAGACAACCTTATATATTGCGCTCCATGAAATAATCTGATTTTGCATCATTCTAGTAGGAATACGGCTCAATTGATCCCTGAATCTTTACATGATGGTATTCGACATACAGGTCCAGCCAGTGCTATGCGCAATAAACGACCTAATAAGAAATGTTGATTGTTTGACGAAGTTATAACAGAAAGGAATAATGAAAATGAAAATTAAGAGTTTGGTTGAAAAAATGGGTGGAGTTCAAAGGTTTACATTTGAACCACTGATTCCTACATCTAGAAAATCGATGTCTAAATTTTTAGATATTACTAAAGAAGAATTTTCTGATTATTTGGATTATCTTGAATTATTTGGTGGAGAGACAGGATTTATAAAAGAATTTAAGTTAACCCCATATAGTGATTTGCCCGAATATTGTTATCCTGATGACGATATTCATGTAGGTGGTAATATCGAATGGAGTGGAGGTGATTTAGGTTTCTTTTATGGTGAAAATATAAACTACCAAAAAAACTCCCTAATTAGTGAGAGGCTTGAAAAATATAAAAATAGAATACCAGATAATTTTCTACCGATATCAAGTAATGAATTTGGTGATTTGATTTGTCTATGTACTCAAGGAAAAAGAATTGGGCAAATTTTCTATTGGGATCATGAAAACGAATGGGATGAAGAAGATTATTTTGATGAATTTGGTGTGCCAATGCCTGAAGAAGTGAAATTTCAAAATATCTATTTAATTGGTAAAAATCTATATGATTGCTTTAGCAGAATGATTCCAGTTTAATAATTGAAGCAAGCCGCAGCCTACACAAAACCTTTAGTCCTGACATAGAGTGTGTGGCATAAATGTAAGCGGTTACTCCTATCAAAGCCACATCAACGAAGACAGCGAAAACTGCCGACAAACCCACTACTTCCACTGCGACCAAATCGGCATTCCAAGAGAGATAACCGATAAGGACGTCAATCTGGTTTGGTTCGTGTAATTCCCATAGTTGTTGGGGTTGTTTCTAAAGTAATATCAAAAGTTGCTTCAAAGCTAAAATGTGGCAAATGTGTAAAAAATACTTCTCATGTACATCCATTACGCCAAGCATATATTAAAGAAGTGAATGGTTTGAAGGCGTTAGGAGAAAAAATGGCTCGTAAGGGTATTGATAAGGAAATTATTGCACGAACGTTGCATTCGAAAAGACGTGAGCTAGGAGTAAAGTATAAAAACTTAACCCCACCTGATAAATTAAAAGAAATATATGCTAGAAATGTGGAAAAATATGGTGATAAACTAGGTCCATCTATAGATTGGTTGCGTAAAAAAGGAAAATCTTGGGATGATATTATTGAGTCTGCATCACGAACAGGCGGGAAGGATTTAGGATTATGATCAATGAGTCTATTGTTATTGGCAATGAATATGATGAAAAACTTATTAAATCATTATTTTTAACTTTGCAAGAGATAGGTGCGGTTAAAAAGGATGAATCTTCAGCATTAGTAGGTTCTCAGGATTACTATTTGGCAAGATACGAAGTAAATAATTTAATTTTAACTGTCGAAATTGAAACATACATAGGAGTAACATTAAGTGGTCCTTCTAATGTAGTAAGAGAGATTAGTAATAAATTAAAAAGGAAATAAAGTGTGATAAGCAAGCCGTAGCCCGAACAAAACCTTCAGTCCCGAAGTGGGGTGAGCGTCCCCCTTCGGGCTACCTGAAAAAGTGCAGGCTGCTTTCAAAGCCCCAAAACGGTTCAAAAGCAGTCTGCACATTCAAAGTAAGCCCAAGCCCCGCACAAAACCTTCAAATTCTGATGTTAGTTTCTGTTCCGTTTCCGCTTTTCAGACGGCCTCGAATGAGAAACAGGGTTGCATTACTACTTCTTCAGGTATTATAAGCCTGAAGCGGGTCGGTTTGTGAATCAGGACCCGATTGGGTTGTTTGGTGGAGATAATCTTTATTGGTTTGCTCCGAGTGTACAGGCTTGGGTTGACCCGTTAGGATTAGCTACTCGACCTAATAATGGGAAATACCATATTTTCTTTGACCATAAGTTAGATTCAGGAATTAGATATTCAAGTGATGCTGTGCAATTTAATGATGCAAATAAGGCATTTATTAAAAAAATGGAATCTAACCCATCATTTAAACGGGATATGCTTAATCGTTATCCTGAATTAAAAGAATGGATGAAATCTGGAGATATGAGTTCAAGTCCCAATTGGGGAAAAGGTAAAAATAAACAGGGACTAACATGGCATCATCATGAGGATACAAAAAGGTTGGTACTGGTTGATTATAATGACCATAGAAGAAATCATGGTCTATATCACCCACAAAGAAAAGGCGGAAGAAGTATATGGGGAGGTGGTAGACCAGGTCGGCGAGGAAAATTAAACGGTCGCACTGGTAAACCATTAGGTAAATGTTAATTTAAGCACAGAAGGAACAAAAAATGAATTTAGATAATTTTTTTAGAAGAAAAATTAGCATATCAGAAATTATTGATTGTGCTAGATTATTTAATGATGAAGATACTGATAAATTTGCAAAATTTCCATACATATATATTTCCTCTGATGAAGATGAGAGTATCCTTGATTTAGAGACGGTTTGTTATTTGGATAACGGTCCAAAAATAGTGGATGGAAAAGAAGTTTTTCCTGATTTTGTAAATGAGAATGGATTGGATATTTTATGTAGTGGGGATGTATTTATGGATATTTACGATGACTTAGATGAACGGTATCCAAATTTTACAAAAGATCAATTTATTGATGCTCTAAATTATTACATGGATAATGATGATTACATTGAATTTTAAATCTATAATTCAGCTAGCAGTAGCCCGCATGAAACCTCCAATCCCGACGTAGGGTGTGTGCGGAACGCACGCACGCGGTTTCTGTTTTTCAGACGGCCTCACTATCTTCTTTGAGGTCGTCTGAACCATTTGTTCTTTAACAAACTCATCTAAAACTAGCTATGAATTGGCGAAAGTTGATGGAAGTGGCAAGCATCCATATTTTGCAGAAGATAGAAAAGCATTTGGTAAAGATAGAAGGCAATATCGGAAAGATAGAGCAAAAGCAGAAAAAAGGCAAAGAAGGAAAGTTGGGGGATGTTAATGTTAATTTACCCATATTTACAAAAGAGAGGTTTGTTATGTTAGATGATGATTTTAAGGAGTATCTTAATGATGAATTTGGTAGAATATTCCCAGAAAGTCAGGAGGAATATCGTAAATTATTCAAAGGGTTAGGTTTTGGGGAGGTAAATCATGACTTCATTGAATTTTGGGCAACATATAGTGATGAAATTTATGGGAAAATTGGATATTTAGTTGATTTAGCAATGGACTTAGAGGATTTTTCAAGTAGCCAAACAGAAATTTTGAGAAAAAATATTGGCTTACCTGATAATTATTTTTCCCTGTTGAATAATGAGTTGGATGATTATATCCTGTATGATAAAAATACCGATGAAGTTTTTTTTGTAGAGGCTCCCACTATTCAAAAATTTATAGAAAATAAACAATTTAGCAAACATTGGGATAACTTTGAATATTTTATTAAAGATTATCTAAATTATAATACTTAAGATGTTTGAGCAGCCGTAGCCCTTATGAAACCCTCGTTCACAACAGAGAGTACGTTTGGAGCGCACGTAAGTAGTTTCTAATTTTCAGACAGCCTCGAAGAGGAAACCGGATTCGTTTGGTACGGCAGCCACCTCTTACAGGAAATCCAACCGGACGGCAGGTATACCTATATCTACACCGCCCCCGACAGCTATGAACCCTTGGCACAGGTACACACAACAGGATCAACGATGACGGAGAAAGCGACCAACAAACCCACTACTCCCACTGTGACCAAATTGGCATCCCAAGAGAGATAACCTGGTTTGGTTTGGGGATTATTATGGTTGCGGTAAACCGAAGAGTGAAGCCAACATAGCCGGAACTGCTCACCAACCCTTCCGCCTGCAAAACCAATATTGCGACCGTGAGACAGGGTTGCACTACAACTTCTTCAGGTATTACGAGCCTGAGGCGGGGCAGTTTGTGAATCAGGACCCGATTGGGTTTCCTGGTGAACAAATACAAAAATATATTAATGACTTAGAAAGATTAATAAGACAATGAATCAGGAGCAATTTATAAAAAAGATTAATATAGTTTTAGTCGAAATTGATAAAATGATTAATAATTGTGATGAATATAGTTATACAAATAAACAGCAGTTGATTTCTATAAAAAATGAACTATATGACATGATTAATTATCTAAATTCAGAAACTATTTTTCAACAAAAAAAAGGAAAAGAATTTTTATTGTCTCGTATAGTAATTGATTCTTGGCCATTTAATAATGAGGTTGGTAAACTCCTTGTAGAATTAGAAGAAGATTTCAATTCTTTAACAAGAAAAAATATAAAAATGCCTAAGTTAAAAATTTTTCTTGAAACTCCTTTAGACTTTCAAGAAAAAAATTTTTTTGACAAATGGGAAGTCAGTTACCTTGATTTGATGGAAGTTAATCAAGGTTCTCCCTTAGTTGGAAGTCTGTCCATTAACGGTCAAGTTATTACTCAAGAACAGGGTTTTGGTGGGCCTTTGTTATATTTCAATAGAAAAATATATATTCCTGTTTTCATTAGACGATTTTGCCTTGTTGGATTTAGGCTTGCAATATTAAGTTTAGATGATTTATCAATTGAGTATATTGGGGGCATCGAAGACTTGGTTTATCTGAAAGAGATAAAAGATAATAGAATTTATTTCTATACAGACATATATAAAAGCACAGAAAAGAATTTAACTTTATATGAACAAAAATAACTCAAGAATATGCTGCAAACATCATAGCCAAAGGACTTCCATGTTAATTAAATTTAAAGAATTTATTCAAAAGTATTGGATTAGTATTCTAATTTCATGGATTTGTTTTTGGTTATGGATGGCCTATTATGGAGATAACACGATAGTTAAGTTGATCGTGTTTCCGATCATCTCTTTCTTTCTAGTTATTTTATTTCATTTAGAATTAGAAAGAAAAAATATTAAATATCTATCCATAATTCAAATGTTAATTGGGATGTTGTTGGGATTAGCTATACAAATCAAAAGTGAGAGTTTTATGCTCTTTGAAGGATTGATATTCGGAGGAATTTGGGGATTAACAACACCCTTTTGGGTAAAAATATTTTTATTTTTAAGAAAAAAGATAGGAAATTATGTATAACAAAGCATAAGTTAGGGTAGTTACCAACAAACAACCTAAAGGTCGTCTGAAAAACGAAGAAGTTTCATACGGCCTCGAAGATGCCACCAGATTCGTTTGGGATGGCAAGTATACCTATATCTACACCCTCGGATTCCTACGAGTCTTTGGCACAAATTCGAGACTGGAGCAACGATTAGAAAGATTGGCTACCATTGCTAAAAATAAAAAATGGAGTAAAAAGAAAATCTCAGAAAAAATATTAAAAATGCAAAACGAATTAGGAGAAGCTTTTAGAACTGGCAAATATATTTTTGCTGCACCAATTTCTAAAAGTAATAGTAAGAAAGGAAAAAATGATGACTCTTTATCAAATATACTCTGCTGTTGATAATGAAGAAGCGTATGTGGACTTAAAACAGGATGATAGAAAAATTGTAGAATTTATTAATTACAATAAAGGTAATTATACAGATGAAGCAGTTTTTATAGCTCAGAGTGGATATACCTCCAAAAATATTTCTAATACAGATTATATTCAAACAATTCCTAAGATGTTATTGTTCTCTGAAACTTTCATTAATAAATTGGCTGATAAATTAAAAGATGAATTAGATTTTTTTCCGGCTAAACTTAGAATCAAGAATGATGAATTTAAATTTTTCCTTGGAAAAATTAAATTAACTGCTAGATTAGTAGATATGGAAAAATCAAATTTTTATGAAATAGATGGAGAGAAGTTTATTGATTATCCACCTGTATTTTTAGGAAATATATCTGGTTTTGAGTTTTGTGCAAAAGATATAAATGATGATTTAATTTGGGCTTTTTCTGATAAATTCAAAGAATTAGTTATTAGTAATAATTTGAAGATGGAATTTCTTCCTCTAACATGAAATACTCTGTAAGTAAGTTATAGCAATCCGTATCCCGTACGAAACCTCCCATCCCGACGTAGGGTATGAGCAGAGCGCACGCAGGCGGTTTCGCCTGTCTAAGCCACATCAGCGAATACAGCGAAAATCACCAACAATCCCACTACTTCCACTGCGACCAAATCGGCATACCGCGCGAGAAGACCGACATCCACGGTAATCTCTTGTGGTACGGCGAATATACCGCCTGGGGTCGTCTGAAAAAAGATGAACGCGTCTATCAGAACGCGCATCAGCCGTTTAGATTGCAAAACCAGTATTACGATTCTGAAACAGGACTCCACTATAACTATTTCCGCTATTACGATTCAGAAACAGGACGGTTTATAAGTCAAGATGTAATAGGTTTGGTAGGAGGAGAAAATTTCTATCAATTTTCTCCCAATACGCAGAGTTGGATTGGTCCTTTAGGACTTAAAGAACTTTATTATCTTGTTGCAAGGAAAGATGGCTTTTATCCTGTAATGGAATGGGGTAAAAGTGAGCCTATGGGTAAGGTTTGGTTGAAAAAAGGGGATATTTGGAAAATTGGGGAGACAAAAAATATTGTTAATGGTGTTCAGCGCCGATATTCTCAACAATGGTTAGATAGAAATAATTTAAAATATATAAAAGTTATGAAGGGACCTAAAAAAGTAATGCAACGTTGGGAAAGGTTGAAAATTATTAAATATATTAAGAAAAGAGGCAAACTACCAGCAGGGAATAAATGTAAGCATTAGTTTTATTCTGTTTATAAAATAAAGAGGTGAATATGGAAATACGGACTACAAGTGACTCTCCAAAATGGAGTAAAGTTAGTATGTTAGATAGTGAAATAGAGAATGGTTTACAGCCTATTTTAAAAAAATATACTGAATTTCCTTTTGATTTGGTAGTATGTTTTAGGTGTTTAGAAAAAGATAGTGGTTGGAAATCTAAATCTCGATATTCAAAAGAGGATAATTATAATGCACTAGGGTTTGACATTGTTGTTTATGAGGAAGATTTTATACCTATCAAAAAAGATATAAATGCACAGAGAAAAATGTTGGGCAAGGAGTTTTATCGATATTTTTTTGAAACCATAAAGAAAAAAGAAAAGCAATTTCCTATACTTAAAAAAATTAATCCTAATTTTTTATATGACGTTGAAAAATGGTTATTGGAAAATAAATGGATAGATCCTATTAGCAAATCATAGTATTGATATCTTTTACAAAGTATTTCAGATGGCTAAGATATTAAGGTCGTCTGAAACATTTTTTATAGATTGTTGCACCGTATTCAACCGTTGCTACGCCTACGACAAAGCCGGTAACTTGATTCAAAGTGCCGACCAAAGAAGCGGCGTCCTTAATTACGTCTACGACAAAATCGGACAGATTCAGGAAGCCCGCCAATAAGCTCACTACTACCAAAATGGAAGAAAATTTTATTCAAAAAAGAAATAATGGGAATGGTGCATTTTCTTGGAACTCCTACAAAGATAATGTAACCATACAACATAGGAAATAGTATCATGACAACTTTAGAAGATAAGATCTTTACTTTAAAACAGAATCATTTAATGAAAAAAATGAAAGAAATTCATTTTTTAAATCATTTAATTTCAGATTCTGAAAAAAATATTCCATATCCACTCTCATGTGAAATAATAAATCGTACTTTTACCCCTTATAGAAATATAGAATTATTAAAAGAAAATTTTACTTTATCGATAAAAAATGAAATATTAAATTTTTTTGCACCAGAGGAAAATGATATTGCTTATGTTTACTTTTATGGAGGGATAAATGATGCGGCTGAAACACCAATAGAAGTATTCCCCTTGTTTATGATCAAAATAAAAAATATTAGCAATTGGCTAGAATTAATAAACAAACCTAATTTTTATTGTTTAAAATTATTTAGTCATAAAATAGATAAAGTTATCGATATATCTCTACTCGACAATGAGGAAGATGTGTTATCTGTTTCTATTGGAGTAAACGCTTAACTATTTTAAAAATAAATAAACTGTTCCAGCAGAAGCAATCCTTTGCTTTGTATAACTTAAAGGTATTTAGCATGAAAGAATTATTAGAAAAACTTGAAAATAATAGTTTTATTGATAAGGTCAGAATGGATCTTGAATTCGATGTAAAGGACTATCAAGAATTATTAAAAAATTTATATTAATACTATTTTTAAACTAAATAAAAAACTAGAAAACTTACCCTCTATTTTAAGTATTGAGGATGAATTATTTTTTATTGATAGATTGCAAACATTACCTATTGATGAAATTAGGGAAAATAAAGAAATATTTAAGAGAATTATCTCAGCTATCCAAGAATCTCACCAAGACAACGGGATATTTGAAATAACAGATGAAAATATTAAGATTTTCTTTGAATTTGTTATCTGGATTAGAAATTTAAAAAAACTATATCACCTTGATTTTGAGAAATATATAGATGGGTTAGATACAAATTTTGATGGTTCACAACAAATTTGATACTCAAATGAAAAAATTATACAGCAAGCCGTAGTCTGCATACATATAGTGTGCATATCTCAAGGCACACACGGCCTCTTGTTCCAATGACTTATCAAGTCGTCTGAAAGAGGAAACCAAGGTAACGGATAGCTCTTACCAAACCTTCCGCCTGCAAAACCAGTATTGCGACCTTGAGACGGGGCTGCATTACAACTTCTTCAGGTATTACGACCTGATGCAGGGCGGTTTGTGAATCAGGATCTGATCAAATTGAAGGGTGGGAATAATTTTTATCAATTTGCACCGAATTCCATTGGGTGGATTGATACTTTATATTTATCACGTAGAGGAACTTACAGAGGAGAGAGAGGGAGTCATAAAGGAGGAGAAGCTAATCACTCTCCAGCTTGGGGAGCATATAAAGATTTACCAAATAGACCATCTTATGGTTCTGCACCTGCGTATCATATGGATAAATCAGATCATAGAGGCATGTCAAGTACAGGGAGTTCAACTACTGCTCGTCGTTGGAGAGCGCAACAAAGACAATTTATCCTTCAAGGTCGATGGGATTTGGCTATGGAGATGGATATTATTGAGACTAAGAGGAAATTTATAGATAAATATGATAAGAGATTGAGAAGGATGGTGCGAGAAGCTGTTAGATAGAAATTAATCACTAAATATCAAGCATCTAAACTAAGAAAGGTCATTGGAAAATGCAAGTGAATGAAGTTAAAATTATTCCTTTTAAAGGCATAGATTTAGGTAATCGTTTTTTTCAACTTGGAAATACGATGGAGCAAATTATTGCTAAATATGGAAAGGCAGCAAAGGTTATAGAAGATAACATTCTTAAAATTACTTCTGAATATAGAGATGCCTGCACATTAGAATATAAAAATAATAAATTAGTTAGCATTATTTGTAGTAAACATCTGAATCCAATATTTGATAATTTAAATCTTTTTGAGCCTGAAAATATTAAAAAATTAAAAGAAGAATATGATTGCATTGATGGAAAAGCATATATTACATTTCCCACTTTAGGTATTTCCATAGGTGGCATGTCCCAAAAAAGGATACCTGAAGGTAAAGTTGTTATAGTCTTCGTAAAAGAGGAGATAGATACTTATGAATTTTTTGCTAATGAGGATTGAGAAGCTGTCGCTCGCTTAAATCCAAGCCGTAGCCTGCATAAACTCTTAAGTCCTGACGTAGAGGGTGTGCGGTATGCACGCACACGGTTTTGCCTATCTACACCACATCATCGAAGACGGAGAAAGCGGCCAACAAGCCCACTACTTCCACTGCGACCAAATCGGCATCCCAAGAGAGATGACCGATAAGGACGGCAATTTGTTGTGGTTCGGCAACTACACCGGCTGGGGTCGTCTAAAAGGTAACAGATAGCGCATACCGTCCTTCTGCTTGCAAAACCAATATGCCGATGCTGACTACAACTTCTTCAGGTATTACGAGCCGGAGGCGGGTCGGTTTGTGAACCAGGACCCGATCGGGTTGGATGGCTGTGATAACCTTTATTGGTTTGCGCCGAATGTATCTATGTGGCTTGAACCTTGGGGATTAGCAAAACTTGGTTCTGGAAAGTGTTAAGAAACAATATGATAAGGAATTATTTATGGAAATTATTTCAAAAAACACGTATTACAAGATAGAAGATGGTATTCTTACCATTGCTTTTGCAGATAGTAAAAAACCTAATCCTAATAATTACTTAATCTTGCAAAGAGAAGTTGACGACTTAGAATACTATTATTATGAAATAAACAGTCAGCAATATTCAGGAATAGGTGGCTTCAAAAAGGTAGAAATTTATTCCAATAAATTAGTTATTTATTTTCAAGAAAAACAAAAAATTTATCAAAATAGTATTAAAAATCTAATTATTACTTATCAACCTGATAAAAGATTAAATGAATATATTGAGTATATTTTTGGAGAATCCGATTGTGAGGTTGTAGTATGCTAATTAAAAATAAAACTATGTGGAACCCAGTAGTAATTTCATTTGATGAGTCCGATGATGAAGGTTTGTCATATATCTACTTTGATTTGGGAAATTTTCATTATTTCACCCTAACCTTCAATCAAGATGAAGATGATCAAATATACCTTGAATTCAATGAACAAACGTTTTCAATTGAAAGCAATAACGTTGCTTATGATTTAAAAGGTAATATTTTATCATTCGATTTCGGAGAAGATATTCAGAAATCTTTGAAAATCGAGAAACATATTGATATTGAAATAAATATAGATACTGATATGGTTTCGTTTAGGAAAACACTAGAAAATATTTTTTTAGCAAAAGACAGAATATAACTTGTATAGGTAAGCTAGCTATAGCCTGAACAAAAACTCTCAGTCCTAAGGAGTATTTTATGAAAATCAAAGAATTAATTGAAAAATTAGAACAAAAAGGTAGCCATCAATTTTTGAAGGCAGTATCGAAACCAGAATTTGCTTTTCCTTTGCCAAAAGATTTAGAATTCTTTTATGAAAATTATGAATATGCTATTCTCAATATTGATACTTCTTGTGAGATAAGAATTAGTTCACTTTCAGAATTGCAACCAACAAACCAAATTCTATATCCAGCTGATGATGTTATTTGGGAGGAGTTGACAGATGATATCAGTAATGATTGGTTCATGATTGCATCTTCACAAGAGCTCAGTCAATATATCAGTATAGACTTAAATGAAAAAAGATTTGGTTTTTGTTATGATAGTTTTATAGAAACTCATGCTACACCTGATGAGTCTCCCATTATTGCTAAGTCATTTACAGAACTACTGGAGAAATTGGTTTCCAATGAAAAAGAATGGTTTTGGTTAGATTCTTCTTTTCAAAGCTATGGTGATGCTTATGAAGATGAATGAGTAGGTTGTAGCCCTTATGAAACCCTCGATCACAATGGAGAGTATGTTTTGGCAGCACGCACGCGGTTTTTGCTTTCCAGACCATCTTAATATCTTTTTTGAGGTCGTCTGAACTATTTGTTCGTTAAAATCTCATTACCATTAGTAATGGCATTCTATCTAGAGGTCGTTTTCCTTAATAGCTGAAAAACTAATTGACATAGACAAATACAGGAAAGGATATATATTATGTTGAAAATATCAAATAATTCGTTAAATGGGATTGTATTGGGTAAAAATGTGGTGGAAAATCTGAGCAAGAAATCAAAGATTCACGGAAATAGAAAGGATTTAAATAATGGACCTGCCAAAACAAGCAATTGACTCAATTGTTAAATTATCAGCTAAAGAAAGATTGGATTATTCTATTAAAACTATATCCGGTACTGAAACTTTATACCTATTAGATGGAAAGGATGACTGGATATGTTTGCAAGATGATGAAGGAAAAGAATATCTAATGATCTTTCCAGAATCTGAGTTTGCGGAGTTAGCTCTCCAATGGAACCCTCAAGCATTGAGAATAGATGAAATGGAACTAAAGAATTTCTTGGAAGATACCGTTCCTTTAATGTCTGAAAGTAATATTAGATTAGCTATTTTTCCTATAGATGAAAAAACAGAAACTATTATTTTTGATCCAATTGAATTTGCTAAGATGATCAATGATTATTTTTATGAGTGGTATGGGGAAGAATTTGATTTACCTTATTTATTAGGAGGTTAACAATGGGTTTACATAAAAAAGCAATAAATGCAATTCTTAATTTGTCCAGTCAAGAACGTTATGAGCATACTTTAAAAAGGATAACTGACTCTGGAGTTTTATATGTTTTAGCAGACAAAGACGGAGATTGGATATTATGGGGAGATGAGAAAAATTCATCTTTAGCCATATGGCCTGAATTAGAATTCGCGAGAATTATGGCAAATTCTGAGGATAAGAATTCTGATATTTATGAAATTGAGATAGAAGAATTTTTAGAGGATGGGATACCATGGTTAATAGAAAATAATATAGGTATAGCTGTCTTTCCGATTCCTAATAATCCTGAAACTATTGATATGAAGGCTATTCAGTTTGCTGCCTCAGTCAATAAAATCTTAGATGAAAGTTATGATGAGGCCTTAGATTTGCCTTATCTTTAAACGAATGATCAGTTCGAAATCCAACCAAACCGTAATGTCATCTGAAAGAGGAAACCAAGGTAACGGAATTATGTTACCGGAATCTCTATCTAAAGGGACTACCCGTTCTAAACATAAGGGCTATCATAGAGGATATAACCAAGCAATTATGGAAATAGTAGATAATATTGATAAGAATTCTAAATGTGATAGAGAAAAGGCTAGAAAAATTCAATCATTACAATCCAAAATTCATAAGGCACTAAAGTCAGGAAGTATGACTTTATATAAACCGACAACAAAACAAGATTGGATTAATTACTAAACATAATAAGGAGTAGCATTATGAATATAATGTTAGAATTTATAAAAAATAATTTATTAGAAGTATCAGGTAATTTTCAAAACAGCCGATGGAAAATTATTCAAGATATTCCACTAGCACAAAGATATGCATATCAGCAGTATGATTTAGAGACTGTTTGGGTGGATTCGCGTGAATCAAACTCACTAATTTTAAAGTTATCTACAGATGAAGATGACAATTTTTGGGATGAATATGCTGTTCCTGCAATTGAAAAAAAATTAAATTCCTTGAACTTAGAGGAGGGATTAAAAGATAGTTTATTTAGTGATGTAGATGCCGATTTATTTAATTGTTATTTAAATAACAAATATAAGAAAAATCATCCTTTTTGGAATATGATAGAAGATGCTTATTTTAAAGGGTTTTGGCCTTGTGGATGGGAAGGTAAATATCCTGAGGGGAAGCTTGTCGTTTTTAAATTAAACTATGCTTAAATAAAAAACATGATAATCGCCATCTAGATAGATCATTGAATCCAACGCAAGGTTTTCAGACGATCTTTATTGTATTGAGTTCAACCGCCACTATACCTACAACAAAGCCGGCAACAAACCCACTACTTCCACTGCGACCAAATCGGCATTCCGCGTGAGATGACCGATAAAGACGGTAACCTCATGTGGTTTGGCAACTATACCGGCTGGGGTCATCTGAAAGAGGAAACCAAGGTAACGCAAACGACGCACCAGCTGTTCCGCCTGCAAAACCAATATGCCGACCGTGAAACGGGGCTGCATTACAACTTCTTCAGGTAATATGAGCATGATGCGGTGCGGTTTGTGAATCAGGACCCGATTGGGTTGTTGGGTGGGGAGAATTTGTATCCGTTTGCGCCGAGTATTCAGGCTTGGGTTGATCCAGCTGGTTTAGCAGCAAGTAACTCACGAGAATTAGGTCGAACGTTAACCGGAAAAACTAGTTGGACGGGAAGGTAGGCACATCATTTAATACCTGTTGAAGTATTTAATAATTCCAAACTTCTACAAAGATTATCTAGTAATAAGTTGTTCTTTTTAAATGGCAAAAGTAACGGAATTATGCTACCATAAGTTAAAAGTAAGGGAACAACGAGAGCTAAACATCTTGGTTATCATAAAGCATATAGTGATGCAATTGCACAACTAATTGATGATATTGATCAATCATCTAAATGTGATAAGGAAAAGACAAGAAAGATACAATCACTTCAAGCAAGAGCGCATAAATCGTTGAAAAAAGGGCAATTAGAAATGTATGCTCCTGTGACTGCACAGGATTGGATTAATCTATTAAAAAAATAATTTTTACTAAAGGATATGAAAATGAAACAGTTATTTAACGTTATTGATAATAAACTTTTGACTTTTGATACCATTGAAAATATGGATTGGTATTTTATTAATAACATTGAAGAAATGGAAACTTATCTATATAGCCAAACAGCTGTAGATACTTGTTGGCTTGACTTAAGAGAAAATAACTCATTAATTCTAAAATTAACAAATGCTCAGGAGCGAGCCACTTGGGATAAAGAGATAGTTCCCATTATTCAATCAAGGCTAAAAGAGGTTGGTTACATAGAATACTTAAATGATATTGAAATGGATTTGTTTAATTGCCATCTAAATATGGCCCATTTACTTAAAAATAAACTATGGAATACCATTTTTAAAGCATATAAAAAAGGGAATTTCCCATGTGGCTGGCTGGGGTCTTACCCTGAAGGTAAATTAGTTGTTTTCAATCCCAATGCTAACTCAATGTAACAAAAGAATATAAGCAAGCCATAGCCCCGCACAAAACCTTCAGTCCTGACGTAGGGTGTGTACGGTACGCACGCACGCGATTTCTGTTTTTCAGACGACCTCACTATCTTCTTTGAGGTCGTCTGAACTATTTGCTCTTTAACAATCTCATTAGCAGTTAACATAGAGGTCGTCTGAAAGAGGAAACCAGGGTAACGGATAGCGTATATCAGCCCTTCCGATTGGGTTGATGGGTGGGGAGAATCTGTATCAGTTTGCACCTAATACCCAAGTATGGGGCAATTGGTTAGGTTTAGCTGGAGTTAATATGAATTTATTCCCAAGTAATGAAGACATACACTCTTACGCTCAAAAAGTTGCCAATAAACCGAATACTTTCCAAGTAGGAGGGCATGGTAATCCTTCATTGATGGTAGATGGGGCTACAGGTGAAAGATTGGATGCTAAAAAATTAGCAGCGAGAATTAAAAAAGATCCTAACTATAAATCAGGTATGACGGTTGAGATTTTATCCTGTAATACAGGAAAAGGAGCAAACCCTCTTGGACATCAACTTGCTAATGAATTAAATACTACAGTTAAAGCACCTAATGAATTTCTTTGGTTTTAAGTAACGAGAAATTAACACCTTTAATATCATGTAAACAACATCCATAAAGGAATGAGAAAATGACTAATTTCATATCAACTGGTAGTATTTATTGGATTTCAGATGAAGAAATTCAAATTCTCGAAAAGAACGCCACTAATGGAGATAAAAACTCAGCATTCAAATTATATCAATACCATATGTTTGTATCTTTGGATCAAGATTCGGAATTTAAATGGCTAGAGATAGCGGCAAAAAATGGACATCCAATTGCCCAATCCAATTTAGCCGATTTATTTTTCACACAAGGCAATAAAGAAAAAGCCATATTTTGGGCTAAAAAGGCATATAGAAATGGTGCCAAACTACCAGACGAATTAAAAATATTGATAAATATCAATTAATTAATAAGATTTAGCGGATTATCGTTACAAACCTAAAACTTCTGGAGGAGGATGCTTAAGAAAAGAAGCTAAAAAATTTCTTAGAAAATTGAAAAAAACAGGTAAGAAATGTCCTTAAATTTTTAGGAGAATTTAAATGAAAAAAATGGATACGTTAATTTTAACTTTTTAGATAGTAAGTCCAATATAAATGATATATTAGTTGGGCTAGATTTAGACTATTCAAATAAAGTGATAGCGCCAGATGGTCATGAGTTAGCATTGATCGCTTTCATACCTATTGAGAATTTATTAACTATTGCACCTCAATTTAAAACAGATTTTCAGGATATGGAATATAAAGATAAAGCAATTTACGTTTTTTCTTATTATGATAAAGAAGATTATTTTCTTGACTACATTACTGAAATTGACGATGCTATTCAAGGATACACGAGAGTTATCGTCGGAGATAAAAATCAGTTCAAGTTTAACCTAGATGAATTTTATCCAATTAATCCTATTGAGAATTTAGATGAAATGAGTTTTTTAGGAGGACAACCTGAATATTTACAGCAAGAGAGTGATGATTTTCTAGAAAAATATATTTTCATAGGTCAAATCTTAGGAATGGACCTACCTGAAAAAGTAAATGAAATTTTTTATCTAACTGAGAACATAGGATATATTTTTATAGAGCGAGATCTATCTGGTGGATTATTCTTCGTACAAACAACTTAAACAAAACTAAAAAGGATTGAATTATGTATAAAAGTATTGAAACTGTATTAAATTGTTTTCTGATGGAAATGTATAAATGGGAAGATAATGCTAATAAGCATATTGATGCAGGCACAGATATTCCTGATGAGATTTTGAAACAAACACTAAAGGAAATATACGATAAATACCTAACAGATAAACCAAGAAAAATGGGAAAGTTAGAATGTATGACTGTTAACTACCTTCCAACATTCAATCCAAATAACGAGAAAATCATTGAAATAGAAGAAAAAGCTAGCTCTATAACTGTAAAAAGTGATGTGCTTTACGCTGGAATGGAAGTACAAAGACTTTATAAATTCAAAAAACAGGCAGGTCTCTGGAAATTAGATAATGTAAAAGAATTTGATAGTTATGATGGGAAATGGCATTCTATCCATATCTAAATTAAAGTAATTAGCAAACTGTAGCCTGAACAAAAACTCTCAGTCCTAAGGAGTATTTTATGAAAATCAAAGAATTAATTGAAAAATTAGAACAAAAAAGTAGCCATAAATTTTTGAAAGCAGTATCAAAACCAGAATTTGCTTTTCCTTTGCCACAAGATTTAAAATTCTTTTATGAAAATTATGAATATGCTATTCTTAATATTAATACTTCTTGTGAGATAAGAATCAGTTCACTTTCAGAATTGCAACCAACAAACCAAATTCTATATCCAGCTGATGATGTTATTTGGGAGGAGTTGGCAGATGATATCAGTAATGATTGGTTCATGATTGCATCTTCACAAGAGCTCAGTCAATATATCAGTATAGACTTAAATGAAAAAAGATTTGGTTTTTGTTATGATAGTTTTATAGAAACTCATGCTACACCTGATGAGTCTCCCATTATTGCTAAATCATTTACAGAACTACTGGAAAAATTAGTTTCCAATGAAAAAGAGTGGTTTTGGTTAGATTCTTCTTTTCAAAGCTATGGTGATGCTTATGAAGATGAATAAGTAAGTTGTAGCCCGCATGAAACTTCCAATCCTGACATAGGGCATGTGAGGTACGCACAGGTACACAACTGGACCAACGAAGTCGGCGAAAGCTGACAACAAACCCACTACTTCCACTGCGACCAAATCGGCATCCCGAGAGAGATGACCGATAAGGATGGCAATCTAGTTTGGTTCGGCAATTATTACGGTTGGGGCATACTGAAGAATGAAACCAACATATTCAGAACTGCTCACCAACCCTTCCGCCTGCAGAACCAGTATGCCGACCGTGAAACAGGGCTGCATTATAACTTCTTCAGGTATTACGAGCCTGATGCGGGGCGGTTTGTGAATCAGGATCCGATTGGACTTGAGGGCGGAAAAAACTTTTATCAGTTTGCTTTCAATACGCAAAATTGGTCAGATACATTGGGATTGAGTGCCGTCTAGATGACTAAGCTCATGCGTAATATGCTAAAAAGTAAAAAACCTGTTACTTATCAAGGTAGAACTGTCTATCAAGACCCGAAAGCTTTTGCTTTTACCAACTCAAATATTTGTAAAATGTGGAAAAGTCAGGCTCCACGAGGTCATAATGGTAGAGAAATTCAACTGCACCATATATCTGGAAAAGACCCCGGTTCTTTACTAGAAATAAATCAGCAAATACATCAGAAAATTAGTAAACAATTACATTTTTTCATTACAGAAAGTTTCCGTAGAAATAAAACCCAAGCTCAAGCATATGACAGTTTTCGTGAAGCATATTGGAAAAAGCGTGCACAAGATCATGTTAGAAGTTGTAAGAAACCATCATATTGTAAATAGACGTTAAGGAGTTGCTATGAATCAGTTATCAAATATAGAAAATAAGTTGAAAATCGTACTTCCGATTTCGTATAAAAATACTATTAATAAATTTCAATTATTTATGGAGATTGAATTCAACAACTATCAAATTAATCTGTTTAATGAAGAATCGTTGTTTGATAACTTAAATGGCTTTCCTCAATGGTGCTATTTAAAATACCTAGTAGAGATAAATAAAGAGAAACAACAGATGCCTAATATTGTAGAAAGGCATGACTCAAATGGATATATTGACTCAGAACGAGTAAAAAGAGGTTTGCTGTTTGGCTCTTTAGCTGATGGAGCGTGCGTGTATTTTGATTTGGAAGATGATTTCTCAATATGGGAGTATTGGCTAGATGATGGAAGCATCGGGAAAATAGCAGACAATTTCGATGAAATTCTCTCACAAGGAGATGTTATAGATTTTGAATAAGCAAGCCGTAGCCCGTATGAAACCTCCAATCCCGATGTAGCAAGCCGTAGCCTGCACAAAACCTTCAGTCCCAACGTAGCAAGCTGTAGCCCGCACAAAACCTCCAATCCCGACATAAGGCGTGTGCGGTACGCGCGAATCCTTGGCACAGGTACACAACTGGACCAACGAAGAAGGCGAAATCGGCCAACAAACCCACTACTTCCACTGCGGCAAAATCAGCATCCCAAGAGAGATAACCTATGGCGAAGGCAATCTGGTTTGGAGATTACTACGGTTAGGGCAAACTGAATAGTGAAACCAAGGTAACGGAAAACGCATACCAGCCCTTCCGCCTGCAAAACCAATATGCCGACTGTGAGACGGGGTTGCATTACAACTTCTTCAAGTATTATGAGCCAGAATGTGGCAGATTCATCAATCAGGATCCAATTGGACTAGGCGGAGGAGATAATTTATATGGATCAACACCCAATGCACAGGGATGGATTGATCCTTATGGATTATTTTGGGGATTAGTGATTCGCATTGGTGGAGCTATTATTTTAGGAATAGGTAAACTGATTGCAAAAGGGAGAAAGGCTATTAAGCAGTGCATTGGAAAATGCGGTGAAAAAGCCAAAAAAACACTAAAAAAAGGTAAGGGACCAATTAAAAATATTGATGAGGTAATGGAAAATCCTAATATTTTAAAAGGGCATACTCCAGAAACATTTTTAAAAGAAATTGGAGGCACTCCAAAAGGATGGAATACATAATGGAATACTTAAAACTATTAACAAAGTTAGCAAAAACTGAAAAATCATATCAGTATGATGAAATATTTAAATTACTTAAACATCCTGTTGAATTTGAAGAAATTCCTTTGATTACTAGAACTGGAAGAGAAAAACCATTTTTGAAAATACTATCCCCGAAACAGTTGAATTTGTTCTTTTTAAATACTGCAATATTTTACATTAATAATATAAATTTAATGGCAAAAGATATTCTGAAAGATAACGATTTATCAATATGTGTAACATACCCAGACATAAGTTCTGAATTACATAATCTATATAGTTTTTATATACCTAACATATGCATTTATAAGTCGAAATATGAAAATACATTTAAAAATTATCCAGATTTAAATTTAGAAAATTTCCCATGGTTACAGGAATATTCATCTGATTTTAATTATAAAGAAATTTTTAACATTGTTTACTCTAAATTTGATGACGGTTTTGGCCATGAAATTTTTAGGATATTTTTATTAAAAAAGAAGGATATTTAAAACAAGCGTAAATAGAATTAGCCTTCTCCTAACGCATACATTAAGGTCGTCTGAAATATTTATTCCGTAACAATCTAAGTCAAAACCGCCTATGAATACGGCCGGGACGGTCATGCTCAAAAAATACAAGAACGTAAAAACAGATTAAACAATCTAAAAAAGAGCATAAAGAAAATTGCGTTACGTGTAATAAATAAGATCAAGATATTAAATTTATCAACTTACAACTATAAGTATTATTAATGGAAAAAGAATTGTTATGTATTTTAAAAAAATATGAAACGCATCCTGATTTCTTGGGTGACACTATTGAAGATATAAATCAAGTAGGAGGTATGGATGATACAGTTTTGCATATTGCTGCCAGAAATAATTCTTTAAATGATGCTCTTGTATTTCTTCAAAATGGAGCATTGATCGATCTTAAAGGGGACTTAGGATATACACCCCTACATTATGCATGCATGTTTGGAAATATAGAAATGGTGAAAATACTCCTTGATAATGGATCTGATAAAAATATACAAAATGAATTTGGAGAAAATGCCGTTAAAATTGCAATTAACTCATCCAGCAAAAATAAAGAGAAGATAGTAAAACTATTAAATGATTTTTAAAAACGTAAATAAAAAATAGATAATAAATCAATCAAATGGTGCCATACCTTAAAATGTAGGAAGTAAGACATGAAAAAAAACAATCTAATTTTATTAATTAAAAATCAAATGTCAGATAAACAAAAAAATGAAAATGCTTTACATTTAAATACACTTTTACTAAGCTCAATAGAAAATCCTAGTATAGATAATGATTGTTTCATAGAATTATTTAGCTATTATTCTAACATATCCCAAGGAGAAGTAAGTGAACTATTTAATTTACTACAATCTTTAACCAAAAATGAAATCAATATAATTCAAGATTTTTTAGAATATATTTCCAAGTTTATCAAAGACTTAGGACTATATTGTGAATTTGAAAAATTCCTTATGGAGGTAAAATATATACAAGAAAGAAATTATCTAGAGGAAAAAATTGGGTCTACTTTTCCAGTTTTCAAGGTTGATAAAAATAACACCATAAGTTTTGATGATAGTGATAACTCTTATATATATTCTATAATGCAACTATCTACTAAAACTTGGATTGAAATAACATACGATGATTTTCTCTCAATACTTGAATCACTAGAGTGGCAAGCCTTTACTAATAAGGCTATATTATATTTTACTCCTTGCTGTTTAAAATATATTTTTTCTAATTTATCTAAATTTCATTTATATGGTTACGTTGTTGACTTTTTATATATTGCCCTAAGAAACCAAAGTACGATATTTAACACTAGTCAAATCAACTTAATTATTGATTTTTTAAAATTAATCCAAAATTTTAACCAAGAAATTAGTGTTGAAACAAAAAAAAGAATAACAAGTACGATTCAACTTTATTTATAACCTCCCAGCCGCAAAGGGTATTATTCCGACCAAGACCCGATTAGGTTGCTAAGGGGCTTTAACCTTTATCAACTTACATCGAATACGCATTGAACATTCTACAAAATTAAGAGAAACACAAGCTTCAAATGATGAAATTCTTAAAGCGGATTTAGATATTTATGTAAAACAATCTAGTTTAAAAATTGTATTCATCCTACTTTTAAAGTAAAATATTCTTATATACGATGATAATGATAAAATAGGTTTAGAGTTATTTATAAATCGAGTGAATTCAAAAGGAATGGTTGACATATCTGACTCAAGAGGATATTCTTTTTTCAAAGACAAAGAAATAAAAATTTGCCATGAAAATATTCGTTATTCGGAAGAATGAATGTATGATTCTATAAAGAATATTACTAACGTTTAACTGAAGAAAGTGCGAATTGTTAAATCAAGATCCTACAGTAGGTAGCAAGGTTATTTAAGGTAATTAAAATGAAAAAGCTTTTTTTAAATTTAGAAGTAATTGATGGTTATCCTCCAGTATCTATGGAAAGCGTTTGGGCAGAAGCGACTGAAGAAGGCTATTTTAAAATAAATAATATTCCTTTTTATAGCAAAGAAATCTCTTTTGGTGATATTGTTAGCGTCATACAAACGGAAGAAAATTACTTATTATATGATAAAACTATCATTCATAGTAAAAACAGTACATTGCGGATTGTTTTCTTTAATGATAACCAAAAATTTAAAGATAAAATATTAACGAGACTAATAGATCTTGGATGTGAGTCTGAAGCATTTAATGTAAATTTCTATGCAATAAACATACCAATTCAAGTAGATATAGAAGAAATATATATTTTCTTAGATGAGTTTGTGGAAACTGACGATTAGATTATGACACAGGGTATTTGGCACAATAATTTGTATAAGCTATAACTTGCGTAATATCGTAGTATGTAGAAAATTCTAGCATTGTTTACGTAGTAGGAATTTTAAGACTATGTGACACCAGCCACCTTTTACAGGAGACTCAATATGATAAAAACTGATTATTTTTGGTTTAAAGAATGTCCTATATGTGATGGACAAGGAAGATTAATTATTAAAAAAACATTAACTTTAATAAGTTATTTTTCTGTTGCGATGAGTGTATGAGTTGCTGGGAAAATGAAAATGTCTGGTTGGGTTACTCCTACTTCGTTATCTAAGGAAATTAATAAATTAAATGGTAAATAAATTATGAAATCAATTTTAAGTTTAATTTTATCTCTAATAGTATCCTCTTCTTCTAATTTACCTTATGTTTCACATTACTCTTATGATTTTCAACATGGCTGGTTAAATATAGTCGTATCAGAATATAATAGTCAAAAAACTTGTGGAGACATAGGTATAAGTAATAATGAGTTACAATATAAGCTTTTTTGTGGAAAAGAAAATAGAAAAGGAATGATTCCGTTAAGTAAAATAAAATTCAAATATGAGAAAGATATTTTTTCTGCCCAAAGTATTATAAGTGGAAAAATATTTTTTTCAGTTAAATGTACACAAGAGCAATACAGATATATAGAAAAGTATCTTATTTTGTAATACGACCGCACGTTTTCACTAATTTTAATGGAGATTACAATATGAATAGCTTAAAAATTTTAGGGTGGGACAAAAAACCTAAAACTTTGTATAGATATATTAAAGAAGGCGATATTTTTGCATTTCAAATAAAAATAGACCTATTTGGTTTTGGCCGTATTTTATCAAAAAATCCATTAGGTGTATCTGCAGAGATATTTGATATCTTTTAACCCCATCCGGATGATTTATTTAAAAATTATGATTATGATAAACTATCTATACTGTTTATAACAATATTAGATGCACATTCTTTATTCCAGGCTAAGTTAGATACTGAATGGCGTATTATTGCAAAAGATACAAATTATAATAATCCATATATTAATATTTATACATCTATTAATCCTATTATGAAAATTATGCATAATCCTGACTTTTCTAAGAAAATGGACGTATCAAAAGAAAAGGCAATTTCAGAAATAAAACAATTCCCTTGGAAGGATGAATTCCCACATCATCATTACCATATACTAGAATTACTCATCAAGTGTAAACCTGAATTATTCACATTTCCTTTATTAAACTTTATGGGATTTGAAAAGTTTATTTCAGATACTCTTTCTAAATCTAAAAAATAATAAAGTTAGTAGCCTTAAATTAGGTCAAGACATAACAAAATAATTAAGGTCGTCTAAAATACATTTTCAGAAGGCCTTTCCCATATGCATTATTTTTTATTAATTCGACTACAACGGCAACAGCCAACTCATCGCCAATCATCAATGGGAAGTGCCGAACGCACAAAACGGCTTTCCCGAAACCGACTGGGCGATGTGCAGTGCGACATGCTATACCTCCCCGTTACTGAAAGCATCCGCTACCACTGCGGCAAAATCGGCATCCCGCTAGAGATGACCGACATCCACGGTAATCTATTGTGGTTCGGCGAATACACCGCATGGAAAAATCACTATAAATGTAAAAGTTATCTAACATAATGGAGGTAAATATGCCCTTCCTGAAAATTACCTACAGAGATTATCCTAAAAAAGGATTGTTCAAAAAACTCTATCGAGAAAACATCTATAAAATAGAGGAATTTAAAGAGGAATTTAAGTATTACGAATATACCCCAATAGAGAAAATTATTATTGATGAACATAATTTAGTACCAATCATCTTTTTTTCACCAGAAGGAATAAATTATTTAATGCCTAAAATTATTGATAGCATCAGCAATGGCATTAGAAATGATGATATTTCAGTAAATATAGAAGAATTTATTATAAATATACCTACTGAAGAAAACATCACTCATGCTTTAAATCTCTTAAAAAAAGATGAGCTTATAATTCTTAAAAAGTATTTAGAAAAAATACTATTTGGGGGCTCATCAAATTTGATACAGCAAATAGGTGAACATAATTTATTCAGAAGTATTGAATATCTCGAAAAGTTAATAAGTAATTCCTAAATCTACTTATTATTTTGTTAATCGAATACATAAGCCAAGGTTTCTAGAAAAGTAGCCGTAGCCCGCATGAAACCTCCAATCCCGACGTAGAGCATTGTGGTACGCACGAAGGCGGTTTCGCCTGTCTAAACCACATCAGCGAAGACTACGAAAACCGCCAACAAACCCACTACTTCCACTGCTACCAAATCGGCATCCCACGCGAAATGACCGATAAGGACGGTAGCTTAGTTTGGTTCGGCAACTACAACGCATGGAAAAATCACTATAAATGTAAAAGTTATCTAACATATTAGTAATCAAAAAGGTAAAGGTGTGAGAAATGACAGTGTCAGACAGGATTTTTGAAATTGCCGTAGAGAATATTGGAAATATAGATCCAGAAAAGAGTTAAGACGTAGAGACCTAAAAGCAGGTAAGTCTTATTAGTTTAATAAGGAGTATTTATGTTAAACAAATTTGTTTTAGAGCAGTTAATTGCTTTCTTTCAAAAAAATCCAGTCGCTCAAGGAAAGCCAACAACTGATGATGAGGTCCTCAATATAGAGAAATCACTTAATGTTAAGTTAGATGAGGATTTTAAAGAATTTACAATGAGATTTGGTGGGTGTGTCGTTAGGGATGCTCAAATATATGGAATACATAATTCCGAATTTCTTGGGGAAGATACAATTATTGATTTAAATAAAGAATTTTCCGATTATCTTAAAGATGGCAAAAGTAATTTAATAATTGGCACTGATGGCTGGGGAAATCCTATTTATATTTCCCCATCTAAAACGGTAATGATTTACAATCAAGACACTGATGAATTGCTAACTTTAGCAGCTAATTTTTCAGATTATTTAGAGAAAATTCTTAAAAAACAAATTTAGCAAACTATTTAAATTCAAACCATTTCAGACGGTCTCGATACCTCTTTGAAGTAGTCTGAAAACCAGTTAGGAAGTTTCAGGTGGCCTCGAAGAGGAAACTGAATTCGTTTGGTTCGGCGACCTCTTGTGGTTCGGCAACTACACCGGCTGGAGTCGTCTAAAAGAGGAAACCAAGGTAACAGATAGCGTATACCATCCCTTTCACCTGAAAAAATCATTATTGCGACCATGAGACAGGGCTACATTACAACTTCTTCAGGTATTACCAGCCTGATGCGATGCGGTTTGTGAATCAGGATCCGATTGGGTTGTTGAGGGACTAAAGAAGACCTTAACTCTAATATAGTTGGTGGATTAGGCCCCATCAGCAATCCTACAACTCTTAAAGAATCTATCATAAAAGCTAATGGAGGAGTAGCAAATGCAACAACTGCTTTGCCTAGAAAAAGATGAAATTGATATTAATGACATTTGGAATTTTAAAATTACTATTACTGAAGCTCAAGAAAATAGAAATAGAGAAGCTCATTTGACAGGTTTACTTGGCAATAGTGCAATGGGAATATCAAGTATGGAAACTACTATTTACAATGACAATGAATTAAATATTATTTTATTTCAGAAACTAGCAGGAACAAAATATTCTGGGAAATTAGACAAAAGAATTATTATTAGCAAAAATATTAGCAAAGTTACTTTTGGCTCTACAAGGAGAATCATATGGTATAACTAGCCTAGACGTAATCAAACTCCAATAACCCCTGTAAAATGTAAAAGAGTTATCTGAAATACATTTTTAGATAGCCCTATCCCCCAAATAGGGAGCACCCCATGACCGTCAACAAACCTACTACTTCCACTGCGACCAAATCGGTATCCCAAGAGAGATGACCAATAAGGACGGCAACCTCTTGTGGTTAGGCGAATACACCGCATGGGGTCGTCTGAAAGAGGAAACTAAGGTAACGGATAGCTCATACCAGCCGTTCCGATTACAGAGCCAGTATGCCGACCGTGAGACGGGGTTGCATTACAACTTCTTCGGGTATTATAAGCCTGAGGCTGGGCGATTTCTGAATCAGGATCCGATTGAGTTAATGGGTTGGGAAAATCTATATTCGTTTGCACCAAATGTGCAGTCTTGGGTTGATTTATGGGGTTTAGTTAAACTTGGGGGTGTTGCACCCTATGGTTCAAAAAGACATGTAGGGGACAATATTGATGCTCATGAAATATTAGGAAATGCCTTTCTTAATGATAGCCATTTACGACAATAAGGAGCTAAAGGTAATCCGGCAATGGGGCTTACAAAAGATCTACATAGAGCGGTTTATAATGCAGAAGCTCGGCTAAGGGCTACAAAAGGAATGAGAAGGAAGGATTATTTAAAACGTGGTAAAGACGAAATTAGAATTATGTATAGATCAATGCAGGAGGTCTTAGTTGAAAATAAAAAAGATATTACACAAAATCAACTAAGACAAATGCGCAAACAGGCAATAAAATTTGCTAAAAAAAAATAAATGCAATTGAGGAAATTTAAATGTCAAAATTACTTTTTACTTCTTCTAAAACGCCACATAGTATTGGTTATATTGGAGGAGGAGCCGAACATATTCCGTTAGAATTATGGCCTAAAGTTCCAAATTCTGATGCCTATCAAACACATCTGTTTACTCTTTATTCTGACTTTTTACCTGAAAATATATTCCCTCGTAGAAATTATTATATCTCTGTTTTTATTTCTATAGAGGAGCATGCATTGGGAGGAGCAAAAGACTCTATTTCATCCAAATATACTGTTAATTGTCAGGATGATTTAATTTTACTAAATGATGGTTTTAGTTGTGCTGTCCTTTATGAAAGGGAACAAGATATCAACAAGCAAGATTTAGGAAATATTTCTTTAGAAAGAAAATTTTTTGAAAGGCTTGATGAAATTGATAAAGAAGCTGATGCAAAATACAATGAAGATGAACATTTATTCTTTGAAGATAAAGGGATGGGCTTGGATGTATCCAAAATTTTTGGTAATCCTTATTTTGAACAAGATATAATATATCCTTCTCCTAAGTTTAGTTTTTGCTTGCAATTATTAGAAGAAGATATAGATAAAAAGTTACATATTTTTCAGAATGGTATTGGTTATTTTTATTATGACCAAAATATTAAGAAAAAACTTCTATCTGGAAGTCAAGCAGGTATTTTCTTTATTCAAAATACTTAATAATTAAAATGAAACCTTCAGTTTCAACTTAGCAAGCCGTAGCCTGTATGAAACGTTGGGTGGAGGGAATCTGTGTGCGTTTGCGCCTAATACAAATAAGTGACTTGATGTCCTAGGTTTAAATAAAAAACTGCCCGTACCATATTGGCCTCCTAATAGAGGCGCTTTAGGTGAAGTGTGGAGCATTACACTTCCAGTTGGCACTCTTGTTGATAGGTATGGTTATCCAGGAGGAACTTTTGTGTCTCCAGTAGGAACACCATACCCTATGAGAGCCTTACCTCCTGGTTCTAATCGAAAGCCTTATACCATATATAGGGTACAATGTAGCTGCATGTAAAATTATGCCATGGTTCGGAGAGATTGGATTAGGGACACAGTATGAATTGCCAAAATCTGTTAAATCATATATAGAAGCTGGGCATCTAGAAGAGGTGAAAATAGGAAAATGTTAAAAATTAATGAATTGAATTCATATCTTAAAAGTAAAGGAGTACCAGAAGATAGTTACTCAATCAATGAAGTAAATGATGAATCATTATGTATTATTGAAGAAAATAAAAAATGGCATATATTCTATTCTGAAAGAGGATTGAGAACCGAAGAATATTGTTACCAAGATGAACATTTGGCAATTCTATATTATATAAATCGGTTATCAAAAATGTTAAAATTTTCTTTTGAATGAAAAAAAGTAAACCGTCAACAAACCCACTACTTCCACTGCGACCAAACCGGCATCCCACAGGAGATGACCGACATCCATGGTAATCTCTTATGGTACGGCGAATACACCGCCTGGGGCCGTCTGAAAAAGGTCGGGCGGTTTCTGAATCAGGATCCGATTGGATTGTGGTGTGGGTAGAATCTGTATCAGTTTGCGCTGAATACGCAGGCGTGGATAGATGTTTTGGGGCTTGATAAAAAAAGTCCTTTAGGCAATGGTAATCTCGGCAGTACTAGAGCAAACTCACAACAGCTTGGTAGAAATATGGCATTGGAAGGTCGGCCAGTTACGTCAGGCCAAGCTGCAGGTCATCCTCGCCCTCATAATGAAATGCATAATAGAAAATTTCATGAAAAGGTATGAGATAGATTAAAAAATATAGTAGAAACTATGAAGAATAGAGAACGTAGAAAAAAGCAATTAGACGTGCTTTGAGACGTGCCCTAAGTCAGATTGGTAAAAAATGTAATACTTAAGGATTTAGCAAGATGAATTATTCTAATGATATATTTGAAAACTTAGTTGCTACAATCGAAGAAGCAACATGTCAGGCGGCTATAGATTTGTTCAATTCGACAAATGAAACTTTTTACTTCTTCGTGTTAAGTACCACAGGAGAGGCACTGAGTCCTTTTGTGAGTGCTTGGTCATATGAAGCACTAAAAGAACAAAGCATTGCTCAAAATTGGGATGCTTACGATATTGCAGATTTTAAATGGTCTTCGATAGGTAGTCCTTACTTAGAGTTTGGCTCACAATATTTTCATCAAGTAAACCAAGCTTTCTTAGATCGTATTGATATTTACTCATTAAAAACAGAAGAAGAATATGAAAAAGAATTTAATTTCCGGATTAATGCGATGGAGGAAGCACTTCATCGGTGTGACATGAAGGGAATATTCTCCTTAAATCAAGCTCGTTCAGAAATTATGATTAATGTTGAAATATTACCACCTGATTATACAAATACTATTCGTGCGAAAAAATTAAATCCTATTGAATCAATCCAAATTTGGTTAAAAGAAGCTTCTGAAACTGTAGAATAATTAAATTTTCTTGATAGTAAGCAAGCCGTAGCGCCACACAAACCTTCAATTCTGATGTTAGGTGTGCGCGGTTTCGCCTACCGCAACCATATCATAGTCGAACACAGCCAGCCCGACGGCGTGTACGAGATTTACAAGAACGGTTAAAAAACGTTTGAGTAAGTCCATATCTGTTGGAGGATGTTCATATACCAACTCGCCCAAACGATTAGATTAGGAGGATTTTATGAAAAAATTACTAGTATGGGGATATGCCCTACAAAACATGGATAAAGCAGCAAAAATGGGGTTACCACGTGTAAGTAGTGGTGTTCTAGGTATATCAGAGAAGTTTAACCCTAAAAAAACGCATCCTGATTTTGACTTTCAATGGAGTTGGTTCGTAAAGGGACAAGAAATTCCTCCAATGCCTGAAAAGGTTTATGTCTGCTTAAAGAAAGCAAGAGGTGTTACTTTTGATTTTCTTCCATATAATGATTTCTTTATCATGTCAGCGCGTTTTTTGGAATTTATTAAAAAATACGGGTTTGATCATGATTTTGGAATGAGTAAAGCAATTATTGTCAATACAAAAGGGGAGTTATTGACGAACGAAGTCTATTATTTAGTAAGAATAGTTGATTGGGAAATTCAGGATGAAATTGTTTACCCAGATTTAGCATTAGATGAAGATAATTTTTCACTGGAGGCATATACTAATTCAGATAAAGATATTTTATTGTCTACCAATTATAATTATTCAGGAGCATTCATGGTGTCAGAAAATTTAAAAGAAAAAATATTGGAAAACTTTTCTTTGCCTTTTCTTTATTCTTTGGAAGACTGGAAGGAATTAAATAATTCAGACTTTTTTTAGGATTAATATAAATCAAAGAAGTGTTGGATATACTTTTTCCATCCCAACATCTACTCCCTCTCCCGTTGGAGAAGGCTGATAAGAGGGTAACAAGATGGATGAAATGACGTCTAATGAACAAAGCTCAAGCAGATAGATATATGAGCAAGCAATTAACTAGAATTGGTGGTAAGTTTTTTGGAAAATACGGGTCACGTAGAAAATATTAATAGAGAATGATTGATGTCAAAATTTCTATGAAAGGAAAATCAAAATGAATATTTTAAGTAATTCTATAATTCAAGATTTAATTCAAAATGTATATAAAGGAGTTACAGATACATTTAACTATGTATTAGAGAGATATAATTCTAATGATGTTTTTGCTTACTCATTATATATTGATGACTATTGCTCATATCTGGGTTGGGCTGCTAACACTATTTCTCACTACGAAATAGAAAAAGTAAACTACCCAAAAGAAGATCAGCCTTTTATTAAATGGTATTACCCTCAATTTGCAATAGGACTTGGAGAGGTTCCTGAGAAAATAGATAGTGTATTTAGTAATGAGATTCAAAATATTCTTATTACTGCAAATGAATCAATAACAGAAGATAGTTTTGAGCAATATCAGTCAGAAGTATATGATTCAATTATAGAAGGATTTAAAAAAGCGATAGCTAGTGTAGATAAGGAAAAAACAAAAAATATAATATTTTTTGTGTCTATTGTAGATAGTGATAATGCTGAAATTATGGAAAATTATTCTGCTGAACAACTAAATTCATATGATAAATTTCTTACGTTCAAAAATAGATTTCAAAGCAAGCCGTAACCCGTATGAAAGCTCCAATCCCGACGTAAAGTCTTCGCGGTACGCACGCGCTTCTGCTTCTCAGACAGCCTCGAAGAGGAAGCTGGATTCGTGCCATTTACTGCAAGAAATCCAACCGGACGGCAGATATACCTATATCTACACCAATTTGGATTCCTACGAGCCTTTAGCACAGGTTTGCGATTGGACAACCGAAGACGGAGAAGGCGTCCAACAAGCCCACTACTTCCACTGCGACAAAATCGGCATCCCGCGCGAGATGACCGATAAGGACAGCAATCTGTTGTGGTACGGCGAATACACCGCCTGGGAGCATCTGAAAGAGGAAACCAAGGTAACGGATAGTGCTTACCAACCCTTCCGCTTGTAAAACCAGTATGCCGTCCGTGAGACCGGACTGCATTACAACTTCTTCAGGTATAACGATCCTGATGCGGGGCGGTTTGTTAATCAGGATCCGATCAAATTAAAGGGTGGGAATAATCTTTATCAATTTGCGCCGAACGTGCAGGGATGGGTTGATATTTTTGGTTTATATAATGCTCAGAAATGTGCATCAATTGCAGCTAAAATAGAAAATCTTAAATACGAAATATATGTAAAACGTATTCCCGCACTTGAGAGTAATCCAAATAATTTACCGTGGCGAATTGGTCCAGGAGAAGCTCTTAGAGATACTGTCCGAGGTCATGTAAAGCTACTAAATGCTGCGTATAGTAAACTAGCTAAAGCCGAAAAAGAGTGGGTAGATAATGGTTGCGACAAACCACCTACTCCTTCTTCTCCCGTAACAAAATACACTAATTGCTCCACTGAATACAAAACATCTACTAATAATGATGCTTTAACAGCAATCGCCCTTGTTGGAACTGTTGTGCTAGTTAGTGTTTGTATATATTCAACGGCGGGAGTATGTGGTGCTTTTGTGGTAGGAGGAAGTCTTGTAGGAGCAATGTGAATTTTAATATTGATATAGGAGCATGATAATTATGCGCAATAGTGATTTTTATATACAAAATATGATTGAATCTTCTTTAGAACAAGAAGATTTCAGTCAAATAATTATACTACTAGATTCGCTACCATCTAAAAAAATACGTAGAGCATTGTATTTATTATCAGAAATATTCCCAAATAAAATAGAAATTACTGAGAATGAATTTAAATTTATTAAATATATATTATCCAATAATAAATTTATAGTAGTTCAAAGCATCTCTGATTTTCTGAGAGCAATATCTATACTTAACTTTAATGACCTACAAAAACAGGAAATTGCTGATTTGATTTTTCAAAATCTAAATATTTTAAGCAAAAATTGTGATTTTGAGTTAAATGTACTAATAACAAAATTAATAGAACCCAATAAATTTTTTATGCTAATTGAGAAAATTAAAAATAATTTAGATGATTATTCAAGAAAATATTTATTAGATTTTATTTTTTATGAGAAAGAATATCTTGAAAATAGCTTTAATGAAGATGAAATAAATGATTTCATAAAATTTTTGAGCTACCCTAGATAAAATAGCAAGCCGTAGCCTGCATGAATTTTCAAAAACACAGGTATGGTACGGCGAATACACCGCCTGGGGGCGTCTGAAAAAAGATGAGTGGGTTTATAAGAACTCACATCCCAAGAGGTCCTTATAAAAAATTCATCTCAGGGATAACTATAACATCCATCTAATATAAAAAATCGCCTTATATTCTTCTTGTTATTGAGGATATTGATGCCTTTAAAACTGGAGTTATTAACCTCTTTCATAACTTACTTGATCCTGATAAAAAGTACCTGATTTATCGTGATTTTATCAAAACATATCGCAATATGACTCCGATTGAAAAAATTGAATTTTTCAAAAAGAGGACCGTCGAGGAAATCGCAGCTAAAAAATAAGCTGTGGTATATATTTAGTGATGAGGCAACGCTATGAGAAAAACACTTTTTGGTTGGAGGCTTGCATTTTCTGTATTATGCTTTCTTGACCGCTCAGTACGTCAGTCAACTAAAGTACTACGACGTCTATTGAAATAACTTAGTTCTGTCATCAAACAGAACTTTTTTTTTTGATTAAAATCTATATCTAATATATAATCAATCTATAACGTATAGAACGGAGCTATATCATGGCTATAACTTTATCGAAACAATACAATTTTAAACTGAATGAAGCCACTATGGAACAAGCTCGAAAAATTATCAAGGAAAAGGGCATGACAATGACAGATGCTATTTCTTTATTTGTGGAGCAGATAGTCCTGGAGCAAGATTTGCCTATTAAGACGGCCGAAGATCTACATAGAGAACAGTTAATTGAAGAATTACAAGCCCAATCTGATCGTGCCTTGAGAGAATACGAGGCAGGCGAAGGAACTTCCCTAGACGATATGAGGGTACGTTATGGCTTATAAAGTGATTGCTTCAAAAGAGGTCGAGGAAGCTATCGACAATATACACGACTATATAGCTAAGGTACTTCTATCCCCTCAATCCACCAAAAATACTGTGGCTAAAATCTTAGACAGCTTAAAAAGTTTAGAGATTTTTCCTGAAGCATGATTTGACGCTGATGAGAAAATCGGAGTAAAGATTAACAGCAAGTATCCCTCACGAGGAAAAATTATAGACCAATATGTTTTGCTTTACTTCATTGACCAAAACCGAAACACTTTTTTTATCTCACCTATTCCACACTAAAAGTGACTACGTCACTTTGTTACAAAAAGACAATAAAAAAAGGCCAAATACTTGAGACAACTTTCTTAAGTTTATAAGCTCCGAAACCTTAATTTTTGGTACCTTTTTGCTACCGTCTTGTTTTAACAATACGATATATATATAATATTTTACAGCTATATCCCCTTTAGAAACGTGATTTAATAAAGATTTAAACACTATAGAGTATATCTTTGTAAAATACGGTTTAAAATTGGAGCAAGTAAAATGAAAAAGTTACTGATTGGAATGATTGGAACTGTTTTGCTTTTGACAGGAGCTTTAAAAATGTCACAACCACTTACAAAAAATCCTCAATATAATGATTTGACCGTTAGATACTATTTAGGAATGACTTTCCCTAAGTATAACCATCCTGCAAAATTGTATGATAAAATCAATTTAGATAAGGTAGACAATATCCGAAAAAGCAAAGAGACTATATCTTATTATATTGGGTTTTATAAAGATGGAAATTTAATTAAATTTGAGAAATATAGTAATGATAATAAAGTAATGGATTTTGCTTATGAATATGATGAGATGGGAAATCTAATCAAAATTTATAAAAATAACATTGAGGCAGGAAAACCGATCCAAAAGAGAATGTAGAAGAAAAAAACTGGTGCTTGTTAAATTGTTAAAGGAGATTGTTATGCTTAGTTTTTATGATTGCGATAAAAATTTATCTGAAAATGATTTCAATGAGGTTGAAAAAAAATTAGAAGTATCTTTTCCAGCTTCATTCAAGTCGCATTACTTCAAATGGAATGGAGGTACTCCCACTCTTTCTTGTTTTGTCAATGATACTATCGATTTTGACTATATTGAAATTCGCGACTTCATTCCAATGAAATATTCTAAGCAGTTTGAGGATGATCCAGATTTTACATTGGAAGGAAGAGCTATAAATGAATGGAAAGTTAATGAGTTACCTATAAATCTGATTCCTTTTGCTTTTGATTGGGGAGGAAATTACATCTGTTTAGAAAAAAATAGTTGGCAAATTATTTATTATGTAAGGGATGTATGGAGTGAAAATATATCAAGAGAAGCTAATTTTAAAAAAAATTCAATTATTATTGCGAAATCATTTGAGGAGTTTTTAAATTATTTAGAAGAAAATCCTGATGATTGATAAACTGGCGTAGCGTCGTATACATATAGTAAGTGTAATAAGCCATAGCTCACATGAAACCTTCAATCTTGAAGAAGGATATGTGCAGCTAGCCATAGCCCACTACTTCCACTACGACCAAATCGGCATCCCAAGAGTTAACCGATAAAGACGCCAACCTCTTGTGGTTCGGCAACTACACCGGGCTGGGGTTGTCTGAAATATTTCTTCCCTAACAATCTAAGCCAAAACCGCCTACGAATACGGCCAAGACTGTCATACTCAAAAAATACAAGAATGTAAAAACAGATTAAACAATCTAAAAAAGAGCATAAAGAAAATTGTGTCACGAGTATTAAATAAAATCCAGATATTAAATTTATCAACTTAGAACTATAGGTATTGTTAATGGAAAAAGAATTATTAAGTATTTTAAAAAATATGAAACGCATCCTGATTTTTTGGGTGACACTATTGAAGATGTAAATCAAGTAGGTGGTATGGATAATACAGTTTTACATATTGCAGCCAGAAATAATTCTTTAAATGATGCTCTTGTATTTCTTCAAAATGGGGCATTGATCGATCTTAAAGGAGACTTAGGATATACCCCCCTACATTATGCATGCATGTTTGGAAATATAGAAATGGTGAAATTACTCCTTGATAATGGATCTGATAAAAATATACAAAATGAATTTGGGGAAAATGCTGTTAGAATTGCAATTAACTCATCCAGTGAAAATAAAGAGAAGATAGTTAAACTATTAAATAATTTTAAAAAACGTAAATAAAAAATAAATTATAAATCAATCTTGGTGGGCTATGGCATGCATGAACCCCCTAATCTTAACGATATGGTATTGAAGGAAATATGCTTCTATCAAAAAATTTATGGAGGATACTTTTGTGTTCAAATTAAAATTATTTCCCGAGGATTTTTTTAATCTATGTATTAAGCGTAAAGTAGAAATTAAAAAGTTAGATAAACTTCCTAAACTGGATAATAACTATTTGTTATTTATTGCTAACTATCAGTATGTAGAGATAATACCTGATATTTCTCTTTTTAATTATGAAGAGGCTTTAAATGAAAATAGATACTTAGAGTGTTATTATCCCGAAATATCAAGGTGTTTTTGGAGTATTGGACAAACAGGACAGGGGGATGGATGGTTTTTAAATAAAATAGATAATACCATTTTGCATTATAATCATGATACTGGAGAATATACCAAATCTGGATTTACAAATTTAGGGATAGGTTTCTCACAATTTATCCAGTTGGCTTTCTTATACAGAGATTTAGAACACCTATTAGATGAAGGAGAGACACTAACGGATAATATAAAAACTGAGTTTATAAATTCAGTAAATAGTATAAGTAATAATTTATTTAATGTTTATCCATTTAAATATTTTTAATTGGAATATTCAATAAATTTATTAAGTAAGCCGTAGTCCGCATAAACTTTCAGTCCTGACGTATCATGTAAGTGGAGAACTGAAAGGGAGATACCCTCATGGCGTGCCCTTTAATATGTTTGGATTACCTGATTTTAGTCGTTATTCAGTGAATAACGTTAATCTTGATAAACCTGTTGGTGATTACCAAGATTTTAAGAAAGCAAATATATTGGCTTTTGGAAAAAATAATCCTTTCGGTGCAAAGGCTCCTCCAGGTTTTGTATGGCATTCTGATACAGGAGGGGTGATGAAACTGCTTCCTGAAGACATACATAACTCGGTGAAACATACAGGCAGTGCTGCCCAACATCAAACACGGAAGAGAAAAAGAAAAGGGAAGTGTTAAATAACTTAACCAAGTTAGTAATAAGCAATAGGAGTGATTTAAAAGTGAATATTAAATTTAAAAAATTTGGTTTGAGCCCAGATGACATACAGCAGATGAAAAATTATGGAATTTTGCCAGATAAGAGGACTTTACAAAGTCTAAGTAAAGCATATAATTCAATCAACCCTAGCATCGAAGATATTATTGAATTTCAAGATAAATTAGTTTTTAAAGTTGATACAGATTATGTTGATTTTTTGCTTAAAAATAATGGAGGAATTCCATCTAAAGTTAGAATAAAAGGAAATAAAATAGTTATTGACCATTTTTTGTCTTTTAGGTCTGATTATAAACTTAACTCACTTATTGATATATATCCCGATTTCCAACAATATGGATTACCTATTGCAGAAACTCCTTCTGGCGATAGTATCATTTTGTCTTCAGATGGGAAAATTCGTTTTTTTAATCATAATATCGATTCTATTGATGAAGAAGTCGGTGTAGTTGCAAATAATTTTTTAGAATTGCTTGAGAAATTATATTAGTAATCTATCCCCTGTATAAAGCAAGCCGTAGCCCACACAAAACCTTAAGTTCTGACGTGGAGTGTGTGCGGTACGCACGTAGTTTCTGTTTTCAGACGACCTAAATCCTTTTTCGAAGTCGTCTGAAATATTTGTTCTTTAACAATCTAGGCCAAAACCGCCCAAGAATACGGTCAGGACGGTCTGACGACCCGGATTCCTACGAACCGCTAGCGCAAGTCCGCGATTGGACAACTGAAGACGGAGAAAACCACCAGCAAACCCACTACTTCCACTGCGACCAAATCGGCATTCCAAGAGAGATGACTGATAAGGACGGCAATCTGATTTGGTTTGGTGACTATACCGGCTTGTGCCATCTGAAAGGGGAGACGAACGTAACGGAAACGGCACACCAGCCGTTGAGGTTGCAGAATCAATATGCCGACCTCGAGACGGGGCTGCATTACAACTTCTTCAGTTATTACGAGCCTGAGGCGGGTCGGCTTGTTAATGAAGAGACCATATTCTCAAAAATGGTTGTAAAAATCTTCCAATAATTTAACATTCTATGCTACAGAAAAGGAAAAGTATTATGAAAATCTTTAATTGGGAAAAAAACAGAACTTTATATAGATATCTTAAGAATGGTGATTTATTTTGTTTTAAAATAGCTGATAAATTATTCGGTTACGGTAGAATAATCGCTAAAAATAAACTTGGTGCCACTGTAGGAATTTTTGATTTGTTTACTTCAAGCCCAGTTGAGTCATTTGATTATAAAAATGCTGGAAATTACCCAATCCTATTCAAAACTGTTTTAGACTGTCATACCTTATTTGAATCAAAGCTAGAGTCAGACTGGCGGATAATTGCTCAAGATCCCAATTACCAAGATTCAACCCCAAGTGAAATTACTTCCATTAATCCCGCTATGGGATTGGCTCACAATGCAGACTTTTCCATCGAGCAAGAAATAGATGAAGAGGACGCTAGGCAAAAAATACTCAAGAGCATTGAATTGCTTGAAACACCTAATAGCCATTATCATATTTTAAGTTTTCTTATTCGTCTTAAACCAGAAATATTTAATTTACCTATTGAATCATTTGCAGAATTTGGAGATTTTATTTCGGATGAGTTTCAAAAAATTCACCACCGGAATTTAAAAGCGTGAAAAGCAAGCCGTTGCACAAAACCTTCAGTCCTGACGTAGGGTGTGTGCGGAACGCACGCACGCGGTTTTTGCTGTTTAGATGACCTCAATATTCTCTTTGGGCTCGTCTGAAAAAGGACGAGAGGATTTATAAGGATGCGTATCAGCCGTTCAGATTGCAAAATCAGTATTCTGATGAAGAAACCGAGCTGCATTACAACTTCTTCAGGTATTACAAGCCTGATACAGGTCGGTTTGTGAATCAGGACCTGATTGGGTTGTGGGGTGGGGAGAATTTGTATACTTTTTCTCCTAATACACAATCTTGGGTAGATTTTTTAGGTCTTCGCGGTGTTTATTTTTTTACAGACATGACCCAATCATATATTGGTAAAGGTCCTTTATCACGAATGAGACGATCAATTAGGTATAGAACTGGGCCTAAACAATCAAATCCAATGTCTAAACCTACTGCTTGTGTTCATGTTAAATTAAAAAGCGATAAAATGTCACTTATGGTAGAAGCCTGATTAATGGCGATTCATAATGCAAAATTGAATCCATCATTTATGAACAAAATACTCTCAAATGGTGTAAAACTATATGCTGATAAAAATACTACTGCTAGAGAAAGAAATATAGCCGATTGTTACTCAAAAGTTACTCGAAAAGGAATTTCTTGGCTAGCAAACAAAGAAATGCACCTTGTTCAAGATGTAAACCAAGTGTTGACGGTGCTGGCGGTGTATATGATTAATGAAAGGATAAATTATGAATATAGAATTGCATATTGAAAAAGTACAATCTCTTTTAGATCAAATGGATCTACAAAAGAAATGTAAATTTTCAGCTTGGTGCTGTAATGCACTACTTCTTGAGAAAAAGATAAAAGAAAATATGACTAAAATAACTAATTCAAACGAGAACTACCAACTCTGTGATGCTATTATTAAAGCTGGTTGGTATGATTTCTCCCAAATAAATATTGGAATCTATCACAAAGCTATAGAAGATATAAATTGGGATGATGATCCATTAAATGACATGGTAGAAACACAAGGAACTATAGAATTATTAGCTTCGATTCGAAATATGTTACTAGGTATACAACAAAAATCATCTGATAGTTATTACTTTGCTGCATGTGCTGAAAACGTAATTAACTGGAAAGATGCTTTAGCGAATTTCCCATACTCCGAAGATGGCAAAATAGAGGAGGAAAATTTAAAACGTGAATATGAAATTCAATTGTTATTTTTAGATGATTTAAGAAATAGTATAATTTCCTTACAGGATATTAAGAAATATAGATAAATGGATGCAAGCCTGAGTAGACTATTTAGAAGGATAGGAGTTGAGTTGATGGAGTCTGAGGAATTAACTTCTAAAATTTTGCTGGAAAGTGTTTTAGAATGTACAAATTTTGTAGTAAATGAGGTTCCAAATTTATACAGTGCAGTAATGGAGAGATTAAAGCAAGATGATGAAATATTCTTCATGAATTTTGTTGAGGATGAGAATTATCAGGATGAATATTATGGATATGTCTATAATAAAACAAATAGAAAAATCTACGAATATGCGTTTCATGATGACAAATTAGTGAAAAATAGGAAGTTGTCTTTTATTGAAAAGAAAATTGGAGAGTTAACAACGAAAGATATTCTTGAATTACCTATAATCAATTTACTGTAATCTAAATATACCTAGGATTGGTCTTGTACTTTTATGTAAGCAAGTAGTAGAAAGCCTTAGCCTGTATGAGATCTCCAGTCCCGACGTGGGGTATGTTCGGTACGCATGCACACGGGTTCTGCCTTTCAGACGACCTCGAAGAGGAAACCGGATTCGTTTGGGACGGAAGCAATTTACTGAAAGAAATCCAACCGGACGGCAGATATATCTATATCTATACCGACCCGGACAGCTACGAACCGCTGGCACAGGTACATAACTCGACCAACGAAGACGGAGAAAGCCGGCAACAAACCCACTACTTCCACTGCGACCAAATCGGCATTCCGAGAGAAATAACCGATAAGGACGGCAATCTGGTTTGTTTTGGTGACTATACTGGCTTGTGCCATCTGAAAGGGGAGACGAACGTAACGGGAACGGCGCACCAGCCGTTGAGGTTGCAGAATCAGTATTACGATGAATAGACCAGACTGCATTATAACTTGTTGCGTTATTACGAACCTGAGGCCGGGTGGCTTGTGAATCAGGATTCTATCTTACTATTAGGTGGGAGCAATTTGTATAGTTTTACTTCTAATACAAATACATGGTGGAATCTAACTCCTGTGAAACACCCCCATACTGGAACTATACACGGTACTGGGTCTGCTCTACGAACACATTTTCCATATAGCACCCCAACAGGAATAATTAGCCAAATTGTTCCTAGATAATAGATATAAAAATTGAATGAAGGATATTAATTTATGGATAATTTCAAAAAAATTCTTGTAGATATACAAGATTTAATCAAATCTAGTAATGGAAACTTAATTAATTATGGAAAATCAAATTTTATTTTTAAAAAAAGATATGATGTTTCTTTAGATGAGATAAATGATTTTGAAAAAAAATATAAAGTCAAATTCCCTAAAATATATAGAGAATTTCTTCTAACAGTAGGATCTTGTACTTTGTTTCAAGATGAGTTACTACCTGGATTCGATTTTTTAGCTCCTAACGAGCTTTATGATTGGTCACAACAAGTTTTTGAAGGAACTGATTGTAATTTATTCCCTAATATCTTAATTACTATTTCCATTCCAAGAACTGGCGAGCAAGCTGGTTTCCTTCTTACAAAAGAAAATGAAAATTTTGGTGTTTTTTTTCCTGATATTCCTCCTGAAGAGTGGGAAGAGGATACTGAATTTGAAAAATTTGAAGACTGGCTAGAAAACTTGATGAAAGAAAAACTAGAGGAAATTTAAAAAATTTTGAATAACCAATTGAAAAAAATATTTATTATTTAGAAAATCTAACAAAAATAATACCATGCCGTCTGAAAACACTATCCTAAACCTTTTCAGACGGTCTCGAAACCCCAACCCACTTCATTTGGGACGGCAGCCATTTGCTACAGGAAGTACACCTGAACAGCAGGTATACCTATATCTACACCAATCCTGACAGCTACGAACCCCTGGCACAGGTACATAACTCGACCAACGAAGATGGAGAAAGCCGTCAACAAACCCACTACTTCCAGTTCGACCAAATCAGCATTCCAAGAGAGATGACTGATAAGGACGGTAATTTACTGTGGTTCGGCAACTATACCGGCTGGGGTCGTCTAAAAGAAGAAACCAAGGTAACGGATAGTGCTTACCAACCGTTCCGCCTGCAAAACCAGTATGTCGACCGTGAAATGGGGCTGCATTACAATTTCTTCAGGTATTACAAACCTGATGCGGGTCGGTTTGTGAATCAGGATCCGATTGGGTTATGAGGTGGATTTAACTTTTTCTGATTTGCGCCGAATACTCAAAGTTGGATAGATCCCAGTGGAAATATAACTTTTATACCGATTCTAATTGCGATGTGAGTGGTTACACTTTCAGGTGCTGCAACAGATGCAGGTATGCAAGTCGCTTCTAATGTAATTAATGGTAAAGAATGGAATGATATTGATTATGGAAGTGTGGCACTTGGATCTGGTATCGGTGCGATAACAGATCCTGTTTTAGGCAAAGCTGCAAAATTATGTGTTGGCAAGTGTCAAGCAAAAAATTTCTTTAAAGGGACAAGATACACAGAAAAAGTTAAAAACAGGCTTCATCAGGAGATTATCATAGTTGCCCTAAGGTTGTTGATAGTTTTTCAAGATATGGTAAAGTATCAAAAATTAAAGGTGATGATGGAATAACACGACAAAAACTAGAAATACCTGGAAGATATAAAGGAAAAGAAGGGGTTTTTGAATATATAAAAGAGTCAAATGGCAACATTAATCACCGTTGATTTAAACCTAATAAATAACCACTGGAGTATATTTATGAATAAATTAATTAGCATTTATATTAATAATGGAGTCAGTTTATTTGAACAAGGAGAAAATACTGTAATTATACCTATAGAATTATCTAATGATATTATAGATATTTTAGAATATTTAAATTTTTTTATTTTAGGAGGAGATTTATATAAAAAAAATAATAATAAATTTGAACATACTTATTATAATTGGTATTATGAAGGAAATATTCAAAGTGACAGTATTATAAAAACCAGAAAATATCTAGATAACTTTAAAAATAATCAAAATTTATATGTATCATTTGTTTTCAAATAAAATAATCAGCAAGCAGAGATTGAGTTGAGATCCTGGTTAAAGTGTCTGAAACAAAACCAACCGTACCAACGGCGACAAACTAGTCATGCCCAGCCACAAAAGCATACTTTCCCACACTGCCACCAAACCAGCCAGATCGCTGATGCATTACTCCTCGGCAAGTATGGAGCCGCAGCTTTTATTCCGACTAATACGGGATAGGCTGGCTCGGCGAATGCTGGAGCTTGCTGGGTTGCTCGCACATCATCCGCAATGTGGCCGGATTGGTATCGGAAAAAGACGTAACATAGAAAGGTGCTAATATGGAAAAATATGAGGAAAAAGTAAAAAAGGAATTAGACAATTTAACAAATACACAAAGATTACTTTTTGGAGCATGTTGCATCGATAGAATTTTACATTTTATAGAAGATTTTGATAAGTTTTTAGAAGAAAATCATATTAAAAGAGTAACTAAAGAACCATATTTTTCCTTATGTACTGAGTTGCTAGATAGAATGTTTTTATATATTAGTATAAACAAAGAAATTTCTCCTGATAAGATTAAAAAAACGTTGAATATATTAAATGAAATTATTCCTGACACAGAGGATTTTTCAGATAACGTGGCTATATTTACACAAAATTCTATGATAGGATTATCATATCTATATGATTTCGTAAATAATAATGAATTAATTTTTATTATAAATTGTAGTGATAAAGTAATTGAAACAATTGATATTATGTATTACGAAACAGATTATGAACAGCTTGATATGTATTATGAAGAAGATTATAAAATACAATTTAATTGTATTGAAATGATAAAAACAGGGAAAGATATAGCCAAATTACGTAAATATAATCAATTAACTAGAGTAAATAACAAGTCGTAACCTGCGTACTGGGTGCGAAAGGTATGCATGCGTTTTTTTGTTCCAATAACCTCTCAGGCCGTCTGATTCCCAACCAATTGCAGCCAACTTTCAGACGGTCTTTCTCATTCTTGAACAATTCAACTTCTCACTAACGTTTACGACCACGACGGTAACCAGATATCGCCTATCGTAAAGATGGTCGTTTAGAATAATCAAAAACATCCTGCAAGAATTCTTGCAGGATATTCTTTTATATCAAACCTTCTAGAAGGCCCTTCATAAAGTTTTCTGAGTTAAATTCCCCTATATCATCGATTTTTTCACCGAAACCAATCAATTTTACAGGGATATTAAGTTCTTCTCGGATAGCCAGAACAACACCACCTCGGGCAGTTCCATCTATCTTGGTCAATACAATACCGGTAACAGGGGTAATTTTCGAAAATTCTTTAGCTTGTACTAAGGCATTCTGCCCAGTTGAAGCATCGAGTGCCAGGAAGGTTTCATGTGGCGCCTCTGGAACGACACGCTTGATAATACGGCCAATCTTTTCCAACTCGGCCATAAGGTTGTCCTTGTTTTGCAGACGACCTGCTGTATCAATCATGAGGATATCAATCCCTTCAGCTACAGCACGTTCCATCCCATCAAAGACCACACTTGCTGGATCAGCCTTTTCAGGCCCCGTTACAACAGGAACATCCACACGTCGACCCCATTCAGCTAGCTGAGCCACAGCACCCGCACGGAAGGTATCTGCCGCAACCAGCATGACTTTCTTGCCAGCTTGTTTGTAGCGATGAGCCAATTTCCCGATAGAAGTTGTTTTCCCAACACCATTGACTCCGACAAAGAGCATGACGGTCAAGCCGTCTTGGAAGTGGATTTGTTCATCGTAGTTGCCATCCTTTTCGTAGAGCTCGACCAATTTTTCGATAATGACACGACGGAGCGCGTCAGGCTTCTTAGCATTTTCGAGTTTAGCTTCATAGCGTAGTTCTTCTGTTAAGTTTGAAGCGACTTGCACACCGACGTCGCTCATGATGAGCAGTTCTTCCAATTCCTCGAAGAATTCTTCATCGACAGAGCGGAAGTTGGCAAAGAAGGCATTCAAACGAGCACCGAATCCTGTACGGGTTTTCTTGAGACTGCGGTCATATTTTTCCTGAACGGTTTCTTCAATCTGAGGAAGTTCTTCTTCTACTACTTCAGAAGCTAGCTCTTCTTCAGTTTCTTGGTTCTCTTCTTCAAGAATTTCTTCCGGCTCTTGGAATTGTTCCAATTCATCAGCTTCTAGCTCAACCTCTTCCTGAACAGTTTCCTCGACTGCTTCTGGTTCAATGGCCTCTTCTGTCGTGACCTGAGAAAGTTCTTCTTGAACAAGAGTTTCTTCCACTTTGTCTCTTGCTGTCTCTTCCTGACTTGTTTCTTCTACTGCCGTTTGGTTTTCTTCAACCTCTTCTGACAAATCAAGATTTTCCAGAGCTTCTTTTACAACATCTTCGATTTTTGGCTCTTCTTTTTTTCCGAATAGACGGTCAAATAATCCCATATTCTAGTTCTCCTTTAGCACGTATTCTTCGATAGCCCAGGCAACGGCTTCCTCGTCGTTGGTCATCGGGGTAATCACATTGGCGACTGCCTTGACTGCTGGAACTGCATTTTGCATGGCAACCCCCAGACCTGCCCACTCAATCATAGAAAGGTCATTGGCCTCGTCACCACAAGCCATGACTTGACTTTGGTCGATGCCTAGATGTTTAATTAATTTCGCTAAACCTGTCGCCTTGTGGACATTTTTCGGTGACCATTCCAATAGCATTTCACGCGATTTGAAGATCTCATATCGGTCAAACAAGTCTGGAGAAATCTGTTGAATCGCTGCATCCAAAGGTTCTTGGGCAAAGGCGGTCACACATTTATTATATGTCATCTGACTAGATAGATCTTCAAAAGCGACAGGTACGAAAGTCAGGGCTGGATTGAACTTAGCATAGAGACTTTCTTGGTCAGACTGGATTTGATAGACTGTTCCTTCTGAAATGGCATCTAACGGAAGTCCGAGTTTTTCAGTTTCCTCGTATAATCTCGCCACATCGTCGATTGAAAAGACTGTTTTATCGAGAATCTCTCCCGTATTTTTCTGCACCAGACCACCATTAAAGGTGATGGTGTACTCATTCTCCTGACCGTCAGTCCCCAGCTCATGGAGAAAGAAATCCATAGCCTTCAAAGGACGACCTGTTGTCAGAACGACCTTGATGCCACGATCACGCGCAGCTTTGAGGACTTCCTTGGTACGATCTGTTAGCTTTTTATCCGTTGTCAGCAAGGTGCCATCTAAGTCCAATGCAATCAATTTAATATCTGCCATTACAAGCCCTCCATATAAGCCATCACTGACTGATCCTTATGATGGCCAATCACTGCTTCTGCTAATTCTAAAATCTCTGGTCGCGCATTTTCTGGAGCGATTGGATACCCCACTACCTGCATCATATGAAGGTCATTGAGATTATCGCCAAAAGCCATAACCTGATCCATGGTTAGACCCAGCTTTTTAGCCAGCTCAACAATAGCCACCCCCTTATCAACGTAGTCCAAGACAATATCGATGGATTCAAAACCTGTTGTCATGGCTTTCACACCAGAAACATTTTCGTTAACCCAGGCCTCACCAGCTTCTATTGTATCTTCTGTAAAGTTAGTGGTGAATTTAAAAATCTCATCCATGATATCTTCCAAACTCACTACTTTTTGAATGTTTTCATTGTAGTGACGGCTAAACATCAGATAGGTCTCATCCACTGTATCCAAAACATAACAAGCTTTTTTCCCTGTCAGAAGCATTTTTCTTTCATCAAAATAAGGCGATTTCTTTAAAGCTTCAAAAGTGCTCAAGTAAAAATCCTGAGACATAGTAGCCTCGTACATATCCTCCCCATGAAACTCAACATAGCTCCCATTTTCAGCTATAAAAATCACTTCATCACGCACATCCGCAAATAGCTTTTTCAGGGACAAGATACCGCGACCCGAAGCCACAGCAAAATAAATCCCCTTTTCTTTGTAGGAAACAAGTAAGTTTTTGAGGCGTTCCATATCAAACCGACCCTCTCCATCTAGAAAGGTTCCATCCATATCGGTTGCTACAAGTTTAATCATAAAATCCTTTATTCTCCAATTGATAAATCTACCTTTTATTATACCATAGATAAACTGAAAAAGGACTAGTACAGTAGGATTGGCTATTGTATTGCAGTTCCTTTTAAATAAAATTTCAAAGGGCTTAAAAATTAGAATCGTAGAACTTTTTTCAGATAGTTTAAAAAGTTTGTATTCCCCCACTCTTTTCTCTATAATGGAGAGAAAGGAGATGACTATGACAGAATTGAAACATGAAATTGATGCAAACTTTGCAGGACGACTCAATATCCTGCGTGCAGGTGTTCTCGGTGCCAATGATGGGATTATTTCCATCGCTGGAGTCGTTATCGGTGTTGCTAGTGCGACGAGCAATATCTGGATTATCTTTTTATCAGGATTGGCCGCTATTCTCGCTGGTGCTTTTTCTATGGCAGGTGGCGAATATGTCTCTGTATCCACTCAGAAAGACACAGAGGAAGCCGCTGTTGCCAGAGAACAGTTGCTCTTGGATAAGGACATCGAATCTGCAAAACAATCCCTCTATGCTGCTTACCTGCAAAATGGTGAATGTGAAACTTCCGCTCAACTCTTGACCAACAAGGCATTTTTAAAAAATCCCCTCAAAGCCTTGGTCGAAGAAAAGTATGGAATCGAGTACGAAGAGTTTACCAACCCTTGGCATGCTGCTATCTCTAGCTTTATCGCCTTTGTACTGGGAAGTCTTCCTCCTATGCTTTCGATTACCGTCTTTCCAAGTGATTATCGCATCCCTGCTACTGTCTTTATCGTAGCCCTTTCTCTTCTCATCACAGGCTATACCAGTGCTAAACTAGGCAAGGCTCCTATGAAAACTGCTATGATCCGTAACCTCTGTATCGGACTTCTGACCATGGGTGTAACCTTCCTCTTGGGACAACTCTTTAGTATCTAAGATAAAAGAAATACCTCGACAAATATCGAGGTATCTTTTTTTACATTTGCACAATCTTGCGATAGCTTCTAGAGGTAATCATAAAGATCAAGACGTAGACGATGAGGAAGATGGCACAGATGGACAGAGTGACTGTCAACATCATAGTCGCATCTAGCACCCCAATGACTTTTAGAATGAGGCTAAGCATATGATAGGCAAAGGCAAGATGTAGGAAGGCAAAAAGCAAAGGGAGGAAGAAAACAGTTAGGACCTGTTTGTTGATAGTTTGCTTGATTTGCTTTTGATCGAGACCGACCTTTTGCAAAATGATGAAGCGTTCACGGTCCTCATAGCCTTCAGAGATTTGTTTGTAGTAGATAACGAGGACTGTTCCCACCATAAAGATGATAGAAAGGAAGATACCGATGAAGAAGACACCACCATAGAGGGAACTGATTTGTGCACTGCTATCAGCCAGATTGCTTCCGTATACATAGCTTCCCTCTTTGTTTAATTCTCTATTAAAGTTATTAAGAAATTTTGAAAAATCATCAGCGAGTTTAAGCTGTTCTTCCTCACTAGCTGTTACATTCATACCACCATAAAGTTGATCAAAGAGAGAGGAATCCGGATATTGATCAATAAAGGCTTGCAGATTAGGTACAACAAGATAATTGTAGTCAGATGTGAGGATGTTAAACTGATTTGGCACATGTTCCAGAACGAAATCATTTTTAATTTCTTCTTTAACAGTGTAAGTCTGGTCATTTAGAGTGAGTTCTTTCTGCCCTTGAAGTTCTTTACTCTTGGTAAACAACCCAACTTCATTGCCTGAAAGGGAGAGTTTTTGACCAGTCATGATTTCATAGTCTTTTTGGTCAAATACCATGAAAATGGTTTTCGGTTGGACAAAGTTATTCCCCTTTTTAAAGATACGGAGTTTGGTTCTATCTTGACTCTCGATGCCAAAATTGCTGTGACGAAAGACTTCTTTTTTGGTGACAGTCAATCCCTTATCGCTAGCATACTGACTCAAAAGTTTATCTAAATCTTCTTTTTCAACATTTCGTCCTGTAATTCCAAAATCATGTGGATTCATGAATTTCTTGAAGGTTTCTGAAGCCTTGAAGATACTCGTTGCTGCAGACATGGTCACCAAGACCATGGTTGAAAGAATGGCAATCGTCGCAAGACCAACCGCATTTTTCTTCATACGGAAGATGAGATTGGATACGGAAATCATGTTGTTGGGTTGATAATAGTAACGTTTGTTTTTCTTCAAGATTTGTAGGAATACTGTAATCCCTGCATTAAACAAGAGATAGGTACCAAGGATTACCAGCAAGACCGCTACAAAGAAAATTAGAACAGCAGAAAGTGGGTTTTCAACTGTAACTGCTAGATAGTAACCAGCTCCCAGACTAATCAAACCTAGAATAGTTTGAAGACTTAAGAAACGTCCTTTTTTCTCACCACTAGCTTTTTCACGAGAAAGCTGAAGGGCATTCATACGTGCAATACGAAAGGCATTGATAAAAATCAAACCTAGGAAGATAGCACCAAAGATAAGGATAACTAGGATAAAGACGGTTGGTTGGAAGGTTGCTACGAGCTCCACCTTCATATTCATTAGCTTCAGAAGCAGAGCAAAGATTAGCTTATCAAAGAGAGCTCCTAGACCAAGTCCAGCTGTCAAGGTTAGGGAGCCAAATATAAGAAGCTCCTTAAAGACCATGCTGATCAAATGGCGTTTTTCTAACCCTAACATGCCATAAATCCCTAGTTCTTTGGAACGGTTTTTCATGACGAAACTATTGGCATAAAAGACAATGATAGCTGAGGCAATAGTGACAATCACCATACCGAAACCAAGCGTCATGGAAATAGTTTCTCCTCCCCGAATCTTGCCAATATTAGGGTTGAGTGACAAGGAGTAAAAGAGATAAGTAATGGTCACAGCTAAGAGAACAGCTAAAGCAAAGGGATAGTAGAGTTTGCGGTTTTTGATTAAGTTGGACACCGCTAACTTATTGGTCAATCGGAACATACTAATTCACCTCGCTTGCCATAACAGTCAAGGTATCAGAGATTTCTTGGAACATCTGACGCTCTGTCTTATCTCCACGGTAGATTTGGTTGTAGAGAATACCGTCTTTGATAAAGAGAACGCGCTTGGCCCTGCTGGCTGCCGCCGTTGAGTGGGTTACCATGAGAATGGTTTGGCCGCGTTCATTGATTTCATCAAATACATCCAAAAGTGCTGCAGATGACTTGGAGTCAAGGGCTCCTGTTGGCTCATCCGCAAGGAGAATTTCAGGTTCTGTGATGATGGCGCGTGCTACTGCAACCCTCTGTTTTTGACCTCCTGAGATTTCATAAGGGTACTTCTCTTGCAATTGGTTGATACCCAAATTTTCAGCGGTTACTACCAATTTCTTCATCATCTCTGTGATAGGTTTTCGTGATAACACTAGCGGAAGCAAGATATTGTCCTTAACAGACAAGGTATCTAGCAAGTTAAAATCTTGAAAGACAAAGCCCAACTTCTCACGACGGAAACTTGAAGCCTGTGAATTTTTAATCGTTGCTGTGTCTGTTCCGTTTAGGTAAACCTGCCCGCGAGTTGGTTTATCCAGCATTGCTAGGATGTTGAGCAGGGTTGATTTCCCAGAACCAGACTCACCCATGATGGCAACGTAGTCACCCTTTTCCACGGTAAAGTGAATATCTTTGAGTGCTTCTACTTGGTTGCCTTGAAAACGAGTTTTGTAGATTTTTTGAACGTGTTTTACATCTAAAAGTGTCATGATTTTCTCCTTCTTAATATCCCATCAATTGAAACTGTGCTTGCATCATAGCGCATCCCAGTTGAACACGCTCGATATCTTTTTGACTTGGTTTTCTTGTTTTCTTTTGTAAAATTCTTTTCATGGTTTTGCTCCTTTGTTCTTTATGAGTCTAGTTTATCGTAAAAAAAGGCGGCCTGCCATAACCTAACCTTACAAAAGAGACTTTAATCTTACATTTTTGTAAGATTGAGGAATATTTTTGAAAATAGCTACTATAAAAAGCCATGGTATTGCTTGTTTTATCCTTAAAATAATAGTAAAATTAAATTATGAAAAGGCTTTCTTTAACATCTTTTAAAAGAATTGGCTTTCTGCTAATTATTTTTAAAAGTGCTAAACTATCATTCGTATCACTGCTATAAGGAGGGAGGTTCAGCCCCTCTTTTTAGAAAGAGGTTCCTATGAAACGTGTTTTTCTCTTCATCAGCAATCTTCTTTTAACTTTCTTTCTCATTGCGACTCTGTCCTTTTGGAAAGACTCTCTTCCACAAATCCTGTTCCCGGGTGTAGCAGTATTAAGTGGGCAAGCAGATTATTCTACCGTTAAAGAAGAATTAGATAGCCTTGCTAGGAAACATAATAGTCTCATCGCAAGAACCATTTGGGAAGTAGATAGTGATGGAAAATCACAAACTTACTACGAAGTTTTTGGAGATGGGAAACTCCCAGACTGGATGCCTCCAGCAAGTCAAGAAAGCATTCACAAGAGCGATCTTCTCAACAACTACAATATTATCAGCGGATCCCTAACTAGTCAAGAATTGGCCACTCATCTGAAAGAACTTGGACTAGAAAAAGCGAATGCATTTGAAAATGACAGAGTATCCTTTGTACTTGCCCTCTTTACCCAACCTGATCAGCTTACCAGTATGTTAATCTTTTTGCTGACTTTCTTAGCTTTGATTGTTATTGGTCAGATTCAATCTCTCTCTCAGTCAGGGATTCGATTGATTTCTGGAGAACGACTGAGCCATCTCTTCTTTCGTTCTCTCGCAAGAGACGGACTTGATATCCTTCTTTTTGGTCTACCTGCTTTGCTGATAGCGAGTGTCTTGCTCATTTCCCTAGGATATCCTTATGAGGTTCAAACTTTTTTAGGAATACTTTTTATTCTTTACAATAGCCTACTTTTCTTACTTAGTCTCCTAATTGCCATTCTTTTTACCATTTCTCTGAAAAAAGTTCATCTCCTCTCTATCATCAAAGGAAAATTACCAATCAAGTCAATTCTACGCATTCTCTACTTTGGTCAGGTACTTGCCATTCTACTGGTTATTGTAGGATTTGGACGTATGTCTACTTACTATCATATACTTGAGAAAAATGAGGCTGGACAAGCTACTTGGGAACAACGCTCCAATGTTGTTACTCTTCAAACAGGGCGTTCCAGTCAGATAAAAAATTCAGATGAACTACAAACAAATGCTAATAAATGGTTTGACTTTATTCAGCATGCTATAGATAATGAGAATGCCTTCCTTATCAAACATAATCTAGTTGAGCAAGCTCTTAAGCAAGCTACCTCAAATCATAATGAAACTGAAAATAACCCTTATGGTGTGGAAGGAAAAAATATTCTCTATGTAACACCTAACTACTTCAAAAAAGAAGGTATAAAGTTAACATCAGAAACCTTTCAAAAAATCAATAATATAAAAGATGGACAGGTTCTTGTAATACTCCCAGAAGAACTACAAAAAAATGAAAAAGATATAAAATCAACCTTGCAACAAGAGTTAACCAACCGATTATACAGTAGCAAGTCTAATCAAACTGTCGAAGTTAGTATAGCTTATACCAATCAAAAAAATGATGTATTTCTCTATAATACCGCCCATATTGCTTATGATCAATGGTTATCAAATCCCATCTTTCTTGTGCTTTCTCCTAAAGCACTTGGCAAGGCTTCCTCCATCTTCTGGTTTACAAATCTAGAATATCTCTATTTTACAGACCTCCACCAGACACAAGAACTTTTGAAACACTATCAACTTGATCATATGGTCTCAAGGCTATCGCCTGCTAGGGAAACCTATCTCCAGTTAAATCAAAAAATTAAAATCGAAATTTTTAGTAACTTAGCGAGTGCTATGTTTGCTATTTTGACTTCAATTTTGCTGTTTACAAGTTTAAATCTGCTCTATTTTGAAGCCTTTCGCAAAACCATATTCTTGAAAAAAATAGCAGGCTATTATTTCTTTGAATTACACAATAGATATATCACTTCTCAAATAGCAGCTCTCTTTCTCGGAAGTGGTCTAGCTTTCATTATTTCTAAGAATATCTGGATTACCCTGATCCTATTTTTCAGCTTTTCAAGTTTAGCCGTTCTTCTATTGGAGATTTGTGATAAGAAGGAAAGTAAAACCTATGCTAGCATCATCAAAGGAGGATAGTATGATTGAATTACAACATATTTGGAAACAATTTGGTTCTCGTATTATTTTTTCAGACTTGAATCTGAATTTTCAAAGTGGTATGGTGTATGCTTTGATAGGAGACAGTGGTTGTGGAAAAACCACTTTGCTCAATATGCTTGCAAAACTAGAGACTTTCGACAAAGGAGAAATAGTTTACAAAGGAAAGTCTTTGACTTCACTAAAAAATGAGGAATTCTATCGTAACGAGCTAGGTTATCTCTTCCAGAACTTCGGACTATTAGAAAGTCAGACCATTCGAGAAAACCTTGAGCTGGGACTGATTGGCAAAAAACAGAACAAGAAACAAGAAAAAGAGAGACTTCTTCTTCAAGCACTACAAGCTGTCAGACTAGATTATCTAAGTCTCAACCAAAAAATCTATGAATTATCTGGTGGTGAAGCTCAACGCGTAGCGCTTGCTAAGATTATCCTGAAAGATCCTCCTTTAATTTTAGCCGATGAGCCTACCGCCTCGCTAGATCCAAAAAATTCTAAGGAAATTATGGAAATTCTCCTTGAACTTCGTAATGCTAATAGAACAATTATCATCGCAACTCACAATCCTAGTATCTGGAAAATGGCTGATCAGGTAATTCATCTCTCTCAAGATGGAAAAGAATATACTTAAATACCAAAATCCCTTGTGGCTAAATAACCACAAGGGATTTTCAGTCATTTATGCTGCTTCTTTTAAGTAACATAGTGCAAATAATAAATACTTCCTGTTAAATCTCACCAAAACCAGCCATCATTGTCATCAATGGCCTCAGCTTCCTTGCGTTTGCGTGGTCCTGTTCCATACATTTCTGCTTCAATCTCTTCCTTAGTTGGCAGGATAGAGGCAAGTATGATGTAAATAATCACACCGATTCCAAAATTTGCCACGGTAAAAATGGCGAAGAGAAAGCGGACTAGGGTTACATCAAGTTTCCACTTGTCTGATAGACCAGCCAAAACTCCTGACACCATGCGATTTCGTCTCATTTTATAAAATTTTGTATTCATGATTTGTTCCTCTTTCGGTATTCTTACAAGTAGTATAGCATAAAACGGGAACAAGAACATCAGTCCTTAGGCCGATTTAAGACAACGAGTTTACCTCGACAGACACCACAACGATAGCGTTTCGTGTCAATCTTTCTCTTGCGTTGATAGGTTTGCTGGCAGGATTGGCACTGATAGACTAGGTAGGAGCTTTGATCTTTCAAAGGGGGAACAAAGCGCAGTCCATCCACTTCTTTCAAAAGTTCCTTGAAATCTCGGTCCTTATGCCGATACCCCTTTTTCTGAAAATAAAGGTGGTAGTGACAAAGTTCATGGCGCACGATTTTGCGAAAGATTTCCAAACCAAGCTCATCATAAACCTTGGGATTAAAATCCAAATGCCCATCCTTAGGAAAAAATCGCCCACCTGTCGTTCGCAGACGAGAATTCCACTGGGCTTGGTGCGTAAAAGGTCTACCAAAGTCTTCGAGGGAAACATGCTTAACATACTCAGTTAGATTCATCTGGAGCTAGGAGCGACAGATTGACTTTTTCACGTTCGGTATCGATTTTCTTAACCCAAACCGTTACCAAATCTCCGACTGAAACCACTTGGCTGGGATGTTTGATAAACTTGCGACTCATGTGGGAAATATGGATCAAGCCGTCCTCATGAATCCCGATATCAACGAAGGCACCGAAGTCAACGACATTACGCACCACACCTTCCAGCTTCTGGCCGACTTTTAAGTCCTTAATATCCAGTACATCTTGACGGAGAACAGGTGCATCCAAAGAGTCACGGAAATCTCGACCTGGTTTGAGAAGGTCAGCAATGATATCTTTAAGGGTTTCTGGGCCAAGATTCAGTTCCTGTGCCATCTCCTTGACTGAAAGAGACTTAAGCTTATTTTGTGCTTCTTCATTCAAGTCCTTGATATCCAAACGTTTGAAGAGCTCCTTGACGGCAGCATAGTTTTCTGGGTGAACTCCTGTATTATCAAGGATATTGCTACTTTCAGGAATACGGAGAAAACCAGCAGCCTGCTCAAAGGCTTTGGCACCGAGGCGAGGAACCTTTTTGATTTGGGCGCGTGAAGTGATTTTTCCTTCTTCCTCACGGTATTTTACAATATTTTCAGAGATAGTTTTATTGAGTCCAGCTACGTGGGAGAGAAGAGCTGGGCTGGCCGTATTGACATTGACACCAACTTGGTTGACCACGGTATCGACGACAAAGTCCAGACTTTCAGACAGTTTTTTTTGACTAACATCGTGCTGGTATTGACCGACACCGATTGACTTAGGATCGATTTTGACCAACTCAGCGAGGGGATCTTGCAAACGACGAGCGATAGAAATAGCAGAGCGTTTTTCAACAGTTAATTCTGGAAACTCCTGACGAGCAAGTTCACTGGCAGAGTAGACAGAAGCACCACTTTCATTGACGATGACATAGCTCACTTCTGGAAAATCTTTCAGAACTTCCGCCACAAAGGCTTCGCTTTCCCGACTGGCCGTCCCATTTCCAATGGCAATGATTTCCACGCCATATTGACCAATTAAGTCGGCTAAGTCTTTCTTTGCTTCTTCAATCTGACGAGCGGAGGCTGGTTTAACGGGATAAATGACTTGAGTCGTCAGCATTTTCCCTGTTGCATCTACGACAGCTAGCTTGGCACCTGTACGAAAGGCGGGGTCAAATCCTAGAACCACGCGCCCTTTCAGAGGAGCAACCAAGAGGAGATTGCGCAGGTTGTCAGAAAAGAGTTGGATAGCTCCTTCTTCTGCTTTCTCAGTCAATTCTGTCCGAATGCGTCGTTCGATAGCAGGCAAGACCTTTTTCTTAACTGACTGTTGAACCACTTCATCTATATAGGCATTTTTCACCTTGAATCGGGCAGCAAAGAAAGCTAGAATACGATCTATCGCATGTTCAAAGCCGACTTTTAAGACACCTAGCTTCTCCCCACGGTTGAGAGCCAAGGTACGATAGCCCTGCATATTGCCAACTGTCTCTGAAAAATCATAATAAATCTGAAAAACTTGTTTTTCATCAAGACTTTCATCCTTGACTTGCGAAGTGATTTTAGAGTGTCTCAACACTTCCTGATAGGTCAGTGAACGCAAAGTCACATCTTCCGATAAGGCTTCGACCAAGATATCAACCGCACCTGCCAAGGCTTCTTGACCAGTCGCAAATCCTTCACAGACAAACTTCTCAGCTTCTTTCTCTAAACCATCTACATTCTGCAAGATCAAGCGGGCAAGAGGAAAGAGTCCAGCTTCTCGGGCAATAGTTGCCTTGGTCCGACGTTTTTCCTTATAAGGAAGATAGAGTTCTTCTACGTCTGCTAATTTTTCAGCTGCCAAAATAGCTGCTTCCAATTCCTTGGTTAGTTTGCCTTGTTCTTGTATCTTAGTCAAGACAGCTTCCTTGCGGTCATTGAGATTTGTCAGACTTTTATCCAAGTCAATAATGGCCTTAATCGCCACCTCATCCAAACTACCAGTCATGTCCTTTCGATAACGCGCGATGAAGGGAATCGTCGCTCCTTCTGCCGTCAAACTTAGAACAGTATCGATTTGCTTTAAGGTTACACCCAAATCTTGGGAGATTTTTTCATATTTTTTATCCATAAACCTATTATACCATAAGGAACAGCCCTTGTTTCGTCCTACCCTTTTTTACCTCTTTGATTATCAAAATAAAAATAATCCCTTTTGCACAAAATAATAGTATAATAGAGGTAGAATTTAGAAAAGAGGTAGGCCCATGGCTGTTAAATTTACAAAAACGGATGACTTGGACAAGATGTTTGAAGAATTCGCCAAACTTCCTGACTTAACACAAGTCACTTTCCCAGATGACAAAGACAAAAAAGAAAAAGTTGAGAAGAAAAAATAGATGACGATTTTCCAATCTCTTCCTCCTAGCATCTTACAAGCAGGGGCAATCTTTCTCTCCATCATGATTGAAGCCCTTCCTTTTGTCTTGATTGGGAGTCTCATTTCGGGATGGATTGAGGTCTATATCACACCTGATAAAGTTTATGAGTTTCTTCCTCGCAATCGTTGGGGGAGGATCTTTTTTGGTACCTTCATTGGCTTTCTCTTTCCATCCTGCGAGTGTGGAATCGTTCCCATCATCAATCGTTTTCTGGAAAAGAAAGTGCCCAGCTACACGGCCGTTCCCTTTCTGGTGACTGCTCCCATCATCAATCCTATCGTTCTTTTCGCTACATATTCTGCCTTTGGCAATTCGATAAAAATCACCTTCCTACGAGCGCTGGGAGCTATTGTGATTGCTTTGGTGCTTGGGATTTTCCTAGGATTTTTCTGGAAGGAACCCATTCAAAAAGAAAATCCCATTGCTTGCCATGAACACGACTTTTCACACTTGACTCCTGCTAGAAAAGTCTTTCAGGTATTTATACAGGCTATTGATGAGTTTTTCGATATGGGGCGTTACTTGGTCTTTGGTTGTCTCTTTGCGGCTATCGTGCAGGTCTATGTCCCGACTAGGATCCTGACCTCTATCAGCGCAAGTCCAGTCCTTGCGATTCTTTTGCTCATGCTTCTTGCCTTTCTCCTCTCTCTTTGTAGCGAGGCGGACGCCTTTATCGGTGCTTCTCTCCTCTCGAGCTTCGGCCTAGCGCCAGTCCTTGCTTTTCTGGTCATTGGTCCCATGCTTGATATCAAAAATCTCCTAATGATGAAACACTATCTCAAAGCGCGCTTCATCTGGCAATTTATGGGCATCGTGACAGTTCTTGTCTTGCTTTATTCTTACATGATGGGGGTGATGCTATGATTCGATTTATCATTTTACTGGGCTATTTTGCTCTGACTCTGTATCTGCAGCTATCCGGCAAACTCAGCCACTACATCAACCTCCACTATTCCTATCTAGTCTATATCTCCATGGTCCTTTCTCTTCTGTTGGCTCTGGTCCAATTCTACATCTGGATCAAGAAAATCAACTCTCACAGCCATTTGAAAAGTCGTCGAGCTAGACGAATCAGCATCCTTTTACTGTCACTACCTCTATTGATTGGAGTTGCCTTTCCGACAGTAAGTTTGGACTCGAGAACCGTATCTGCCAAAGGATATCATTTCCCACTTGCTGAGGGAATCGATACTGCTATTCAGGCAATCGAAGGAACATCCAGTCAATACCTCAAACCCGATACCAGTACCTATTTTTCCAAATCTGCTTATGAAAAGGAAATGAGGGCTACAGCTGATAAATACCTCTCCCAGCCAACCATTCAAGTTACTGATGAAAACTATATGGAGGTCATGGAAATTCTCTATGACTACCCTCAAGAGTTTGAAGGAAAGAAAATCGAGTTTACAGGCTTTGTCTATAACGACCCTAGCCACCCAGATAGCCAGTTCCTCTTTCGCTTTGGGATTATCCACTGTATTGCAGACTCTGGTGTATATGGACTCTTGACCAAGGGGAACTCACGCCAGTATCCTGACAATACTTGGATTACCGCTAGAGGAACCCTGACCCTCCACTACCATAAAGAACTCAAACAAAAACTCCCAACACTAGAGGTTGAGAGTTTCACAAAAGTAGACAAACCAGAAAATCCCTACGTTTATCGCGTGTTTCAATAACAAGTGACCCAACAACAGACAAATTACTTTTTAAAGTAGCTTGTCTTTTTTGTCCTCCTAGTTCCACAAAATCCACACACATCCTTTTAAGCAATAAAAAAAGTCCTAAGAAATAAGATTTCTCAGGACTATAAAAATGTTAACAAGATAGGGTTGACAATTATCACACATCATAGCTTAACTGCAATAGAGTTGTGATAGAAAACGTTAATTTACTAGATAAAATAAAACTCATATCAAACTGAATATTCAGTTTCTTACTGGCATAAAGCTATTTGAGCTTAATTTAACAACCACTAACCTCTATTAACGCCACCAAATGCTGAACCAAAAACGGAAGTAGAATCCTAAGAACATAATGTGCACCTCCTTTTGAAAAACGTTTTTCCATCTCAACTATATTATATATTTTCTTGTGGAGAATTGCAAATTTTTTCAGTCAAATTACTAGCTTTTTTCAAAAAAATATGATAAAAGACAAAATTTTATATTAAAAATAGTTATTTACTTTCGGTTTCTGTAAAATGAAGAAATGATAAAAATAGACTATCTTCATATTCCTTAGTTTTTCCCTCAAAATAGTCGTTGCAAGAGTGTTACCCTAATCTATGTTAAGTATATATTGAGACCGCTCTTCTCTTCGTATTCCCAAATATTTCTATACTTCAGTTTTTCTTTGTTCTCTTAGATAACAGGCTCTCCATCCTTCCAGTTCCGAGCAATCTCTTCGTCTTTCTGGAGTTGGTCTACCAGTTCCTCTACGGAGTCAAATTTGACCATATCGCGAACACGGTCCAGCCAGTAGACCATGACTGTATCACCGTAAATATCGTCTGAAAAATCGAAAATGTTGACTTCAAAGCGTGGTTCTTCTCCATCAAAGGTGACATTTTTCCCAACGCTCGCCATGCCACGATATCTCTGACGTTGCACCTCAACATCGACTACGTAAACACCATCTGCTGGCATATAGGTTCGATCTCTTAGGACCAGATTGGCTGTTGGATAACCGATAGTACGCCCACGAGCATTTCCGTGAACGACCATTCCACGTGATGGTAGAGGAGTTCCAAGCAGATGATTGACTTCCTTGACATCTCCATCAAGAATAGCTTGGCGAATTCGTGTAGAACTAATCTTGCCCTTTTCGTCCTCGATCGGAGGAACAATGATGATCTCTCCATCAAAATAGTCCTTCAAGTCATCTGCAGTTTTCTTGTCCGATCCAAAAGTGTAGTCAAACCCTGCCACAATGATAGCTGGTTTTAAAGCCTTGATATAAGTATCAAAGAATTCTTGTCCTGTTAGACTGGCAAACTTGCTATTAAAGTCAAGTAAGAAGAGAGCCTCTACCCCATGCCACTTCATCTTGTGCTCTCGTTCTTCGTGATTGACGATATGGAGCATGAGCTCAGGTTGATAAGGTTGCAAGGCAAGTTTTGGCGACTCTGTAAAGGTCATCACGACAACTGGCAGATAATCCTTCATCGAAGCCTTGCTGGCCATTTCAAAAAGTTTCTGATGCCCCTTGTGGATGCCATCAAAATAACCTAGTACAAGGACTGTTTTCCCCGGTACTGCAATATCTTTTTCGTTCTTAATAGGTACTGTTGTAATCATGAAACTATTATATCATAGAGCAAGTCTTTTCGCTAAGAGGAAATCCCAAATGTCGTTTTTTGCGCCTGAACTGACCTTAAGAGAAAATTTAGCACTTTAGTTTTAAAAAATAGCACCTCCTAAGAGATGCTATCATTTGGTAACTAGTCTACTGTTTCTTCCAAATCTTTTAATTTAACCGAAACAATCTTTGACACACCTGATTCCTGCATGGTAACTCCATAGATAGAATCCGCTGCCGCCATCGTCCCCTTACGGTGGGTTACGACGATAAACTGACTGTCCTTGTCAAAGCGATTGAGGTAATCCCCAAAACGTTTAACATTGGCTTCGTCCAGCGCCGCCTCTACTTCGTCCAAGATGACAAAAGGGATAGTCTTAACTCGGATGATTGAGAAGAGCAGAGCCAGAGCAGATAGAGCTTTTTCACCACCACTCATGAGGTTGAGAGATTGGATTTTCTTACCTGGTGGTTGGACAGAAATCTCCACACCAGCGGTTAAAAGATCTCCCTCAGTCAATATCAAATCTGCCTGACCACCGCCAAACATCTGTCTAAAGGTCACTTTAAAGGATTCACGAATAGCCTCAAAGGTTGATTTGAAGCGTTCCTTAACCTCATCATTCATTTCCGTGATGGTCTCAAGGAGCAGGTTTTTCGCAGACAAAATATCATCTCGTTGGCTATTTAGGAAGTCTAGACGGTTGTGAACTTCTTCGTACTGGTCTATAGCGTCCAAGTTGACAGGACCCAGTGAGCCAATAGCCTTCTCAAGATCTTTAACCTCTTGCTCCGCCAGATTGAGATTTTCCAGTTCATGAGCCTTTTCTAGAGCCTCATTGTAGCTAATCTGATACTGGTCTGTTAATTGAGCTTGCAGATAGCGCAAGCGTTCGCTAATCTTTTCTTTCTTAGCTTCAGCGCGTGTTTGTTTACGAATCCACTCCTCGTTCTGCTGACGAGCCTGATCCAAATGACTGGCAATATCATCTAGTTGACCCTCGATATCATCCAACTCAAACTGCTTGCGAATCAGACCTTGTTGAAGATTGGTTTTCTGAGTTTTGGCTTCTTCTGCCTGCTGACTTAGCAAATCCGTATCAACTTTCTCAAGGTTATCAACCTTTTCTTGGAGAAGGCGCTGAATCTCCTCTTGTTCAATATCCAGATTATCCAGTTCCTTGCCTAAGCGTTCAATATCAGTAACTTCGTACCGCTTTTGTCCTTGCAGTTCGGACTTAAGCAAGCGCGCTTGAGAAATCTGCTCCTGCAAGTTTTGATAGCGTTCTTGAATAGCGTTTTTGTTAGACTTAATCTCTTCAATCTCAGCTTCCAGATTTTGCTTTTCTCTAGCAATAGTGGCAAGGTGCTCTTGGCATTTTTCCTTGTCCGCTTGCCAATCTCCTTCAGAAAGACGATTTAATTCCTCTTCTTGAAGTTTCCAAAGCGTTTCCAGTTCTTCGACCTGCTGATTGGTTTGTTGATAAGCAAGATACAAACCTTGCTCCTGAATACGAGCTTGCTCACCTTGTAATTTGATAGTTTCTAATCTTTCTGTTAATACTACCATCTCGTCTTGTAAGGTCTTCAAACTCGCTTCTTCTGACCGCAAGCTTGCTTCTTCTTCAGCAATTTCTTTTTGTAATTGCTCCAGCTCCGGCTTGATGAAAATACTGTTATTTTGACGATTGGCACCACCCGCGTAGGAACCACCTGTACGCAACTCTGTCCCATCCAGTGTCACCATACGAACTTGATAGCGAACTTGACGAGCTGCGGCACGCGCATGTTCTACGGTATCAAAGATAGCCGTCGTTGCTAGCAAGTTCTTGAAAATGGCTTCTAGTCTATTGTCAAACGACACCAACTCATCAGCCATTCCAAGGAAGCCTGGACTTGCAGCGATAGCATCTTGATTCTGACTAGAGATTGTACGTGCCTTAATCGTTGTCAAAGGAAGGAAGGTCGCACGACCAGATCTGTTACGTTTGAGGAAATCAATAGCCTTGGTTGCCGCATTTTCATCTTCTACGATGATATGTTGACTGCTAGCTCCAAGCGCAATTTCTAGGGCAGTTTGATAATGCACATCAAAGGTCAAATGTTCACTGACTGCACCAATGATCCCACCAAGACGGTCTTTTTCTTGAAGAACACTCTTAACACCCGCATAAAAATTACTATGATTTCTTAGGATGTTTTCCAAACTCTGGGCTCTAGCCTGCTTGTTTTTGAGACTATCCAGACGGTCAAAGAGTTGGTTCTGCTGGGCTTGGTAAGAAACTTTCTGCTCCTCTTGTTCCTTGGCACTAGCTTGGTAGTCTGCCAATAATCTCTGAACCTGCTCCTTGGCAGTTTCAAGCTCAGCCTGCTGTTGACTAGCCTTCTCTTTAGCTGTAGCCAGTTGTCCTTTCAATTTCTCCAGTTGATCTGCTTGTTTTTGAGATAGTTGACGGCTGTTCTCCAGTTCATTCTCTATTCGTGTCAACTGGTTTGAGACATCCGCTTCTTCTTGTAAAAGCCCCACAAAACGTTCACGCAGGAGCTCGATCATTTGGTCAGGATCATCTGAAAATGCTAACAACTCTGCTTCTAGGCGATTGAGTTCCTTGTTGTTCTCAGCTAAACTTTCCTCTAACTGTTCCAGATTCCCTTCTTTTTCAGCCTTTTCCTTACTTAGAGCCTTTCTCTTATCTTCCAGAGTCGCCAAACGGGCTTGTGCCTCTTGTTGATTAAGGGCAACTTGCTCGGATTCCAGTTTAGACAGGGCTAGTTTTCGCTCTAAGTCACTGATCAAACTAGTCAAATCCATCAAGCTTCCTTGATTCTTGGCCATTTCAGCTTGGAGATCCTGGCGTTTCTTTTTAAGAATTTGATTTTCTTCTTCTAACTCTTCACGTTTTTGGTAATAACTGGTCAAGAGTTCCTGAACTCGCGTTAGCTCTTCTTCTGTTAGCTCTAGTTCAGTCTTGTTTTCCTTGATTTGGGCAACCAGTACATCCAAGTAAATCGCCTTGCGTTGACCATCCAAGTCGAGAAACTTGCGAGCATTCTCGGCTTGTTTTGCAAGGGGCTTGATTTGATTATCCAACTCATAGATAATGTCCTCTAAGCGATCTAGATTGTCTTGAGTTTGTTGCAGTTTGCTTTCTGTTTCTTTTCGACGAGTCTTGTATTTTAAAACTCCAGCTGCTTCTTCAAAAATAGCACGGCGTTCTTCGGGCTTGGAGTTAAAAATTTCCTCAACTTTCCCTTGAGAAATGATGGAGAAGGAATCCCGTCCCAGACCTGTATCCAAGAAAAGATCATGTACATCACGCAAACGGACTTTCTTGCCATCAATTCGATACTCGCTATCCCCACTACGATAGATATGGCGTTCTACCTTAATGACTTGCCCTGCATCCTTGATAAAGCCATCTTCATTATCCAAGGTCACGATAACAGAGGCATAATTGAGTGGTTTGCGACTTTCAGTTCCAGCAAAGATAACGTCGGGCATCTTACCACCACGAAGGCTTTTGACACTAGATTCACCTAAAGCCCATCGCAGACTTTCTGTGATATTTGACTTCCCAGAACCATTGGGCCCAACGACAGCTGTCACACCTTGGTCAAAGACGACCTTGGTCTTGTCAGCAAAGGACTTGAATCCCTGGATCTCAATTTCCTTTAAATACATGAATCCAGCCCTTTCTCCACTGCATTTTTTGCGGCTTCCTGCTCTGCCAATTTTTTAGAACGTCCTTGGCCTTTTCCGATACTCTTGCCTTCAACCAGAACTTCTACATCAAAAACCTTATCATGGGCAGGTCCCATCTCAGAAGTCACCTGATAGCGAATATCCACATCTCCATTGACCTGGAGCAACTCTTGCAAGTGTGTCTTGTAATCCGTAATCATCTCAAAGTCACCTACTTCAACCTTGGGAATCATGACCTGATAGATAAACTCTTTTACTCTAGCTACATCCTTGTCTAAAAGCAAAGCTCCCAGAAAGGCTTCAAAAGCATCACCGAGAATGGTGTCACGATTGCGCCCACCAGACTTTTCTTCTCCTTTACCCAGCTTGATAAATTGATCAAACTGACAATCACGCGCAAAACCAGCCAAACTCTCCTCACGGACAATCATGGCACGGAGTTTAGACAAATCTCCCTCTGGTTTCTTAGGATATTTTTTATACAGGTATTCTGAAATCAATAATTGCAGAACAGCGTCTCCTAAAAATTCCAAGCGCTCATTGTGTGAAATTTTTAAGAGGCGGTGCTCATTGGCATAACTCGTATGAGTAAAGGCCGTTTCCAGTAAGTTTTTGTCTGCAAATTCGATTGCAAAACGCTTCTTCAGTACAGTTTGTAATTCTTTCATACTGACCTCTTTCTAATAATTAAGATCCTTTCTATTATAACAAAAAAAGCCCTCTGAGTCACTTTAAAATGAGACTAGATGGGATTTGAGCATTATTTAGAATAAGATTTTCAATTTTAGGGGCAAATTTTGGGCGAGATAAAGAAAAAAAGCCTTATTTAAAGGCTTTCTTAGACTGCTTACATCCACCCTGAGGGAATCGAACCCCCATCTCAAGAACCGGAATCTTACGTGATATCCATTACACTAAGGGTGGAAACTTGTTTTATTATAACAGAAATTTGCTCTAATAACAAGTTTTTTATGGGTGAGTTAAGCGTCCATTAGTGGGAAGCATCCCCATTCCAGATAGAGTTTTTCACAATAACATAATCAACGTGCTTGAGGTCAGCAACCTTTCGTCCACCTGCGTAGGAAATGGCACTTTGCAAATCCTGCTCCATCTCAGTAAGGGTGTCTTGCAAATGCCCTTTGGCAGGAAGCAAAATGCGTTTGCCTTCCACATTTTTATATGCTCCTTTTTGATACTGTGAAGCTGAACCATAGTATTCTTTGAACTGTTCCCCATCAACTTCGATTGTCTTCCCTGGACTTTCGATGTGTCCTGCAAAGAGGGAACCAATCATGACCATGCTAGCACCGAAACGGATAGACTTGGCAATGTCACCATGGGTACGAATCCCACCATCAGCGATGATTGGTTTGCGAGCTGCTTTAGCACACCAGCGTAGGGCAGCCAACTGCCAACCGCCAGTACCAAAACCTGTTTTCACCTTGGTGATACAAACCTTACCAGGACCGATTCCAACCTTAGTAGCATCCGCACCAGCATTTTCCAATTCACGCACAGCTTCTGGTGTCCCAACGTTACCAGCAATGACAAAAGTATCTGGTAATTCTTTCTTGATGTGCTGAATCATAGAAATCACGCTATTCGCATGACCATGGGCAATATCAATCGTGATATACTCAGGAGCATCAGCCTTGAGCTTGCTAACAAAGTCATACTCGTAATCCTTGACACCAACAGAAATGGAAGCAATGAGCCCTTGATCGTGCATGCGTTTGATAAAAGGAATGCGCCCAGCCTCGTCAAAACGATGCATAATGTAGAAGTAGCCACCTTTAGCAAGTTGCTCTGCTACATTCTCATCCAAAATCGTCTGCATATTTGCAGGTACAACGGGTAGTTTAAAAGTGTGATTTCCAAGTGTGACACTCGTGTCTGCTTCTGCACGGCTTTTAATGACACATTTATTTGGGATTAGCTGAATATCTTCGTAATCAAAAATTGGAAATTCATTTAACATATTGATGTCTCGTTTCTTTTGTAATGACCTACCTATGCTTGCGCATCCCTACGCCTTTTTCCGACGTTTCCTTTACTTATTATAAACCAAAGTACAGTTTTTGTCAATTTTTAGAGTAAATAGTTTATGAACGTTCGTTTTTATTGCAATCAAAATCTTCTGAAAATCACTAAAAATTATTAGATTCGTAAATTATAGTTGAGCCAATCCAAAAGTGCGATGACAGTCCCATACCATCACCGCACTGATTTAGCCCATTTATTATTCTAATCTCCTTTAGATGATTTCATTGTAAAGGTATAATACTTGTCTCCACTATAAGTTATTTTAAAGACCCCATCTTTTTGTTCACTGTATAGACTCGCATTTCCAGCAACCTTACCTTCAAATATAATGGTACCTGTCACATAACTCCATTTAGGAGTGGCAATTACTTCTCCTTTATAGGTGATGGTAGAAGTATGATCTGCCTTTAAAGTTGCCTTCAAGGAATCTGGTGCTATTTCTCCAGATGCGTCTGCATCCATTACATCCGCTACAGACGCGCCTATCCAGTCTCCTAAGAGAGCTCTCTCTTCTTCTGGCAAGAAGTTCTCAGGTTTCGCTGCATCTGTTCCTTCTTTTGCAAGTTTCACATCCATTGAAGTCCCGACAAGCTCTTTCAAGATACTTTCAAATGTAATCGTATCCTTACCAAGTTTGCCAACCATATCAGTATTTTCAATAGTAAGAGTTAACGTGTTATCATCATTTTTCCATTTACCTTCTGCAGTTGTTCCTTCTACGTTTAGTTTTGCCTTGCCTCCACTTATCAATTCAAGTTTGAAGCCAGTCATATCATCACCAGAGAGCGTTACTCCCATGGCCGTTCCACTAACAGCTATGTATTTGCCCACTAAGGCATCGTCCGCTCTTCCACCTGATTTTCCACAAGCTCCAAGCGTGATAAGTAACAGAAGTGCCAATATCAAGCTAAATAATTTTTTCATTTTAAAACCTTCCCTTTCTCCTAAAATAGATTTGAAAGTCTATCTCATTCACTCGTCTATTCTAATCAAAACTTGCCTCCTGCACCACCGTGAGTTCTTCCTGATGAAGATGTATGAGTACTGCTACCTCCAGAAGAAGATTTACTCTCTTTGGGACGCGCCACCTTATCAACCGTTTTATATAGAAACTTTTCTTCTGCTTGAGTGACAGTAAGACTATTTTCTACAATATAATTTGTCGCTGCCACATCTGGCTCCACACTTTTGAGTTGGCTAGCCATACTTGAAACAACTATAATGGCTGTGACAAGACCTACACCTAGAGATAGGGGCACCCATATCCAACTTAGCGGTTCCTTAGGAAGATTCCCTTTGTCATAAGGTTTATCTGTCTTAGCCTGCGTTAAGAACTTATCGCTCAGTTCTACAAAACTGCTAAATGCTTGCTCATATTCTCCGTTGCTTAGTTTCGGAACAAACCGATCAGACATATATTCTAAACCTGCATCGGTAAATGCTCGAATCGCATAACCTGTTGTGGTGATATGCCAATCCCGTTCCTTCATACTTAACAATAACAATAAACCACTATGGTCCTCACCCTGACCATAACCATTATAGTCAAAATAATCATCTGCAAAGGCTTCTGGTGTCTTCCCTCCCAGATCGTTGACAGTCACAATAACAAGGTCACATTTCTGCCGCTCACTAATCTCATCAAGTTTACTTAATAAATCTTTTTCTTCTACATCACTCAGTAAATCCGCTTCATCCACGAGACGCTTCAGGGGTCCAAACTTCGCAGCAATAGCAGTCAAACTACGGTGGGCACTGTCATACCAACTACTATTGCTATGATAAACTCCTTTGATAAAGGTATCCCAAAAATCTCCCAGAAGCTCTTTTGCTTTTCCCTTGTAGCAGATAGTTCTATAATCTTTAGACTTCCCTATTATCAGAAGAATAGCATCTTCCTTCCCTTTCTTGAAGAAATCCGTTGTATATTGAGTTACATCATCATAAGAGTCAGCAATGAGCAGATAAGATTTGAACTGATGCTCTTTGTAAATAGCTTGTGCTTCTTCTTCTAGTTTACTTTTCTCATTGGATGATAGGAGGCCGGCCTCATCATAAATTAAAGTTTGACTTGACATGTCAGCTGACACAATCCCAATCAAGGTAAAAGCGAGAAAAACCGCAAGAAGGAATGATAGTAGTTTTTTCATCATATCTCCCTCCTTACATTAGATAAATCAACCAAACAATGCCATAGCAAATAATAGAAGTAAATGCTGCAATCGTCATAAAATAGCGCCAGTAGACTCGTTTATCCAAGGGAAGATTACCTACAAATTTTCCTGTTTGACCATTCATAGCAAAAACGTACTTTTCATTATTCCAAGTTGTGTTTAACAACCAGACTGGATAAAGGACATACTTGGCTTTGCTATTTTTAAACTCAACATGGCTACTTTCTGGAGTTACCATTGTAAAGCCTTTAACTGTTTCCGCAAATCTATCTTCAGTACTCCTTTTAGCCCGTTTATTAGCGTGGGTGATACTTTCTTCTGCCGTCACATCATAACGCTCGGCCAAATAACCTGCTAAATAGGCTGTTTGAAAGTCAACTGCTTTTGAAACATCAAAAGGTTCAATGGATTCCATCAAGGTATTGTCCATACTTTTAGAACCGTCAACAGGTAGATGAGAAAAGGCTAACTGACCAGAACGAAGGACAGAGTAAAATTCAGTTTGGGTGTAATTGTAATCTTTGTCACTCCAAGTCGTTATCCTAGTTGCTTTGTACTTAATATCCGCATCCGCTTCTGTATTAAATAGCCAAAATGGCACGTAAACACCCTTTACTTCATCAATATGGTTCTGATCCTTAAAAATTTTTGGCAATAAACACTTGCCGAGAAGATGCTTGTTAAGCGCTTCTCTGGCAGCTTTTTTATCCAGTTTAAACGGAATAACCAACTCTGGTTTCAAATCACCTACCAGACGTTCCTTGAGAACAACTGGATTATCACAATAAGGACAAGTTGTCGCAGCAGTATTTTCATCAGCAATCAATTGTCCACCACAGGAATTGCAAATAAAGACGTTCAGCTGTTCATCATCCTCTTGCCATTCTGTAGCAGAATCCGTTGCTAGAGATGGCTCTGAAACAGACTGGGCTTCATCCAAATGCTCGTCCATGTGCTTGAGACTCTCCATTTCGTACTCAGAGTCACAATAAGGGCACTTCATTTTCTGAATTTTGGTGTCAAAAGATAGTGCTCCACCGCAACAAGGACATTTGTATTCTAAATTATCAGCCATGTCATCATCTCCTCTCCCGACACTAAGCCAATCTAGAGTTGTCTTGTTCTAAAACGTTGACCCGCATTCAGGACAGAATTTTGGTGCCTGGCCAGAATCTGGAACTTTCCAACCACAGTTACTACAATGTTTTGCCTGATGAACTATCGGTTTTGGACTGCCACAATTTGAACAGAATTTACCTGTATTTACCGTGCCACATGAACAAGTCCAGCTATTGTCCACTGGTTTCGGACTGCCACACTCTGGGCAGAACTTCCCCATAGCCTCATGGCCATTTGGACAGATCCACTTATTGACATTCGGAGTGCTTGGTGGTGCTTGATTTTCTGTTTGTGCTTGGTTAACAGCCTGTTCTTGTCCCATAGCAAAGAGATTTTGTGCATTCATGCCACCGCCTGCATTGGCTGCCATGCCAAAGCCCATAAAGCCAGTCATAGCTCCTGCTTCATTACTTGCGGCTGCCTTCATAGCGTCTGCCTGTGCACCAACTAAGGTTGCGGCCGCCATAGTCGGATCTTTCATAATAGCAGTACGTTGAGCCTGCTTAATCATTTCGGCATCTTCTTCTGGGAGAGTAACGGAACCGAGTGCAATGCTAATAACTTTAAGACCACGAAGTTGACCCCATTTTTCTGAGAGAGTTTCATTGAGGGCATTTTCTAATTCTGTATTGTGACTGACAATTTGATTCGGTCTCAATTCCATATCAGATAACTTAGCAAATGAAGGTTGCAAGGCGCTGATAAATTCAGTTTTCAACTGTGAGTCAATTTCTTCACGCAAATACTCTCTTTCAACATTTCCACAAACATTTGTATAAAACAAAAGCGGGTCAACGATCTTATAAGAATAAACCCCTGAGCATCGAACAGAAACGTCAAGGTCTAAACCAATCTTAGAATCTACCACACGAAATGGAATTGGGTTCGGTGTACCGAATTTATTATCAATTAATTCTTTTGTATTAAAATAATACACACGCTGATCTTTGCCAGTATCGCCACCATAAGTGAAACGTTTCCCAATTTGTTTGAAAGTATCCTTGATAGAATTTCCAAGATTTCCTGTAAAAATACTTGGTTCGCTGGAGGTATCATAAGTGAACTCACCTGGTTCGGCACAAACTTCTACAACCTTACCTTGCTCAACAATCATCATACACTGACCATCAGCCACTGCAATACCTGAACCATTGGAAATAATATTATCACTGCCCTTAGTATTGGATGATCGACCAGAGACCCGCTTTTGCCCCTTGACAACCATGACAGATTTGTCAATAGACTCACAATAGAAAAATTCTTTCCATTGATCGGCTAATAAACCACCTACAGCTCCTGCACCTGCTTTGATAAGTCCCATATTGTACCTCTTTTCTTTTTATCAGTGAGCCATTAATAACTCACTTGCCTACCGCCTTTCTATTTAAATAATCCTTTCCACCTCCCATTCATTGTGATTACTGGTATGAGCGATTCTAGGCATATCAACTATTAAAAATATTGTTGACAACTAATCAATTATAACTCAAAAAAGCCCACTTAAACCCCGACTGCAAGTAGCAAAACATGCGAAGGGAGTCTAAATGAGCCACTTACAGTATAATTCTAGCTGTCATCAGCTACAACTCTCAGCAAGCTAACAAGGAGAGTGTAGAAAGCGAAAGAACGACGTTAAATGGATAATTCTAATATTTATATGATGATGGCGAGATTCTATCAGCTTGTTTTCAGTAGACAAACTACTCGTAAAACCTCTTAAACAGTATCTTGGACTTTTAAGCACTCAAATGCCACTTAGTCTTTATTATTATGAGTTACATTAAGCGAATGGTAATCTGTGTAAATCAGGATCTCCTAATAATAAATTCCACTAATAAACCACCTTACTTCAAACTCACTTTAAAATGTAACCGTTATCAATTTCTATCTTTATTTTACCTTTTTTTCTAGGATTTTGCATGTTCTATACTGAATTTTTAAAATTTTTAGACGATTGTTTTCGTTGTGTCTAATTAATTCTCAGAAATCACTATATATAAAAACATGTGAAAGGATAGCCGTTTAGGGTCTACTCAGCTTAATAATACTCAGCTTAATAATACTCAGCTTAATAATACTCAGCTTAATAATACTCAGCTTAATAATACTCAGCTTAATAATACTCAGCTTAATAATACTCAGCTTAATAATACTCAGCTTAATAATACTCACCTTGACGATAGTCCCATGAGTTAAAGGTATCTGATAAATGCATCATGATTTTATCAATGTCAAGCCCTTTACGGATAACGACTGGTGCTGGTGAGGTTGAACGTGCTCCACCTTGTTCTGGGATGAGTTTTCCGTCCTTATCGACCATAGAAACCATCACACCTTGCTCGTAGCGCGTTTCAATCGTTTTGTCTGGTTGGATAGAAGCAACGTAGTCATCTGCTTCGATGACAAGGTCCACTGCCCCTTCGATACGTTCCCCGATACCTTCCACCTTACCGCGGTTTCCTTTTCCAGATGGGTTAGCTGATGAGGCGTAGACCATTTTACCTTCTTCCCAAAGTTTGGCAGCCAGTTGTTCACCAGCTTTACCAAACTTGATGACAAAACAGCTAGTACCACGAACGTCAGTCATGAGTTCTTCACGGCCATCACCGTATGCTTTGAGTTTTTCAAAAGCTTCTGGTTTCCAAGGAAGGATACAACCAAGGAGAATATCTTCATCCCAATGTTTTTGGTAGAAGGCTTCAATTTCTGGGTTGAGTTGTGCTAAAGCGCGTAGCTCGTCCATGCTCCCACAGAGGACAACACCTGGTTTGTTACGGTTACGCTCTTTAGCTTCAAATTTGCGTTCAAGACCTGCCTTATCACTCGTCATGATAATGTAACCAACTTTTGTGGGGCAAACGATACATCCGCCCTCACCTTTTAAAATGTCATAGCCTTCTTGTGAAAGTGTTCCGTTCCATTGAATGTGTTTTGTCATAGTTCTATATTTCCTTTTCTATTTTTCTTCTAGTCCTGCCAGTAGGCTGGTCGTTGTTTTTCATAGGCAGCAATCAAGTCTTCATACTGCAAAGTAATACCGATATCATCCAAACCATTTAAAAGCTTGTGTTTCCACTCGCTATCTATTTCGAAAGTGAATTCTCCAACTGGTGAGATGATTTTTTGTTGTTCCAAGTCCACAGTTACCTGGTCGGTCGGTTTGAGTTGGGCTAGTTTCTCTCTAACCTCCCTAGGCTGAACAATAGGCAACATGCCATTATTAAGTTCATTATTGTAATGAATGTCACCAAAAGATCCTGCAATCACGACCTTAAAACCATAGTCAGCTAGTGCCCAAGCTGCGTGTTCTCTCGAAGAACCCGCCCCAAAGTTGTCCCCTGAGATAAGAATACTGGCTTTACGGTATTCTGGTCGGTTAAAGACAAAGTCTGGATCCTCAGTATACTTGTCGTCCAAATAACGCCAAGCATACATGAGGTACTTACCAAAGCCTTTCTTATCAATTAACTTCAGAAACTGCTTGGGGAGTATTTGGTCGGTGTCGATGTTATCATTCATGAGAGGAACGGTCGTTCCCGTATAAACTGTAAATTTCTCCATATCCTCTCCTTACTGGGCCTCTGGCATTTGCCGAACATCTACGAAACGCCCTGCAATAGCTGCCGCAGCTGCCATAGCTGGACTGCAGAGATGGGTTTTAGCACCAAATCCTTGTCTGTCTTCAAAGTTGCGGTTACTGGTTGAGGCACAATGAACCCCATCAGGAACCTTGTCCGGATTCATCCCCAGGCACATAGAGCAACCTGGGTCTCGCCACTCAAAGCCAGCATCTAAGAAAACCTTATCCAAGCCCAACTTCTCAGCAGCTCGCTTAACCGGACGAGAACCAGGTACTACGATTGCTGTTAGATTGGGAGCAATTTTCTTTCCTTTGACAAAACGAGCAGCCAGTTGCAAGTCACTGAGTCGAGCATTGGTACAAGACCCGATAAAAATATAGCCTAGCTCAATATCCGCTGGCTTTTGACCAGGCTCCAAGTTCATGTAATGATAAGCTCGTTCATCATTCATATCCTTAATTTCTGGAAAACTACTGTCAAAGTCGACGCCCATAGCAGGATTGGTTCCCCAGGTCACCATAGGAGCCAAGTCTGAGACATCCATCTGGATAACCTTATCATAAACAGCATCGTTATCGCTAACTAGGGTTTTCCAATCCGCCACAGCCTCCTCAAAAGCTTCGGGAACACATTCTCGTCCCTTGAGATAGTCATAGGTAGTCTGATCTGGATTCATAATCCCCATCTTAGAGCCAAACTCGATGGACATATTGCAGATGGTCATTCTCTCTTCCATGGTCAGTGCATCAATTGCTTGTCCACGATATTCCACCACATAGCCAACACCACAGGCAACGCCGTACTTGGCAATTAAGGCGAGAATGTAATCCTTAGAATAAACTCCTTTTTGAGGAACACCAGTGAATTCTACCAGCATTTTCTTGGGTTTGACCTGCCAGAGGGTCTGGGTAGCAAAGACATGCTCAACCTCACTGGTCCCAATCCCAAAAGCGATAGCTCCGAAAGCTCCGTGAGTAGCTGTGTGACTGTCTCCACAAACGATGAATTTTCCTGGTTGGGTCCGTCCTGTTTCTGGACCAACCATGTGAACGATTCCCTGCTTTTCAGAACCATGGGCAGCATGTTCAATCCCAAATTCCTCAACATTTTCAGCAAGCTTATCAATTTGAGCCTTAGAAATAACATCTCGAATATCGTAGATATTGACCGTTGGTACATTGTGGTCAAAGGTCCCAAATGTCAAGTCTGGTCGTCTCAATCTGCGGCCTGCATCTCGTAATCCTTGAAAAGCTTGGGGACTGGTCACTTCATGAATATAGTGCTGATCTACATACATGAGTTGAGGCTGCCCCTCTTCTCCTGTGATGACATGACGGTCCCATAATTTATCAAAAATCGATTTTCCTGCCATCCATTACCTCCAAATAAAATATAAGGCTACTAGTGTGGTTCCCATCCCGAGAAACCAAACTGTTTTAAAGTACCATTTTCTGGTCTTGTGGTGAAAGGTGATTCCTGCTAACCAAGCCCCAAAACCACCACAAATAAAGGATAAAATGAGTAAGATTTTCTCTGGGATGCGCCAAGCACCTCTTCTTGCCTTGGATTTGTCAATGCCATAAATCAAGAAAATCAGCAAATTCCAAATCAAGAGGGCAAGCGTGATTCCTTCATTTATCTTCATAATCTTTCAATGATGGCTTCTGTCATTTCCTTGGTTGAAGCCTGTCCTCCTATATCTCTTGTTAAAATGCCAGCCGCTAAACTAGCTTCAACAGCACGCTCGATACGCTCCGCATCCTCATAACGTCCAAAGCTATCTCTCAACATCATAGCAACAGATAAAATCATGGAAATAGGATTGGCAATTTCTTGACCTGCAATATCGGGTGCTGAACCATGAATGGGTTCATAAAGACTTGGACCCTTTTCAGAATGACTAGCTGATGGCATAACACCAAGAGTGCCTGATAGAACGCTTGATTCATCAGATAAGATATCTCCGAAAAGATTCTCCGTCACGATGACATCAAACTTAGCAGGATTGGTAATCATAAGCATGGCAGCTGAGTCCACCAACTGGTGCTCCAAGGTCACATCTGGGAAATCCTGCGCGACTTCCTCAGATACTCTGCGCCAGAGTTTTGATGTTGCTAGAACATTTTGCTTATCGATGCTTGTAACGATTTTTTTCCGATTTCTTGCGATTTCAAATGCCTTGCGAATAATCCGCTCTACTTCCTCATAGCTGTAGTCATTGATATCACGCGCTTTGCGCTCTTCAAGGATATGATCTCCAAAGTAAATCCCACCTGTCAACTCACGCACAACGACAAAGTCTACCCCAGCAATTCGTTCTGGTTTAAGCGGTGACAAATGCTTGAGACTATCAAAGATTTTTACAGGGCGAATGTTGGCATAGAGATTGAGTTCCTTACGGAGACCCAGCAATCCTTGTTCAGGCCGAATCGCTGCCCCATCATACTGGGGACTACCGATAGCCGCAAGGAGAATAGCATCTGCTTCTCTACATGCCTTGAGGGTTTCATCAGGTAAGGGATGCCCCACAGCATCAATACCTGCACCTCCAAAAGGTCGTCTATCAATCTCATAGTCAAAGCCTGTTTTTGAAGCTAGAGCTTCCAGAACCGTTAAACCAGCTTCCATAATTTCTGGACCGATTCCATCCCCTGCTAGAGCTACTATTTTCTTTGTCATAGCCTTCTCCTTTACACACTAGGCATGTCTCGGTAGGAAACGCTATGCCCCATCTCACCTGCATTCTCTTTTTGAACAAAAGTATTGGCATTGATATAAGCAATAGCCGAAGCCTTCAATACATCGAAATCAAGACCTGCTGCGTTAAAAATGGTTTCTGTATCTCTATTTTCAACAGTGACCAAGACACGAGCCTGGGCATCAATTCCATCTGTCACAGCATCAATGGTATAGGACACCAAGCGGACAGATTGATTAAAGAACTTATCGATAGCGTTAAAGATCGCTTCAACAGAACCTTGTCCTGTCGCATTAAATTCGACTTTCTCACCATCCATATTTGCTAGACTAACGAGCGCTTCGATGTCATTATCCGCATGAGTTTGAAGTTGTAAATCATCAAAGTGGAAGCCTTCTGGATTTTCAACCATGGTTCCAGCTACCAGAGCTCGAATATCTGCATCTGTGATTTCTTGCTTTTTGTCCGCCAGCGCCTTAAACTTAGCAAAGAGTGGTTTGATATCCTCTTCTGTAAAATCTAGGGCCAGTTCTCTTAGTTTTTCAACAAAGGCATGGCGACCTGACAATTTTCCAAGTGGAAGGCTATTGCTCTTAACACCGACCAATTCAGGTGTGATGATCTCATAAGTGAGAGGATTTTTAAGGACTCCATCTTGGTGAATACCAGATTCATGAGAGAAGGCGTTGCCACCTACGACGGCCTTGTTTTTAGGAACTGGAATACCAGAGAAGCGAGAAACCATTTCTGACGTATTCATTGTTTCATCCAAAACGATATCACTAGTTGCTTGGAAGAAATCCTCACGAATCTTTAAAGCAACAGCTACTTCTTCAAGAGCAACATTACCTGCGCGTTCACCGATACCATTAATAGTTCCCTGGACACGTCCAGCACCGTGTTTAATTGCTGTCAAAGTATTTGCAGTTGCCATACCGAGATCATCGTGACAGTGAACACCAAAGACAACTTTGTGATCTGATTTAATATTTTCAGTCAAGTGATCAAAGATACGTGCAAACTCTTCTGGAGTCGTAAAGCCAACTGTGTCAGGGATATTGATATAAGATGCACCTGCATCGACCGCTGTTTGAACGACTTGCAAGAGGAAATCCAACTCTGTTCTAGTCGCATCTTCAGGAGAGAATTCGACGATTTCAAACTTAGAACGTGCGTAAGAAACATGTTCCTTGATAGCTTCTAAAATCTCTTCCTTGCTCTTATTGAGCTTATACTTGCGATGAATCGGACTGGTAGCGATAAAGACATGAATTTGTGGATACTTGGCATCCTTAAGAGCCTCATAACAAGCATCAATATCAGATTTTACAGAACGAGCTAATCCTGTCACTGCTGTTTTTTTCATGACTTTAGCAATTTCTTGAACGGCTATAAATGAATCTGGACTAGCAGCCGGAAAACCAGCTTCAATTACAGAAATTCCCCATTTCTCCAACTGTCTTGCAATGGAAACTTTTTCCTTGATTGAGAAGTTAACACCAGGTGTTTGTTCCCCATCACGAAGGCTTGTATCAAAAAATTCAACTTTACGCATAAGATTTCCCCTTTTCCAAATGTGGTTTTAAAAAAACATCTCGCTCAGAAACCCAAGCGAGATGTTGATTTACTCCCGCTTGGTAAGCCAAACAGGACTAATGCTTTTGCACTAGCCCGAGTACCTCAACAACAAAGCAAATTGATTAAACTTAGCTGTTTTCATGTTTGACTTTCTCCTTCGTTTGATATCTTGTTTAGTATTTTAGCATAGCTAAAAACACTTGTCAAGAAAAAATCCATTATTTTCTGAAAATTTCTTCAGTAAAGAATATTTTGCTAATTGAAAGTATTTGAAAACTCAAGTAACTTTACTTATTTTTTCACTGTCAAGTTCCAACTTCTTTCGATGAGTTCTATCACTTCTTCATCTTGCAAACTATCATCAAGTGCCAGACTAAGCCAGTAGCGTTTGTTCATATGAAAGGCTGGATAAATGCCCTTTTGTGAAAGCAAGTCAGCTACTTGGTCGTGTTTGATATTAACTGCTTCGACTAGCCCTTCTCTGCCCTTTTCTAACTTATCCCATGGAATTCTCATCAAAATAGCATACCACTTTTGATTGCCTTCATGGCGCAATACAGCAGTATCAGGCGACTTTTCCCACAGATACTCCAACTGATTACCATACTTTTCCTGAACTTGAGACATGATACGCTTAGTCTGAGGACAGATAAAATCCTGCACATCAAAACAGGCCTTCCGAATCTGGTAGAGAATCTCCAAACAAGCCTCACGGACACTTCCGACAAAACTTCCCCGCATACTTTCCATGTGTACTTGAGGATAGAGGTCACCCGTTTCCTGATCAAAAACCTGAAAGCTCACATTATCTGGAGTGATAGAGACTGTCATGGAAAAGTCACCTTGCAAAATCTGGCAACTATAAGTCCAAACTTGCTCATCTTCTACAAAACCATAGGCATGGGCTTTTTCTTTATTAAACTGATAGGATTTAAAAATTTCAAACATAAGTGAAAACTGCTACCCAAAGCTAGCAGTTCCTTTCTATTTTTTAAAAGACAACCTTGGTTCCATGCAATTGTGTCACGCCCAGCTGGTCGATAAAGGTTTGACGGTTATCCAAATCAATCCCCCCACCTGGTAGAATTTCAATTTTACCTTTTGCATGTTCCAAAATTCTGTGATAGTGGGCAAAACGTTTGTCTAGCGAGTCACCAGACACACCAGCACGAGTCAAGATACGAGTGACACCGGCTTGGCTGAGCCAATCAATGGCTTCCAACTGGTCTTCATCACTCAATTCATCAAAGGCCATGTGAAAGACAATTTCCATTCCTTTAGATGCGGCAATCAGCTTCTCAAGATTAGGCTTATCCAACTTCTTATCAGCAGTTAATGCCCCAAAAACGACTCCTTGACTTCCAGCCTGAGCGGTCAAACGAATGTCTTCTAGCATGATCGCTATTTCAAGATCAGTATAGACAAAGTCGCCACCACGTGGACGAATCATGGTCATAATGGTGCTATCATAGTTAGCTGCCAGTTCAACTGCTGCCTTAGTCACTCCATAGCTTGGTGTTGTTCCACCAACTGCTAGATTGTCACAAAGTTCGATTCGACGAGCTCCAGCCTGCATCGCTTTCTCAAGCAAGGTCACATTTTCAGCACAAAATTCGTAAATCATTTGATTCTCCTTGATGTTTTCTTTGAATTTATTATATCATATTATTTTAAATATGCTTTCATTTTTATCAAGGCAAATAACTACTATTTTTATCTATTCTTTGTCAGGAATGACTTTAAAGAGATAGTAGGTGATAAAGACAGTCAAGGCTCCCAAACCGATTTTAACAGGCAAAAGAGGGGCAAAATAAATAGAAATTCCCATCAAGATATAGATAGATACAATGATTTTTTTCTTACGTTCACGCGCTATTGACTTGGTTTCCCGAAAGTCAGCTACATAGGTCTGATAAAGCTTTGTATGATAAAGCCAGTCTTCAAAACGCTTAGAAGATTTTGAAAAGCAAGCGATAGACAGCAAAAGAAAGGGAGTTGTTGGCAAGAGCGGCAGGACAACACCAACAAGAGCTAGAGCCAAAGAAATAAAACCAATACAGAAATAAATAATGCGCATAACTTCTCCTAGATAAATTACTCTTTCTCTAGTTTCGCACACAAGGGGGAAATTTGTCAAGCTTCAAGTAAAAAGAGCCTGAAATTCACTTTCAGGACTCTTAATTTTATTTAATCTTTTCCTCTTCGTAGTCACCATTACTACATACAACCTGCTTGCCACCACCACGGACTTTTTTCTCAACAAGGAAGTGTCCGCATTTTGGACAATCACGGCCAATTGGTTTGTCCCAGGAAGTAAACTCACATTCTGGATAGCGATTGCAACCATAGAAGATACGATTGCGCTTGGTTTTGCGTTCGATGATTTGTCCTTGATGACAGCTTGGACACTCGACTCCAATCTCTTTGACAATCGCTTGTGTGTGACGACAGTCTGGGAAATTACTACAAGCATAGAATTTACCAAAACGACCGAGCTTAATGACCATCGGACTGCCACAAACTTCACAGTCAAATCCAGCTGGCTCATCCTTGATCTGGATTTTTTCCATTTCAGATTCAGCCTTGGCTACTTCTTTGGAGAATGGTTTATAAAATTCGTCAATAACTCGTTGCCACTGCTCTTTACCAACTTCGACATCATCCAGTTTTCCTTCCATCTCAGCTGTGAAGGTCACGTTTACGATATCTGGGAAATATTCAACAATGAGTTTATTGACAATTTCTCCCAACTCTGTTGGCTCAAAACGTTTTGCTGCCAAACGAACATAGTAACGTTTTTGGATGGTTTCAATGGTCGGAGCATAGGTTGACGGACGTCCAACTCCATTTTCTTCCAAGGTCTTGATAAGCGTCGCTTCTGAATAGCGAGCAGGTGGTTGGGTGAAATGTTGTTCTGGCTTGCTATTGACTTGCTTGACCACATCTCCAACAGCCATGTCTGGTAACATCTTGTTCTTGTCAGAGTCATTATAAATAGCAAGATACCCATCAAACTTAACTTGGCTTCCATTCGCAGCAAACTGAACGCCATTTTGAGAGAGCTTGACAGCCATGGTATCAAAGATAGCGCCCGTCATCTGGCTGGCCACAAAACGGTTCCAGATAAGGGTATAAAGTTTGAGCTGGTCTTTGTCCAAATACTTAGCAATGCTTTCAGGTGTGTTAAAGATACTAGATGGACGAATGGCTTCGTGAGCATCCTGAGCACCTGAGGCATTCTTGACCTTGCTACCATGCTTGGAATACTTGCTACCAAAACGGTCGTTAATGTAGCTTGCCGCTTCATTCTGAGCCACAGGACTGATACGAGTCGAGTCTGTACGCATATAGGTAATCAAACCTTGCACGCCTGATCCGATATTGATCCCTTCATAGAGTTGTTGAGCCACCATCATGGTCTTTCGAGTACGGAAATTGATTTTGTTAGCCGCATCCATCTGCAGGGTTGAAGTCGTATAAGGTAGGGGCGCATTGCGTTTGCGCTCTTTCTTATCTACCTGGTCTACTGTGAAATCTTTACTGGTCAAATGGGACAAGACTTCTTTGACTTCTTCGTTGGTGGTCAATTTCATCTTTTTGCCATTCATACCATAGAAAGAAGCCTGAAATTGCTTGGTTCCCTTCTTAAAGACACCATCAATTGTCCAGTATTCCTCCGGTTGGAAGGCATTGATTTCATTTTCACGGTCAATGATGAGCTTAAGAGCAACAGACTGCACGCGTCCTGCTGATAAGCCCTTCTTGACCTTTTTCCACAAAATTGGCGAAATTGAATACCCGACCAAGCGGTCTAAGACACGACGAGCTTGTTGGGCATCGACCAAGTCCATGTCAATCTTGCGAGGTTCTTTAAAGGCATTTTTTACTGCGTCCTTGGTGATTTCATTAAAGACTACACGGTTAGCATCATTCTCATCCAAGTTGAGAATGTGAGCTAAATGCCAGGAAATCGCTTCTCCTTCACGGTCCGGGTCACTCGCAAGAAAAACTTTATTGGCCTTTTTAGCTTCTTTTTTCAGATCATTGATGAGAGGACCTTTTCCTCGGATATTGATATACTGCGGTTCATAGTTACTTTCAATGTCGACTGACATACTGGATTTCTTCAAATCACGGATATGCCCGACGCTGGCTAGAACCTTGTAATTTCTGCCTAGATATTTCTCAATCGTTTTCGCCTTGGCAGGCGACTCCACGATGACTAGATTTTTCTTAACTGTTGATTTTTTCTTTTTTGTTGCCGTAGCCACTCTATCACACCTTTTCAAAGTAATAAACTTTATAAAGTGTAAACCATTTTTCTATACCTGTCAAGACTTAACTCCTATAGTATAGAAGAAAAGTTTATCTGAGTGAACCATTTCTCCTTAAAATTCAAACTCAGCCAGCACATCTTGACCGCTGGAAATCAGCTTTGCCCCCTCTTGGATCAGATGGTGACAGCCATCTGAATGGCCATCTAAAATGTTTCCTGGAATGGCAAAGACATCGCGCCCTTCCTCCATAGCACGCTCACAGGTAATAAGACTACCAGAACGCATTCTTGCCTCTGCTACAATAACGCCACGGCACAGTCCAGCAATGATGCGATTACGAGCTGGAAAATGAAATTTCAGAGGTTGCTCGCCAGGTCCATACTCACTGAGAACCAGATGGTCATTGCCAATGTACTCCTGCAAGCGTTTATTGGCTTTAGGATAAAACACATCCAATCCTGTTCCAATCACAGCAATCGTTTTTCCACCATTTTGGAGCACAGCCATATGGGCAGCCGTATCAATCCCTTTGGCCAAACCACTGACCACGATTAACTCGTTTTCCAAACCTTGAATGACTCTCTGAACCGACTTTGCACCCTGACTAGAACATGAACGACTCCCTACAACAGCAACCTTTGGAAACTTCAGCAAGTCTAGATTTCCCTTATAAAACAAGAGTGCTGGAGCATCGTAAATCTCACTCAAATTCCAAGGATAACAGTCGTCAAGAATAGAAAAGGATGGAAATTTCTGAAACTCCTTCTCCAACTGCGCATCATCTATCTGGAAATAGCGTTCCATAAAGACAGCGGGATTTCTGCAACCAGAGATTTCTGCAATATCACCTAGCAGGAGCTCCTGATCTACAGTCTCATCATATTCAAGGACAGTTAAAATCTGTTGATTGGTTAGTCCAGCTTTTCTTAATTTGTAAATCTCATAGTTTGTAATCTTCATAAGCAACTCCATTTCTTCTTTTCTACTCATCTATCTATTCGTAAAAAAATAAAAAAGAAGACATGATAAACTGATTTTTGTATTTATCCAACTTTCGTATGTGATAACTTGGTTCATCAAAAACACAAAAAACTCTTGAAAAATCTTCAAGAGTTTTATTTTATATTTCTATTCTTCATCCATGCTCAAGACGCTGAGGAAGGCTTCTTGTGGGACTTCTACTGATCCGATAGCTTTCATTCGTTTCTTACCAGCTTTTTGTTTTTCAAGCAGTTTGCGTTTACGAGAAACATCACCACCGTAACACTTGGCAAGTACGTTCTTACGAAGGGCCTTGATATCAGTACGGGCCACGATCTTGTGCCCAATAGCTGCTTGAATCGGCACCTCAAATTGTTGACGAGGGATGATTTTCTTGAGCTTATCCACGATGAGTTTCCCACGTTCGTAGGCAAAGTCCTTGTGAACGATAAAGCTGAGGGCATCGACCTTGTCTCCATTGAGAAGGATATCCATTTTGACTAGCTTAGATGGACGGTACTCTGACAATTCGTAGTCAAAGCTTGCATAACCACGTGTCGAAGACTTGAGTTTATCAAAAAAGTCAAAGACGATTTCAGCAAGTGGAATTTGATAGATAACATTCACACGATTGTCATCAATATAGTCCATGGTCACAAAGTCCCCACGCTTGCGCTGAGCTAGTTCCATCACCGCTCCGACAAACTCCTGCGGTACCATGATTTGAGCCTTGACATAAGGTTCTTCAATAGTCGCAATCTTGGTTGGGTCTGGAAATTCAGAGGGGTTAGACACATCCATAGATTCACCATCAGTTTGGTTAACCTTATAGATAACAGATGGAGCTGTCATAATGAGGTCAATATTGAACTCACGTTCTAAACGCTCTTGGATAACATCCATATGGAGAAGTCCAAGGAATCCACAACGGAAACCAAAGCCGAGTGCCTGAGATGTTTCAGGTTCAAACTGCAAGCTAGCATCGTTGAGTTGCAATTTTTCTAGGGCTTCACGTAGGTCATTGTACTTGTTTGACTCGATTGGGTAAAGCCCTGCAAAGACCATCGGATTCATCTGCTTGTACCCATCTAGCGGTTCTGCTGCTGGATTGCTTGCTAGGGTCACTGTATCACCAACACGCGTATCTTGAACCGTCTTGATGGAAGCCGCAATATAACCAACGTCACCAGTCGCTAGGAAATCACGCCCGACTGCTTTCGGTGTGAAAATTCCGACCTCAGTCACATCAAAGGTCTTGCCATTGCTCATGAGTTGAATCTTATCGCCAGGTTTAACCACTCCGTCCATAACACGAACTTGGAGAATAACCCCTCGGTAAGCATCATAGACCGAATCGAAAATCAAGGCCTTGAGTGGCGCCGTTACATCTCCAGTTGGTGCAGGAACTTTCTCTACGATTTGCTCAAGAATCTCTTCAATACCAATACCGGCTTTGGCTGAAGCTAAGACCGCTTCGCTGGCATCTAGTCCAATGACATCCTCAATCTCTGTACGAACACGCTCTGGATCAGCTGCTGGTAGGTCAATCTTGTTAATGACGGGCAGAATTTCCAAATCATTGTCCAATGCTAGATAAACATTGGCAAGAGTTTGCGCCTCAATCCCTTGGGCAGCATCGACCACCAAAATCGCCCCTTCACAGGCCGCTAGCGAACGCGACACTTCATAGGTAAAGTCCACGTGCCCAGGTGTGTCAATCAAGTGGAAAATATAGGTCTCGCCATCTTTTGCAGTGTAATTGAGCTCAATGGCATTGAGTTTAATGGTAATCCCACGTTCACGCTCAAGATCCATACTATCCAAAAGCTGGGCTTGCATTTCACGACTAGAAACCGTCTCCGTCTTTTCCAAAATGCGATCTGCTAGGGTTGATTTCCCATGGTCAATATGGGCGATAATAGAGAAGTTGCGGATCTTCTCCTGTCGTTTCTTTAATTCTTCTAAGTTCATGATGCTCTTCCTTTCAGGGTATCTATTAATTATAAATTGTTTTTAACATTTTGACAAGACCATACCCTGCTAGGAGTACTAATCTTCGGCAATAAAACCATCATTTTCGATAAAGTGGTGTTCTGTCATTCCTTGGTCTGTAAAGACGATTCCATGAAGGACACCACCATAGACAGCTCCTCCATCCATGCCAATCTTGCCATCTTCTGTCATCCAAAGCTCAGCTGTACCTCGGTCTTGCTTGAGTAAACCATAAACTGGTGTATGTCCAAAGACAATGGTTTTCCCGGTATGATTTTCAGCTTCGTGGAATGGCTTTCTGAGCCAGACTTTCTTGTAATCTGTGGTTTCATGCCAATCATCCAAAGTCAAATCAATACCTGCATGAACAAAGATATACTTGTCTGTCTCTACCACAAATGGCATTTGACGAATAAATTCGACCAAGTCTGCTGCTTCTGTCGCAACACGTTTGGCATCTTCTACGCCATCAACTGGTGCATCCAAGGGACGACCTAAAATAGAGTTAATAGTTGTATCACCACCATTACGACGATAATGGTCATAGCTTTCTTCTGGGTCATCGAGCCAAGTCAGAAACATATACTCGTGATTACCTGATAAACAAATAGCTCCTTGATTGTCAACCAAGTCTCTAACCATTTCTAGAACACGGCGACTGTCTTCACCTCGGTCAATCAAATCCCCCAGAAAGAGCAACTGAGTTTGACCATCCCAGGTTTTGAGCAGATCTTCTAGCATACCTGCCTTTCCGTGAACATCTCCAATTACATAATAGTCTGTCATTTATTTCTCCCTCGTTTGCAATAATTCTCTGGCTTGGGTAAGGGCCGCTTCTGTTACATTCTCCCCAGCTAACATCTTAGCTACTTCCTCTACTCGCTCTTCTAAAGTCAAGAGACGAACCGTCGACACCGTAGAGTGCTCATCACTAATCTTCTCAATAAAGAATTGATAATCCGCGATGGCAATTACTTGTGGTAAGTGAGAAATAGCTAAAACCTGACCATGCTGGCCAATCTTATGAATCTTTTGAGCAATAGCCTGGGCCACACGACCTGAAACTCCCGTATCCACCTCATCAAAGACAATACTGGTCTTGCCTTCCTTGCGAGAAAAGGCTGACTTGATAGCCAACATGAGACGGGATAATTCCCCACCAGACGCAACTTTGACCAAAGGTTTAAAGTCCTCACCTGGGTTGGTGGAGATGTAAAACTCGACCGTTTCATTCCCCTCACGACTAAATTTGCCCTTACTAAAGCGAACCTGGAATTGTGCCTTCTCCATATAGAGGTCTTGCAATTCTTGCTTAATCTCAGCTTCGAGCTGCTGGGCCAAATCATGACGAGCAGATGCAAGCTGACCTGCCAAATCAACAAGATTAACCTCCAATTTCTTGAGCTCTGCTTCCATGTCTTCGGAAGAAAGGTTATTTCCAGTCAAGAGATTGTACTCATCCGTAATCTTAGCAAAATAAAGCAAAACATCGTCCACAGTCCCACCGTACTTGCGGGTAATAGTATTTAGAAGGTCTAAACGATTTTCAACCTGCATGAGGCGATTGCCATCAAAATCCAAGTCCTCAATAATATCTTCCAAACGCTTGGTAATATCTTCTAAAACATAGTAGGTTTCAGACAGAGAACTTGAAATTTCACGGTATTCAGGGTCATACTCTTCGACACTTTCCATGTCATTCATGGCTGAACGAACATTGGCAAGACTGGAGAAGTCTTCATTGTCCAACATAGTGTAGGCATTGGTTAGCGTATCTGCTATATTCTTGTGATTGAGGAGTTTATCTCGTTCTTGGTTGAGAGCCAAGTCTTCACCAGCCTGCAAGTTTGCTGCCTCAATCTCTGCCATTTGAAATTCCAACATTTCAATACGAGCCTTATGTTCCTGCTGGTTTTTCTTGACTTCCAAAACCTGCTTGCGCATTTTGCGATAGGCATCAAAGCTCGTCTGATAGGTCTCCTTCAAGTCCAAGAAAGCAGCATCACCAAACTCATCCAACATCTGGATGTGCAGTTGAGGACGCATTAACTCCTCTTGGTCATGCTGACCATGGATATCCACAAGGTGTTGCCCAATAGCACGCAAGACAGAAAGATTGACCATCTGGCCATTCACACGACTGATACTACGACCATTTTGCAAAATTTCACGGCGAATGATAATTTCATCACCCATCTCCAAACCTTGCTCATCAAAAAGTTCCTGTAAAAGGCGACTATTCTCAACCGAGAAAAGCCCCTCAATTTCTGCCTTTAGTGCACCATGACGAATAACGTCTGTTGTTGCGCGAGCTCCCAACATCATATTCATAGCATCAATGATAATTGACTTCCCAGCACCTGTTTCACCAGTTAAGACTGTCATCCCTTTTTCAAAATTGAGCGAAATCGCCTCTATAATGGCAAAATTTTTAATCGAAATTTCAAGTAACATATCGACCTACCATTTTTTAACTTGTTCAAACATTTCCTTGGCGTCTTCTTCATTTCTCAAGATAATCAAAATCGAATTGTCATCTGCTAGACAATTAAACATCTTCTCTGAGAAGGCTGTCACCAACTGACTCTTTACAAAGGCAGTATTCCCAGGAATGACATCCAGATTGATCATATTTCCCATGCGCTCAGAACCTATTATGTTATTCTCAGCCAACTGCAAACTTCTTACAATTGTTTTTGGCAATTCATAGATGTATTTATTGTTCTTCAAGGGAATTTTTACAATACCCAGTTCCTTAATATCTCGTGACACCGTCGCTTGAGTGGCAGAGATACCTGCTTCTTTTAAATGCTCAACGATTTCTTCCTGTGTTCCGATTTGATAATCCGTAACAAATCTTCTAATTTTTTCAAGTCTTTCTTTTTTATTCATTTTTAAATTCTCTATGTGCTCTCTCTACAACTTTTTCTATTTCTGGGGCAACTTGATTACTTGCTCCCTCTTCCTTTTTCAAATAAGCTAAAAACTCAATATTTCCATGTCCACCTTGGATTGGTGAATAGTCTAATCCAAGCACTGAAAAACCTTGAGCAACTGCCATAGCAGTGACAGATTCAAGGACATGTTGATGGATCTTGGCATCGCGAATGATTCCATTTTTCCCGATTTGCTCACGACCTGCTTCAAACTGAGGCTTAACCAGAGCTACAATTTGACCTTGATCAGCCAAGACACGGTGCAAGGCAGGCAAAATCAGACTAAGGGAAATGAAACTCACATCAATACTGGCAAAGCTCGGTTCCTGCTCAAAATCAGTCTTTTCAGCATAACGAAAATTAAACTGCTCCATGCTGATAACTCGTGGATCTTGACGCAATTTCCAAGCCAACTGATTGGTACCAACATCGACTGCAAAGACTAACTCAGCACCATTCTGAAGCATGACGTCGGTAAATCCTCCAGTGGAGGCCCCAATATCAATCGTTGTCGCTCCCTCCACTGACAAATCAAAGACCTGCAAGGCCTTTTCCAGTTTTAGACCACCACGGCTGACATACTTGAGTTTTTCACCTTTGAGTTTTAGCTCAGTATCATCTGGAATCTTCTCTCCCGGTTTGTCAAAGCGTTCTCCATTAAGCACTGCTACGACTAGTCCAGCCATGACACCGCGCTTGGCCTGTTCTCGCGTTTCAAACAAGCCCTGTTTATAAGCTAGTACATCCACTCTTTCCTTAGACATTGATTCTTAAACTTTCTACTATTTTCACAATCGGCGCTGTTTCAAAGCTGACTTGCTGGGCGGTTTCTTCTAATTTAGCCTCGGCTTGATCCAAAGTTTGGTTACAAAAGGCAATAGCCTCTTCCAAGCCCAACAAGGCTGGATAGGTTGACTTTTCTGCCTGCAAGTCCTTTTGTGGAGTCTTCCCGATTTCCTCAAAACTAGCTGTCACATCCAGCACATCATCTCGAACTTGAAAGGCAAGGCCAATCAATTCACCCACCGTTTTCAGTTTTGCTTGGATTTCTGGTGCTAATTCAGCTATGATAGCAGCTGCTTGGAAAGGATAAGCTAGCAATTTTCCAGTTTTATTGGCATGAATGGTCTGAAGTTCTTCCAAGGACAAATGCTGGTGTTCGCCTTCCATGTCCAAAACCTGCCCTGCAACCATGCCCAGACTTCCTGATGCAAGGGATAAGTTAGCAATCAAGTCCACCTTGATCTGACTTGGCAAATCCGCCAGCGCTATCAAGGCATAGGGATCTAGGAACAAGGCATCTCCTGCCAAAATAGCCATTGCTTCGCCAAATTTCTTGTGATTGGTCAAACGCCCTCGACGATAATCATCATCATCCATAGCAGGAAGGTCATCGTGAATCAAGCTTCCTGTATGAATCATTTCCAAGGCAGCGGCCACTTGGGCGTGAGCTGGTTGGATAACCACTTTCAGGGATTCCAAAACTTCTAACAAGAGAAAAGGCCGAATACGCTTGCCACCAGCATGAATGGAATAGAGAACAGACTCTCGCAAACTAGAGGCAAACTGCTGGTCTCCATAAAAAACTTCCAAGGCAGAGTCGACAAGAGCTAATTTTTCTTGCTTCTTCATTCAAAATCACTTTCTGTTCCGTCTTCTTGCATGACCTTGACCAAGGTCTTTTCAGCCTTGTCTAGCGTCGCTTGGAGCTCTTTTGACAAGACCATGCCCTTTTGAAAGGCAGCAATTGCATCTTCTAGAGCGATTTCACCATTTTCCAAACTTTGGACAATGGTTTCCAGTTCTGCTAGATTTTCCTCAAATTTCTTTTGTTTTGACATCTTTAACCTCTAATTCTACTTGACCATCCCGCATCAAAAGCGTTACTTGGTCTTTTTTCTTCAACATCTCAACCGAATCTACAACGGACTCTTCTTTTTTGACAATAGCATAACCACGCGCCACGATTCGACTGGTATCCAACATCAACAAGGCTTCTGAAAGTCTCTTGACTTCAGCAACCTTGGCATCATAAACCAACGCCATTTGGCTACGTAGAAGCTTGTCCAACTGACCTAGACGATCTTGATAACGCTGGATTTTGGTAACAGGCGATAATTGGACTAGTTGATGCGTCCTTGCTTGGACTAATTGGTTGCTATCAGAAATCCGTGTTCGCAAACTTTGTTTTAAACGCAGTTGCAGTTGATCTAATCGTTGCAAATAACCATCATACAAACGCTCTGGTTGTCTAAAGATGACTGACTGACTGCATTTTTTCAGAGCTTCTTTTTTCCTTGACAAGACATTCTGAACTGCTGTTGTCATCCGTTTTTCTTGATTTTGCAAATGCGTCAATAGGTCTAACTTGGTCACAGGCGTTGCCAGTTCAGCCGCAGCTGTTGGCGTTGCAGCCCGTCTATCTGCCACAAAATCCGCCAAGGTCACATCCGTCTCATGACCAACACTAGAGATGACTGGCAAACGGGATTCAAAAATAGCCCGTACCACGATCTCTTCGTTAAAAGCCCAGAGATCCTCAATGGAACCCCCACCACGACCAATGATGAGAACATCTAGGTCCTCACGTTGATTGGCACGCGCAATATTTCGAGCAATTTCCTCAGCAGCTCCATCACCTTGTACCTTTGTCGGATAGAGAAGGATATCGACACCAGGAAAGCGCCTGCTGACGGTCGTGATGATATCTCGAATAACGGCTCCACTTCGACTAGTCACTACAGCGATTCTCTTAGCAAACTGGGGAAGAGGTTGCTTGAATCTCTCTTGAAACAGACCTTCTTCCGTCAATTTTTTCTTGAGTTGTTCAAACTGAATCGCGAGCGCCCCAATCCCATCAGGCTCTGCCTTTTCAATGATAATAGAGTAACTCCCGCTTGGTTCATAAACCTGTACACGACCGATCACATTGACCTTCATTCCCTCTTCGAGGTCAAAACCTAATTTCTGATAAATCCCAGACCAGATGGTCGCTTGAATAACCGCATGGTCATCTTTTAAGGAGAAATATTGGTGAGTAGGTCGTTTACGAAAGTTGGAAACTTGACCAGTTAAATAGACCCGTTCCAAGTAAGGGTCTTTATCGAATTTCATTTTCAGATACTTGGTCAAAGTTGTTACCGATAAATACTTTTCCATCTCCACCTACTATTCATTTTCTTGCTTTTCCATGGGTATTATTATACCAAAAACATGCTTAAAAATCACCTTTTTCCTACTGAAACTAAAGGAAAAATAGAAAAAGGAGGTCATGCCTCCTCATCTCATTATTTGCTGTTACGGGCTTCTTCCAAAATCTTGGAAATTTTGGTGGTCAAAAGGTCAATAGCCACTGTATTGCTGACTCCTTCAGGAATGACGATATCAGCATAGCGCTTGGTTGGCTCAATAAACTGGTGGTACATAGGTTTGACCACACCTAGATATTGGTCAATCACGCTATCCAGACTACGGCCACGCTCCTCCATATCGCGCTTGATACGACGAATAATGCGCACATCATCATCTGTATCCACAAAAATCTTGATATCCATCAAATCACGCAAGCGCTTGTCCTCCAAGACCAAAATCCCCTCAACGATAAAGACATCTTGAGGATCCTGACGATAGGTCTTGCTACTCCGTGTATGCGCTGTATAGTCATAAGTCGGAATGTCCACTGGACGTCCCGCCAACAATTCCTTAATCTGCTCGATCATCAAGTCTGTATCAAAGGCAAATGGATGGTCGTAGTTGGTTTTGACACGCTCTTCAAAGGTCAAGTGAGACTGATCCTTGTAGTATGAATCATGCTCAATCATGGAAATCTTTTCATCAGGGAAATGCGATAAAATGGCTCTTGAAACACTGGTCTTACCACCACCAGAACCACCTGTCACTCCGATAATGATTGGTCTATTTTGCATGCTATCCTCCGTTTTTTTATCCGTCGTCTATTCTATCACATTTTTTGCAAAATTTATAGTCTGATTTTGGATAGATTATGGATAACAATTCTAATACTTTCACTCCAGTTAGACTAGCCAAAAACCTTCCTTGGCTTATAGAGATTGCCTCGTTTTTCTAAAATGGCTAGCAATTTATCACCTTCAAAGGCAGCTAATTCTTTGTCCGTTTGGTCTAACTCAATAAAACGACCAAACTGCACTTCTGTGACCTCTTCTGGACTTAGGAAAACTTTGACAAGATCACCTGTTCCAATCTCTAGAGGATGGAGAAAGTCCAGCTGACCAGCCTCCACTTTTGCAGCAATTTCTTCCAAGGTAAGAGCATCCTCAAGTTGCAAACCTGCTGCACTAGTCCGTATCAGATGTGACATATGGGCCGCATAACCAAGCTTCTCCCCCAAATCAACTGACAAGGTACGAATATAAGTTCCCTTGCTACATTTCACACGAAAGGTAAAACGTGCCAAATGACCATCATAAGAAATCGGACTTGTCCGCTCAAATTGATAAATGGTCACCTGACGTTCTGGACGCTCCACTTCCTGACCAGCACGCGCATACTCATAAAGCTTACGACCATTGACCTTGACAGCCGAATACATAGGTGGAATCTGAGTAATAGGCCCAGTCAAGCTAGCAATCGCTTCATCGACAATAGTTTCATTCAAAGGTGACAAAACAGGTGTCTCTGCAACCACTTCCCCACTGGCATCCTCAGTCGTCGTGGAATAGCCCAGAGTGATTTCCCCATCATAGACCTTACCCTCGTCCTGCATAAACTCGACCATGCGGGTCGCCTTGCCAACCGCAATGGGCAAAACACCCACCACATTCGGATCCAAGGTCCCACCATGACCAATCTTCTTAGTTCCCAAAATCTTACGCAGTTTAAAAACCGCATCATGCGAGGTCATCCCCGCTTCTTTTTTTAAGTTGATAATACCGTTCATTTTTGCTTTCTAATTCCCTTTTCACTTTACATCAACATATTCTATCTTAGACAGATTTTAAAACTATATCAGCTCATTTTTCTAAATACTTCCTAGCTTCCCGTACACAAAATAGTTCTGGATTTTCATGAGCTATGCTTTCAAACAAACTGCGAGCACGAGCTTCATCTCCTTTTAGCTGAGCATTGAGAGCGCCGTAATAAGAGAACATGATTCGAGCTAGCTTATTTTCTGGTTCGGTGGTATCGAAGTAGTCATTCACTTCTTGATTAAACACAATATCTTTTATGGCTTGAGTTTGGGCGATTAGTTTAGCTTTCCCATCTTTCGAATCTGGCGCCTTGGACAATTGTTCCTCAAAGAAAGCAATGTCTCGCTCATCTTGAAGATGGATGGAAACTTTTAATAGTTCATAGGTTGATATTAAAAATGTATAGTCTCTTAATCTACCCCAAATTTTTTTCAAATTATACTTGGACATAATTTCCTTGGCAGATTGAAAATCTCCTTTTAGATAAGCCACTTGACCTTGGATAAATTGGCAATACTCACGATATGTTGCCCTAAAAATCTTAATGGATTTCTCGGACTGAACCCTAAACATGTCTTCATATAGCTTAAGATTAATAGAATCGTTTAACACTAGATAAATAACTTTATTTAGGACAAAACGTAGGTATAAAACTAGACTAGCAATTAGTACTACTACTAATAATAATATTACTCCCCACTTTTTGGTATCACTTTGGAAAATTAAAAACACAGCCAACATATCCAAAACAAGTCCAATAATTGAGCTAATTTGACTAATAGTCTCAATTTGTAGAAGAATATTCTCTGTCGCCCTACTTACTATTTTTTCAATTAATTTCATATATTACTCTCATTTCACTAATTCTAAATATTTCCTCGCTTCCTTAACATAGAAAAGCTCTGGATTTTCATGGGCGATGCTTTCAAACAAACTGCGAGCACGAGCTTCATCTCCTTTTAATTGGGCATTGAGAGCTCCGTAATACGAAAACATGATTCGAGCTAACTTATTTTCTGGTTCCGCAGTGTCGAAGTAGTCATTCACTTCTTTATTGAACACAATATCTTTTATGGCTTGGGCTTGAGCAACGAGTTTGGCCTTACCACCTTTCGAATCTGGTGCCTTGGACAATTGTTCCTCAAAGAAAACAATGTCTCGCTCATCTTGAAGATGGATGGAAACTTTTAATAGTTCATAGGTTGATATTAAAAATGTATAGTCTCTTAATCTACCCCAAATTTTTTTCAAATTATACTTGGACATATTTTCCTTGGCAGATTGAAAATCTCCTTTTAGATAAGCCACTTGACCTTGGATAAATTGGTAATACTCACGATATGTTGCCCTAAAGGGCTTAATAGACTTTTCTGATTGAACCCTGAACATGTCTACATAGAGCTTAAGATTAATAGCATCGTTTAACATTAGATAAATAACTTTGTTTAGGACAAAACGTAGATATAAACTCCAGATAGCTACAAACAACATCAGTAAAGCAAGTATTAACCCCCACCTTTTTGTTTCAGGTTGGTGTTCTAAAAAAACTCCTACTGCTCCAATAGCTAGTGCTACAGCTGAACTAATTAGAATAACAGTCTCTATTTGTAAAAGAGTGTTTTCTGTCGCCCTACTTACTATTTTTTTTACTAATTTCATATGTTACTCTCATTTCACTGATTCTAAATATTTCTGCGTTTCCTGAACACAAAAGAGCTCTGGATTTTCATGGGCAATGCTTTCAAACAAACTACGTGCAAGAGCTTCATCTCCTTTTAGCTGAGCATTGAGAGCCCCGTAATAAGAAAACATGATTCGAGCTAGCTTACTTTCTGGTTCAGTTGTATCGAAGTAGTCGTTTGGTTCTTTATTAAACACAATATCTTTTATGGTTTGGGCTTGTGCAACGAATTTAGCCTTACCACCTTTACAATCTGCAGCCTTGGACAATTGTTCCTCAATGAAAGCAATACCTTGCGCATCTTGAAGATGGATAGAAGATAGAAATTCATAATATAATTTCTTAAATTCAAATATTTTTCTATTTTTTTTAGAAATATTAGAAAGATTGATATTTGAATATTGACTAAGTGCTAATAAAAAATCTCCTCTGAGGTAAGATAATTCTCCTGTGATTAATTCAAAACTTACTTCATTAAATTTCTTATTAAACTTATTGGAATGACTAACACTGTGTTCAAAGAAAGATTGATATTTCTTAAAATCAATCAAAGTCTCCTTCCAATATAGAAGAACTTTCCATGTCAATAAACTTAAAAAGATGCCAATAACTATAAATAATACCGACAAAAATAACAGATAACGTACTGCAATAATATTTTGTTTAAACAATAAAAACAAACCCAAAATTGCTATATAAACTGCAACAACTACTAAATATGAAGATAATCGAATACAAATATTATAAAGAAATTTTACATCTTTATTTGCTAATAATTTAATCAAGCTTTTCAATTTTATAAAAATCCTCCAAATAAAATTGTTTACTAAATTCTCTCAGTAAAAAATTTTCAAAATCATCTTCATCTTCAACTATTGTATACATTCCGTTGTTCACTATAAAATAGTCATTATTGATCATGTAGTGTCCATCGGAGAGTCTTGAAAAATCAATGTCATCTAACTTCAATTTGTCACGTTCACTAAGTGTTAAACGTAAACGAAGGGCTCCCTCTTTCATATAGTCTTTAAGAGAAATTGCTGCATATCCTCCAAATGCTTGTTTTTCTGGACTAGATGAGTTTTGATTTTGAACTGCTTTTTCTTTAATAAAAGAAGTGATTCTAAATGAACGTGATATTTGAAAACCTGGACTAGCTAATGGCTGATCTTCAGCATCAAATACAGATAAATCATAACCTTTCTTTTTAATAGCATCTTCCACTACTGACCTAAAATCTTTTAGAACTATTTGAGCTTCATCACTTGAAACAGCATTTTTTATAAATTCCTTTAGGCCATATTGTTCATCAATGAAAGTAACATATTTTAATTTTTGACGCGTGTACTTAGCACCCACTTTTATGGTAACTCCCTTATCGAAAACATCAAAGACACCTACATCGGAAATATTACTATCATAGTATGAAGACTTAAGTGTTAATTCGTAGTTCAAATCCCTAGAATGATAAAACTCTTGTAATTGTTGTACTTTGGTATTATTTCTCAAGTAAGTTTGAATTTCACTACCTAGAAATGGAGAAAAAATTCCCACTAATACTATAATGACTACAATTCTACTCACTTTTTGATTATACTCCCTCTTTTGATAAATCCAATCTATATACGGAAATAAAAATAAAGAAAAAATGAAACTCCAAAGATTAACATCTGTTATAAAATCAAAAGAAACTATCATCTTAAAATTTAATAAAAACATGAGAAATATTGATAAAAAAACATTGCCAATCAATAGGAATGCAATCAGACACTTCATTTGATTTTTTGCTTTTTTTACATAAGTTATACCTACAATAAGATTGGCTAGAAAGCTAAAAATATAGCCAAAAATAGTTGGAAAAAAGCCAACCACTCCAAAAAGCAAATCATATCTAGACCTTTCGTTAGAAACTGTTGAACCTTCGAAGTTCAAAAAACCGTATAAAAAATTGAGCAAAAAAACAACTAATGGTAAATAGGCAATATATATATCCGTAAATTTTAGAGGTTTTTTTATAGTCAAGTTTACTCCCCCTTCAGCGCTTCAAACTTCGCTTTCATGGTTGGATTTTTTCGGGTCAATTTTTTAACTGAAACATCTTCCAGTTTATTATTTGCAAGACGAAGTTGATTTTCAGATGTGGTTAGGAACTTCTTGACCTCTTCCATGCGTTTGATGGCCTTGTCAATTTCATCGATAGCTTTACCAAAGTTGGTTGAAGCAGAGTTGTAGTTCTTAGCAAAGGCTAGTTTAAAGGCATCCAAATCTTCCTCAAAATGTGTAATATCGATATTTTGCTCGCGAACCAAGGCCAACTCTTGCTTATATTTCAAAGAATTAAGCGCAGCATTTCGCAAAAGACCAATCAACTGGATAAAGAACTGGGGACGGACGACGTACATTTTCTCATACTCGTGGCTGACGTCAACAATTCCTGTATTAAAGTAGTCGTTATCTGCTTCTAACATAGTCACCAAAACAGCATACTCACAGTTCTTTTCCCGACGGTCCTTGTCCAATTCCTTGTAGAAATCCGCATTCTTATGCTTCTTCTCTGTTCCATCCGCTTCATTTTTCATCTCAAACATGATGGAAATGATTTCCACTCCATTTTCATCACACTCACGGAAGATAAAGTCTCCCTTAGATCCACGCGCAGAGACCTTGTTATCCTTCTCAAAATAAGCATTTGGAAAGGCGAAACTACGGACCTTGTTAAACTCACTTTCCGCATACTGTTCCAGACTTTCCCCGATAGCTTTTGTGGATTGTTGGGCTTTGAAATTCTTGTAAAATTCAACCTGTTCACTAGCTGCCTTGAGCTGTGCTTCATAGTTTTGTTTAACAGAAGTCAAAGACAACTCATTTTCCTTTTCTTGCAAGAGGAGCTGGTTTTTGACCTGATCACGCTCTCTTTCTAAATCAGAAAGGGTCTTTTGCAGTTGATTTTCATGCTCCAAACGCAAGGTAGCCAATTGGTTTTCCAAGGCCTGTACTTCCTTGTCCTTAGCCAATAAAGCCTCATGGCTTGTCTGTTCAACCTCTTTCTTGGCCAATTCCTTCTCTGTATCAAAGTTTTGGATTTGACTCTGCAATTGAGCGATTTCTTGATCCTTCTGAGCCAGTTTAGACTGTTGCTCATTCATGGCCTTTTGCTCAGCCAAGGCCAGCTCCTGCTTCGTGCGATCGTGTAATTCCTTATTAAACTCAGCAGTTCTCACTTGGGATAAAAGTTCGGCATACTGACTTTCATTTACTGTAAAGACTTCCCCACAGTTGGGACATTTAATTTCGTTCATATCGTTCCTCTTTCTAGACTTCTTTAACCATTATATCATGCCTGAGGGAAAATCAAAAACAGCGAGTCGAAACCCACTGTTTATATCTTTTACTTTAAATTTTTTCCAAGGCCAAGCGCAAATCTTCAATCAAATCCTCTACATTTTCAAGACCGATAGACAAGCGGATTTGGTTTGGTGTGACACCTGCTGCTTCTAAATCTTTTTCTGACAACTGACCGTGAGTGGTTGTCGCGGGATGGACAACAAGAGATTTGGCATCTGCTACGTTTGCAAGGTCAGAGAAGATTTCCAAATTATCAATTACCTTGCGAGCTTCTGCCTCTCCACCCTTGACATGGAAGGTAAAGATTGAACCCACGCCTTTTGGCAAATATTTATCAGCCAAGGCATGATATGGACTGTCAGCTAGTTTTGGATAATTTACCTTCTCTACCTTAGGATGGTTGACAAGGAAATCAACAATTTTCTCTGTATTTTGAATATGGCGTTCTACACGAAGAGAGAGTGTTTCAAGTCCTTGAAGCAAGAGAAAGGCATTAAATGGCGACAAGGCTGCGCCTGTATCACGAAGCAATTGAACACGAACAGCGATAATAAAGGCTGCTGCACCCACATCTCGAGTATAGCTCAAGTTATGGTAACTTGGGTCCTCCTCAACAAATTGAGGGAATTTTCCTGATGCTGCCCAGTCAAAACGACCACTATCGACAATCACTCCTCCAATAGTCGTACCATGCCCACCGATAAACTTAGTTGCTGAGTGAATGGCAATATCTACACCGTGAGAGAAGACGTTAATCAAATATGGTGTGGCAAAAGTATTGTCTGAAACGAGAGGTATTTGGTGTTTATGCGCAATCTCAGCCAATTTTTCCAAGTCAGGAATGTTAATCAAGGGATTTCCCAAGGTTTCAATTAAGACAAGTTTGGTATTGTCACCGATAGCAGCTTCCACTTCCTCCAAATTATCCACATCGACAAAGGTTGTTGTGATCCCATAACGAGGAAGGGTTTCTTTCAAGAGATTGAAGGTCCCACCGTAAATAGTGGATGCTGCCACCACATGGTCACCTGCGTGAGCAAGCGCCAAAATCGTATAAGTCACTGCTGCCATACCTGATGCTGTCGCTAGTGCTCCAACACCACCTTCAAGAGCAGCGATTCTTTCCTCAAAGGCTGCTGTTGTAGGATTTGTGATACGGGTATAGATATTCCCTGGTTTTCTCAAGGCAAACAAATCGGCACCTTCTTGCGTGTCATCAAAAACGAAGGATGTTGTTTGATAAATCGGTACTGCACGAGACTTAGTTGCTGAATCAACTACTTGCCCAGCATGTAATTGTAGAGTTTCAAATTTAAAATCACGAGTCATATGACGACCTCCAAATAGCTTCATTAGGGATATTGTATCATCTTGGGCAAGTCTTTTCCAATACCGTTTTTCTATATTTTGATATAAGGAACAACTATGACTAGTCTTACACATCAAACAAAAAAGCACGATTAACTCGTGCTCGTTTGTTAATCTACATAAGTATCTTCGTTTTTATTGAGGAAGGCATAAGGCAAGCCCATCAAGAGACCTCCTCCGATAAAGTTCCCGATAAAGGTTACGCCCCAGTGACGAAGAATATTAGGAATGTCAAAGTTAGCAATAGAATCTGCAGCAACACTGAACTTAACAATCGCAAAAGAAGCAAAGTTCGCAGCAATGTGTTCGTTTGTTAAGAATACAAACATATAAATCGCTGATAAGACAAGCCAAAGTTTGGCCCCACCGTCTTTCACCAAAACAAATGAAAGAATAGCAATATTTACAAATACATTAGCTAAAATCCCTTCAAGCAAGACTAGCTCATTAGAACGGCCTAATTTCATCTCAACAACCCCTGAAATGAAGCTATCATGTGTTAGATTTGCATAGGCTGCTGAGTGGGCAAAGCCCCAACCTGCTATCAAAGCTCCGATGAGATTGAACAAGGTACAGTAAAGTAAGATCTCAGCTGTTCTTCTCCAAGAGATTTTTTTCAAGAAACTACCAGCTGTCAAGAACATCATATTTGAAGTTACCAGTTCAGCATTTAAGAAAACAATGTAGGCCAATCCCCAAGCAAAAACAAATGGGAAGAGGAAACGTCCACTACCTGGAGCGATCTTATTAATCAAGTCAGCCCCAACTGCGCCCGCAGCCGTACTAAATGTCATAAAAGCACCTGCAAACATGGAACGAATCGCATACTTAAACTTACTTTGACTATAAAGACTTTCTTTCTTTTTGCAAGCAAATTCAATCTTTGAAATAAATTCTGAAGAGACCATAAAAAACTCCTAAAACTTTTATTTGTGATAATTATAACATATTTCTCGTTTCCAAGAAAGCGTTTCCCGTAAAATATGAAAATTTTGTTCAAAAAATTTCACTTGTAATACTTCTCATCTTTTTCTTTAAAGTTTTTTAATTCTCTTTGTTCACACAAAAACCAGCGAAATGACTATTTCACTGGTTCATTAGAGTTTAATAACGTTGTTTGTATGGTTTATTGAAGGCACTAAGGACATCATCAGATGTTTCCGAATATGCTTTAACTTCTTTAAAATCACCTTTAACAATGATTCGCTCTGTCGCATCATAGTCGACACAAGTCACCAATGTGATTTCTTTGATACCATCACGGTCTTCAATTTCATCAACGCGATCAGGCGTTACGTGCTTCACCTCACGAATCTCATAGGTGTATACCTTATCTTTATCAGTCAGATAAATCTTCATACCCGCCTTGGCATTGACCAAAGGTGAAAAGAGCATCTGGCTGGCATTTTCAGCAGTAAAGATATGGTGACTAGCTAGAGAATAATTGCCTTCACCCATTTTTTGGTTTGCTTTCATAGTCCCTGCCCCGTAGAACAAGTTTACATTATCTAAACCTTTAAAAATAGGCAGGTTAATCTCTACTTCAGGAATGGCAATCCCACCTATGACTGGAAGTTGCTGAGCGTCCCACTGGGCAGCTAAAACTGCCTCAGAGGAAATAGATTTGACAGAATCAAAATCGAAATTTCCCTCTGTCTCTTTATTCTCTTCAATCTTTTCCTTAGTCACCTGACTGACTTGATATTTATTAGTATTCCAAACCATAAACATGTTTCGAATCGTTGAATTAAAAATCAAGACCAAGGACAAAAGGATGAGAAAGACTGCTAGGATATTGGTCAGCAGGTTCCTACGTTTCTTTTTTTTCTTTTTACTATCTTTTTCAGACATTATACTTCACTCTCTGTTTCAATTTCAGTCCCAACTTCTTCTTTTTCTGCTGCGGCAACCGTTGTAAAGGTCACAATCTTGGCATCTTGGTCTAGACGCATCACCTTCACTCCCATAGTTGAACGTCCTGTTTGTGAAATATTGGCAACATTTGTACGGATCATGACACCCGTATCTGTGATAATCATCAGGTCTTCATCACCTTTTACAGTGAGGAGACCTGCAAGAGGACCATTCTTCTCAGCAACATTGGCTGTTTTCATCCCTTTACCACCACGGCCTTTAGTAGGATATTCTGTAGCTAGGGTACGTTTACCGTATCCTTTTTCAGTGATGATAAGAACCTCGTCTTGGTTTGTAATCACGCTAGCACCAACTACTGTGTCTCCATCACGAAGATTGACTCCTCGAACACCTGTGGCAATTCGGCTCATGCCACGAACAGCTGACTGATTAAAACGAACAGCATAACCAAACTTGGTACCAATAATAATATCCGTATCTTCTTCTGTCAACAAGACATTAATCAATTCGTCTTCATCCTTGAGATTCAAGGCTTTCAGTCCATTTTGACGAATATTAGCAAACTCTTTGACACTGGTTCTCTTCACGATACCGTGACGAGTTGTAAAGAAGAGATAGGCGTCATCACTACGTTCAGACTCAACGTTGATGATGGTCTGAATGCTCTCACCTTCGTCCAACTTCAAAAGATTGACAACTGGCAAGCCCTTAGCGGTACGACCGTATTCAGGAATTTCATAACCTTTTAGTCGATAGACACGCCCTTTATTTGTAAAGAAGAGCAAATGATCATGGGTGCTGGTTGAAACCAACTCACGCACAAAGTCATCATCCTTAACTCCTGTACCTTGGACGCCACGACCACCACGTTTTTGAGCAGTGAACTCACCTTGGTCCAAACGTTTGATGTAGCCCTTGTTAGATAGGGTAATCAAGACATCAGTTTCTTCAATCAAATCTTCATCTTCAAGGGTTAAGACCTCTCCGATCATCAACTCCGTACGACGCTTGTCACCAAACTTGCGTTTGACTTCGTCCAGCTCCTCTTTGATGATTTGCGCCACACGCTCTGGTTTGGCAAGAATATCAGCCAAATCTGCAATCAAGGCAATTAATTCGTCATACTCTGACTGAATCTTATCGCGTTCCAATCCTGTCAAACGACGAAGACGCATATCAAGGATAGCCTGACTTTGACGCTCTGAAAGTTTAAACTTGCTCATCAACTCAGCTTGTGCTTCGGCATCCGTTTCACTAGCACGGATGATACGGATTACCTCGTCGATATGGTCAAGTGCAATTAAAAGACCTTCTAAGATGTGCGCACGCGCTTCTGCTTTTTCCTTGTCAAAACGGGTACGACGAACAACCACTTCCTTTTGGTGCTCGATATAAGCATCTAAAATTTGACGAAGAGACAAGATTTTCGGTACGCCATTCTGAATCGCCAGCATGTTGAAACCAAAGTTGGTTTGCATTTGGGTCATCTTGAAGAGGTTGTTAAGGATAACATTGGCAGACGCGTCGCGTTTGACCTCTATCACAAAGCGAACCCCTTCACGGTTGGACTCATCACGTACGGCTGTAATGCCCTCAAGACGTTTTTCCTGAACCAAGCGAACAATATGCTCATGGACCTTGGTTTTATTGACCATGTAAGGGAATTCCGTTACCACGATGCGCTCACGACCCGTCTTAGTAGTTTCAATCTCTGTACGAGAACGAAGTACAATGGAACCTTTACCAGTCTCATAGGCCTTATGAATCCCTGATTTCCCCATGACAAGAGCACCAGTTGGAAAATCTGGACCAGGCAAGACTTCCATCAAGTCCTTAGTCGTCACATCTGGATTGTCCATGACGAGCTTCACAGCATCAATGGTTTCACCCAAGTTGTGAGGTGGAATATTGGTTGCCATCCCAACAGCTATACCAGTTGCCCCATTGACTAAAAGGTTTGGAAAACGAGCTGGCAAAACCAAGGGTTCACGTTCATTGGCATCATAGTTGTCTACGAAATCAACTGTGTTTTTATTGATGTCACGAAGCATTTCAAGAGCAATCTTGCTCATGCGTGCCTCAGTATACCGCTGCGCGGCAGCACCGTCTCCATCCATAGAACCAAAGTTCCCATGCCCATCGACAAGCATGTAACGATAGCTCCACCACTGGGCCATACGGACCATGGCTTCATAAATAGAGGAATCTCCGTGCGGGTGGTATTTACCCATAACATCCCCTGTAATACGGGCTGATTTTTTATGAGGTTTGTCTGGAGTAACACCTAATTCATTCATTCCGTAAAGAATACGGCGGTGAACAGGTTTTAAGCCATCTCGAACATCAGGAAGAGCACGCGCTACGATAACACTCATGGCGTAATCGATAAAGCTGGTCTTCATCTCCTTTGTCAGATTGACATTCACTAAATTTTTATCCTGCATTAATAAATGCCTCATTTCACTATTAGTAATTAGATATATTATACCATAAAATGTCCTTTATTTCAGGCTTCTGAAACTACTAAAACGTTTACATCGATAACCGAATAGAATATTCGTGACAAAGCTTTTTAAAAGTGATAGAATGAAAGTGTCTGGGGATTCCCCTAAAAAAAATGAAGGAGATGTTTAGATAATGACTTCAACTAAACAACACAAAAAAGTGATCCTTGTTGGTGACGGTGCCGTGGGTTCATCTTACGCTTTCGCACTTGTTAACCAAGGAATTGCACAAGAGCTTGGAATTATCGAAATTCCACAATTACACGAAAAAGCTGTTGGTGATGCGCTTGACCTTAGTCACGCCCTTGCCTTCACTTCACCTAAAAAAATCTACGCTGCTCAATACTCTGACTGTGCAGACGCTGACCTTGTTGTTATCACTGCAGGTGCTCCTCAAAAACCAGGTGAAACTCGCCTTGACCTTGTAGGTAAAAACTTGGCTATTAACAAATCAATCGTAACACAAGTTGTTGAATCAGGTTTTGATGGTATCTTCCTTGTTGCGGCTAACCCAGTTGACGTTTTGACTTACTCAACTTGGAAATTCTCTGGATTCCCTAAAGAACGCGTTATCGGTTCAGGTACTTCACTTGACTCAGCTCGTTTCCGTCAAGCACTTGCTGAAAAATTGGACGTTGATGCTCGTTCAGTTCACGCCTACATCATGGGTGAACACGGAGACTCTGAATTCGCTGTTTGGTCACATGCAAATATCGCTGGTGTAAACCTTGAAGAATTCCTTAAAGACACTCAAAACGTTCAAGAAGCTGAATTAATTGAATTGTTCGAAGGTGTTCGTGATGCTGCTTACACAATCATCAACAAAAAAGGAGCTACATACTATGGTATCGCCGTAGCCCTTGCTCGTATCACAAAAGCAATCCTTGATGACGAAAATGCAGTACTTCCACTTTCTGTATTCCAAGAAGGTCAATACGGAGTTGAAAACGTCTTTATCGGTCAACCAGCTGTCGTTGGTGCACACGGTATCGTTCGTCCAGTAAACATCCCATTGAACGATGCGGAAACTCAAAAAATGCAAGCATCTGCTAAAGAATTGCAAGCAATCATTGATGAAGCATGGAAAAATCCTGAATTCCAAGCAGCTTCTAAAAACTAATTAAAAGAAGGTTCTCATTTCATGGGAGCCTTTTTCTTTTTGCACAGAACGATAAAATCATATTTTCCAAAACAAAAAGCCTACTGACCAAGCTAGAAAGCTTGATACAATAGGCTTTTTGAAAATTCATTATTTAACAGCGTCTTTAAGAGCTTTACCAGCTTTGAATGCTGGAACTTTAGAAGCTGCGATTTTGATTTCTTTACCAGTTTGTGGGTTGCGACCTTTACGTGCAGCACGCTCACGAACTTCAAAGTTACCAAAACCGATCAATTGAACTTTTTCACCAGCTGCAAGGTATTCAGTTACTGCTGCAAATACAGCGTCAACTGCTGCTGCTGAATCTTTCTTAGTCAATTCTGTAGCTTCTGCTACTTTAGCGATCAAATCTTGTTTGTTTGCCATGTTAATAATTCCTCCAAATAATTTCTAATTAACAAATATAATCATATCCTAAAATTGCCCACAGGTCAAGTCAAAAACGCTATTTCTAACGATTTTTCTCTATTTTTTTAGGAATGATATCGAACTAAGATAGCCCATGCATTTTCGCCTGTATGTGTCTGAATGATAGAGCCTGTTTCCAGTACTGAGATTGGTTTTTCGACATAAGTTTGTAAAACATTCTTCATCTCATTGGCCCATTCATTTGTACCAGCGTAGGAAATTCCAATTTCCGCAACGGATTTATGAGAAAGAGTCTCAGCCAACTCGTCAAGCCATTTTTTGAAAGTTTTCGAACCACGCCCTTTTACGATTGGTTGGAGTTCGTGGTTTTTCATCTGCATTACTACACGAATGTTCAAGAGTGAACTTAGTAATCCTGTCACACGTCCGATACGTCCACCCTTAACTAGGTTTTCTAATGTTGAAACGCCGATATAGAGTTCCGTATGATTCTTGACGTCTTCTACATGAGCTAGGATAGTTTCCAAATCTTTTCCTTCTTGGGCAAGTTTTGCAGCTTCAACAACTTGAAACTTCATAGCTTGGTCAGTAAAAGAACTATCAATAACGGTCACATCAGCGCTAGAGAGGCTTGCTCCTTGGCGAGCAGCTTCAACAGTCCCAGACAAGGCATGGGACATGTGAATAGCGAGTATCTGACTGCCGTCTTTACCTAGTTCTTCAAAAACTTCAGCAAATACTCCCACTGGAGGCTGACTGGTTTTAGGCAGATTTTTACTCTCTTGCATGAGATGAAGGAATTCTCCCTCTTTCAAATCTGCATCAGAATAAAGGATACCATCAATCATCACAGATAAAGGAACAACGGTGATATTTAATTCTTTAACCACTTCTGGTTCAATAGTAACAGAGGAATCCGTTACAATTTTTACTTGTGTCATATCTTCAATCTTTCTATTCTTCTCAATAAGATAGGGATTTATCACCTTTATTATATCAAAAAATTGTTAAAAAATCATGATGAATCCAATGAAAAAGCTTGGAATTTTGGTATAATCTATCTATAGAAAAGCGAGGGAAAGTTATGATCCGAAAAGTTCAGCCTATTGTCACTATCATACTTGGGGCAGCTATTTATGCCTTTGGTCTTACCTATTTTGTAGTTCCTCATCATTTGTTTGAAGGCGGAGCAACTGGTATCACATTGATTACCTTCTATCTCTTTAAAATTCCTGTCTCAGTGATGAATCTCTTGATTAACATCCCTCTCTTTATCCTCGCTTGGAAGATATTTGGTCCGAAAACTCTCTACTCCAGCCTTTTGGGAACCATTTCCCTCTCGATCTGGCTTGCTGTCTTTGAACGAATTCCTTTACAATTTGACTTGCAAGGTGATCTCATTATTGTCTCTTTAGTTTCTGGTGTTTTACTGGGAGTTGGTTTAGGAATTATCTTTAATGCTGGTGGTACAACAGGTGGATCAGATATTGTTGCTCGCATCCTCAACAAATACACCAATATTTCAATTGGAAAATTGCTTTTCTCGCTTGATTTCATTATTCTAATGTTGATTTTGATTATCTTCCAAGATTTGCGCCTAGTGACTTATACCCTCTTATTTGACTTTATCATCGCTCGTGTTATCGACCTGATCGGTGAAGGAGGTTATGCTGGTAAAGGATTTATGATTATTACCCAATATCCTGATCAGTTAGCCAAAAAGATTAACGATGAACTCGGACGTGGCGTAACCTTTATATCTGGTCAAGGTTACTACAGCAAAAAGAATTTAAAAATTATCTACTGTATCGTCGGTCGAAATGAAATCGTTAAAATGAAGGATATGATTCACCAAGTCGATCCTCAAGCCTTTATCACCATCACAGAGGCTCATGAAATTCTGGGTGAAGGATTTACTTATGTAAAAGATTAAAAAAGCTGGGAATTCCCAGCTTTTATTCTTCTTCAGAAAGTGTAGAGTGACGATAGCCATAAGTAAAGTAAATCACTAGTCCAACCAACAAAGCAATTCCAAAGGCAATCCATGTTTCCTTGGTATACTGAAGCATAAAGGAAAGACAGATAAGAATCGAAAGAATTGGTAAAAGAGGTACCAAGGGAGTTTTAAACTCCCCTTCTTTTGGCATGCCCTTATCCTTTCTGAGTTTTATTATCCCGTAGGCTAGCAAAATGAGATAAGCTAGTGTACAGATATTTAAAAAGGCAGCGATACTGGCTAGCGGAAAGACTCCTGCTGCAATGGCTGAAGCAACTCCTGTTAAGAGGGTAGCATTTTTAGGAACGCGGCTAGTTTTACTTAGCTGTTTAAAACTTCGAGGTAAAAGTCCATCACGAGCTAAGCTATAAATCATCCGAGACAAAGCATAAGTCATGGAGATACATACGGTTATCAGGGTTAGAATGGCCACCAGTGAAACATAGTTGGCTGCCCAGCCAATTCCGATACTACGCAATGAAAAGGCCACTGCATCGTCCACATTGAGTTGGCTATAGTGAACAATCCCAGTCAATACTATTGTTACCAAGGCATAGAGAATAGTGACAATTGTCAGAGAAAGCACAATTCCGCGAGGAATATTTTTTTGCGGACTTTGAATTTCATCAACCGCCATGGAAATAGACTCAAAACCGAGAAAACCGAAGAACATCAAAGATGCACCTGCCATAATCCCAGTGCTTCCTCCATAAATCTGGCCAAAGCCAAAAGGAGCAAAATTCATCCAATTTTCTGGCTTGATGTACCAAATACCAACTAGGATAAATAAGGCGAGAGCTGAGAATTTCAAGACCACTAAAAGCGAATTAAAGCGTAAGGCTGCCTTGGAATTTAATAAAACCAATCCTGTTACCAAAGCAAGCACCAAAATAGGTAAAAGGTCGATATAGGTGCCTTGTTCGGGGTTAAAAGTACCATTTAAGGCTTGGGGCATGGAAATACCATAATTACTGAGTAAGCCCTTAAAATAAGCTGCCCAACCAGACGCCACACCTGAAACAGCTGTCATAAATTCCATGATGGTCAACCAGCCAGCAATCCAGGCTGGCAATTCTCCCAAAATCGCATAGAGATAACTATAAGCACCTCCTGTTGCAGGCACGCGAGAGGCAAATTCTGCAAAAAAGAGGGCGGATAAAGAAACACATAGGGCAGAAATCACTATAGAAATCACTAGTGATGGACCAGCAAGTGTTGCCGCCGCCGTTCCTGTAATGGTGAAAATTCCCGTTCCTACCATGGCACCGATCCCCAATAGAATCAAATCCCACAATTTCAAATGGCGACGCATCTCTGTCTGTCTCAGACTAACATCCTTGGTTCTAAAAATATTCATACTTCATCTCCACTAAATATAATTGTTTTATTTTACCATATAAAAGCACTTTTGTGAATATTTATTAGGTTCTTTTTTGAAAAAAATTCTGAACAGAAATCCTTTCTGTTCAGATCTTGCATATTCTTACCCAACAGATCCTTCCATTTCATAGCTAATCAAGCGGTTCAGCTCAACTGCATATTCCATTGGAAGTTCTTTTGTGAAGGGTTCGACAAATCCCATGACAATCATCTCGGTTGCCTCAGATTCTGACAAACCACGGCTCATGAGGTAGTAGAGTTGTTCCTCTGAAATCTTAGATACTTTGGCTTCGTGTTCCAATGCGACTTGTGAGTTGTGAATTTCATTAAAAGGAATGGTATCTGACGCTGATAATTCATCCATGATAATGGTATCACACTCGATGTGAGAAACAGATTTCTTAGAGTTCTTGTTAAAGGTTACTTGTCCACGGTAGTCAACCTTCCCTCCGCCTTTAGCGATAGACTTAGACACGATAGACGAGCTTGTATGTGGGGCGTTGTGGATCATCTTAGCCCCCGTGTCTTGGTGTTGACCAGCATTAGCAAAGGCGATAGAAAGCATGGTACCACGGGCCCCTTCTCCATCTAGGTAAACAGATGGGTATTTCATGGTTGTTTTGGCACCCAAGTTTCCATCAATCCACTCAACAGTCGCATCTTTCAATGCTTTGGCACGTTTCGTTACTAGGTTATAAACGTTATCTGACCAGTTTTGGATAGTAGTATAACGCATATAAGCTCCGTCCAAAGCGAAAATTTCTACAATGGCAGCGTGCAAGCTGTTGCTAGAATAAGTTGGTGCTGTACATCCTTCTACGTAGTGGACGCTTGCTCCTTCATCAACAATAATCAAGGTACGTTCGAACTGACCTGTATTTTCGTTGTTGATACGGAAGTAAGTTTGAAGTGGAATATCCACTTTGACTCCTTTTGGTACGTAGATAAAAGTTCCACCTGACCATACTGCTGAGTTAAGGGCTGCCAACTTGTTATCTGTCGGCGGTACCAACTTCGCAAAGTATTGTTTAAACAAGTCTGGGTATTCCTTGAGGGCAGAATCCGTATCTGTAAAGATAATCCCCAATTTCTGGAACTCTTCCTTCATGTTGTGGTAAACCACTTCTGACTCGTACTGGGCAGAGGCACCAGCTAGATAAGCACGTTCAGCTTCTGGAATACCGATACGTTCAAAGGTTTCTTTGATTTTTTCAGGAACCTCATCCCAAGAACGGGCTGGTTTATCAGATGGTTTTTGGTAATAGATCAAGTCATCAAAGTCAATCTCTGACAAGTCCGCTCCCCAAGTTTGCATAGGCATTTTCTTGAAGGTTTCATAAGATTTCAAACGGAATTCTAACATCCACTCAGGCTCACCCTTAGCAGCTGATAGTTCACGAATGACTTCCTCGTTCAATCCTTTTCCTGTCGATAGGACAGGCTCTACATCGTCATGGAAACCAAATTTATATTCACCAAGGTCAATTGGTTTTGGTTCTACTCTTTCTTCAGCCATAATATCCTTTCTTTCATTCTTCATTTCTACTGATTCGTAAGACAAAAGAAACTTGTCTTACTGTTTTTCTTTATCTTCAATTGTTTTCTTAAGGGCATTCCAAGCTAGAGTTGCACACTTTATCCGTTGTGGGAATTTGGCAACACCTGACAAGAAGGCGCCATCCCCGAGTTGGTCTTGGCGGTCATCTTTTTGCCCTTGAACCATTTCAGAAAAGATGGTTGCAAGTTCTAGAATCTCTTGCTTGGTCTTACCCAAAACGGCATCTGTCATCATGCTAGCAGAGGCTGTTGAGATGGTACAACCTGAGTTTAGAAAAGCGATATTTTCCAAACGATCCTCTGCGTCAAACTTGACAGAGAGGTTGATAACATCCCCACAGGTTGGATTATTGAGGCTGATTTGCTCGGCATCTTCCAGCTTCCCTTGGTGATGTGGATTTTTCGAATGGTCTGCTACCACTGCCATATAAAGGCTATCTAGTTTAGAAAGTGCCATTGAAAAACTCCTTTGTCTTTTGTAGGGCATCGATCAACTTGTCGCAATCAGCTTTGGTATTGTAGATATAAAAACTTGCACGAGCTGTTGCTGGGACTTCCAAATACTGAAGCAAAGGTTGCGCACAGTGATGACCTGCACGAACTGCTACCCCTTCATAATCCAGAGCCGTCGCAAGGTCGTGAGGATGAAGATCCCCAAGGTTAAAGGCAATGACACCTGAACGTTGAGCCAAATTCTGTGAACCATAAATGGTCAAACCTTCAATGGCCTGCAATTTTGGATAGACGTATGCAATCAGTTCTTGTTCATGAGCTTCTATGGCATCCATACCAATCTTTTCCAGATAATCCACTGCCGCAGCAAGTCCGATAGCACCCGCCATATTTGGCGTTCCAGCCTCAAATTTCCAAGGCAATTCCTTCCAACTAGCAGATTGCTCATAGACGAAATCAATCATCTCACCACCAAATTCAACTGGTGACATTTGTTCCAGATATTTTTCTTTACCGTAAAGAACACCAATACCAGTTGGTCCAGCCATCTTGTGACCTGAAAAGGCAAAGAAGTCCATATCCAAGTCCTGGACATCAATCTTCATATGAGGTGTAGACTGAGCACCATCCACTACCATGATGGCTCCAACTTGGTGAGCTAATTGAGTGATTTCCTTGATCGGATTGACCACACCAAGAACATTTGAGGCATGGGCAAGCGAAACAAATTTAACCTTGTCCGTCAATTTAGCTCGCAAGTCATCCATATCCAGAGCTCCATCCTTGAGATAGACATAGACAAGCTCAGCTCCAGTCTTACGGCAAGCCTCCTGCCAAGGAATGATATTGGAATGGTGTTCCATGACAGAAATCAAAACTTGATCTCCCTCAGTCAGGATTTCCTCAGCGAAGCGTGCCACCCAGTTAAGACTGGTTGTCGTTCCTCTGGTAAAGAGAACTTCCTTTGTTGAACCTGCATTGATAAATTTACCAATGGTTTCACGAGCAGCTTCATAAGAAGCTGTCGCACGCTCAGCCAAGTTATGAACACCACGGTGAACATTGGCATTGTCCTGCTCATAGTAGCGGTTGATTGTTTCCAGAACTGCTAATGGTTTTTGTGTCGTCGCAGCATTGTCCAGGTAGACCAGAGGTTCATCATTAACAATCTGGTCTAAAATTGGAAAATCCTTGCGAATCGCTTCTACATCTAACATAGGCTTCCCCTTAGCGTTTTGACAATTTTTCTTCGATAGTTGCAATCATTTCATCACGAACTTCTTTGACTGGAATCTCAACGATAACAGATCCAAGGAAACCGCGAACAACCAAACGCTCAGCAGTCGCCTTATCCAAACCACGACTCATGAGGTAGTACATGTCTTCTGGATCCACCTGTCCGATAGAGGCCGCGTGACCTGCAGTTACGTCATTTTCATCAATCAAAAGAATTGGGTTGGCATCTGAACGCGCTTGGTCTGAAAGCATAAGAACACGGCTCTCTTGTTGAGCATCTGCTCCCTTGGCACCCTTGATAATGTGACCAATACCATTGAAAGTTAAAGTTGCTTTTTCAAGGATAACCCCATGCTGGAGGATATTTCCGATTGAGTTGCAACCGTAGTTGGTTACACGCGTATCAATCCCTTGTACCTGACGGCCACTTGATAGGGCAACAACCTTAAGGTCAGCATGGCTACCGTTGCCAATCAAGTCACTATCAAAGTCAGCAACAACATTCCCTTCGTTCATGACACCAATTGCCCAGTCAATGCTTGCATCGTTGCCTAATTTACCACGACGGCTAATGTAGGCAGTGATGTTTTCACCTAGGCGGTCAATAGCCGCAAACTTCACTTGCGCACCAGAACGAGCAATCACTTCAACTGTGATATTTGCAGTTGCCTTAGCACTACCTTCACCACGTGACTCTAGACGTTCAAGATAACTAATCTTGCTGTTTTTACCAGCGATGATGAGGATATGCTTGTTAAATGGCACATCGCTATCGCTGTCTTGGTAGAAAATACCTTCGATTGGTTCAGCAATCTCAACGTTATCAGGAATATAGAGAACAGCACCACTGTTAAAGTACGCTGTATGATAGGCTGCTAGTTTATCATCGTCATACTTAACAGATGACATGAAGAATTCCTCAATAAGCTCTGGAATTTCTTCTAAAGCTGAGTGAAAGTCTGTAAAGACTACCCCTTGTTCAGCCAATTCAACTGGAGTTTGCTCAAAAACAGTTTGCGTTCCTACTTGCACCAACTTCAAATGATTGTCTAGAGCTGTAAAATCCGGAACATTTGCTGATGGTTCGCTTTCTGTAATCGTACCATCTCCCAGATTCCAACGGTGAAATTTGACACGCTCAATGACTGGTAATTCCAAACTCTCAATCTTATCAAAAGCTTTTTGACGGAGGTCAGCCAACCAGCTTGGTTCAGCGTGCATTTCTGAAAAAAGTTTAATAGTTTCTTTAGTCATTTACTTCTCCTAAAAGATACGAGGGATTTACAATTCTTCCTTGTAGTCGTAGCCAAGTTCTTCAGCTAGTTTTGCGTATCCTTCACGTTCCAAACGCGCAGCCAATTCTGGACCACCAGAAAGAACAACACGACCTTCCATCATCACGTGTACCACGTCTGGTGTGATGTAGTTCAAAAGACGTTGGTAGTGAGTGATAATCATAGCACCAAACCCTTCACCACGCATGGCATTGACACCTTTCGATACAACTTTAAGTGCATCAATATCAAGACCTGAGTCAATCTCATCCAAAAGGGCAAAAGTTGGTTCCAACATCAAGAGTTGAAGAATTTCATTACGTTTTTTCTCTCCACCAGAGAAGCCTTCGTTGAGGTAGCGCTCAGCCATTTCTTCTTTCATGTTGAGCAATTCCATTTTTTCATCTAGCTTAGTGATAAATTCACGAACTGAAATCTTTTCATCGTCTTCTTTGCCAGCATTCATGGCTGCACGAAGGAACTCAGCGTTGGTAATTCCAGGAATTTCAGATGGGTATTGCATAGCAAGGAAAAGTCCCATACGCGCACGCTCGTCCACTTCCAACTCAAGGATGTTTACGCCATCAAACAAGACTTCACCTTTTGTAACTTCATAGTTAGGATTCCCCATGATAGCGGCAGAAAGAGTCGATTTACCAGTACCATTTGGTCCCATGATAGCTGCGATTTCTCCTGTTTTCAGAGTCAGATTGACCCCTTTCAAAATTTCTTTTCCTTCAATCTCAACGTGAAGATCTTTGATCTCTAATACTGACATGATAGTTCCTTTCTTTTTCTGGCCTACTTCCTTTATCCTTAAAGAAATCACTTACATTTCTCTAAAAAATACAAGAAAAGGTCCATAAATATACTCTACTAGTATAACAAAAAAAAGCCCAAAAGGCTTTGATTTTGTTTAGAAGCTAGTGACTAATCCTTGCGGTTTAGGTGCTGATCAATAGCATCTACTATTTTCCCCATCACGTAACTTAACCTAAAATTTCGAAAGAGTAGAATGGCCCAAAAAGCTGCCATAACATAGCGACCAGTCATCAAAGATTCATTGAAAAAATAAGTCTCAGCAGCCGTGAATAATGCTATTATGATAAATTGTTGTCTATTCATAGGATTATTGTACCATGAAATCCACTTTTAGTCTTCTTCGACCATAACTTTATCAGCCAGAAATTCGAATCCTTCTGGAATCAAGCTCTCTTCTTCTACCTCTTGCTCAGCTTGAGAAGACTTGTTTTTAGCTGAAAAGGCTGCTCGAACCTCTTTCCATTCCTCTAGGGAAATAGCCAGAATCTCAGGGGAAAATCCAGCTGCTTGGCTGAGAATATTGCCAAACATGGTATTGAGATTATCTCTTTTCATGGTTTGCCCAGCATTGAAATTAGACTCAAAGGCTAAAATAGCATGGTGTTCGTTGGCTGCAACTGGTTGAGAACCAACGAGAAGAGCCTTATCAGGTCCAGCTAAACTTTCAATCACTTCTCCCCATGCGTTCTGGAGGCGAATCAAGTTTTGCCGTGCCAATTCAGGATTTTCAACAGCTTCTTGTAGGATAGCTTGAACCTTGTTGCGATCCACTCGATAGACTGTCTTGGAAGTAGCTGGACGGCTAGGAACTGGTGCAACTTGTTTAGGAGCTGTTCCAACATTGGCAAGTTCTTGTTTGAGGCGAGCGACTTCCTGTCTTAGTGCAGAAATCTCACTTTCAACAGCTTCTGAAAGCACTGGTTCAGGCTTAACCTCAGCTAAACGAATGGTCATCATCTCAGCATAAATCTTAGGTTGCAGGCTAGCTTTCATATCTGCCAAGCTCACAGTCGCTATTCGAATCATTTCAAAGAGACTTTCTTGGGAAAGAGCTAGATTGTCCATAAAAACTGGACTATGATGAGTATTTTCGCCACCTGTCTGAACAACTAGTAGATCACGCAAATACTGCAAGAGATCCGTCACAAAACGAGTCATGCTCTTGCCATTTTCAAACAAAAGATTCAAAGAATCAAGCGCTTTTGAAACATCCTGCTGAGACAAGGCGGCTACATAGTCATCAAGTGCTGATAGACTAATGGTGCCTGTAATCTCCTCAGAGATAGCTGTAGTTAAAGCATTACCTTGTGTCAAACTCAAGGCTTGATCCAGAATAGACAAGGCATCCCGCATCCCACCTTCAGCTCGTCTGGCAATGATTTCCACAGCATCTGGTTCAGAACTAATATTTTCTTTTTCTAAAATATGATGAATATGTGCCGTGATATCTTGCGTTCTAATAGATTTAAACTCAAAACGTTGAACACGTGATAAAATAGTTGCTGGAATCTTGTGCAATTCGGTGGTCGCCAAGATAAAGACAACATTTTGAGTTGGTTCTTCTAGGGTCTTCAAAAGTGCATTAAAGGCTCCTGTAGACAGCATATGAACCTCGTCTATGATATAGACCTTATAACGTGCCAAACTAGGAGCATAGGTGGATTTATCACGAATTTCTCGGATTTCATCAACTCCATTATTCGAAGCCGCATCCATTTCGATAACATCTTCTAAGCTACCTTCTGTCACAGCCTGACAGATATAACAGTTATTACATGGTTCTCCGTCCACTTGGTTCGGACAGTTCATAGCCTTGGCAAAAATCTTGGCTACACTGGTCTTCCCAGTTCCACGAGGGCCCGAGAAAAGATAAGCGTGACTAATCTTTTCCTGCTCAACCGCTTGTTTTAGGGTTTTAGCCACAACCTCTTGGCCTACCAGTTGTGAAAAAGTCTGGCTTCTATATTTTCGATAAAGTGCTTGATACATTAGGCTTTCTCCTCAAACATCGTAAAGTCCCATTCTGTCTTCTCAAGCAAAATAGCGACAAATTGTTTCAAGTAATCACGGTCAACAGCATTGTAATCATCAATAAGTGAAGAATCCAGGTCTAAGACACCCAGCAATCGACCATTCTTGAGCATGGGAACTACGATTTCACTCTTGGCCATACTATCACAAGAAATGTAGTTTGGATAGGTGCTCACATCGCCAACTAAAACAGTCTCTTGAAACTCAGCAGCTTCTCCACACACGCCTTTCCCAAGCGGAATGCGAATACAAGAAACACCACCCTGAAAAGGCCCTAAAACCAACTCGCTACCATCAAACAGATAAAACCCTGCAAATACAGTATTCGGAAAGCGAGATTTTAGGAGGGCACTAGCATTCGAAAGATTGGCAAGAACGTTGCTCTCACCCTCTAGTAAATAAGAGAGTTCCTCGTTTAACAATTGATATTGTGATTGTTTTTCTGAATCTAACATAGAACTATTATATCAAAAATGAGAAAGAGACAAAAGAAAAATCCCTTGTTTTAAACAAAGGATTTTGAGATTGTCAATTTGATTAAAGTTCGATATCACCGAACAAGTCAGCCATTGAGAATCCTGTTTGTGTTTCTGGAAGTTCGAAATCACGTTTTTCTTGACGTTTTGGACGACGTGGACGAGCAGCACGTTTTTCTTCTTTTTGTCCTTCTTCTTGAGCTGGACGTTCTTCAAGAGCTTTGATAGAAAGTGATACGCGTTCTGCGTCAGCGTTAACATCAAGGACTTTAACAGTAACTTCTTGACCAACAGTAAGAGCTTCTTTTGGATTTTCAATACGTTTGTGTGAAATTTGAGATACGTGAACAAGTCCATCGATACCTGGCAATACTTCAACAAATGCACCGAAGTCAGTCAAACGTTTAACTGTTCCTTCTACTACATCACCTTTAGCCAATTTTTGCTCAACGCCATCCCATGGTCCAGGTGTTGTTGCTTTAAGTGAAAGTGATACGCGTCCTTCTTCTTCGTTAAGATCAAGGATCTTCACTTCAATTTCTTCACCAACAGTTACAACTGATTTAGGTGATACGTTACGTTCATGTGACAATTCAGTCAAGTGAACCAATCCGTCAACACCACCAAGGTCGATGAAAGCACCGAAGCTAGTGATACGAGCAACTTTACCAGTTACTACATCACCAACAGCCAATTTACCGAATACTTCAGCACGAGCTGCTGCAGTAGCTGCTTCAACAACTTCACGACGTGAAAGGATGAAGCGGTTTTCTTTAGGATCAACTTCTTTGATTTTAGCATCAAATTCTTGGCCTACGAAACGTTCAGTGTTACGTACGAAACGAGTATCCAACATTGAAGCTGGGATGAATCCACGAACACCTTCAAATTCTACTGAAAGTCCACCTTTAACGGCACGAGTTCCTTTAACAGTAACAACTTCTTCTTCGCGTCCAACAAGTTTGTCCCATGCTTTGCGAGCTTCAAGGCGTTTTTTAGATACAAGGTATGTAACTGTATCAGTATCTTTACCAACTACTTGACGAAGTACAAGAACATCCAATACTTCTCCTACTTTCACAAAGTCATTGATATCTGCATCGCGATCGTTTGTCAATTCGCGAAGAGTCAAGACACCTTCAACACCAGTCCCAGAGATTGCAACGTTAGCTTGAGTCGCATCAACTGTCAATACTTCAGCACTAACAACATCACCAGGCTCAACTTGGCTAACGCTATTTAGCAAATCTTCAAATTCGTTCATCTAAAAAATCCTCCAACAATCAAGTCTTTTCCAAAACTTGACATACTTATAATTTTTTTCCTAAGCACCCGCAAGAACATGTTCGTATTGTTCACGTCTTTCAATATAAAAATAAAATACCCTAAGATATTTTTCTTTTTATCTTGAATTTATTACCTAAGAACTGGGGTAGCTGGATTCGAACCAACGCATGAGGGAGTCAAAGTCCCTTGCCTTACCGCTTGGCTATACCCCAATGATGAGATGGAGAGAGAGGGATTCGAACCCCCGAACCCGAAGGAGCGGATTTACAGTCCGCCGCGTTTAGCCTCTTCGCTATCTCTCCAATGCTTAACGAAAACTATTATATCATGAAATTTTCAAAAAAACAAGCATTATTTTGTTAAATTATAGTTTTCAATCAAAATTTCCACAGCTTTTTCAAGTTTTTTATAAAAACTATCGACATTTCCATTCTTTATGATGGCAAATTGACTGTCTAATTCGGCAATTTCACCAATGACCTTTTTCCCTATTGTCAAAACGTAGCCTTCATAACTGTCTTTTCCAACAGTCACTTTTGCATCTGTTAATTGGATTTCAATTTTCTTATCTTTTTTACTCATACTTTACCTCTTTTCACTTTCTCTATTGTACAAGAAAATGCTCAAACTAGCAAGAAAAAACTCCATTTCAGCGTTACAACTGCTATGGAGTTCTTCTTTACTTCATATCTTTTAGTCCACTTTGACAATCCATCCTTCAGGCGCTTCTACATCACCAAATTGGATACCGGTCAATTCATCATAGAGTTTACGTGTAACAGGACCTACTTCTGTTTCACTATAGAAAACATGGAAATCATCGCCATGTTGGATACCTCCAATTGGCGAAATAACCGCTGCTGTTCCACAAGCACCCGCCTCTACAAAACGATCCAAATTATCAATTGGAACATCACCTTCAATCGGTGTCAAGCCCAAGCGGTGTTCTGCCAAGTAAAGCAAAGAATACTTGGTAATAGATGGCAAGATAGATGGACTCAATGGCGTAACAAATTCATTGTCTGCCGTGATTCCAAAGAAGTTGGCTGATCCGACTTCTTCAATCTTTGTATGTGTAGATGGGTCTAGGTAGATAACATCTGAAAATTGGCGTGACTTGGCCATTTTACCTGGAAGGAGACTAGCAGCATAGTTCCCACCTACCTTGGCCGCACCTGTACCATTTGGGGCTGCACGGTCGTATTCATCTTGAATCAAAAAATTCGTTGGAACCAATCCACCTTTAAAGTAATTACCAACTGGCATAGCAAAAATGGTGAAAATATACTCTTCTGCTGGTTTTACCCCGATAATATCTCCAACACCAATCAAAAGTGGACGAAGATAAAGGGTTCCACCTGTTCCATATGGTGGGACGTATTCTTCATTTGCGCGCACAACTGCTTTACAAGCTTCTACAAACATTTCTGTCGGAACTTGTGGCATCAAAAGGCGGTCGCAAGTACGTTGCAGACGCTTGGCATTTTCGTCAGGACGGAACAATTGAACACTGCCGTCCTTGGTACGATAGGCTTTCAATCCCTCAAACGCTTGCTGTCCATAGTGGAGACTTGGAGAAGACTCTGAAATATGCAAGGTTGCATCCTCTGTCAATTCTCCTTGATGCCATTGACCATTTTTGTAGTGAGCGATATAACGGTAAGGTAGTTTCATATAAGCAAATCCAAGGTTTTCCCAATCAATTGCAACTGTCATGTGTTTCTCCTTTATACTATTCAAACTATGTGTTCTATTCTACACTTTTCTAGTAAAATTTCAAGTATTATTTGTAATTTTCTGAAAATTTTTTCAACATAAAGAAATCAGCCCCTTGGACTGATTCTTTTTACGAATTTGCTTTGTCCTCTTTAAAGACCTCTTTGAGGTAAGCATCAAAAACTTCTTCATCTGAAATGGTATCGGAGATAAAGCTTCCGTTGCTAGTACGTTCTGACAAGTTCAAATCTTGCAATCGGCTTTCATAGATTGTTCCCTTATTAGATTGGACAAGTAACGTTTGGTCGTTTTCTTCTACTTCTGTACTGAAGAGGTCACCAACGAAACCTTGCTCTGCAACTGCTCCAGCCAAGAAGACTCGATGCGGTTTGTTTTTCAACTCACGCAAGACTTGTAGGCCTCGTTTGGCACGGCTGGTTACTGGAATTTCCTCAATGGAAACACGTTTCAAGCTTCCACGTTGGGTCAAGAGGTAGAAGGATGAGGTGTTACAGATAAAGGCAGCCTGAAGTGCATCATCTGCTTTCAGGTTCATAGCCTTGACACCCGCAGCCTTGGCACCAACAACCGGAACCTCTTCGATATTGAAACGAAGGGCATAACCGTTTTGACTAATCAAAAGAACATCATCTAGTTTAATCGGAGCCACTGCTACAATTTGGTCTGTCTCGTCTTTGAGCTTAGCATACTTAACAGACTTCGACTTGTAGGTCCGCCATGGAGAGAATTCTTTGCGTTCTACACGCTTGATTTGACCAAGACGAGTCGCTGCAAAGTAGGTAGTCGCATCATCAAACTGATCCACGACTTCTACATAAAGGATTTCTTCGTTAGTTTCAAAGTTTGTAATGGTCTGGCTCAGATGCTCTCCGATATCTTTCCAGCGAATATCTGCTAATTCATGGATTGGTCTGTAGATGACATTCCCAAGAGTCGTGAACATCAAAAGGTGTTGCGTTGTCTTGGCAGATTGAACAAAGATTAAACGATCATCATCACGTTTGCCAATTTCTTCCAGAGTAGACGCCGCAAAGGAACGTGGGCTGGTACGCTTGATGTAACCGGCCTTGGTCACGCTGACATAGGTATCTTCCTCAGCAATCAAACTAGCTGTGTCAATCTCTATTGCTTTCGCAGTATCTTCCAAAGTACTCAAACGTGGTGTCGCAAATTTCTTCTTGACCTCACGAAGTTCTTTCTTCATGAGATTGTACATGGTCCGTTCATCACCGATGATCGCCGCAAGCATGGCGATCTTTTCACGCAGTTCTGCTTCTTCTTCCTGCAAAACAACCACGTCTGTATTGGTCAAACGGTAAAGTTGCAAGGTAACGATAGCTTCGGCTTGCTCTTCTGTAAAATCATAGCTAACCTTGAGATTTTCCTTGGCGTCAGCCTTATTCTCAGAAGCACGGATAAGAGCAATGACTTCGTCCAAAATCGAAATCACGCGAATCAAACCTTCAACGATATGGAGACGTTTCTCAGCCTTTTCCTTGTCAAAGCGTGAACGAGCCAAAATCACTTCACGACGGTGGGCGATATAGCTAGATAAGATTGGCACAATTCCAACCTGACGAGGCGTGAAATTGTCAATCGCCACCATGTTAAAGTTGTAGTTGATTTGTAAGTCGGTGTATTTGAAGAGATAGTTAAGAACGAGCTCGGTATTAGCGTCTTTCTTGAGTTCGATAGCGATACGAAGACCGTCACGGTCAGACTCATCACGAACCTCAGCAATACCTGCCACCTTGTTATTGACACGAACATCATCGATTTTCTTGACAAGATTGGCTTTATTGATTTCATAAGGAATCTCAGTGATAACGATTTGCTCCTTACCGCCTTTTAGCTTTTCAATCTCCGTCTTGGAACGAACAACCACGCGCCCTTTCCCGGTTTCATAGGCCTTCTTGATTTCATCACGCCCTTGGATAATAGCCCCTGTAGGAAAGTCAGGTCCAGGCAAGAATTCCATGAGCTTTTCCACCTTGGCAGTAGGATGGTCAATCATGTAGACTGTCGCATCGATAACCTCAGCCAAATTATGGGGAGGAATATCGGTGGCATAACCAGCCGAAATCCCAGTCGAACCATTAACCAAGAGGTTTGGGAAGGCTGCTGGCAGGACAGTCGGCTCTTTCTCAGTATCGTCAAAGTTCCAAGCAAAGGGAACTGTCTTTTTCTCGATATCCTGAAGAAGGTAGCCTGCAATCTCAGACAAACGAGCCTCGGTATAACGCATCGCCGCAGGCGGATCTCCGTCCATAGAACCGTTATTACCGTGCATTTCAACCAGAATCTCACGATTTTTCCAATCCTGAGACATACGGACCATGGCATCATAGATGGAAGAATCCCCATGTGGGTGGAAATTCCCCATGATGTTCCCGACAGACTTGGCCGACTTGCGGTAGCTCTTGTCAAAGGTATTACCATCCTTATTCATCGAATAAAGAATACGACGCTGAACCGGCTTCAATCCATCACGAATGTCTGGCAAAGCTCGGTCTTGAATGATGTACTTGGAGTAGCGACCAAAGCGCTCTCCCATGATGTCCTCAAGGGACATGTTTTGAATGTTAGACATAATAATTCTCTTTTTAGTGTTTTATTGTAAAGTAAATTTAACTGTTTCTTTGTAGGTAGTGAGAAAAGAAGAGCAATCCTACTAATCCTAGAATGAATAAAAGATTAATTTTAATAACAAATAAGCTAAGTAGGGTATTAATTAGGCCGTGAAAAATGGCGCAATAAAGGATCGACTTAGTCTTTTTGAAAACAGCTGCTAGAAGAATACTGAGATAAATTGCAAATAGACTGAATAATATAAAAGGCATCCTACTTTGGGAACTTCCAATCACAAACCATAAAGGTACATGCCATATTGCCCAAATACAACCTGTTATCAAACCGGAAATCCAAAAGGAGAATCTAGTTTCCAAAGTTGGTTGCAAGATGCCTCGCCATCCCAATTCTTCTTCGCCACCATAAACACAGACTGCACTCAAAAAAACAACAAACAAATTTCCTAGTGGAAAAGCCGGATTAAGCTCCTTAGATGAGAAAGCAATGACACCTGTCTGCACGAAAATTAGTAAAAGAAATAACAAAATATATTTCTTTGAGTCCCCTAATATAAAAGAGACTATGCTTTTAATGGATTTTTGAGGCAAACAAGAAATGGCTGCAATGGTTGGACCGAAACCTCCTAGTAAATGGAGAAAAACTCCTAGTGGACTTGTTAGACTTAAGAGGCTCATTTGCGTCAGAAAAGCGAGCAATCCCCAACCAAATCCCCAAGAAATGAGAAAACTAATCAGTAAAAATTTTGTTATCTTATTATTTTGTAAATGTTTCATTTGTTTCGAGTCTTTCCTTAGCATACTCAATCATCTTCTCAGCTACTTCCATATCATAGTCAAATCCCATCTTTTGAGCAAGGATTTGAGCTTCTTGGTGGAAAAGTTGCATCGTAGCAAATAAGGACTGAGTAAGTTTCTCTACACTTGAAAAATCCAGTAGATTTGAGAATTCCTTCTCTTTCTCAGCAGGTAAATAGTTAAAGAGATACTTGTAGTTCTTGCCGATGTCGACTCTTCCCCTATCACTTGCTAGCTGCCAAGCCAAGATCTTCAAGAGTTCTTGTTGACAAATCCCGTAGAGATGGTCCGTCGCATAAATGAGTTGCTTACGACGAATACCCTTAACCACATAGGCTGATACCCACCAAAATTCATTGCAGGCTTTTTCAAAATCTGTCTGACTAGCAGGACTTGTCCAGTAACGTTGAGGATTTGGAGAATAGGGAACAAACAAGCCTTTCTTATCTTTCAAAACTGTATAATCAGCTTCACTATCCACCCACTCTTGAATATACTCCGTAGGACAGAGGGTCAAATCAATCCGATTTCCATCTTCAAATAGCATCAGATAAAGTCGACGGTTGCCTAGGACATTATGCTGCTCAATGATACGAGTGCCAAACTGGTCTAACCAAGAAAGGTCACTCGTCAGATTATCTAAGTCGTCCACGACATAGATCACGTCGTAATCCTGAAACTCATCTTTTGGTGCTTTTGGATTTGTCCGTGAACCAGACATGGCGACAGCCTCGACTTGGAGCACTTTTGCGGTTTGAAAAATTAAATCAAGCATTTCGGGTTCAGTTCTCATATTAACACCTGTTCTTTATTTGATATTACTGTCTATTAGCATACTATTTCTCAAGTTAGATTAGTTAATCAATTATAACAGATTTAGCTATCCTTCTCTCAAAGTTTTTAATTTCGACAAAATTCTAGATTCATCCATGCTTAAAATAACAAATAAAGTCGAAGTATAGATGTCATCGTACCATTGTTCCAATTCATCATCAGCCAAATCAAGATGATATTGATTTGAATTATTGTGCCTTAAACCAAAATTATTATACATTTCAAAAAGTTTTTCAAACGCGATAACCTTTTGATTGTTAACTTTCATAATATCTTTTAATTCTTCAGAATAATTTAGTTCTCTTCTAAACGGTTCAAGGTAGTTCGCTAAAGCAATAAGTATTTCTTTCTTACGCTGAATATTTCCCTTATTTGAAAAATGATTATATTCTAAGACCTTTATCGCCTCTTCAATACTAGTTTCAGATACAATCTGAGAAGCTTCTGAGGCATATACATTCTTTTCAACAATGATTTTGTTACCATTGTCCAATGTAATCAATTCATGATTTGATAATTCTAAAAACCTTTTAATATTATCAAATATAATTTGAATAAACTCACTCTCTTCCTTTGTAAATTTTTCTGCAAGATTACAAAAAATATCAACTAATAACTCAGAGAAAACAAATAGTTGTTCAGTTGTATTATAGATATTCGATCCGACAAATTCTATCATTTGTGAATAATTGGTAAAGGTTGAACGATTAGGATAATCTAAGAAATTATTAGAAATAGCACTATTTAAACTTGTTTCATAATAGCTCCTCTTGAAATTTCTCTCCATTTCCAGTAAATCCATCAAATTTTTCAACTCTCTCTGTGGATCAAACTCCATCCGGTTCAAAATATCAAAATAATTCTGTCTCACCATAATATTTCCTATACTATATTAAAACACAGTCGCTTCCTCAAGCGTAAACTTGACATTATCCTCAATCCACTTACGGCGTGGTTCGACCTTGTCTCCCATGAGGACATTGACGCGGCGTTCGGCGCGTGCTAGGTCTTCGATCGTGACACGGATGAGGGTGCGAGTTTCTGGGTTCATGGTTGTTTCCCAGAGCTGGTCCGCATTCATCTCACCAAGACCCTTGTAGCGTTGGAGGGTAGCGCCTTTACCGAACTGCTTGCGAAGTTCTTCTAGTTCTCCGTCCGTCCAAGCATAGGCCACTTCTTCTTTCTTGCCTTTTCCTTTGGACATCTTGTAAAGAGGCGGAAGGGCGATATAGACATGTCCTGCCTCAACTAGCGGACGCATATAACGGTAGAAGAATGTTAAGAGAAGAGTTTGAATATGGGCACCATCGGTATCCGCATCGGTCATGATAATGATCTTGTCATAGTTGGCATCTTCAATAGAGAAGTCTGCTCCCACACCCGCACCGATGGTATAAATCATAGTGTTGATTTCTTCATTTTTGAGGATATCCGCCATCTTAGCCTTGGCTGTATTAATCACCTTACCTCGAAGGGGCAAGATAGCCTGGAACTTACGGTCACGACCTTGCTTGGCAGAACCGCCGGCAGAGTCCCCCTCAACCAGGTAGAGTTCATTCTTGGCAGGATTTTTAGACTGGGCTGGAGTCAATTTTCCAGACAACAAGCCCTTGTCTTTCTTATTTTTCTTTCCGTTTCGGCTCTCATCACGCGCCTTACGAGCCGCTTCACGGGCATCACGCGCCTTGATAGCCTTGCGAATGAGATTAGAAGCCAGTTCACCATTTTCCATAAGGAAGAAGGTCAACTTATCAGCCACAACCCCATCCACAACTGGGCGAGCCAGAGGACTCCCCAGTTTATCCTTTGTCTGTCCTTCAAACTGCAAGTGTTCTTCAGGAACTAGAATAGAAAGAACGGCTGCTAGTCCCTCGCGATAATCTGAACCTTCTAGGTTTTTATCTTTTTCCTTGAGGAGCCCCGTCTTACGCGCATAGTCATTCATAACCTTGGTAATGGCAGACTTGAGTCCTGTCTCATGCGTTCCACCGTCCTTAGTACGAACGTTATTGACAAAGGATAGAATGTTATCTGAGAATCCATCATTGTATTGGAGGGCAACTTCCACTTGGAAACCATTGTCTTCACCTTCAAAGTAAAGAACTGGTGTTAAGGTTTCCTTGTCTTCGTTCAGATAGGATACAAAGTCCTGAACTCCATTTTCATAGTGGAACTCGATTGCTTCATCTGTTCGCTTGTCCGTCAATGACAAGGTGACATTTTTTAAGAGGAAGGCTGACTCATTGAGACGTTCTGAAATGGTATTGTACTTGAAGTCAGTCGTAGAAAAAATCGTCGCGTCAGGCATGAAGGTAACTTTGGTACCTGTCTTAGACTTGGGTGCTGTACCAATTTTTTTCAAGGTTGTGACGGGTTTCCCACCATTTTCAAAACGTTGCTTGTAGATTGTACCATCACGAGTGATTTCAACTTCCAACCAGCTAGAAAGGGCATTAACGACAGAAGAACCCACCCCGTGGAGACCACCAGATGTCTTATAGCCACCTTGACCGAATTTCCCTCCAGCGTGGAGAATGGTAAAGATAACCTCAACAGTTGGGATTCCCATGGCGTGCATACCAGTCGGCATTCCACGACCATGGTCCTCTACTGTTAAACTGCCATCTTTATTGATAGTCACATCAATGCGGTCACCAAATCCAGACAAGGCTTCATCGACTGCATTGTCCACGATTTCCCAGACCAAATGATGGAGACCAGCTCCGTCAGTCGATCCAATATACATCCCCGGACGTTTACGGACAGCATCCAACCCTTCTAGCACCTGAATGGCGTCATCATTGTAGTTATTAATATTGATTTCCTTTTTTGACACAAGGAACCTCCTATTTGTTCATCTTTACTATTTTACAGGTTTTCTAGGTATTTTGCAAAGTTTTTCCCATTCAGCTGTCACAATTTCACAAGATATTCTCAGCCTTTCTACGCTATTTCATGGTATAATAGGTCTATGATGACATTTGTATTATTAATTTTATCTTATCTGCTAGGTTCGATTCCGTCTGGTCTATGGATTGGACAAATTTTCTTTCAAACAAATCTGCGCGAGCACGGTTCTGGAAATACTGGAACAACCAATACTTTCCGTATTTTAGGAAAGAAAGCGGGTATGGCAACCTTTGCGATTGACTTCTTTAAAGGAACCTTGGCCACTCTCCTTCCAATCCTTTTCCACCTACAAGGTGTATCACCTCTTGTATTTGGACTTTTGGCTGTGATTGGACATACTTTCCCTATCTTTGCAGAATTTAAGGGTGGCAAGGCTGTCGCAACCAGTGCTGGGGTTATTTTCGGATTTGCGCCTGTCTTCTGTCTCTATCTAGCAATCGTATTCTTTGGAAGCCTCTATCTAGGTAGTATGATTTCACTATCAAGCGTTACTGCTTCTATCGCAGCCGTTATCGGAGTTCTCCTATTTCCACTATTTGGATTTATCCTGAACAGCTATGACCCTCTCTTCATTTTGATTATCCTAGCACTTGCCAGCTTGATTATCATTCGTCACAAGGATAATATCACACGTATCAAAAACAAAACTGAAAACCTTGTTCCTTGGGGATTAAACCTAACACAACAGAAACGTAACAGATAGAAAAGAGTTTGAAATAAAAATATAACCACAGATAAAAAGCGAACAAGTGATATTTCTGAATTGCAGAAATATCACTTGTTCGCTTTTTCACATTAGGTAATCAAGGAATAAAGTCATTTACAGAATTTCATTCTTTAATCACCATTGACAATTGAAGCAAATGAAGTTCTAAGATCTGTATTGTTGGTCTCAGAAACATTATAGTGTTCTCCATTTGTATCTTGAGAATATAACACTTTTGGAGTACCATCTAAATTGATTGCAAAGAAGTATCTATGTACCTTCGTACCGCTTGAAAACCAATATTCATATGCATCTACAATTTGATAATCAGATGAAACTTTATCCCCATTTGTCCAATAAAGGTTAGTGCTTAAAGGAATTTGCCTATAGTTTGGTTGATTCATATTTTTCCCAAACTCAACCATATACTTTGCTAGTTTTTTGGTCTTTTCTTCATTCCAATAGTTACTTGTAGAAGAATTTCTGTTATTTGCAGAGTTAGAGAGTTCTAATTTAGAAACAGTATAATATTTATGGTAACTTCCTATTATAGATATACCCAGTCTCTTAGCCTTATCTTTATCTAGAATCAACTTAACTTCAATCGTATCTCCATTTGATAAACCTGAACTTTTTGAGAGTTTGATGGTTGGATTCTCTAAAAAATTTTGAACTTCCTGATTATTAAAGGAAACTTGAGGTATTTTTAAAACCTCAGTTCTAGCAACGCCTGATCCAGATTCACCAGACAGGTGAATTTTAATCTCATAGTCAGATAGATCTATCTGATAAATTTCTGAACTCGTACTGTTGCTATCTTTTTCAGTCAAATTACTTGACTGACTGGTAGTTCCCGGGTTACTCCAATTTCGAGTATTACCATGATGAGAATTCCCGTAATTAGATATAGAAGTCATCAACCCTATAAATGATAGAAATATGAAGAGAACTCCAATCCATCCACCAATTGATTTTCTTTCCGATAGTGATATGTCTGGTAATGGTTCTTTTTGATTGAGGTTCCTAAAAAAAATACTATCAGATTCCTTAGTAAAATAATCTGCTCTCTGACAAACGCTAAATAAAAGGAATAATGTAATTAGGATATTTAAGAAAGGCACGCACTCAGCTACATATAACAAAAAGATGCCAGAACCTTTAAAACCTACATCTCGAAGACGACGCACATTTATAGCAACCCATGGGATAAGAACAGAAAGCAAAAACAAGAAATATAAGAAACCTCCCGTTATTGAATAAAACGGATTTAAAAGATACCATAGATTAAAGATACCTATAGGAAGAAAGGTTGATATAATCAATAATAAAAGATTAAAAAGAACCATATACCAATACCCGCTTCTCGAAGTGTATCCTTTGAAATCCCAGTATCCTCTAAAAAAATCGACAATTGCCTTTCCAAAACTAATATCTCGACCTCGTTGATCCACTACAAAAGGTGTTTGTAGTGGATCAGCAGTAACAACAGACTCATCATATTCTTCACAAAAATGATCATTCTCTTCTTCACCTGCTATCTCATCAGAAATCTCATCCGTCTGCAAAGCCTCTTTTACTTCTGATTTGATATCCTCTTCACCTGCCCCAGTATCCTCTACAAATTCACCAGAAACTTTTGCTGAAAAATATTCCTCTGGGGTAGGTTTTCGACCATTAATTAATTCAAAATATTCTATCCAATCTGCTCTTTTCATTTATTCCCCTTTCAATTTTAATTATCTACAATGATTTCATTCAAAATTACCTTTATTAAATCTAATTTTTCGGTTACAATTTTTCACGTTTATCTGTCTGTCCTTGTTTTTCCTTCTGTTCAGCAACAGTATTTTCAAGTTTATCTTTAGCATTATTTATAATCTTATATATTCCAATTTTAAGAATACTGTTACCATAGTAAATCGCAAAAACAATTGCAATAAATAGAAATATAAACAAAACTTCCATTTTTTCTCCTATTTTACTGTGGTCTTATATTTAATCACTTTACGTTTAACTTCAATAGAATCATCTAGCGATTTCAAATAATTTTCAATTCGAGTTAAGATAACATTATAAATAAAGGCAATTTCTCTAAATGAACGATTTCTTAGATTCTTAAGCGTAAATTGATAGACGAACTCTCCATTTTCTTCACCTAAATATTCTAAAACAAAGATAATCCTTCTTTTTAAAAATTCCATGGTAAAAATAATTTTATCGGGATAAAAAGTCTGCTGTATTTCACCAAGAAACTGAAAAATTTTAGTTGGTAATTTAGGAACTGAAATTGGATTTTCTTGTAACAAATGTGCTACTCCATTAAGATTGCTAATCTTTTTAGAGTAAAATATATGAACTTGACGTGTAAATAATTTTGTGTCTCTCTTTTTAATAACTCCCTTATTGATCAAATCATCCTCTAACATCAATTCTGCTGGCTTTAACCCATATTCTACAACTGCAATTGGTATGAGCACAGTTAAAACTATTCCTAAAAATGTTTCAATTCTCATTTATTTTACCTTCTTTTGTCGATAGTAATTAAAAATATATGTTTGAAACTCTTGATCATTTCGTAGTAGATGTGTTGAAACTCCCATCACCACTACAGAAATAATCATCGGTGTGATAAATCTATAACGAAATCTTGCTAAAGAACCATTCATCTGTCTGTCAAATTCCTTATCTGCATTGAAAAATGAATAGCCTCCATAACCCGTAGTATACTTTTTGGGAATAAAGATACTCCCCACTTCATAAAGATTTGAAGCATAAGAAATTTTGCCAAGAGGTCTAAAACCACAGAATAAAAAAGCCAGATACCCCACTACTATTAGCGTTAATAACACTTTATGTTTCCCATTAAGGAATGGTAAAATTTGATGAAAAATACCATTATTGGGAGCAGCTGAAACATCAATCTTATCCTTGAACGCTTGTACATTCAATAACTTATCATGAAAGTTAGTTCCATTTGTGCTCATTTGTCTAGAACTCAATCTTTTATTGAGGGTTCCCATCTCATTTTTAGAAGTGGTGTCCAACGATGACTTAGAAGCGTCATTTTTCTTAAATCTTTGAGGAAAGTCCTCTAGATATTCTTCTTTAATCACTGTGGTTATTTTCTGTTCAGTTACCTCCTCTGTTTTTTTCATAAAGGAGGGAGCACCTATCAAGCCACTTTCTTTTGCTTCTAAAAATTCTTGGGAACTGGGCTTACGTCCATTTATTGCTTCAAAATATTCTAACCAATCTTTACTATTCACAAAATTTCTCCTAAAACTACTAATAGAATTGATAATCTTACAACATCCTTCAATTAATTTATATTTGATAGTACGAAAAACAATAATTTTGTCTAACAAGCTACACAAAATTATTGTTCAATTATACTACATTGATTATCAGTAAAATTCACATTAAATCCTGTTAAGTACACAATAACAACTTTATTTTGACTTGATATAGTTGATACCGTCTGCTTTAGGTGCAACTGCTTTTCCAAAGAAGGCTGCCAAGACAAGGATGGTCAAGACATAAGGGGCAATTTGAAGGTAAACCGCTGGCACTCCTTGTAGGAAAGGCAATTGAGAACCGATAACTGCCAAACTTTGTGAAAGTCCAAAGAAGAGACTAGAAAGCATAGCACCGATTGGATTCCATTTACCAAAGATCATTGCCGCAAGAGCGATAAATCCAGGACCGACAATAGTTGTCACTGAGAAGTTAACTGAAATGGATTGAGCATAAATCGCTCCCCCAATTCCACCTAGGAAACCTGAAATAATAACCCCAAGATATCGCATCTTGTAGACATTGATCCCCAAGGTATCCGCTGCCTGAGGGTGTTCACCAACAGAGCGAAGACGAAGACCAAAACGTGTCTTAAAGAGAATAAACCAAGCAAGGAAAGAGAAGGCAATAGCGATATAACCTAGTAGACTGGTAGACTTGAAGAAAATATCTCCAATCACAGGGATATCAGCCAAAACTGGGAAATCAAAACGTCCAAAAGTTTGGCTTAAATTATCCGTTTGTCCTTTGTTATAAAGAACTTTAACCAAGAAAACCGCTAGGGCAGGAGCCATCAAGTTCAATACTGTACCACTGACAACATGGTCCGCACGGAAATGAACTGTAGCGACTGCATGGATGAGGGAGAAAATTGCTCCGACAATTCCTCCGACTAATAGGGCAAGCCAAGGAGTTGCAGATCCAAGTTGTTCTGCAAACTCAAGGTTAAAGACAACCCCAGAAAAGGCTCCCATAACCATAATTCCTTCAAGACCGACGTTAACGACACCACCACGTTCAGAGAAAACTCCTCCGATACTCGTGAAAATAAGTGGTGCTGAGTAAATCAGCATAGAAGAGACCAAGAGGGTGAGTAATGTTGTAATAGACATCCTTACTTACCTCCTTTAACTTGTTTTTTCGGTTTGACAAAGCGTTCGATAATGTAGTGAACGCTGACAAAGAAGATAATAGACGCTGTTACAATGCTGACAAGCTCAGACGGAACTTGCGCTGCGTTCATACCTGGCGCACCAACTTGCAGAACACCAAATAAGAAGGCTGCAAAGAGGATCCCAATTGGTGAATTTCCAGCAAGCAAACTAACTGCCATCCCGTTAAATCCGATAGCTAATGATGAACCTTGAACGTAAACGTTTTGGAAGGTTCCTAGACCTTCGACAGCTCCACCAAGACCAGCCAAAGCACCAGAGATAATCATTGATAGGATGATTGTACGTTTTGCTGAAATACCAGCGTACTCTGAAGCATGGGGATTGAGACCGACTGCACGAATTTCAAAACCGAGAGTCGTTTTCTTAAGCAAGAACCAAATCACCCCAACAGCAATGATAGCAAAGAAGATACCGATATTCATCCGAGAATTGCCAGTCAACTCAGATAACCATGGTGTCTGGTAACTAGCATTGGCACTCACACGAATCGTTGAGTCTGTACTTTGCATAAAGTCTTTCGGGAAAGAATGAATAAAGGCGTTCCCTACATACAATACAATGTAGTTCATCATGATGGTCACGATGACCTCTGACGTACCGAGATAGGCTCTGAGGATCCCTGGAATCGCACCAACAATTCCACCTGCGATCAGAGCAATCACTACAGTCGCTAGAATCAACATTGGGCGTGGCATGTCTGGATGCGACAAGGCAAACCAACCGCTGAGAATCCATCCCGCAAGCGCTTGACCAGGAAGTCCAACGTTAAAGAAACCTGCCCGACTAGCAACGGTAAAACCAAGACCAATCAATACTAGAGGCCCCATGGCACGAAAAATTTCCCCAATCCCACGGAGGCTACCAAAAGCTGTATAGAACAACTCCTCATAGCCCCAGATAGCATCGTAGCCGAAGATCCACATGACAATAGCTCCGAGCAAGATTCCTAAGAATACGGAAATCAAGGGAACCGAAATTTGTTGTAATTTTTTAGACATCACTCTTCTCCTTTCCCAAGTTTCCACCTGCCATCAAGACACCAAGTTCTTGTTTGTTAGTCGTTTCTGGCGACACAATCCCCTGAATCTTACCATCATGAATAACAGCAATTCGGTCTGAGACATTTAAAATCTCATCCAATTCAAAGCTGACAACAAGAACAGCTTTCCCGTTATCGCGCTCTTCAATCAAACGTTTGTGGATATATTCAATGGCACCGACATCCAAACCACGAGTTGGTTGGCTGACGATAAGGAGTTCAGGATCACGATCAATCTCACGAGCAATAATCGCTTTTTGTTGATTTCCTCCTGAAAGAGCTGCTGCTGGAACAAATTCGTTTGCCGCACGGACGTCAAATTCTTCCATTAATTTCCTAGCATGTGAAGTGATATTGGCATAGTTCAAAATACCATTCTTACTGAGTGGTTCTTTATAGTAGGTTTGAAGAGCGATATTTTCTGAAATCATCATCTCCAAAATCAAGCCATCACGGTGACGGTCTTCAGGAACATGCCCTACACTGAGTTCCGTAATTTGTCGTGGGTGCATTCCCACGATTGATTTGCCTTTTAATTCAACGCTACCTGACTCAACCTTACGAAGACCTGTAATGGCTTGAATGAGTTCAGATTGACCATTGCCATCAATACCTGCAATACCAACAATCTCACCAGCACGAACATCCAAAGAAAGATTCTTCACAGCTGGTACACCGCGATTTTCATTAACAACCAAGTCCTTGATAGACAAGACCACTTCTTTGGGTTGTGGTGCTTGTTTTTCCGTTTTGAAGGAGACAGAGCGCCCTACCATCATCTCTGCCAAGTCAGCATTGGTAGCTCCAGCGATTTCAACCGTCTGGATTGATTTACCACGACGGATAACTGTCACTCGATTAGATACCGCACGAATCTCATCTAACTTGTGGGTGATTAGGATGATGGATTTGCCTTCCTTGACAAGATTACGCATAATTGCCATCAACTCGTCAATCTCTGAAGGAGTCAATACAGCTGTAGGTTCATCAAAGATAAGGATATCAGCACCACGATAAAGTGTTTTCAAGATTTCTACACGTTGTTGGGCACCAACGGAAATATCCGCCACCTTAGCAGCAGGATCCACTGCCAAACCATAACGTTCAGAAAGAGCCTTGATTTCTCTAGTAGCTTCGGCTATATCTAGCATACCATTTTTAGTGATTTCACTTCCTAAAATGATATTTTCAGCTACTGTAAAAGCTTCAACCAGCATAAAATGTTGGTGAACCATCCCGATTCCAAGACTAGCGGCTTTAGAAGGAGAGTCTAGTTTTACAACCTGACCATTCACTGCAATTTCACCACTAGTTGGCTCAAGAAGTCCTGCCAGCATATTCATCAGAGTGGATTTACCCGCTCCATTTTCTCCTAAAAGTGCATGGATTTCACCTTTTCGCAGTTGCAAGTTGATCTTGTCGTTTGCTACAAATTCACCAAACACCTTGGTAATATCCCGCATCTCAATGACATTTTCGTGTGCCATATGCTCTTCCTTTCAGAGGTTTATTTTATTTCAATAAAACCTGCTAATCACATTAACAAGCTCTATTGAGACAAAAATTGTCTCAATTCTTAAAGAAGCGACCGATGGCCGCTTCCTAAGAAATGACTTTTATTCATTATTTTTCAGGAACTTTTACACTTCCGTCAAGGATTTTAGCTTTTGCATCTTCGACAGCTTTTTTACCTTCTTCTGAAAGGTTTGTTACTGCCAAGTCAACCCCTTTATCTTTCAATGAGTAGACGATAACTTGTCCACCAGGGAATTCACCTTTTTCTGTTTTGTTGGCAATATCTTTTACAGTTGTACCAACTTGTTTCAATGTAGATACAAGAACGAAGTTTGATTCTTTACCATCTTTAGAAGTGTATTTACCTTCTGCTGCTTGGTCACGGTCTACACCAATAACCCAAACTTTTTCGTTTTCATTTTTGCTTTCGTTCAAAGATTTTGCTTCAGCAAAGACACCAGCACCTGTACCACCAGCTGCTTGGTAGACAACGTCTGCACCTGCAGCGTATTGAGCTGCTGCAATTGTTTTACCTTTGGCAGCATCACCAAATGAACCAGCGTAGTCAACTTGTACTTTGATAGATGGGTCTACTGACGCAACACCAGCCTTAAATCCAGCAGCGAAACGTGAAATAACTTCAGATTCGATACCACCTACAAAACCAACTTGTTTTGTTTTAGTTGTTTTAGCTGCTGCAACACCAGCAAGGTAAGCTGCTTCGTTATCAGCAAATGTTACGCTCGCAACATTCTTTTGATCTTTGATCACATCATCAATCAAGACATAGTTTAAGTCAGAGTGGTCTTTTGCTGCCTCTTCAACTGCATTGTGAAGTGCAAAACCAACACCGAAGATCAGGTTGTAACTTCCAGCCGCTTGTTGCAAGTTGTTAGCATAGTCTGCTTCGCTTGTTGATTGGAAATAAGTAAAGCCTTTATCTTTAGAAAGATTGTGTTCTTTACCCCAGTCTTGCAAACCTTCCCAAGCTGATTGGTTAAATGATTTATCATCAACACCACCAGTATCTGTTACGATCGCTGCTTTCGTCTTCATTTCAGATGAAGATGAAGCTGCGTTACGAGAAGAGCGGTTACCACATGCAGCAAGTCCAACTGCTGCCACTGCAACTAGACCAAGGCCTAGCCATTGTTTCTTGTTCATTACTGAACCTCCTAAATAAGATGTGCAACGATGTTGCAAGTATAGATCGTTTGGTCACGTAGACCACAGCCACTCGAAGAGTAGCTCAGACTAATTTAAGTCTGTAAATGAGTATGGAAGTAACTCCCCGACCGTCATCTCGACCGTCGATTTATCTTTAGCAACTAAAGTCACTTTTAGATCTTGTTCAAAAAACTCAACCATGACCTGACGACAAGCACCACATGGCGAGATGGGTTTTTCAGTTTGTCCGTAGACAATCAACTCTGAAAACTCCCGTTGTCCCTCCGAAACTGCTTTGAAAATAGCGGTACGCTCTCCACAATTGGTCAAAGGATAACTAGCATTCTCGATATTAACACCCGTATAAATGCTACCATCCTTGGCTACTAAAACAGCTCCGATAGGAAAGTGAGAATAGGGGACATAGGCTTGTTTGCTGGTTTCAATTGCTAGTTCAATCAACTCAGTAGTCGCCATCCGCTAATTCTCCTTTTAAGATTGCTAGACCAGCAGATGTCCCGATACGAGTAGCGCCTGCTCCCACAAAAGCAAGAGCGTCCGCATAAGAACGAGCACCACCAGCTGCCTTAACTCCCATATCTGGCCCGACTGTTTTACGCATCAACTTAACATCCTCTATAGTGGCACCACCAGTTGAAAAGCCAGTAGATGTTTTGACAAAGTCAGCGCCTGCTTTTTGGGATAATTGGCAGGCCACAACCTTTTCATCGTCTGTCAACAAGCAAGCTTCGATAATGACTTTCACCAACTTGTCACCACTTGCTTCTACGACAGCACGGATGTCCGATCCAACTAAATCTAGATTGCCTGATTTGAGGGCACCAACATTGATAACCATATCAATCTCATCTGCACCGTTTTGGACAGCTTCTGTTGTTTCAAAAGCTTTCACAGCTGAAGTTGTTGCTCCCAAAGGAAAACCTACTACTGTACAAACCTTTACATCTGAGCCTTCAAGTCCTGTTTTCGCATGTTTAACCCATGTGGGATTGACACAAACACTGGCAAAGTCATACTCACGCGCTTCAGATAGCAAACAATCAATTTGTTCTTGGCTCGCATCTTGCTTCAAAAGCGTATGATCGATATATTTATTTAACTTCATATTCGGATTCTCCCTGATTTTATGAGATAATTTCTATAATTTCTCGTAAACTTTGCACTCCATCATTTATTTTAACATATTTTTGAAATTCTGTAACTAGTTCAGAAGAAATTTTTCCATTTGTATAAACTTTTGCAACAATTTCTCCTTTTTGAACGGAGTCTCCAACTTTCTTTTCAAAAACAATCCCTGTTTCATAGTCCAAGTCATCAGACTTGACTGCACGACCAGCCCCTAGTCTCATGGCATAGAGCCCAAATTCCATAGCTGGAAGAGCTGAAATAACACCCATTTCTTGAGCAGGGACTTCCACCACATGGTCAACTTTGACTGGGCGATAGAGATCTTCTAAATCACCGCCTTGAGCTACTACCATTTCTTCAAACTTAACCAGTGCTTGGCCATTATCAAGATGTTGACGGATTTCCTCGACCGTTTTCTCAACATCAGCCAAAGCAAGCATAATCTGAGCTAACTCGCAGATAAAGTGACTAATATCTTCTCGGCCTTCTCCTTGAAGAATCTCGATTGCCTCAAGAATTTCGAGACGATTGCCAATGGCTCTTCCCAAGGGTTGGCTCATATCGGTAATGACTGCTACCGTCTTTCGACCAACGGCCTTACCAAGATCCACCATGGTTTGAGCCAATTCGCGCGCCTCATCAACCGTCTTCATAAAGGCACCCTCACCGACCGTTACGTCTAGCAAAATGGCATCCGCTCCTGCAGCAATTTTCTTGCTCATCACCGAACTAGCAATCAATGGGATCGTGTCGACAGTTGCTGTCACATCACGGAGGGCATAGAGAAGTTTGTCTGCTTTAACCAGCTGGTCAGACTGACCAATGACAGATACACCGATGTCCTGTACCTGACGAATGAAATCTTCTTGACTTCGCTCGACTTGATAGCCCTTAATAGACTCCAATTTATCAATTGTCCCACCAGTATGGCCAAGACCACGACCACTCATTTTAGCAACGGGTACACCGAAACTCGCAACAAGGGGAGCCAAGATTAAGGTCACCTTATCACCTACACCACCAGTCGAATGCTTATCAACTTTAATCCCATCAATAGCTGACAAATCAAACTCCTGACCCGTTTTAACCATATTCATCGTCAGATCAGAAATCTCACGTGTGGTCATTCCTTTAAAATAAACAGCCATAGCAAAAGCAGACATCTGATAGTCTGGAACAGTTCCAGCCACATAGCCTTCTACCAACCATTTGATTTCAGCTGCGGTCAGTTCTTGACCATCTCGTTTCTTTTGGATTAAATCAACTGCTCTCATTCTTTCACACTTCTAAGGATATAGTATCCCTTATCTTTCTTTACGATTTCACAATTTCCAAAAACGTCTTCCATCTTGCTTTTGGCACTCGGAGCACCTTGCTTTTTCTGAATGACGATGGTTAAATCTCCTCCGCCTCTCAAAAATTCTCTGCTCTTTTCGATAATCTCATGAACAACCTGCTTGCCCGCTCGAATAGGCGGATTGGAAATAACATGGTCAAAATTCCCTTCAACTTGTTCATAGATATTGGATTGGAAAATAGTTGCTTCTACTTTATTTCGTTCAGCATTTTGTCGCGCTAAGTCTAGAGCACGATTATTGATATCAATCATGGTCGCCTGAACTCCATAAGCCTTGACCAATGACAAACCCAATGGCCCATAACCACAACCCACATCAAGGACCTTCTCTCCTTTGTTAACCTCTAGGCACTTGAGCAAGAGCTGACTCCCAAAGTCAACCATTTTCTTGCTAAAAACACCCGCATCCGTCAAAAAGGTCATGTTTTCTCCCAACAACTCCACTCTCAACTCATGAATGTCGTGAGCAGCATCAGGATTTTCTGCATAATACATTTTACTCATAAAACTATTTTACCATAATTTAGCTTGAATTGTAAATCGTTTACAAAGTGATGATCAAATGAAAAAAGACTGAAGAATCCTAGTCAAAAAACCTTTTCTTCAATCTCTTTCAATTATTAGAAATACATTACAATCTATCGGGAACTACAAATTATCATAGTCAGGAAGAAACAGATCGTTTGTAATCAGGCGCATTTTTATTACTATTTCTTAACCTTAAAATACTTTATTATCAACAAGATTCCCAATATGATGTTTAGATAAAAACCCAACTGATAAGTTTGTGTCAAGATTTCCAAACTTGTCCAAAGTCGTATCAAATCTTCTAGTGACATACGGAATAAATAACCCTCTGTAGCAATCCATAGGACTAAAAAGAAATAACTACCCGCAGCAAGCCATTTCGTCCACCGTTTTTTTAGTATGAAAGCAATCAAGAGCGAACAGATAAAGACAACTGTTACAATAGCATGTTCCATCAAAAAAGTAAAACCGTAATAGGTTTCCACAAAACGTCTACCATTATCCGCATTCGCTCCTTTTATAAAAGGTAAGGCAAAACTGAGAATAAAACAGAGTTCCAATATATAACTTTTTAAGATTTTCATGACACACCTCCTATAAGTTGCGAACTAAAAAAGCCCACTTTTAATAACTGATAAGTCTTCAGAAACAATTCTCTATCTCATCATTAAATTATTCAACCTCCATCTACCTCTATTATACGATATTGACTTACTACCATCAAGAAACCGCTTTATCTTTTTAGCTTTTTATGGTATGATAAACAAAATATCTAGGGGAAAACAAATGACCAACGAATTTTTACATTTTGAAAAAATCAGTCGCCAGACTTGGCAATCATTGCATCGCAAAACAACCCCTCCTTTGACAGAGGAAGAGTTAGAATCCATCAAGAGTTTCAATGACCAAATCAGCCTACAAGATGTGACAGATATTTATTTACCATTGGCTCATCTCATCCAAATTTACAAACGCACCAAAGAAGATTTAGCCTTCTCTAAGGGAATTTTTCTCCAAAGAGAGAGTAAATCTCAGCCCTTCATCATCGGAGTTTCAGGAAGTGTTGCTGTCGGAAAATCAACGACTAGCCGACTTCTGCAAATCCTTCTCTCTCGTACAGTTACTGATGCTACTGTAGAATTGGTGACAACTGACGGTTTTCTCTATCCCAATCAAACCTTGATGGACCAAGATATCTTAAATCGCAAAGGTTTTCCTGAAAGTTACGATATGGAAGCCTTGTTGAATTTTCTTGACCGCCTAAAGAATGGGCAAGATGTCGATATTCCTGTCTATTCTCATGAAGTGTATGACATCGTTCCTGGGGAAAAGCAACGTGTCAAAGCCGCTGACTTTGTTATTGTCGAAGGCATCAATGTCTTTCAAAACCCTCAAAATGAGCGCCTTTACATCACTGATTTCTTTGATTTCTCCATCTATGTGGATGCTGCTGTCGAAGACATTGAAAGCTGGTATCTGGATCGTTTCTTGAAACTGCTCAGCTTTGCCCAGAATGATCCCAACAGCTACTATCACCGCTTTACGCAAATGCCGATTGGAGAAGTTGAATCCTTTGCTCATCAGATCTGGGCCAGCATTAATCTAATAAATCTACAAAACTATATCGAACCGACAAGGAATCGTGCCGAGGTTATTCTCCACAAGACTAAAAATCACGAAATCGATGAAATTTACCTAAAAAAATAATTTTCCCTTGTCAAAACCTAAGTTTTCATATATAATGGTATAGTTAGTAAATATGGAGGTAAGAACATTGGCAAACATTAAATCAGCTATCAAACGCGCTGAATTGAACGTTAAACAAAACGAAAAAAACTCAGCTCAAAAATCAGCTATGCGTACTGCTATCAAAGCTTTCGAAGCAAACCCTTCTGAAGAACTTTTCCGTGCTGCTAGCTCAGCTATCGACAAAGCAGAAACTAAAGGTTTGATTCACAAAAATAAAGCAAGCCGCGACAAAGCTCGTCTTTCAGCTAAACTTGCTAAATAAGAAACAGTCCATAGAGGCTGTTTTTTTGTCCTCTAATCAGAAAAGGTAGAAAATGAAAATAGCAATCATCGGATATTCTGGAGCTGGTAAGTCAACTCTAGCTGAAAAGTTGTCAAACTACTACTCTATCCCAAAACTGCATGTGGATACACTTCAATTTCAACCTGGTTGGCAAGACAGCGACCGCGATTGGATGGAAACTGAGATGAAAAACTTCCTCACTAGTCACTCAGACTGGGTCATCGATGGCAACTACTCTTGGTGCTATTACGAGGAAAGAATGCAGGAAGCTGACCAAATCATCTTTCTCAACTTTTCCCCATGGACTTGTCTCTTTCGAGCCTTTAAACGGTATCTCACATACCGAGGTAAGGTCAGAGAAAGTATGGCAGCAGGCTGTCCTGAACGCTTTGACTGGGAATTTATCCGATGGATTCTCTGGGATGGGCGGACAAAGAATGCCAAAGAACGTTATCAACGGGTTCAAGAAACCTATCCAGATAAAGTAATTGTCCTTAGGTCGCAAAAGGAGATGGACCACTTCTTAGAAAATCTCGTACATAACAAGAAAAACCAACGTGCCTAACGTTGGTTTTTTGCTTTTATCCAATCACACTTCCATTTGGTACAGCTGGATCAACTGTGAGAAGGGTTAACTTGCCTTCATGTTCAGCTGAGAGGATCATTCCTTGGCTGACATATTTTTTCATCATCTTGCGTGGTTTAAGGTTGGCAACGATTTGGACTTTCTTGCCGACCAATTCTTGCTCGTTTGGATAGTATTTGGCAATTCCTGAGAGGATTTGACGGTCTTCACCATCACCAGCATCTAGGCGGAATTGGAGCAACTTGTCAGAACCTTCCACTTTAGACACTTCTTTGACTTCTGCGACACGGATTTCGACCTTATCAAAGTCTTCAAACTTGATTTCATCCTTGTTGAGTTTGAGTTCAACTTCATCTGGATTCCATTCTTTTTCGACTGCTGGTTTGTTGCCTTCCATTTGTTCTTTGATATAGGCAATCTCTTCTTCCATGTCCAGACGTGGGAAGATTGGTGTTCCTTTGGCAACAACAGTCACACCTGTAGGGAAATCAGACAAGCTCAAGTTTTCAAAGCTAGTAACTTCTTCCAAACCAAGTTGAGTCAAGACCGCGCGACTGGTTTCCATCATAAATGGCTCAATCAAGTGAGCTACGATGCGGAGGCTAGCTGCCAAGTGGCTCATAACACTTGCTAATTGGTCGCGAAGAGCCTCATCCTTAGCCAAGACCCATGGAGCTGTCTCATCGATGTATTTGTTGGTACGTGAGATAAGCGCCCAGACTGCTTCTAAAGCACGTGGATAGTCAACTGCTTCCATGTGTGTATGGTAATCAGCAATTGATTCAGTAGCTACTTGGGCAAGAGAATCGTCAAACTCTGTCACACCTTCTACATAGGCTGGAACTTTTCCATCAAAGTACTTGTTAATCATGGAAACCGTACGGTTGAGGAGGTTTCCAAGGTCATTGGCCAATTCATAGTTGATACGACCTACATAGTCTTCAGGAGTGAAGGTTCCGTCTGAACCAACTGGGAGGCTTCGCATGAGGTAGTAACGAAGTGGGTCCAGTCCATAACGCTCTACTAGCATTTCAGGGTAAACGACATTTCCCTTAGACTTAGACATCTTACCGTCTTTCATGACGAACCAACCGTGGGCAATCAGGCGGTCAGGCAATTTCATATCCAACATCATGAGAAGGATTGGCCAGTAGATTGAGTGGAAACGAAGAATGTCTTTTCCGACCATGTGGAAGACTGTTCCATTCCAGAACTTATCAAAGTTAGCATGATCATCTTGACCATATCCAAGAGCTGTCGCATAGTTGAGAAGAGCATCAATCCAAACATAGACAACGTGTTTAGGATTTGATGGTACTGGCACGCCCCAAGTAAAGGTTGTCCGAGATACGGCCAAGTCTTCCAAACCTGGTTCGATGAAGTTACGTAGCATTTCATTAAGACGACCATCTGGAGTGATGAAGTCAGGGTGAGATTTGAAAAATTCAACCAAGCGTTCTTGGTATTTGCTGAGGCGAAGGAAATAAGATTCTTCAGAAACCCATTCGACCTCGTGGCCTGATGGAGCGATACCACCCGTCACATTTCCAGCTTCATCACGGAAAACTTCCGCAAGCTGACTTTCTGTAAAGAATTCCTCATCTGAGACTGAATACCAACCAGAGTATTCACCCAAATAGATGTCATCTTGAGCAAGCAAGCGCTCAAAGACCTGCGCTACTACTTTTTCATGGTAGTCATCAGTTGTACGGATGAATTTATCGTATGAGATATCTAGTAATTTCCAGAGTTCTTTGACTCCAACCGCCATCCCGTCAACATAAGCTTGTGGTGTAATACCAGCTTCTTCCGCTTTCTGTTGGATCTTTTGACCATGCTCGTCAAGACCTGTCAGATAAAAGACATCGTAGCCCATAAGGCGTTTGTAACGCGCTAGGACATCACAGGCGATGGTTGTGTAGGCAGAACCGATATGAAGTTTACCAGATGGATAGTAAATCGGTGTTGTAATATAAAAATTCTTTTCAGACATAATTTTTCCTTTCCAGGCAAATGAAACCTGTTTTTCTAACACTTCATTATATCATATTTTTAGTGATTTTCGATAGGAAAATCCATACAAAAACAAGATAGACAAGTGTCCATCTTGTTTATCTTATTCATAGCGAAGGGCTTCAATTGGATCAAGCTTAGACGCTTTATTGGCTGGCAAGACTCCGAAAATCATCCCAACACTTGCTGACACTGCCAAGCTAAAGAGAGCGATTGGTAGCGAGACACCAATTTCTATTCCTTCCATCATATTTTTTAGTAAGGCACCTGCTAGTGCGGTCAAGCCTGCTGCACTTACTAGACCGATGACTCCACCTAATAAGGTCAAAATCATGGACTCAATCAAAAACTGTACCAAGATATTAGCCCGTGTAGCCCCCAATGCTTTACGAAGACCAATCTCACGCGTACGCTCCGTTACAGAAACCAGCATGATATTCATAACTCCAGTCCCTCCCACAAAGAGAGAGATTCCAGCGATCGCACTAATAATAGCGGTCATAAAACCAAAGATTTGCTGAACCTCTGCAAAAGCGGCGGTTTCGTCTACAACCTGATATTCTCCCTGCTGCACTCCTGCAATTTCTGTCATCTTACGTGCGAGTTCTGGCCCCAAAGTCGGAGTTAGACTCGTATCATTCACACGAAAGACAATATTAGAAATTTCCTCTACATTAAAATTAGCTGCTACAGAAGCATTGGTTGTTATCGGCAAACCACCTACACCAAACATCTTAGCACTTTTAACAGCAGGACTAGAGTAAACACCAATCACACGATAGCTATATCCATTGGCTGAAATGATTTGATTGAGCGCTTCCTGAGGTGAGTCAAAAAGACTTTTAGCGAGTTCTTCGTCTAGCAAAATCACACTTGCAAAATCTCGGTAGTCTTGTTCTCTCAGGTCCCTACCTGCAATAATTTTATTTTCCACAGTAGACATATAAGTCATATTTCCACCTGTCAGACTTGCTCGCTCTACCTTCTTATCCTTATAGGTCAAAGTAACATTTGTACTATTAGTCACATAATAGCCATCCACACCTTTCTGCTTGGCAGCTTCCTTAACCCACGATTCCTGTGTTTTAGGTGGTTCCACATGAACATCTTCTTCTTTACCAGATAACGTCAGTGCAGATTGCTTTTGCGTAAAGGAACCATCTTTACTTTTAATTGGTGAGAAAAATACCTGAATATTTTTCTGAGATTTGGTCATATTTTTATTGACCTGACGAGACATAGAGTCTCCTAAAGCCATGATGACAACTACTGAAGAGACTCCAATGATAATACCAATCATGGTCAAAAAGGAGCGCATCTTGTGTGCCATAATAGATGAAAAGGCAAATTTCAGATTTTGCATCTTAGTTCTCCTTCCCTTCCAAACGAGCGCTATCAGATGAAATAACTCCATCACGGATTACAATTTGGCGTTTTGCATAGGCTGCAATTTCGGGCTCGTGCGTTACCATAATAATAGTCTTGCCTTCTTCATTTAACTCAACCAAGAGTTCCATGATTTGACTTCCTGTTTTCGTATCCAAGGCACCTGTCGGTTCATCAGCTAGGATGATTGAGGGATCATTAACAAGAGCACGCGCAATGGCTACTCGTTGTTTTTGACCACCAGACAACTCCGAAGGAAGGTGATGAATACGATCAGTCAACTCTACTTTACTCAGATATTCCTCTGCCAACTTGCGACGTTGGGCAGCTGGAACTCCTGCATAAATCAAGGGCAACTCAACATTTTGAACGGCATCCATCTTTGACAAAAGAAAGAACTGTTGAAAGACAAAACCAATTTGTTGGTTACGTACCTGTGCCAACTGCTTTTCACCTAGACGGGCCACTTCTTGACCTTCTAGATAGTATTCGCCGCTAGTTGGGGTGTCCAGCATTCCGATGGTATTCATCAGAGTAGATTTACCCGAGCCAGATGGTCCCATAATGGCAACAAATTCCCCTTCGCCAATCTCCAAGTTAATATTTTTCAAGACCTGCAGTTCCTGTTCACCATTTCGATAGCTCCGGCAGATGTTTTTTAGACTAATTAGTTGTTTCATCAGCCTTCACCTCTTTTCCTTCTTCCAAGGAAGTCGTTGGATTACTGATGACTTTGGTTCCATTTGTCAAACCAGATGTGATCTCTTGGTTTTCTGCGTCAGCATTTCCTAGGCTAACTTCGATTTTCTTAGCCTTATTCTCTTCGTCAACAACCCAAACATAGTTTTTCCCGTCTTCAGTAATGACACTGGTTAAAGGTACGAGGATTGATTTCTTGTCACTTTTAACCTCAACACTAACGGTAAAACCTGGTCTCAAATCACCAATCTCACTCGTTACTTCAATCGTATAAGGATATTTAGAACCAGTATTCCCCCCAGTTATAGCATTCGTTCCTTCTCCACTATTTTTAGGGTAAGCTGAAATAAAGCTGATCTTCCCTGTCCAAGTTTTATCTTGGTAAACTTTAGAAGAGAAGGTCACTTCTTGGCCAACAGAAAGGTTGGCAAGATTGTACTCGGAAAGTTCTCCCTTAACTTGTAGATTGTCGTTACTTACTACATGAACCATCACTTGATTTGCAGCAGTTGTGGACTTTGATACATTGCGATTAACTTCTACAACTGTACCTTCTAGCGTACTCAAAACCTTTGTTGCGTCCAATTGGGCCTGCGCCTTTTTAAGTTGCGCCTCTGCATCAGCACGACTATCACGAGCATCGCTAATCTGAGAATCAATGGAAGAGACAGAAGAACCCTGTTCTCCATCATCATATTCTTCCGAATCAGCTAGAGTGTTGTTTCGTGATTCCTTCAAGTCATTGATACGACGGTCAGCCTTGGCTATGGCACGGTTAGCTGCATCATAAGCAGACTGCGCTTCTGTGCTGTTGTATTTTACGAGCGCTTGTCCTTTGTCAACCTTATCTCCAACAGAAACCAAGATTTCATCCACCTCACCCTTACTTGCATCCAAATAAACATATTGTTCATTTTTTGCGGTGACAGTACCAGATAAAAGAACAGAGGAGGCAACTGTTCCTTCCTTTGCGACTACGAGATGCGATGTGTCATCCTTACCGGCAGCCTGAGAGGGCTGTCTAAATAGCAAAATACCCGCTGCACTGATTATAATAATACTTGCAGCTCCAATAGCTGTGTATAGTTGCCATTTTTTAGTTTTCTTATTCCCCTTCATCACAAAACTCCTGTTTTATTTTCAATACAAAGACCATTATAGCAAATTTACCTACTCTAAACAATGATTGTTCAGAGAGAAAAGAGAACAATTCAGGAAATGAACCTTATTTTCATTTAATTTATGCAGAATTGTACTAGTAACATCATACACCTTATTTCTATATTTAGCAAGTGTTTTCTGCTATTTCTTTAGAGCGTAGCAGATTTTTGCATTCAAATAGTAAAAACGATAGAATATGACTATCAAAGCTATAAGGAGTTTTCTATGAGAGAATATGATATCATCGCCATCGGTGGGGGAAGCGGCGGCATTGCCACTATGAACCGCGCTGGCGAACACGGTGCTAAAGCAGCTGTTATCGAAGAGAAAAAATTAGGTGGAACCTGCGTCAATGTCGGTTGTGTTCCTAAGAAAATCATGTGGTATGGAGCACAAATCGCTGAAAGCTTCCACCACTACGGCCCTGACTATGGTTTTACAAGTTCAGATGTTCAATTTGATTTTGCTAAACTTCGTCAAAATCGTGAAGCCTACATCGATCGTGCCCGCTCGTCTTATGATGGAAGTTTCAAGCGCAACGGTGTTGATTTGATTGAAGGTCGTGCTCATTTCGTTGATTCCCACACAGTCAGTGTTAATGGTAAATTGATTCGTGCCAAACATATCGTGATTGCGACTGGCGCTCGTCCAAGCATCCCAACTATCCCTGGAGCTGAACTCGGTGGTAGCTCAGACGATGTCTTTGCTTGGGAGCAACTTCCTGAATCCGTTGCGATTCTTGGAGCTGGCTATATCGCCGTTGAATTAGCAGGTGTTCTCCACTCTCTCGGAGTAAAAACTGATTTGTTTGTTCGTCGCGATCGTCCCTTGCGTGGTTTTGACAGCTACATCGTTGAAGGTCTTGTCAATGAAATGGAAAAAACAGGTCTACCTTTGCACACGCATAAGGTACCCGTCAAGCTAGAAAAAACAGAGCAAGGTATTACCATTCATTTTGAAGACGGTTCTAGTCATACTGCCAGCCAAGTTATCTGGGCTACTGGCCGCCGTCCAAATGTAGACGGTCTGGAGTTAGAAAAAGCTGGCGTCACACTCAACGAACGTGGATTTATCCAAGTGGATGAATATCAAAATACAGTTGTAGATGGTATCTACGCCCTTGGAGACGTTACTGGAGAGAAAGAACTTACCCCCGTAGCCATCAAGGCAGGACGTACCCTATCTGAACGCCTCTTCAACGGGAAAACAAATGCCAAGATGGACTACACGACTATCCCTACTGTAGTCTTCTCCCACCCAGCAATCGGAACCGTTGGTTTGACCGAGGAGCAAGCTATCAAAGAATACGGCCAAGATAACATCAAAGTCTACAAGTCAAGCTTTGCATCTATGTACTCTGCTGTTACAAACCATCGTCAAGAGTCTCGCTTCAAACTCATCACCGCAGGTGATGACGAAAAAGTTGTTGGCCTACACGGACTTGGTTACGGAGTGGATGAGATGATTCAAGGATTCGCTGTTGCCATCAAGATGGGGGCTACCAAGGCGGACTTTGATGCTACAGTAGCTATCCACCCAACCGCTTCAGAAGAATTTGTAACCATGCGCTAATCGTTGAAAGAGACCCCATGTGGTCTCTTTTTACTTGTAAAATCGGCCGCTACAAAATTGTTACCTGTGTTTTAAAAATAGGTTGACTTTTGTTTCTAAACCAGTATAATAGTTACTATAATTTTGAAAAGAGGTTAACAGTTTTGAAAAAAGCTCATATCTATGCTATCCCTGCTATCGGTGCTGCTCTCATCGCCGTATTGGCGCAAATCAGTCTCCCTATCGGTCCTGTACCTTTCACTCTGCAAAACTTTGCGATCGGTCTGATTGCAACTGTTTTTAGACCTAGGGAAGCCGTTCTATCTGTAGCTCTCTATCTCCTGCTGGGTGCCATTGGTTTACCAGTCTTTGCAGGAGGTGGTGCAGGATTCCACGTTTTAGTTGGTCCAAGTTCTGGTTATCTCTGGTTCGACCTTGTCTATGCAGGGCTTACATCTTATCTCATCCATCAAAATAGTGGCTATATCCGCATTTTCCTAGCCAACCTCTTGGGTGACTCTCTAGTCTTTGTAGGAGGTATTCTCAGCCTCCACTTCCTTGCTGGTATGGCACTTGACAAAGCACTTGCTGTCGGTGTCCTTCCCTTTATCCTCCCTGACCTTGGTAAGATCATTGCGATTAGTTTCATTGGTCGCCTACTATTACAACGACTTAGGGGACAAGCATACTTCTCAATTTAACCCAAAAAGGATACTGAGTCAAAAACTCAATATCCTTTTATTGATTTCCTTTAAAGGCATCTACCATTACCTGAAATTCCTCGTTTGTAAGAGTGATTCCTTTTCCCATTTTGGTATGATCAGGGCTCCAAGTCCGAATATCAAACTTCGCTGGTGCTCCATTAAAGCTGACTCGATTTAGTTCTTTTGTCCATCCTTTGTCATTTTCAGACAAGGTGAGCAAGTGTTCTTCGATTTCAAATGTAAATTCTGCCATTTTAACTCCTTTATGTGATATGCTTTCTATAGTCTATTCGTAAAATCTTGTAGATTGTACGAAAATTTTATATAATATGGTTATATAAGAGGGGAGAAGCCTATGAGATATACATTCAAGCATGTCTTAGATAAGATACAAGATTTTCTCAGTGGACGTGATGAACAAGATTATTCTGAAAACGACTCCCTTATTAGCAAAATTGAACAGGCCATCCAGAAAAAAACTGCTGTTCATGTCATACTAGCTGAAACAAGCTTCACTGGTGATATCGTCAAATATGATACCAGTCGTCAACAGATTGTTGTCAAAAATTTTACAAAAAATGTAACACGTATCATCCGAATCGCTGACATCAAAAGGCTACGCTTTGTCCCATCTACTGTCCAGAGAGCTCAGAAAAATAGATTTAAGAAAGAGTGAGATGCTTTTCATCCCACTCTTTTTCTTAACGAATTTGTTCAAAATGCAGGTGAACTGCGATATGGTCTCCGTAACCACTTCTCTCCAAATCGCGTTGTAAGCGGTAAGAAATGTAATGTTCTGCGATGGTGATATATCCTGCCCCCAACAAACGATTTTCAACCATTGATTGGATCATGCTAATAGTTGCACGTTCCACTTTTGCTTCTTCCAAGTCCAAGACTACTTTTTTAGTGACTTGAGCTAGGTTTTGACGTAGATCATCTGTCAAAACATAAACTGTCTGAGCCGCTTTTAGAACAGCTTGGTAGATTTTATCTGGATCAAAGTCTGCAACTTCTCCGTTACGTTTGATTACTTGCATAGGGTTCTCCTTTATTCTTTGTTTTCTTTGATTTCAGCTAGCATTTTTTCTTCTTCTGCTGTTAGTTGATAGTTTTCTAGCAAATCTGGTCTGCGCTCGTAGGTTTTCTTTAAACTCTCATAAAGTCGCCACTGACGAATCTTCTCATGGTGCCCACTCATAAGTACATCTGGAACCACCATGCCTCGATAGTCATAAGGACGTGTGTATTGGGGATATTCGAGAAGTCCTGAAGAAAAACTATCATCCTGGTGACTAGACTCCTTGCCAATTACTTCCGGAATCAAGCGAACAGTCGCATCAATCATGGTCATAGCCGCCAATTCACCACCAGTCAAGACATAGTCTCCTAGAGAAATCTCATCGGTTACCAAGGTCTTGATGCGCTCGTCATATCCTTCGTAGTGACCACAGATAAAGATTAGCTCATCTTCCTGGGCCAAATCCTCAGCGTACGCTTGATCAAACTGTTTCCCAGCAGGATCAAGCAGGATGACACGGGGATTTTTCTTTTCAATAGCATCAAAGGCATCGAAAATGGGTTGGGCTCGGAGCAACATCCCCTGACCGCCTCCGTAGGGCTCATCATCTACATGGCGGGCTTTTTCAGCGTATTCTCTGAAATTATGATACTGGATTTCCAAGAGCCCTTTTTCTCGAGCCTTTCCAACAATCGAGTGCTCTAGTGGAGAAAACATCTCAGGAAAGAGGGTTAAAATATCAATCTTCATCATCTAGTCCTTCTAAGATTTCCACTTCGACCCGCTTGTTTGGAATATCAACATTGAGAACTACTGGTGGTATGTAAGGCAAAAGCAAATCACGCTTACCTTTTCTCTTAACCACCCAGACATCATTGGCACCTGGTTGTAGGATTTCCTTGATGGTTCCAATCAAGTTGTCTCCCTCGTAAACATCCAAACCGATAATCTCGTGATAGTAGAATTCCCCATCGTCTAGGTCATTCAGATCTTCCTCAGCGACCTTGAGACTATAACCCTTGTACTTTTCAATCGCATTGATATGGTACATGTCTTTGAATTTGATAATATCAAAGTTCTTATGCTTACGGTGGCTAGCGATGGTCACTGTTTGGACAAACTGATCTTTTTCATCAAACAAGGCCAGCTCTGCCCCTTTTTTAAAACGTTCCTCGGCAAAATCCGTCACAGACAAGACTCTCATCTCACCCTGTAGACCCTGCGTATTGACGATTTTTCCAACATTAAAGTAGTTCATCTTGTCTCCTGTATCTATTTCTATCCTTTATTTTATCACGTTCCAAGGATTTTCACAAGTTGGATAAATCTCATCTTACGGAGCTACTACTTCTTCAAAAAATTTACCAACTAGCTGATTAAACTCTTCAGGATGGTCATTCATCGGTTGGTGTTTGCTGCCTGAAATCGTTACTTGACGCGCATTGGGATTTAGAGCAATGATACCATCATAGATTATTTTTAGGTGTTTGGGAAAATCATTTTCTCCTCTTACTAATAGCATAGGAGGATTTCCTTTATATCCTTCTATCTCATGGACTGCCAAGAAACCTGTGATTCCAAGATTCAAGAAAACATCTCGCCCAGTTTCTATAATGGCCGTCTTGACCAATTCTCTTGTGACAGGATTATCAGTACACATTTTTGAGTTTTTATCTGCAATCACCTTCCAAGGAATCGTTTTATACATAAGAGAACTATATTTGATTCGACCTCTTTCTTTCTCTGATAGGTATCGATGCTGTCCCCAACTATCTACCATGACCAAGGCTAGGACTCTTTCTGGATGGCGATAGGTATACTCTTGAAGTGGATTGCCTCCCCAAGAATGACCAACCAATATCACCTTATCTAGCTGGAAATAGGACAAAATAGCATCTACATCTTGAACAGCGCCTTCCAAGTCGGGTAGGCCAACCTTCATAGGTGATTCACCCTGTCCTCTAACATTTACAAAGTAAAGGTCAAATCCATCAAAAGCATCATACTGGTGGGCCCACATCTGGCTACGACCACAAGCTCCATGATAAAAAATAATGTGTCCTTTATTTGCGTTTCCAAGACGATGATAAACAACCAAATCACAATCTAATACTGGTATAATGTGACGTATCAAAGTCTCGGGTTTTCTGTTATAAAAAGCAATAGCTTCAGCTATATCATTTTGCTTCATTTCTACATTCGCTCCTCTTTATCCTAATATCATTCTTTTTATCTATTTTATCATGCTATATTAAAATCATCGTTTTCCAAACTTGATTTCATTAAAAATTTTGAATTTTCTGCACAATATAGATAAAGAAAAAGACTGCTAAGCAATCTTTACTTTCTTCTCATCAGATTCATTCCTAAAATTCCAGCAATAATCAAAGTTGCTCCAATCACATGGTAACTATAAATTGGTTCGTGGAGGATAAGAGCTCCAGCTAGAATGGTCAAAACTGTTCCAAGATTACCAAAAACACTGACGGTTGATGCCCCGAGGCGAACGATAGCATAGATAGAGAGACTACCAGTCACGATAGAGGCTAGAACTCCCAAATAGAGAATGGAAAGCAGATAGGGCAGCTGTCCAAACGGCGCAAAGTAAGCTAATATGTTCCCCTCTAGATAGTGCGAGGTCAGACTCAGCGCATTAAAGGTGACGAAGCCAACAAATATCACAACAGCTGTCATATCCATTGCCCGATAGCGACCTCCTTTAGCCTTGCTGAGAATATTGTTTATTGCATTGGCAAGAACAGATCCCAACATCAAGAGAAAGCCTAAGCTAGCAGTTTCCGTGCTAAAGTTCGCTCCTTTGCTAAGGAAGATGAAAACTACTCCTGCTACGGATAAAATCAAAAAGAACTTTTGCAGCAAACTTGTCTTTTCCTTGAGAAAGACCGATGCCAAAAGGAGCGTAAAAATCGGGGCAAGCGCTTGTAAAATTCCCGCTTCAGAAGACGATATATACTGTAAGGCAAAAGATTGAAAAATAAAAAAGAGGAGTGGATAGAAAAGACTCATAGGCAGAATAGAAAGAATATCTTTTCTGCTTAAACTCACATTGATAAGTTTTGTTTGATGAAGGATGACCAATACCAAAGCAGCGATTGTATAGCGATGTGCCAAGTTTGTAAGTGGACTTGCATAGCCCAAAGCAATCTTAGTAAATAAAAAAGAAAAACCAATGATGGCTGAAAAGGATAAAGCCGCTAGGTATGCTTTTGTTTTCTCGTTCATAGATTGTTACTCCCTTTAAAAGTAGCTATTCCCAAGATGGATTGACTATAATTTTTGAGACTGTCTTTCCATTTTAGCATAGTAAAATCCTAGATGCTATTTCTAGGATTGGTATTTGCTAGCTAGCCTAAGCTTGGTGAAAAGTCCCTTTATTACTTAAAAGAGTTTATTTCTGATTTTCTTGGAGACTTTCCAAAAATCCTTCCAAATCTCGTTCATGCTGATACTTAATGGCAGCCTTCTTATCTTTGTCAAAGATGGTTTTGGTTAGGTCAATATCGTTGATAGCCGCGATTGCGACGGTGTAATGAATGATATCAGCCAGTTCTTTGGCTAGTTCCTCGTTTGAGTCCTGAACGCCCTCTTTTCGACCAGAGCGCCCATTCAAGACCTCGGCTACTTCTCCGACTTCCTCCACTAGCTTGATAAAGAGGCCTTCCTCAGTTCGAGACTGCTGGTAATGTTCGAGTAAGTAGTCTTGTAATTGTCTAAACGTTAAATCCTTCATCTTCTCCTCCTCACAAAAAAGCGAGACATCTGTCCCGCTTTCTTTATTTTTCATCGATAACGATTCTTACTTTTTTGTCTTCAGTTGGGACAGAGTAGACAATCGTTCTTATCGCTGAGATAGTGCGACCCTTACGCCCGATAACACGACCGACATCGCTCTGGTCAAGATCCAAGTGATACTCCAAAAACTCTGGTGTGTCTTCAATCTTGATAGTTAAGGCATCAGGTTGTGAAATCAAAGGTTTCACAATCGCAATAATGAGATTTTCAATCGTATCCATCTGTCAACCTACTTTAAACTTATTTTGAGAATTTAGAATCGTGGAATTTTTTCAATACGCCTTCTTTTGAAAGGATGTTGCGAACTGTATCTGAAGGTTGAGCTCCATCAGCCAACCATGCAAGAACGCGGTCTTCTTTCAAAGTTACTTGGTTTTCAGCAACAAGTGGGTTGTAAGTTCCAACTGTTTCGATGAAACGTCCGTCACGTGGTGAACGTGAGTCTGCTACGTTGATACGGTAGAAAGGTTTTTTCTTAGAACCCATACGAGTCAAACGGATTTTAACTGCCATTTTTAAAGTCTCTTTTCTTATTATTTTATTTCGGTGAAATAGCTGAGCTATTTAGCACACGTTCTATTATAGCAGATTTCTGTCAGGTGTCAAGAAAAAAACTTGACAGAGTTTGAGTTTTTAAATTTTTTAGACTAATAGGGATAAATTAGAAAGAAAAAATTTATGAATACTACTTTTGATACTATCTATAAGGACTACCCTGTCAAGCCTTATATCTCTCCTTATCGTGATATGGAAGCCCCTAAACCTGTCCCAAAACGTAATATGGAACTACTAGAAGACAATCTATTAGCAGGTGATATCATCCTTATCTGGAGAATCAACTTTGGAACTTCACTACTGAAACATGATTTTAAAAACTCCCATTCGAATATGATTCAAAATTCGCTTAAAATCAATGTTTTCCTACTTTTTCAGAAAACAAATTTTTATCTAATTTGAATAATTTTCAATTAAATGTTGTGAATTTTGCTTAAAATCATCAAAAACACCCCATGGTGTGAACCATGAAGTGTTGTAAATGCTGTATTGTAGCTAGTTCTTAACGTTTAGAGAACTGGCTAGCTTTACGAGCTTTCTTAAGATCCGGTTCGGAAAGTATAGATTTTAATTGGACTAAAAACAGAGAAATATCAAGGATTTTAAGAACGATATCTACTAATTAATTTATAAAATATGAATTAATAGATTCTAAATAGGGGAATAATTTAGTTCTGTAAAAATTAACTTCTACACCTACAAAGCTTATTCTGACAGACTTTATAACAGTCTAAGAAAAAAAGTAGATATTCATACAATATCTAGATTTTTCAAAAATTCTTTATCATCAAATATTATTAACGAGACTATCCAAACCAAATCTGATGCATTGCTTCAAAGAATTCTTTAGTTGTTTGACTATCAAAGGCTTTTATTAAAAAATTTTTTCAAATAATTGCCACCTTGGCACATAAATTCTTGCTTTCCAAATTTAAATGTGATATATTTATAACATAAAATTTAAGTGTTATATATTTATAACACAAAAAAGGAGTCTATCATGAAAAAAAGTCAAAAAATGCTTGGCCTCATTGCAATGATTGCCGTAGCTCTCTTTATTGATTTTACTGTTTTATTTGGTTCTAATCTTAGTTGGGGACCCAAGTTAGTTATTACTGGTATTTCAGTGTTAGGTCAGATTGTAGCTATTTGGGGCTGGATACATATGAAACCATGGCCTCATAAGAGTCAGAAAGGTAAGGGAAAGATTATTTTTGACTTGTCTGCTAAGCTTTACACGATACTTGTGTTTGCAGCAAGCATTTTTTATACAGTAGGGTTTTGGGTTGCGACCCCAAGCGAAAGTTCTGGTATTAAAGAATGGATTTTGGGAATTGGCCTCGTTATTGAAGTGATTGTATTTGGTTTTTTCTGTTTGAAAAATGTCAAGGAAACTCCGGACGAACGCTTTTATGCTAATTTAGCCAAGGCAGCTAGCTTGATGTTTGTTTTTATACTAGGCGCACTGATGATCCTAGCAGTTATTATTGGGTATATGGGGTCTCTCACTCTTTACATAGGCCAGATATTTATTAGCATAGCTGCCTTGATTTGCATCTTTGCGGTTGTCTATCTTATCTTAGAACGGAGAGGATAAGCATGGCCAAAGAAAGCAAGATTATTACTAATCTCAAATCTGTTCGTGAGTCCACAGGCATGACCCAGCAGGAGTTAGCCGACCTCATCGGCATGCGACGCGAGACAATTCTGCACTTGGAAAATAACCGTTACAATCCTTCGCTGGAAATGGCTCTTAAAATTGCTCAAGTTTTTAATCTGAAAGTAGAAGACCTCTTTGAACTCAGACAGAAAGAGGAAGCATAATTCTTTTCGAGACCTGGTTTCCTAAATATTTCGAGTACACTTATGGCATTGATGCACCAAAACATCTAAGCAGTCTGGTAGAAAAAGGCTATACTATTATCGAAACCGCCTTTGATTCACTCGAACATCTGAATGCTACAATGAAAAAGAATATCCTCAAAGGTAAGGGAGTTACAGGACTTTCTAAGATGAAAGCTGCTGATCTTGATAAAGCTCTTCATGAAAACTTATCAGAAGAGGAATTAGCTAGTCACTTTTCGATTCGAGGCTACAAATTGACTCCAAAGGGAGAGCAGATACTGGAACAATATCAGGAAATTATCGACCGGCATCCAAAGAAAAATCTCTAATCAAGCAGTCTGTAAATTTATTTTCTGAAAACTTGCCTTATCTTTTACATTTGAAATCAATCTCCTTTTAAGGTACAATGATAGAAATGAATTTTTGAGAGGAAAAAATGAAAAAATTAGCAACCCTTCTTTTACTATCAACTATAGCTCTTGCTGGATGTACTAGTATCCAGCGTGGTCTCCGTGGTGATGACTATGTCGACTCTAGTATCTCTGCTGAAGAAAGTTCTAAAGTAGCTGCTCAGGCCGCCAAAGATTTGAACGATGCTCTGACCAATGAAAATGCTAACTTCCCTCAACTTTCTAAAGAAGTTGCTGAAGATGAAGCCGAGGTCATTTTACATACAAATCAAGGCGATGTACGCATCAAACTCTTTCCAAAACTAGCGCCACTAGCAGTTGAAAACTTCCTTACTCACGCTAAAGAAGGCTACTATAACGGCATCACCTTCCACCGTGTCATCGATGGCTTTATGGTCCAAACTGGAGATCCTAAGGGAGATGGTACAGGGGGACAATCTATCTGGCATGATAAGGATAAAACGAAGGACAAGGGAACTGGCTTCAAAAATGAAATCTCTCCTTACCTATACAATATCCGAGGAGCCCTTGCAATGGCTAACACTGGTCAACCAAATACCAACGGTAGTCAGTTCTTCATCAACCAAAACTCAACAGATATTTCAGCTAAACTCCCTTCAAGCAAGTATCCAAAGAAAATCATCGAAGCCTATAAAGAAGGTGGAAATCCAAGTCTAGACGGCAAACACCCTGTCTTTGGTCAAGTTATCGAGGGCATGGATGTTGTTGATAAGATTGCCAAGGCTGAAAAAGATGAAAAAGACAAACCAACTACTGCTATCACTATTGATAGCATCGAAGTAGTGAAAGATTACGACTTCAGCAAAAAATAAGCCATTAGTAGATAAGGAGACGATGATATGATTCTATTTTGGGGTTCTAAAGGATATCAGAAAGATTTGGGACATACGCAAACAGCGATCGAATGTGGTCACTGTAACAATGTCGACACGTGGGAAATTGTTGAGACAGGGCGCAAATTTACCCTCTACTGGATTCCACTTTTTCCTTATGGTAAAACTTATTTCGTTTCTTGTCCTATTTGCCACTACGGTAAAGAAATTGAGAAATCTGAAGTTGAAAGCTATTTAAATTACTAGTTAAAAAAGCCAAGTCTAATGACTTGGTTTTTTTATTACTTTTTGAGAAATCCTTTTTAAGTTAGTTTGTTAAAGTCCCAGATTTGGTCCATCCAGCCTTCATAAAAGTCTGGTTCGTGGCAAACCATAAGAATGCTTCCTTTGTATTCTTTAAGCGCCCGTTTGAGTTCGTCCTTAGCATCCACATCCAGGTGGTTGGTCGGCTCATCCAGCACTAAAACGTTGTTTTCACGGTTCATCAAGAGACAGAAACGCACCTTGGCTTGTTCCCCACCTGACAAGACCTGGATTTGGCTTTCAATATGCTTGGTTGTCAAACCGCAACGGGCAAGGGCTGCACGAACTTCAGCTTGGTTGAGAGCAGGAAAGGCATTCCAGACAGCTTCAAGAGGTGTTTGGCGATTGCCCCCTTCCACTTCCTGCTCAAAGTAACCAAGTTCTAGGTAATCACCTCGTTCAACTTCCCCAGCGATTGGCGGAATAATGCCCAAGAGAGACTTCAAGAGAGTAGTTTTCCCAATACCATTGGCCCCAATAATAGCAACCTTTTGATTGCGTTCAAAGGTGAGGTTTAAGGGCTTGGTAAGAGGATGGTCATAACCAATCTGCAAGTCCTTGGCTTGGAAGATAAAGCGCCCAGGAGTACGAGCTGATTTGAAATCAAAGGATGGTTTTGGTTTCTCACTTTGCAACTCGATAATGTCCATCTTATCCAATTTCTTCTGACGGGACATGGCCATATTACGTGTTGCGACACGCGCTTTGTTACGAGCGACAAAGTCTTTGAGGTCTGCAATCTCTTTCTGCTGACGTTCGTAAGCCGCCTCCAGCTGAGATTTCTTCATAGCATAGACTTCTTGGAACTGGTAGTAGTCACCAGAGTAACGCGTCAACTGCTGATTTTCCACATGGTAGACGATATTGATTACGTCGTTTAAGAAAGGAATGTCGTGTGAAATGAGAACAAAGGCATTTTCATAGTTTTGGAGATAGCGCTTGAGCCAGTCAATATGCTCAGCATCCAAGTAGTTGGTTGGCTCGTCCAGCAACAAGATATCTGGCTTTTCGAGGAGGAGTTTAGCCAAGAGGACCTTGGTTCTTTGTCCACCTGACAAGGCTGTTACATCCGTATCCATACCATAGTCCATGACACCGAGGGCACGCGCCACTTCATCAATCTTGGCATCTAAAGTATAAAAATCACGACTCTCCAAACGGTCTTGGAGTTCGCCAACTTCTTCCATGAGTGCATCGATATCCGCTCCGTCTTCGGCCATTTCCATATAGAGCTCATTGATACGAGCTTCTGCTTTGAAAAGATCATCAAAGGCCGTACGGAGCACATCACGAACAGTTTGACCTTCCTTTAGCACAGCGTGCTGATCTAGGTAGCCAGCAGTCACATACTTAGACCACTCCACCTTTCCTTCATCTGGCAGCATTTTACCAGTCACGATGCTCATAAAGGTTGATTTTCCTTCACCATTGGCACCGACTAAACCGATATGTTCTCCCTTGAGGAGACGGAAGGACACATCTTCAAAAATTGCACGGTCACCAAAACCGTGACTCAGATTTTTAACTTCTAAAATACTCATTCTAATTCCTTATCTTGTTTTTATGCAGTCCTTTATAGAGGAGCCAAGCCAGATAGCCTCCCAGGGTATTGGTCCACAAATCATCAATCTCAAAGACGCGATTAAAATCAAAGAAAAAGTCTAAGATCAGCTGCGTACACTCAATTCCTAGACTCAGTAGAAAGCTGAGAAGGAGGATTTTTTTCGTTTGTCGCAAGTTCGGACGGAGATAGATGAGTTGAAAGACCAGAGGGAAGAGCAAGAAGACATTTAAAATGTTCTGCAAAAAGAGCCAAAGAACTTGTCCCACACTAGTCACTTCACCCAGTTTCCAAAAGGAATTTAAGGGAGTTAAAAGAAAAACCAGGCGTCCAAAAGTTTGAATACCTGGAGTTTCCACTCCTGTAGGAAGTTGAGGCTGGGGAGTGAAACAAAAACAGACAATGCATAGGCTGTAAACAGCCACTCCCAATTTTAAGATTAATTCTCTTTTTCTAGTCATTTTATGGATTTACCGCTGCGACTGCCTTCTGGCGATCACGTTTCATTGTATTGGAGCGCAATTGTCCACAAGCTGCATCAATATCTGTACCATGCTCTTGACGGACAACACAGTTAATCCCTTTTTTCTTTAGGGTATCATAGAAGGCCATCACGCGCTCTTTAGGACTACGGCTATATTGGTCATGCTCACTAACTGGATTGTAAGGAATCAAGTTGACATATGACAATTTCTTGATGTTCTTGAGCAATTCAGCCAATTCCAAGGCTTGTTCAACACCGTCGTTGACTTCATTGAGCATGATGTATTCAAAGGTCACACGGCGATTGGTTGTTTCGATATAGTACTCAATAGCAGCAAAGAGTTTTTCAATCGGAAAGGCACGATTAATCTTCATGATGCTTGAACGCAATTCATTGTTTGGTGCGTGAAGGGAAACAGCCAGATTGACCTGTACGCCTTCATTAGCAAAGTCACGAATTTTGTGTGCCAAACCTGAGGTAGAAACAGTGATGTGACGGGCACCGATAGCCATTCCCTTGTCATCATTGATGGTACGAACGAAATTCAAAACATTGTTGTAGTTATCAAATGGTTCACCGATTCCCATGACAACGATATGGCTGACACGCTCATCCTGACCACGCTCATCAAAGTATTTCTGAACCAGCATGATCTGCGCTACGATCTCCCCGTTATTGAGGTCACGCTGCTTCTTGATCAAGCCTGATGCACAGAAGGTACAACCAATATTACAGCCGACCTGAGTGGTCACACAGACTGACAACCCATAGTGTTGACGCATGAGTACTGTCTCAATCAACATGCCATCTGGCAACTCAAAAAGATACTTAACAGTACCGTCAGCAGACTCTTGTACGATCCGTTGTTTCAATGGATTGACCACAAACTGGTCATTGAGCTTAGCAATCAAATCCTTGGAAAGGTTGGTCATTTCTTCAAATGACTGGACACGTTTACGGTAGAGCCATTCCCAGATTTGATCTGCTCGGAATTTCTTTTCTCCCTGTTCTAATACCCATTCTTGCATGGTTTGACGTGTTAAACTATAAATAGACGGTTTCATCTCTTCTCCTTATTCTCTATCTATTTCTGACGAATGACAAAATGGCGTTGTCCCTTGTCCTCTTTCTGAGATTTCTGTTCCTTATGACGACGCCTATTTCGCTTATCCGCATTTGGTTTTCTCTTGTTTTGCGAAGGTTTCTTGCCTCTTCTAGGAAGGTTTTCCTCCTCTTTTTTACGCATTTTTTTGTCAAATGAAGCCCGCTTCGGTGCTTGATTCTCTAGGACAAAATAGGCACAACCATAACTACAGTACTCCAAAAGATAGTCCTGTAAGCGACTGATCTTTTCAATTTTTTCCTCTGTTCGATCGTCTTTGTAAAAGCCACGTAGACGGAGCTGTTCATTGCTCCAGTCCCCCACGACATAATCAAACTTGGTCAACACTTCTGAGAAACGTTGATTAAAGACTGTCACATCGAAGGCGTCCTTGATATTTTCAACCAAGGTAAAAGCAATCCCTTCAGTCTCAACCTTATCCCCATTCACATGAAATTCTGGGCCAGGAAACTTGTTATAGTTGTATAATTCAGGTGCAATTTCTTTACGCATAGTCTTCCTTTTCCACGATTACTTAACACTCTATTTTACCATAATTTCTAGCAGTTAGCACGTTTCTCATAAAAATGAAAAAAGTCTGACGATTTTGTCAGACTTCTGCCATATAAAGCAAAAAAGAGAAGAATGACTCTTCCCTTCCTATTCATTATTTTGCTGCTGCGTAGAGCTCGTCTACTTTGTTCCAGTTGATGACTGAGAAGAAAGCTTTGATGTAGTCAGGACGCACATTGCGATATTTCACGTAGTAAGCATGTTCCCAAACGTCCAAGCCCAAGATTGGTTTTTTACCTTCTGAGATTGGGGTGTCTTGGTTTGCTGTTGAAGTCACTTCAAGCTTTCCTTCTTTGTTGACAACCAACCATGCCCATCCAGAACCAAAGCGAGTTGTAGCTGCTGCTGTAAAGGATGCTTGGAACTCTTCGAATGAACCAAATGTTGCATCGATTGCTGCTGCAAGTTCTGCTGAAGGAGCAGTCTTTTCAGGAGTCATCAATTCCCAGAAAAGAGCGTGGTTCAAGTGTCCACCACCGTTGTTGATAAGCGCTTGGCGGATATCAGCTGGAATAGATTCTACATCAGCAAGCAAGGCTTCAAGGTCTTCACCGATTTCAGGGTGTTTTTCAAGAGCAGCATTGGCATTGTTGACATAAGTTTGGTGGTGTTTGTCATGATGCAAGTGCATTGTTTCTGCATCGATATAAGGTTCCAAAGCGTCATATGCGTATGGAAGGTCTGGTAAGATAATAGCCATCTGTAATACCTCTTTTTCTTTCTATATGAAAATGATAACGCAATCATCCTCTTTTTTCAAGTTTTTTGCTCAATTTGCTTCAGCCGCGATCTGCAAAAGTGCCTTTTCAAACAGGTACCCTTTTTCATAGACACCTGTCTTAATCTGGTAGTCTGTTTCAATCAAATAAGAAATCGCTCGCTTGAGAAAGGCCAGGGAAATCCCTCTCGAATCTCTCAATGCGAACTTGATTTGATAAGGATTAGGATTGCGTCCCAAATAAGTTCCCAGACTGCTTGCAATCTGCGATTCCGTCTGACCAGCCTCTGATAAAATCTTCACTTGGGTAAAGGTTCGAAACTGTCCTAACATGACAGCTATGAGCTTAATTTCGTCTTCCCCTTGCAAGGTCAAATCTCTAACCAAGTCACGCGCCTGGTCGATCTTCTTAGCTAAAATAAACTGAGTCAAATCAAAAATATTGTCCTGCAAGGTCTTTGGAATTGCTTCGACAATGTCCTTCTCCTCTATCACGCCGTCTGACTTATAAGACTGTAAAAAAAGGAGATTTTTCTGGATTTCACTAAATTGAAAACCAGATTTGAGAAGTAGATTTTCAAAAGATTGGCCCACAAACTGCAGACCTTGTGTCTGACTCCACTTTTGGAAATACTGGCGGAGTTCTTGCTCCTTAGCCTCAATAGCGTCAAAGACAGTCGCATCACGTTTGAGCAGTTTGACCAGCCGTCTTTTACTATCGAGTTTTCCTTCTGCAAAAATCAAGAGTTTAGTCGTCGGCGAAGGGTTATCAAGGTATTCTTCAAACGACTTGAGCTCATCATCTGCTAAAAAGCGTTTCTTGGCTGTTGTGATATCAACAAAATGGTCTAATATCACGATTTTCTCATCCGCAAAGAAAGGGAGACTGACCAACTCCAACTCTAAGTCTTTATAGGTTACTTCTTTCATATCAAAGTAAGCAAAATTGAGATCAGCTGGATCATAACCAATCTGTTTCAGCACTTGACTCTTTATAACTTCAAACTGACCCTGGTCTGTCCCTGTAAATAGGTTCAAGCTAGATAAATTTGCTAGAGACACCTTTTGACTCTCTTCTATGGCTAGCATCTTCTCTCCTTTCTTCTGATTTTTTACTAACTTTAATCAATATAGCGCAATTTCCCACGGAAATCTTCTAGGCTCTCGTACCCTTTTTCCGCCATGATTTCTTTTAGTTCATTGGTAATGCGTTCAAAAGCACCGACGCCTTCTTTGTGGAGCGTCGTTCCTACTTGCACCATACTAGCACCACAGAGGATGTGTTCAAAGGCATCACGACCCGTTAGAACACCACCCGTTCCGATGATTTGGATTTGCGGATTGAGACGTTGGTAAAAGGCGTGTACATTCGCTAGAGCAGTTGGTTTGATATACTCTCCACCAATGCCACCGAAACCATTTTTAGGACGAATAACGACTGACTCGTCTTCTATATAAAGGCCGTTTCCGATAGAGTTAACACAGTTAACAAACTTGAGCGGGTATTTGTTGAAAATAGCAGCCGCTTGGTCAAAGTGAACAATATCAAAATAAGGTGGCAATTTAATCCCAAGAGGTTTGGTAAAGTAGGCAAAGACTTCTGACAAGATACGGTCTGTTGTCTCCAAATCATAAGCAATCTGAGGCTTTCCTGGAACATTTGGACAAGAGAGATTAAGCTCTGTCAGTCCTTTGAATTCACTCTCTTGCACTTTTTTCAAGATGGTATGCGTTTCTTCTGGAGACATGCCGACTAGGGAAAGGAAGAAAGTTCGGTTTGGCTCTTTTTCCTGCAAGTTCAAAAGATAGTCCAGATAGTAGTCTAAGCCATTATTTGGTAAGCCCATTGAGTTGATAGAACCAAGTGGAACATCCTGATAACGTGGTTCAGGATTGCCCTGACGAAAGTCCAAAGTCGCAGTCTTCGTAACAAAAGTACCCGCCGCTGAGTTTTTGACCCCTTCAAGCTCTTCTATCGTCATACAAGCCACACCCGCTGCATTCATCAAGCAATTGTCAAACTCAAAGCCAGCTATTTGTGTTTTCGTTGATACCATGATTCTGATCCTCCAGATTCCTTTTATTTCTAATATTATACCATACTTTAAGATTTTCTCTTTGAGAAACTAATTTCTATATAAAACGTTCGGTTTTGTAAATTGAAAGAATTTTTAGAAAATTTATGTTTTTTTCTTTACACTCAAAAAAAATTCTGCTATAATGGCTCATGTAATAAAATATAACAACAAAAGGAGAACGACATGACATCTGCTAAAGACTATATCCAAAGCGTGTTTGCAACTGTGAAAGCTCGTAACGGGCATGAGGCTGAATTTCTCCAGGCGGTTGAAGAATTCTTCAGCACTTTGGAACCTGTATTTGAAAAACACCCTGAGTATATCGAAGAAAACATCTTGGCACGCATCACTGAACCTGAGCGCGTGATTTCTTTCCGTGTTCCTTGGGTTGACCGTGATGGAAAAGTGCAAGTCAACCGTGGTTACCGTGTTCAGTTCAACTCAGCTGTCGGACCATATAAAGGCGGACTTCGTTTCCACCCAACTGTAAACCAAGGGATCTTGAAATTCCTCGGATTTGAACAAATCTTTAAAAATGTTTTGACTGGACTCCCAATCGGTGGAGGTAAAGGGGGATCAGACTTCGATCCTAAAGGGAAGACTGATGCTGAAGTGATGCGCTTCTGCCAAAGCTTTATGACAGAATTGCAAAAATACATCGGACCATCACTTGACGTACCTGCTGGTGATATCGGTGTTGGAGGACGCGAAATTGGTTACCTTTATGGTCAATACAAACGTCTTAACCAATTTGATGCTGGTGTCTTGACTGGTAAACCTCTTGGATTTGGTGGTAGCTTGATTCGTCCAGAAGCAACTGGTTATGGTTTGGTTTACTATACTGAAGAAATGCTCAAAGCCAATGGTAACAGCTTTGCTGGTAAAAAAGTGGTGATTTCAGGTTCTGGTAATGTAGCTCAATACGCTCTTCAAAAAGCTACTGAACTCGGCGCAACTGTGATCTCAGTATCCGACTCAAACGGCTATGTCATCGATGAAAATGGTATTGACTTCGATCTTTTGGTTGATGTTAAAGAAAAACGCCGTGCTCGTTTGACTGAGTATGCGGCTGAGAAAGCAACTGCTACTTACCATGAAGGTTCTGTATGGACTTACGCTGGGAACTACGACATCGCTCTTCCATGTGCGACTCAAAACGAAATCAACGGCGACGCAGCTAAACGTTTGGTTGCTCAAGGAGTTATCTGCGTATCAGAAGGTGCTAACATGCCTAGTGACCTTGACGCGATTAAAGTCTACAAAGAAAACGGAATCCTTTACGGACCTGCCAAAGCTGCCAACGCTGGTGGTGTTGCTGTATCTGCTCTTGAAATGAGCCAAAACAGCCTTCGCCTCTCATGGACTCGTGAAGAAGTTGACGGCCGCCTCAAAGACATCATGACAAACATCTTCAACACAGCTAAAACAACTGCTGAAACATACGAACTTGGTACAGACTACCTTGCAGGAGCAAATATCGCTGCCTTTGAAAACGTAGCCAACGCTATGATTGCACAAGGTGTGGTATAAAAAACAAAAACCGCTACTCCTAAGAATAGCGGTTTAATCATGTTTTTAAGCTACTAATGTAGTTACTCTATTATTTAAGAGTAACAATTTGCTAATCTTATTTTCTCCCAGTATTAGTGGGTTAATTCCTCCATTTTCAACTTTGGCAGGAATTTGGTAGGTAAATTGATAATCCAAGATTATCTAAACTGTTTGTAATCTCTTCTGAAATTGTTGAATCACCTGAATAATACCAGTGACTATATGTATTCAACGTGGTTGACTTATCAGCATGTCCTAATCGATAGGAAACATATAAGGTATCTTTATGCAATACATTTATAAGGTAGGATGCGTGACTATGTCTTAAACCTTTCCCCGTAATTTCTGGTACACCAGTAACTCTAGCATGCCTTTTTATTATCCTAGAGATTGTAGATTTACACAAAGGATCACCAAATCGTGATATTACATAATCTTTAACATCATTCTTGATTTGAACTTCTCGCCATTTTTTAAGTATTGTAATTGTAAAATCATCTAAATCAATTTTACGATTCCCTGCTACTGTCTTTGTTTGTTGTTTAGCATACCATACACCGTTTTTATCTTTCTCAATTGTCGAATGAACATGAACCCATTTACGTTCAAAATCAATATCTTCCCATTTAAGAGCAATACCCTCACTAACTCTTAAACCAGTCATAAAATATAACCAGATCGTCATGTAATTATGGAGTCCCTCATACTCACTAATATCAAAAGAGTTTATTACTTTCTTAAATTCATCAAATGTCCAAAATTTTGTATCAGGGTGCTTTCCTCTAGGATTATCTAATCCTTTAAAAGGAACTCTATCAATATAACCCAATCTTTCTGCATAGCCCAGACATGTGCTTTAAATCTAGACCACATATTTTTAGCATAGTTACTAGAATACTTGTCTATAATAGCTAAGCGAAATCTTTCACAGTCAATAGTACTAATATCTGATAATTTTTTACTACCAAATTGCTTAATAAATAACTGATGATGTGGTAAAGCGGTCTGATAAGTTACAAATTGAACTTTTTGTTGATAATATTTTAAATAAATCTCTTCCATAAACTCTCTAAAAGTTAGAAAACTATTATTAGTAGTAGAGTTCACAAATTCATGTTTTAAACGAAGTATCTCTTCATATGCTTCCTTAAAAGAATTAAACGGTAGTCCTTGTTGATTTTTCCTTCCTTTCTTTTGAATTCTTTTCCCAGTTATTGGATCAACTCCTAATTCAATTTGAAAATAAATTTTCCCTTTTGAATCTTTGTATACACCTTTATATTTCTTTGTCTTTGATATAACCATTTTTCTCACCTTCTATATCTGAAAAAGAAATACCAATTAAATTTTCTACAATATTTTTAGGAGCAATGCCTAACCTTTTATTATCGAAAGGTGAACATCCTAATTGTACCGCATTCTTATCATTTTTTCTAGCTTCTTCAAACTTTTTTACAGCAATCTTTTTTGCTTGTCTAATAATATTTCTAGATGTGTGCTCTGGAAAACCAATCGCAACTAAATCTTTATAGTTTACTGTTTCCATGATTTTACTACTTCCTTTCTTAGATTTTTTCACCTCCATGGCATGACTGATGAAGTCATCATAAGGATTTCACTTGCTGCTCTTTTACGGTGGCAGCCTGAACGGTCAGAAGTATCATTGTATATCATTTGTATCATGGCATATAAAGTATCGCTCTATTTTATTGATGGTTTAAAAATCGCTCTTATCATGGCGAGCCATTCAAATTTGCTCCACAAATGAGGAAAGTACCATTTTGGACTATTCAATTTTCAAAGAACAAATAAAAAATCCCCTCATTTTCACACTATATGAAATTGAGGAGATTATTTTCTAAAGCGAATTTTATCAGGAAAATCTGTCAATCCCAATAGATAGTCTGTACTGACATCGTAAAAGTTTGAGAGAGTTACCAATACATCTGCTGTTAACGTATGCTCACCCCGTTCAATTTTAGCATAAGCTGAGTTTGTAAACGAAAGTATTTTAGCTATTTGTTTTTGGGTCAAATCGTGATCTTCCCTCAAATCTCTCAAATGTCTGTACATCTAGCTTTCTCCTGAGAAAAGTATAATATATAAAACTAAGAAATCTTTCAAAGTGTCCAAACTGGACATTTTGAACTAAAATTAATTTATTAAACACTTCTCATAAGCATATCTATTAACCGTCTGAGAGCAAAGATTTTATCAACTATTTAAAATTACTGACTTTCAAAAATTAGTCTTATTGTAAAATAAAGTGAAACACAAAAGACATGTTTATCTAATATATTCTAGCCTCAAAAACATTACAAAATTATAGGAAAATGTTCACAAATCAATCATACAAGCACTTCTCTGAAGCTGAACAATACTAAATTTTAGCTTTATTTAAACAAAGGAAAAAACTGCTTATACTGCTCGTCGTTAGGATAGAAAACGTTCTATTTTTACTTGTAAAACTAATCGAGATTCTGTAATACCGGTGAAACAAATCAATGATAGAAGATCTACTGATAACAGCATTATGCAAATCCAATCTAGAATTTTCATTATCATTCTATAGAAGCTAGCTATTACTTATAACTAAATAAGATTTAGCCTGACTTTCTGACAGAGTTCACATAAGTGAAGAAAGAAAAACCAAGGGGACATAGTATGAAAACTTTTATTCACACTTATAAATTCCAACATTTTGATTATGTGACTATTAGTCAGCATATTTCAGGAGTATAAAAAATTAAGCATTGAAAGTTGCACACTATATTTTACTACTGATTATTCCAAAACATTCCCTCCTAATAACAAGTTACTCTAAGTTGATCCCAGTGGGAATGATTGGTGATATTACTACTCATGGGAGTTTCACCCACTATCTTTTTACGATGGCAGCCTAAACGATTAGAAGTATCATTGTCCTCACTTGTGTCATGGCAGATAGAGTACCACTCTATTTTATAGCTGACAGTTCCCGCTCATATCACAGCGTGTCTGGCTAAATTGCTCCACAAATGATTAACGTCCCACCTTGGTCTATTCAGTTGTCAAGGAGCCTCGGATGATTAATGCTTCGAATGATTAATATTTTTATTTATCCATCTCTAAAAGATAATCTGTAGTTACTTTATATAACCTTGCTAGTTGTTTTAGAAATAAAGTTGGAATGTCTTGTCTACCACTCTAAATTCTATAGTAAGCTGATTTTGAACAATGCAGATATTCTGCAATCTGGCTCTGAGTCAAATCATTATCCTCTCTTAAATTTTTCAATCTGATATACATCAAAAATCCTCTAACTATTATTGTAATTCGGGGAAATTCAAAATCAGTTTTTTATGCAGAATATGCATGAAAAATTTCAAATCAACTAAATTAACTCGAAACAAAGACAATATGTGCGACTATTTTCTATTTGGACTTTAGAATTTAGTCTTCCTCATCCTCTAAACAAAACTTGATATCATATTTCTGTTCATAGTTGCTAAATTTATCTCTCACTGCCCCCCTCCTCTCTCTTTAGTCAAGCTTGTGTATCACTATTGATTGAGCCAGTAGCGAGTGACCTAGAAAAATTTTACCTCAGATTTACCACATGCCCACGGAACCTAATAAAAGCAACAAGTTCATTCGGACTTGCTGCTTCTTTCTCTTATTCTTTAATTATTGTTTATTTTGAAATGAATCCTTCAAAATCTTTTAGTTGAAAATTATATTTTTCAGTGAGTAACACATTATCCACTGCAACATCTTCTCCCAATGGGTAAATATTTCTTTTGAAACGGTTGTAGGAGGAAAATCTCTCCTACACTATTATTGATTCTGAGAGAAAATTGCAAAATATCATCTACCAAACTTTCAATTATTAAGATTTTTTGCAGTTTATCTGAATTAGAATCGCAAGGCTTCTCAATAATATAATTGTCGAATTTTTTCATTCTAACTTCCTCTCCACTATTTCTTCCTTTATCAAGAAAAAGTTAGCTCAATATTAATAAAGTACAATTCTAAATTAACTCCAATTATTAATTCATGATAATATTTCAGTAACTCATCGTGCAATTAAAAACAAGGATTTTTATTTCAAACGATCCATCGTGATCACTTCATCAGCCATCTCCCAAATTGCCGGATTATGTGTTGCGATAATGATTAGCCTATTATCATCTCGAAGAGATAGCAAAATCTCCATAATCAACTGAGAGTTTGCTGGGTCTATTGAAGCTGTTGGCTCATCTGCCAGAATAAAGGGTGGATTCTTTAAGATAACTTTTGCCAAGGCAACCCGTTGCGATTCTCCGCCCGATAACTCAAAGATGCGCTTATCTAAGTCAAGATAAGCCAGGCCGACCTGTTCTAAAGCCTGCTTCTGCCTCAACCGCTGTTCCGACCGACTCAACTTTTGACCAATGAGACCTAGCTTAAGGTTTTCTTCAATACTTTGGTTTTCAATTAAGCCAAAGTTCTGGAAGAGGTAGCCCAATTCGTGACGGAAAAAATTACTCGATTTATATTTGGCCAAGTCTTTACCTCGGTAAAAAATCGTCCCATCATAAGATTCTAATTTCCCAATCATGTTCATCAAGGTTGTTTTTCCGCTACCACTTGAACCAATTAAGGCATAGACTTTTCCAGCCTCAAATGTCATTGAAAGATTCGAAAATAACTCTCGTTCTCCAAAAGATTTACTCACCTGTTTAAGTTCAATCATATTAACCTCCCTTCAAAACAAGCATGGACATCTTGTTTTCTTTCTGCATTTGGACATGTAACTGTAAAAGAGATAGACCCGTAAAGAGTAACGAGACTAAGAAAGCAACTACTATCTCTACCATAAGAAATACACTCGCAACAAATCCCAGTAAAAACACACCCAGTTGAGCAAAGAGATAAGTGCGATGGATTTCTAAGAACCTGAGACCTGCAATGCGTTTGATAAAAATGGCACGTCTAAATTCTTCAAAGTAGAGCCTATTCATAGTGTTAAACAACAAGATTGAAGTTGCAATCCCAAGCACAGCTCCTGCTAGCATTACCCAACGTTCCCTCTGGATATTATCCAATAATGTGATGTAGTTGTGGTAACCTGTTTGCATTTCTGAGACCCAATTTTCAATGCCTTGTCTCTGGATAAGCTCCTGAGCATCAGACAATTGATTAAAGAGAACGTAGTTCTGTACTGCCTCTACCCAAAACAAAATGGACTGTGGACCAGTTGATTGGGGTGTTATAACAATGATGATTGGATCTTTCAAAAACTGCTGGTAAGAAATAGGGGTCGTATTATACACAAAACGATCCTGACCTGATTCCAAATAACCTACCGTAGCAGTCATTTGCTGTCGTTCATCTTGACTAGACATGCGACTGGTTAAGTCGTCTTCAAAAACAGATTTATAATGTTCTTCCTCTGAACGGAGGTGTTCAGGCAGCAATAAGACAAACTCCCCTACATCAAGGTGATTCATCTTTTGCTCAATAGTTGTATCTACAGGAATGTTTTGACGCTCCAAGTATTGCGGTGTGACGATAAGGACATTGCCATTCGGGTTGTAATCGTGCCATTCTGTAGAGGTTATAAAGTTTTTGGAGGAAGCCATGCCATTTTGCAAAGTACGGTCAATTAACTGGTGTCTAGATAAGAAAGCCTTTTGTTCTGAAACAGCCAGATCCATCAATTGATACCAAGTTCTGAGTTTCCTTTGAGCTTGTTCATCAAAACCAGGACTCGTTCCTTCACGGCTGATTGATAGGGTAATCAGTTGCCTTTCCTGGCTCCAAGCCTCTTGTCCAATCCGATGCTGTTGCCAGGCTTGGGAATACTTTAAGCTACTCCCTATTCCCAGCGTTACAATAATAATCGCTAATAGTTGACCGATTAAAATCAAACTAATGATTCCTCTGACAGGCACTTGCCCTTTTATAATCTGCATCAGGTGTATCTTTTTTATCCCAACTGCGAAGAGTTGAGCGAAAAACAGGGAGATCGACAACAAGATGAGATTATAACTGAGCAAGCCTTCTCCTATGGTCATTAGGGATTGCGTTGGAAGCGACAGAATTTTTTGCATAAGAATGGCGAGCACGCCAGCTAAACTGAAACCAACAGCTATCCCTTTCAAATCCTCACCAACTGGTCTAAGAAAAATGGACCACCGTTTCTCTCCTGAAATGAGGCGAATGCCCGACGACCGTAATTGGCTAATTTGACTAATTAAAGTCAGTGCTCCAAAGGTTAAGATGAAAATCAATAGACTGATTAACTGAAATCCGTTACTAAAGATAGCCATTAACGTAGATAGTTTAGATGGAATTGTCAGGTGCATGTTAGTCAAGCCAAGTTGACTTAGCTCCTCCTTTAGCAAGTGAATATCTAGGTGTCCATCGAATACAAAATAGTTTGTTTCAACACTACTACTTTGAGCATCTTCTAGTTTTTTTTCCTGAAGCCCATCAGGCAACTTTCCGTTCCCAAAGGTCGTATAAGAAAAAACTGTAGTACCTTCTGAGTTAGGATCTTGGTGTTGAATCGCAATAAAGCTATCCGTTTCTTCTGCTAGTTTTTCCAAGCGTGTAGCAACATGCTGAAAAGTTGTTTCAGGGGAAGAATCACGTACAACAACGTTGGGGTAATAATGGGAGACATATGTATCAGTCCAAATGGTAAATACCCAAACAAAGAACAAACTAGCAAGCAGGTTGGATATGAGTATAAATAATTTTTTCATAGTGCATTCCTTATTCTAAAATAGAGGGCAGAAATACCCCTGCCCTCTATAAACTAACAAGCTTACTAAACTATTGATAAAAGAATCTTCTTCAATTATTCTTTACCATCCCGCATCAAATGTAACTTGCTCCCCAAAATTTGTATTAACAAACGCATAGGCCGCACTACGTGCTCCTGCATAAACTATTTTTTGATTGTCACGTCCATTACATCCAACATAGGCCCAGTGATACTGTGAACGATGATAATAATTCGAAAATGCTCCCCAATTATATGGATCATGATGGCCTCCATAGGTCCACTCGCCACCACGGTGAGAAGCTGCCAAAACAGGAAGAGCCAAACTAAATGCCAAAACGGCAAGGGATGATGCAACTACTTTTCTAAATTTTAACATATTATTACTCCTCTAAATGAAATATTATGAAAATGAGCGAAATGCAACTACATATTTTAATTAGAAATCTCAGTCTGAATTATAGTATCCTATTTTTTCCTCCTTTCTAACTGCACGTTCCTTTCTACAGACAGAGACCTAATTTTATAAACCAATCTTAAATACTTTAGATTTTGTAACTCATAATTTTCAACAGTTGGTTAGCTATGAAAGCATTTTATCAAACATCTCCATTCTTATATCTATCTGGTATTGTTACAAGCCCTCATCAGAATACCTTTCTCTAAATAGTTGAATTTTAAAGTAATACGAAATCAATCAGCCTTCCCAACATCAAGACCATTGGACTTCTTTTGTGATTGCACTCGAATCTCCAATTGTTTATTCTTCTGAATAAACTGTTGGTAAGGAATTGTATTACTAAACATAAAAACACCTAGTAATGCAAATGTAACTAATTTTTTAATTCCACGTTTTTTTCTCATGCAATGAAACCCCTTTCTGCTTCCTTGTTTTCATTTTAACATATATATAGTATTCAGTCAAGTTTTTTTATTATATTTTGAACTTTTTTTTTTTATTATTACCATAAAGAATTATTTATTCCTTTAACTTGCTATTTTGAACTAAAAATTTTATAATGAAATTAAGCAAATAGGAAGGTTTATTATCTTTAATGAATACACTCGCAGAGAAATTCAGATTGAAAAGAAAAGAGTTGAGACTCTCCCAACAAACTCTTGCAGAAGGAATTTGTGAACAAAGCCAGATTAGTAAAATTGAGAGAGGGCATTTCATTCCCTCCGCAGACCTTTTGTTCAAACTCTCACAACGACTTGAAGTACCATTAGATTATTTTTTTAATGAACAAATTGAAATTAAATCTAACCTCTCTAATTTCAAGCAATTATCTGCTCGACTATTAGATGACAGAAATTATGACAATTTGGAATATATTTATAGAATAGAGATTGAACGAAGTACTTTTCTAACACTAGAAGACCGAACTTACCTTGAATGGATTAAAGCTATTATTGACTTCTATCAATATGACAGTAAGTGTGAGGCTATTTCTTCATTGGAAAATATATTATTAAAAGTCTCCTCAAATACTCTGATTTATTTAAAGGTATTGAATACTCTATCTAATTTCTATTCCTTAGTGGGTCGTGAACAAGAATATGAGGCAAACTACTCTCATTTAATGGAGTTATATCAGACAAAAAATTTTGAGCATCAAGAGTTTTTATTTGGCTACATCAGAGTTCGTTACAACTACGCTCACTACCTAGTGTCAAAGGAAAAATATAACGAAGCCATCCAAGAAGCTCTTGAGACGATTGAACTATGTAAACAAAGACAGACAAGCTACCAACTGGCTCCTCTACTTATTCTTGTAGGAAATGCTGGAGCCAAATTTCTAGACAAAGAACAAGTCAAAAATTATTATATAGAAGCAAGAGAGCTATGCAAGATTTATAACAATCCTTTAATGCTGATGAAGATAGAAAATTATTTGAAGGAACTAGATGCTGTTTAGTTTATCTTGATATTGGAGTGCTACTTAAACATTAAATAGCCTGTAAGGCTGATAGTTAGATTAATACTATCAGCCTTATAATTTTTCCATGGTATCTCAAATAACTATACTGATTTTGTTTCCCGTTCTAATTTGGTAACATTTTGATTTCTTGTGTTATCAAGTATATTGATAAAACTCTCTAATCTCCTAACCTCATATTCATAATCATCTATCCATTTAGTAATAAATCTTTGATTTTCTTCGATTTCTTTCTCCACCTGCTCCAGTTTGATAGCTGAAGTCAGGTTCATCTTGGCATAGTCATATTTTGCCAGTCTTCTATTTTCTGGGTCTGAGTTGTTGAGATTGATTAAGACCTCTGCTACCTTGTTTAGATGAGCAACCTTATCCTGCAAATCTGTAATGGTCAAATCCAGCTGGGCGATTTCCTTGATTAACTCATCTTTGATTTCCTGGTAAGACTGATTGTTAAGGTCTAATTCGATAAGAAGATTCACCTCTGCGATTTTCTCTTTGAGGTTGGCAATGGTTGGCCGCCTACGTTTAGGGATATGCGTGCTGTCGTGAGTAAGTTGACGGATTAGTTCACGCCCTCTCATGTAACGATTGAGGTCTGAACTTTCTTTGTTATAGATGAAAAACTGGGCGGTCTCTCGTATAAAGACATGGTAGGACTTGTCTTGTTCGTTCTCATGAATATCCAAGTTTCGGTTTGGGATAAAGACCAAGCCGTCTTTTTTGACACCGTAATTCATCTTGATGAAAAGACCTTCCTTGACCACCTTATCAATCTGATACTCTGCTAGGACAACTTCAAACTCCTGAATCTGGTCATGTTTCTCTTTGAACTCCTTGTAGGCTGTTAGGAGTTCCTCACTTGAGAGTTTATCCTTGTCCTGATCTTCTTGATAGGTCTTCAAATCATAGACAATGTTAGTCAAGTCAGACTCTGTTATGCTTTCTCTTTGGTCAAAATAATCCTCAAAAAACTGGACATCGTACAAATTTTTCGTACTGACCTTTTTATTCTCTATAGAAATGGTTCGACCGTTCTCAGTCAAGGTAAAGGTCACATGCTTTTTCTTCAGGGAGATTGTCAGGTTTAACTGCTCTGCCATTTCCAAAAGATGAGAGAGGTCACGGGCTCTAGGCAAAAGAAAATCCAATCGCTGCTCAATGGCTCGTGTCGCAAACTGCTCTCGGAAATAGTCCTCGGTGTAGGGCTGTCTCTTATCCAGCTGCTTACCGCGAATGACCTGTTTCATCTCTCGGTCAGTCATGAGGAATCTGGCGTGCTTGTGGGAAAAATCCATCTCCACGTTTAGAGCAGGAGCCTTGGCCAAAAAGTCCTCAAAGTTTTTGCTGTGTTTCATGAGAAAATAAAGCCGTTGCTTGAGTTCAAACTTATGATTGGTCTTGCGGTAAGCCTCAAACTTCTCGTGCGAATAACGGTTAGGCTGGATAATCGTTGCTCCTGCTTCCTTGGCCAAGTGGTCAGAAATCATGCGAAGGTTTCTCTCTTGAGCGTAATCCCATTTGAGCTTCTTGTCAGAATTGAGGTCAACAGAGTTTATCAGGATATGATTATGCACATGGTTTCTATCTGTGTGTGTTGTCACGATAAAACGAAAGTTTCCACCTGTCAGTTCCTTGATGGTCTCGTAGCCAATGCGGTTGATTTCCTCTGGTGTCAGCTTATCATCAGGCGAGAAAGACTGGATCAAGTGATGGGCATGAATTTTAGTTTGTTTGACCTGTTGGCGGTCGTTTCTGGAATCGTAGAGCCTGTCATTGTTAGTTAAGTTGGCCTCATACATATCCACCATCTCCTCATAACTAGGAAAAACCAAATAGTTCCTCATGCCAAAATCAGAAACCAACTTCAACTGCTCCGTCTTTTCAGGATTGAGAATATACTTGATGAGGCTCTTGCGGTACTTGGTGCTGTGAACCGCAAAGTGCTTAGTGACTACCATAAAACTCCTTCAGTTGCTGGCATTTAATATTAAAGTCACTTTCAACTTCTTTAATCAATTGACCAATGCCCTGTACCAACAACTCACGGTCACATGGTTTTAAGATGTGAGTCTGATTGACCGTCCGTGCAATTTGATTAAGGTTGTTTCCGATACGTTTCAGTTCAAAGACCAGATCTTCATAATTACTGGTGTCAATGGTTAGGAAGGTCATGTTAGGGTTAAGCAAAACTTTTCTAGCATAAGCAGAGAATTTTTTACAGCGACTCTGTCCGATACGGTCGTACAAGGTCGCAAGTTCCTGGTCTGTCAGAAAAACTTTTTTAAGATTAGTTCGGTAACGATTTTCCATCCCTAACCTCCCATGTACTTGTCCCGAAAGTCTTGACTGAGTGGGATAGTCTGGTTAACCTCTGCTATTAGCTCCTGTACGCAGGTCAAGATAATCCGTAGGTGCTCTGCCGTGACTTGGTGGCTTTGTTCAGCCAAGATAGTCACCTGTAAAATATCTCGGCTGATTTGTTCAATCTTTTGGTATTGCCAGAGGGTAAACCAGCGAATCAAAACGTCTTCGTGAGACTCTTTTTTCAATAAATTTTGGCGTAGGAATTCGGAGAAACTCTCCAATTGTTGTTCTCTCATCATTTCTTTTATCTTATTATCCTCCTGTCTTGTTATCCTGAATTGTTTTCTGATTAACTTAATATCTTGTCTCATGGTTTTATCCTTTCAAAAAATTACTTGCCTGACAATGTAAGGCAGCCTCACACTGTCAGTACACTTCCTAAAAGCCTCAAAAGGTTCTTTTTCGGCTTTTGCGAGCTCAGATATTGTGTCCACAATATCCCTAAAATCATATCGCCAGCTAATCAAAACCTACCAGTTTTGATCAGCTAACGATAAGATAACTTGGTGGCTCCGCCCCCAAACCCCCAGTAGAAAATCAAGACTTGATTTTCTTAGGAATGATATAAGGATAACAAGGATGATTTGGAAAAGTTATCACAGAATTGCAAATGGGAGTAAGAAAAAAGAGAGCTGACGCTCTCAAAAAACTCTATACAAATTTGATTTTCTCTGGAGAACCAAGAGATGTAAATATTATACTCTCTGGAAAGACATAGTTATGTTTAAAAATATAATCAATTAACATTCTTGCTGGTTCTGGATAATTTTCAAAATATTCTTTATATGCTCTATTTCTATATATAACACTTTGTTCCATTACAGAGAGATATTCGGTATTATCTTTTGAGCTGGATTTGATACAGTATTCCATTATAAATTTCCTCAAATCAATAGAGTCAATATGACACTGAACACCTTTTTTACCTAAATACTCTATAATGGTATTAATCGGCTCAGTAATATAATGTGTTCGTCTAGCTTGTAAAATAATATCAGCCCAGTTTTTTATATACAAAGGAGTGGTTCCTTCAAAATAATTCTTCAAGTGTCTGAAAATTGATTCAATCAAACTAAAAGTATAATCACCGTCAACTGGGAAATATGTTGCTATTACGGATTGACTTCCTAGCCCGAGGAACATATTTCCAATATTTAAATAATGCGAATCCAACACCTGAGTTTGACAGGCGCCCAGTATAGTGACAACAGGTGCAACTTTTATATTCTTTTCTAACTCGATCATATCAATTTCATCATCACCAATATGAAGCTTCCCAATCTGATCTGGTTGATTTCTACTCACTTCAGGCATACTACCGTGTCCATAGTAAATAAAAAAAGTTGAAGGATTTTCATTCATCGCACGAATAAAATCAGTTTTATTTCTAACTTCATAGTAATTAACACAATAGTTAGGAAAATATCCTTTCAATAACTCCCCTAATTTTTTCCCATTATTATATAGTTCGTCAGATACATTAAGACTATTAATTACTAAAAATGATACATTAGCTTTTGGAATTTTTGTTATAAAATTATGTTTTGCTGAGTTTACTAGCGTATTACCAGGAATAATTGGCAATCTGCTGATTGATTTTATTAAGCCCAGAGGAGTATCTTTATATTTAACCCATTCAAGTGGTGCATCTGTAATGAATTTTATATGCTTCCCATGTTTAACAATTATATCAATAAAGTCATCATCTAATGATAACTTTAACTTATCAGATATTTTATGGAAATTTTTATTGAATTTTTCAATTTCTGATAAATTGGAATTCTTCATTATATTTATAAACATATGCGAATACCACAAAGCAATATCTTTGGAGGGTAAGTTAGGCAAACGCACATACGGAGATTTTGTATCTAGTGTAAAATTCAGAAATAAGGAATCTAAAATAGAGTTTTCTCGTGCCCTATCAGAAATTATTGGTAATATCTTTTCAAAATCTTTTCCGCTCCCTATTCCATAATATCCTGAAAAATCATATATCTGTCGAAGAACAGATTTAGACAGCCTTAACTGAAACTCTCTATTTAGTAAATCAACACTTGTTTTATTTACCATCGGCAACACAAATACCATATCTGTACGATAAACTATTTCGTCAAATTTTTCAAAAAAATAATCCGATAATTCCAGAAAGTATTCTTCTAAAACATCTGAATACAAGTCGTCTGTGTTAATTGAATCGTCCCATTTATTTATTACATCAATAAGAGAGTCTATTCCCTTTTTATATTTTGTAAGATATATAATATATTTTTCTGCAATTAGTCGCTTCAAATAATATTTTATATCCTTTATAGCGTTCTCTTCGACTACTTCTTTACTTTCATTATTTATATTCCAATGTTGAGGTTCCTGCCTATTTGCAAAAACTGACAAGTACAAACCTCTATTACGATTGATTGCAACCTCTAGTGGTCTCAGATAGTTTTTATGAGGAATACTGATTGGTTCCATTTTTGTTTTATCTGAAATTGTAATATCTATACCAAGTAATTGGCTAGCATTGATACTATTTTTATCTACAATTAACTGTAATTGACTAGAAGGAATATCAATACCTTCTTCTAAAAAAATTATCGGTAGTTGTGTCCCTTGTATTTTTTGAATTATAGGATGTTCTTTTAATTCCTCAGGAATAAAAACACAGCCTGAAGGAGTTTGTTTGATTAATTCAACAATATCCTCTGTATTTTTTAATAACTCTATATTTATATATTCTGTAATATAATTTTGTTCTTCAACAAATGAAGACAGAGGCCAAGGAAGAACTAACTCTTCAAAACTTTTAGGTATATGAGCAACTAAATATCTTGATTGAGTATGAGTCACAATGTTCCTATTAAAACGATAGGAGAATGTGTCTCTCTCAATAAAATTTGGATTATCATGATTATTTGTAGTTAAAAAATAACTTACAAATGGTATGTTTAAAAACTGTTCTGTCATAATATTTCCTTTACTTTATCTTCTTATAATCTATGATATCTTTTTGATTTACAAAATAGAGATTCCCTCTCGTACGAGTACACGCAACATAAAATTTACTTTTGGTTTGTGAAGAAAGTTCATTCAAATGATTGGCTGCGAATAATTTATATGTTGTTGGATTTAATACTATACAAACATTTTCATATTCAGAGCCTTTACTATCACCCCAGTTCTGACTTTTACAATCATATTCATAAGATTTTTGATAAAAAAGTTTCATAACGTTATCATCTGTCATTATTGATTCTATTTTATCCTTTGAATCTATGAGAATAATTTCGGCAGGAAGCTTTTCTTCTCGCTGTGATAAAATTTCAATAGCTAAATTATCAACAATAAAGTCACAAACTATTTTGGGGCAACGATAACTTTTTGACAAACTTGACAAATCAATTTCAAACCCTGAATCAGAAATAACTTTTATCCAATTCTCAAAACTCGAATGGATTCCTTTTCCTTTATTACCTCGCCTTGAAGTACTAAAGGTTTTTTGATAAAAATCTCCAAGTAAAGACACTTCTGCATTAAGATTACTTAAACTTAGGAGCCAATCAAAATCATCTGATTCAAAATCCTGACACTCATCTACATAAATACAATCAAAAAATTTATCAATTCTATCCAAATATGAATTATCAAATTTAATCTCTTTCCTCTTATAGATTAATGAACCCCTTAATAGAGATTTAGAAAGTTGATTCTGAACAATTCTTCCAGTGGTATCTATAGCAGTCTTATCAAATTTCCCTTGAGGTTGATATTCAAAGTTTATTCCTTTTGGTCGTTTTCCTAAATAGGGCACTAAGCAAAAACTATATAGAAACTCAAACACACCAAAAATAAAAGTAGACTCAGGAATGTAGCCAAATTTGTCAATCAGCTTTCCTTTGATTGTATTCTGGTTCGTCTCTGTGTACGTAAGAATAAGATTGCTTTTTTGAGGATCAATACTTTCAATTATTTTAGTTGTTTTGCCACTTCCAGCAACCGCATGAATCAATCTTTTATTATCCATTCAATCGCCTCTTTAATATAATTTGGTATAATAAATTTTTTACTTATATTATCAGTTTCCAATTGTTCTAGTAATCGTAGTGCAAATTCAGCCTTTTCCCTGAGCATGTATCCTGGTAAATCTTTGGATTTAGTTAAACTTGAAGAGTCTAACAAAGCCTTGTTATTATTATAAATACATATTTCAAATGTTCGATTATCATTATCTAAATCAGAAGAAACTTTTATATTCTGGAATTGCTGATATGAACTATACTTTGACCGTACATTTCCTGCATAATCACTATCGTTATCCGTAATTACTACCACCTTCTTATCTACAAAACAAGTGGCAATTTCTAAATACCTTTCAAAACTTAATCCATCTACAGAGATAATTGATACATTAAGATCCTCAGGCTTTTTGGAATGAATCATTTCAAAAAATTTTTCCATTAAAATATATTCCGCATTCCCTTCAACAAGCATAATCTTCTTACCAAGAGAAAAATTTAATAAATTCTGATTAGTAGATTTTTGAAAAAATCGTATCGTATCTCTATTCAGTCCTTCAAGTTTAGATATCTGACCATTGTCTAAAAAATGCAGATTATCAACTCCTAATCTTGAAGCAATCATATTTGAATGTGTTCCAATAAAAACTTGAACTCCAGTATTTGAGCTCAGCATATTAACTAATTTCTGGAGATTCTGGAAACTCAAATGATTTTCAGGCTCTTCAATAAGTAGTATTTTAACTGTTTCCTTGAGATGGCTATATGCATTCTCTACCCCTAATAATACCTTTTCACCCTGCCCTAAATTTTTTATATCTACACCATTTTTTACAGCTGATATTGAATCTCTAAATGAATTTTCTGATTCATCAAAATGAAGTTGGAATTCTGAAGCATTCTCCTTCAGTAATTCGCCCTCCCTTAAAGTATCTAAAAAATTAAGTGAATTTATCCTGTACTGATGATTAACTTTTGCTCTATTTGCTGCTGCTATATTTTCTAAGTATACTTCATGGATCCGTTTTTTAATTTCTTGTTGTGTATCAATTAGACTTGTATTCACCATTGAATGCATAAACTTATAAGGTTTATTGTATGAAGAGTAGGTTTTTCCTGCAAATGTCAAAAATTCAACTCTATAGAATTCAAATGGAAATACCGTCCAATTACTATCATTTAAGACAGAATTAATTTCAGCAATATAATCTTGATTCGGAGTTATTTTTAATGAAAGTCCAAAAGTTTTTATTTTTTGAGAATTATGTTTCCCTTCAAGATTGAAATTAGATGAAATTTCAGTATTTAATTCATCAAAATAAATTTCAATAAGTACCTTCGGGAGTTGTGTGATATCCTTCGTACTCATAAATTCTAAAATAGCTTCTTGATTAAAGATACTAGCTAAACTACTTCTTTCAATCTGACTATGACTTCCACTCAGCACTAATCCAATTGCATACAATAACGTCGACTTTCCTGCACCATTCTCTCCAACGAAAATGTTAACCTCTGAATTACAAGTAAAATCAACTTTTTTATAACGTTTAAAATTTTGTAAAATTATCCTAGAAATCATATATGCCCCCTAACATCAATTAGTACAAACTACTCAACAAAATTATATCATACTAGTGATAAATAGCACTTAATCACCACCATTTAACGCCCAATAATCCCTTAAATATAGTTCCCACTTGCATCTTAAAAAATTTTTGATATAATTGTTGCATAATAAAGCAACAGGAGTTTTGATTTATGTTTTCTGGTAGCCGTCTTAAAGAATGTAGAATGGAAAAGCAATATTCTCAATCTGAGCTAGCTAATCTGTTAAAAATCAATAGAGCTTCATATAATAAATGGGAGGCTGGTAAATCCGTTCCTAATCAAAAGAATCTTGCTACTCTTGCAAGAATACTTGATGTTCCAACAACCTATTTTGAATCAGAATACAAGATTGTGAACACCTACCTCCAACTCTCCTCGGAGAATCAAGATAAGGTGGATGAGTATGCCGAAGGATTGCTTCAAACACAACAATCAATTGATAAGATTGTGCCACTATTTGCGGTGGAAGTGTTATCTGATGTTTCTCTTTCTGCTGGTCTTGGGGAATCACTATTTGATAAATATGAAACAGAAACCGTCTATGCTGAAGAAGAACAATATGGTTATGATATTGCTGCTTGGATTACAGGAGATTCCATGGAACCTATCTATCTTGATGGTGAAGTAGCTCTAATCCGTGCTAGCGGTTTTGATTATGATGGGGCCGTCTACGCCCTATCCTGGAATGACTCCGTCTATATCAAAAAACTCTATCGAGAAGAAAATGGTTATAGAATGGTATCACTCAACGATAGCTACCCTGATAAATGGATTCCTTATGAAGATAATCCTCGAATTGTAGGACTTGTCGTGAGTCACTTTATGCCTGTTATAGGAGCGTAAACATGTCAGTAACTGCTAAAGAAATGATTTATCTTAAAAATAATCGTATTTATTTTACGCCTTATCTCAAAGAGTATGATATTACCGATCATATTCAAGAACTGATAGAACAGTTAGAAAATCTAAAAAGGAACTAAAGACATGGGCTATATTGATTACACAAAAGAGCCGCGTTCAGATATAGCTTTCATTGACATGAAATCCTTTTATGCTTCTGTAGAGTGTGTAGACAGAGGATTAAACCCTTTACATACTTCTCTCTGTGTTATGAGCCGAGCTGACAACGCTGGTGGATTGATTTTGGCCTCTTCTCCCATGTTCAAAAAAGTTTTTGGAAAAAATAATGTCGGCCGTGCCTACGATTTACCCTTTGACATCACTACAAGAAAATTTGACTACTATAATGCCAAGCGTCAAGGCTTAGACATATCCCCACGTTATGTTTCTTATATTGAACATTGGGCTAAGCGAACGCTTATTGTCCCACCACGTATGGATCGCTATATCAAAAAGAATATTGACATTCAGCACATTTTCCAAGATTATGCTGCTCCTGAAGATATTCTCCCCTACTCCATTGATGAAGGATTTATTGATTTAACCTCCTCACTCAATTACTTTGTGAGTGATAAACAGATGGATAGAAAAGCGAAATTAGACGTCGTCTCTGCTAAGATACAACATGACATTTGGAAAAAGACGGGTATCTATTCTACCATCGGTATGAGTAATGCTAACCCATTATTGGCCAAACTCGCTCTAGACAATGAAGCCAAACGAACACCAACCATGCGTGCCAATTGGTCCTACGAAGATGTGGAAACAAAAGTCTGGTCAATCCCTAAACTATCTGATTTTTGGGGTATTGGTTCTAGAACAGAAAAACTCCTTCACAAACTAGGAATTACCTCTATCAAGGAACTAGCCAATAGCAACCCTGATTTATTGAAAAAAGAATTTGGAAAGGTTGGGGTTCAGTTATGGTTTCATGCTAACGGGGTTGATGAAAGTAATGTTCATCAACCCTATAAACCAAAATCACACGGACTTGGTAACTCTCAGATGCTACCTCGTGACTACGTTAAGCAGCGTGATATTGAGGTTGTCCTGAGTGAAATGGCTGAACAGGTGGCTATCCGAATGAGACGAGAACATCAGAAAGCGACTATTGTTTCCGTTGTTGTGACCTATTCTAAAACGGAAATGAAACAGCCAATCAACACTCAAATGAAGATAGAACCTACTAACCAAACACGTCTGCTTACAGATACTGTGCTAACGCTCTTTCGTAAAAAGTACACTTCAGGAGCTGTTCGGGGGATTGCAGTCAATTACTCAGGGTTTGTTGATGAAAGCTATGCCTTAATCTCCTTATTTGATGATGTCGAAGCAACAGAGAAAGAAGAAAACTTACAGCGAACTATTGATCATATTAGAGACCAATTCGGTTTTTTAGCGGTTCAAAAAGGAACTGCCCTCTTAGACAGTTCCAGGAACATTGCAAGAAGTAAACTAATAGGAGGCCACTCAGCAGGTGGCTTGGAGGGATTACAATGATTGACCGATCATACTTACCATTTCAATCCGCAAGAGACTATCAAGATGTTAAAATGCAAAAGTGGATGGGGTTCTTTTTATCTGAACACACCTCTGCTTTATCAGATGACGATAAGCAAATCAACTATCTTTCTGACCTATCGCTAAATCAAAAGTTGTTGTTACTCAGTCAAAGTTACGCCAATAAATTAACGATACAGGTGACTAGAATACAGAAAAATGACTATCAAACTATTATCGGAACCGTTCCGACACTATCAACGGATGAGGTCATTCTAAAAACCAGTGACGGACATATCACTATCGCTTTAGAAGATATTATAACTATCACATTAGTTGAGGAGGTCTACCATGAATCAGCTTGATTTCTATAAAAATGAATTACAGATGGACTACTTCAGCGAACATTACCGAAAATTTGAAAGTGACTTCTATCGCTACTCAGCACTAGATACTCCACTGACTTTTCTAACAGATGATATTATGTTGGCAATGGCGAAATCAGCTAAAAACTATTTCAAACTCAATAAAGAAAATGCCAAAGACAATCGTGATCATTATTTTATCTTTGACATAGAAAATCTAAATGATAGTAAATTGACAAGAAAGTATGTTTATCAGCGAACAACAAGTATTAGACAAAAAGATTAGGCCAACATTAACGCCTAATTTTTTTACTCATTTTTAGGTTTCTTCGCCTGCCTAAACTGCTCTATCCGTTTTTCAAGTTGCTCAGTCTTCAGCATATTCTTAGCTTCAGTAATGGTCTCATCTAGGGTCGGCTCCTTTTGTACATCTTGAGGAGCTTTTTTTACGTCACTGGTCGAATCAAAAACAACATCTAATAATTGGTTGACCTTATATAAGTCAGCTTCAGACATTCCTGATAAGCGATGAATGAGCCGTTTAAAACTATCTTGGTTGTGTCTTTGCTTTTTGAATAACCTCATCTTCTCTCCTTTTAAAAAGCAGCCCTTGTAAGGGCTGCTCGTACTTACAAGTCATCAATAGCTTCTGAAATGGCTTGTAGTTTTTTATTGTGCTTATTCTTATCATCAATCAACTGGTGCAACTCTTCGATTTTCTTCTGACTTTGAAGAATGTCCTCATTATTTTGAGCCATGACATTGGCTAAATGTTGCTTGTAGTCGCTGGTAATGGTAGGTGATGGAACTTGTCTTGGCTCTATTTTCTCCTGTGGCTTTGGTTGTGAAACAGACTGATCTTTAGCCTTTTGTTGTTCCATCTCAAAGGCTGCTACATAATCCACATCTTCAGACTCTTGTTGTTTTTCCTGATGAAATAGCGCCGCAATCTTCGCACGTTCTTCTGTGGAAGATGTCGGTGTGTTATCATCTAGGGGTTGGTCAAAAGTCCAATCTTTTGTCATGTGTTATTCCTCATTTCTATTATCGGATAGTGTTGGTTGTTCTTCTTGGCCAAAGGCCTGTGTCAATGCTTCATCAAATGTCCAGCGACTATTTTGTTGACGTTTGATAAAGTCTTGATACAACGCTGTTTGTAATTGATTGCGATAGATCTCTAGTTTTTCCGTCTCCTTCGCAACTTTGTCCTCTTGCCTAGCTACTCTTTCAGCTAAGCGTTCAATCACACTCATAGGGTGTCCTCCTTATTCCTTTCTAGCTTATGATAAGAAACTTGATTTTGTTATCACAAGAAAAATATATTTAATAGTAATTTGTGGTATACTAGTGATAATAAATTGTTATCGGTAGGAGAATGTCATGAAGTTTATCAATCGTAAAGAAGAGCTCCGTAATTTACAA
>CAJNCW010000002.1 GCA_905221345.1 bacterium
CTTCGATGCGCACCCGCATAGCGGGTGGTTTATTTGTCTCGCACCTGACGGAGCGAGACGGACTAATAGTCACATAAGAAAAAGATTGAAGAAAATTGTCCAAAATGGACTTTTTCTTCAATCTGAACTTAAAATTAAACTTTCTTTACGAGAAATTTTTCTTCCTCTTGCTCCAAAAAGGCTTCTAAAATTTTCCTTGTCAAACTGATAGCAACTGACAAAGCAAGAGACACAATCAAGTAATTGGCTACTAACCCATGATCTCCGACTAATGGTGGTTTTGTTAGGAAACCATAATCTCCGCCTGTCACCAAATTGACCACAAAAATCAAGGCATTTAGCGCAAAGGTCAGGAGAAAAATCCGCTTCACATCTAGCAATCGTCCATCATACTGTCTTAATAGATAAATCAGGGAATTCCCCAAGAGAGCTAGGTGCCCAAAGATAAAGGACAAGATAGCAATATGTGGGAAAGGATAGGCATCTGGCACTGGATAAACAAAGGCTGCTAATGTACCAAATGTCCCCAGCAATGCAAAGTACTGCTTATATCTGGACTGACCTGGAAGTAAAAGCACCACAAACATAGCCATACGGCAATGATAAAATGGTAAGCTTTCTGACAGCGGCATATGATTAACCCAATACCAACCATAAAGAAGGATTAACTGGACAGCTTGCAAAATTTGGAAAAATCGTTGGCAAGCCTTCTTTTCACGATAACGATAGGCTGTATAGAAGGTCAAGACCAAGAGTGTGAATAGGCTGACATACCAAAAAAGGTCAAATTTGGGTGGTTCTGTTGCTTGGGGCGTAAAGAAAATATCCCATAAATTCATTTAATATTCCTCATTATATTTCAAAATCTTCTCACATATTATACCATGCCAATAGAAAAAAATGAATTCAGAAATACGATAATCATCTCCTTAATCAATATATTGCTCTCTTTGTCCCTGATAAACTTGCCAAAGAATCTCCATCTGCTCCTTGGTGATGCGTTTTTCAGATAAGGCTGGCAGTTGGTCAATAGCAAAAAATTGAAGGTCGGCAATCTCTTGATTTTCTTGAAATTGTCCGTCAAGAAGTTGACATTCAAAGACAAACTTTGCATATTGTTTGCTCTGTAGTTGGAAACGATTGGTGTCAAAAACTGCAAGTAACCTTTCAGCCTTTGCTGTAAAACCGGTTTCTTCTTTAATTTCTTTGAGAATATTCTCGGTTGGAGAATAGCCGACTTCACCAAAGCCACCTGGCAAAGCCCAACTTTCCTCTCCTTGCCCTCTGACTAGACATACTTTTTCATCCTCAACAATCCAAGCACGGACGTCCATCAGAGGAGTTGCGTAAGCGGAAGTTGGTCTCAGGAGCTCTGTTACTTCCTCTTGCTTTAGTTCTGTAGTTTCTCTCAAAATATCAGATAAGATCGCACGCAAGTCCTCGTATCGCTCACAGTCAAAAGGATCTTTTGTAAATGTTAATCCAGTATCCGTAATAGCTAGCATTCTTTGCAGATACTTGGTAAAATCACTTGCATTCATTTTCTAAACTTTCTACCAGCTTGGCTAGATTCATGGAGTTCGATCCTTTGAGCAAAATTTGGTCATTGGCCCCAAGGCTTTCCTTAACCTTCTTGACTAGGTCTTCAAATTGGTCCTCGTCAGCTGTTTTTTTGAAGTAGAAAACGTGGCCGATTGGAAACATTTGACTGGCAAGTTGGGCCAATTCAGAAATATCTTCTCCATAGAAAATAACGGTATCCAGCACATCTGGCGAGAGACTCAAAATCATCTGGTTATGGAGTTGAACAGACTGGTTGCCGAGTTCCTTCATGTCTGCTAGAACAGCTATTTTCTTGCCTTCTTCATTGGCTGGAATAGCCGAAAAAGTCTCCAAAATCAACTTCATAGCAGTTGGATTGGCATTGTATACGTCAGACAGGATATCTGCTCCATTGGCTGCTTTCTTCCACTCAGTACGGTTACGCGTCAATTCAAGATCTTGGAAGGCCTGACGAATTTGCTCTTCTGAAACTCCTTCTTGTAGAGCCACATAAGATGCGATCATAGCATTGGTCGCATTGTACTTACCAGTCACTGGCAAGTCAAGAGCTTTTCCCAAGAAATTAGCCTTAAAGGTCAGACTATCCTTACGCTCAATCAAGTCTGTGATTTCCAATTCTGCCCCTTGCCCAAAACGGACCACCTTTTTATCAGCTGGCAAGTAGGCCTCTACAATGGAGTCGGCTGGTGCTAAGAGCAAGGAACCTGAAGTCATGCCGTCTGCAATTTGCATTTTTCCTTTAGCAATCTCAGAACGATCTTTGAAAAAGGCCAAATGAGCTTCTCCAACCAAAGTCACAATGGCTGTTTTGGGATGGGCCAATTCTGACAAGAGATGAATATCTCCCAAGTGATCCTGCCCCATCTCCAATACCAATTTTTCAGTATCATCTGGCATATGAAGAACTGTGTAAGGAAGACCAATTTCGTTATTGTAATTGCCCTGAGTTTTGTAGGTCTTGTAAGTTGTCGATAGCAAATGCGCCAGCATATCCTTGGTCGTTGTCTTGCCATTTGAACCTGTGACCGCAAAGACATCAACTGCCATTTTTTCAAGATAGTAGGCTGCAAGGGTTTGAAAGGCAGTCAACACATCGTCTACTAAAATATAGGGATGATTTGCAACCTCTTTCTCAGACAAGGTTACTGTTGCACCATTTTCAAAAGCTGTTTCGATAAAGTCATGACCATCGCGCGCACCTTTAAGTGGCACAAACAAATCTCCCGTCCCAATCAAACGACTGTCAAACTCAGCCTTTTCTAACTGAACATCTGCAAAGAGACTAACATCATTTTTAGCTCCAACAGCTTGGGCAACTTCATGGATCGTTAATTTCATTTCTACTCCTTTAAAAAGGGTTGAAGTCCAAGAACTCTAGTCACCATGCAGTGATAGTTCTGGCTTCTACCCTCTCTTTCATTTTTATAGCAAATGCGCTTCGCGCTTGTCAAAGCTTTCCTTGGCAAGGTCAACCAAACGCTCGATTAGTTCTGGGTAGCTGATTCCCATATTGTCCCAAAGTAGTGGATACATAGACCACTGGGTGAAACCTGGCATGGTATTGAGCTCGTTTAGGAAAATCTCTCCCTTATCTGTATAGAAGAAATCACAACGAGACAGACCGAGGCCACCGATTGCACGGAAGGCTGTTTCTGCATTTCGACGCATGATAGCTACTACATCATCACTAATCCTAGCCGGGATATCCATAGTAATCTTGTTGTCAATATACTTGGCATCATAGTCGTAGAAAGCAACATCCTTGACCACTTCACCAGGAAGTGTACTCTTAACATCGTAGTTGCCCAAGAGACCAACCTCGATTTCACGAGCATTTACCCCTTGCTCAACCAAGACACGGCTGTCATATTGGAAGGCAAGTTTCAAGGCTTGGCGGAGTTCTTCTTGGTTTTCAGACTTAGAAATACCGACACTTGAACCCATGTTTGACGGTTTTGTGAAGACTGGATAAGTCAATTTTTCTTCAACTTCAGCGATTTTAGCAGTCACATCATCACCTTCGACGATAGCCACATAAGGAACTTGATCAATCCCTACTGATTCTAAAATACGCTTGGTCGTGATTTTATCCATGGCAAGACTAGATGACAAGATATTGCAACCAACATAAGGCATTTTCAAAACTTCAAGGAATCCTTGAACAGAGCCATCTTCTCCCATCGGACCATGAAGAACTGGAAAGACCACTGCACCTTCTTCGTAGATGGCACTTGGCGCTATTTTTTTGTCCCAGTCAATAGTCGCATTGGTCATGAGACGATCCTCTTGACCTGGAGTCTGGCTAAATTCTTGCGTCTTGATAAAGTCACCTGACTGACTGATAAAGAAAGTCTTGACTGTGAAACGGTCGTAGTTGACCGCACGCATGACACTCTCAGCTGATAGTACAGAGACCTCACGCTCTGCACTACGTCCACCGTATAAAAGAATAATTGTTTGTTTCATATTACTGTCCTATTTTCTAATAGAATACTCGCACCTTAGTATATCATATTTGCTTCTTTTTTGAAACTTGAACATGGTACTGATAGTAAAGAAATATAAAAAGAGACCGATAACGACAAACTCGGTCTCCCCGTTCTTGTATAAATGAATTGAGTTCGTAAATTTGTTTACTCCTACAACTCTGTCCGATTTTCAATGGCTCGTAAGAGTGTGACTTCGTCCGCATACTCGATATCTGCTCCCACGGCTAGACCTCGTGCTAGGCGAGTAACCTTGATACCAGCTGGTTTGAGGAGGCGAGAGAGGTACATAGATGTCGCTTCTCCATCCGCTGTCGCATTGGTTGCCACGATTACCTCTGAAACCTCACTATCCATAAGACGGGTCATGAGACTCTTGAGGTTGATATCGTCTGGGCTGATACCATTCATAGGAGAAATGAGGCCGTGCAAGACATGATAGAGTCCGTGGTATTCTTGGATGTTTTCCATAGCAGCCACATCGCGACTATCCTCTAGCACCAAGATGGTTGTCTGATCACGAGTCGGGTCTGTACAGATCGAGCAAGGATCATCATCCGTTAAACGACCACAGATGGAACAATAGGTCAATTCCCGCTTAGCAGACAGGAGATTCTTGGCAAATTCATTGACATCGTCATCAGACATTCCAATGGTATAGAAGGCTAGGCGGGTAGCCGTTTTAATCCCGATACCTGGTAACTTTGAATAGCTATCAATCAGCTTGGCAATAGGTGTTGGATACAGCATAAGTTCCTTTCTAATTCATTGGATGGTGTTGGTGATAAAGATTGATAATATCGCGTGCAATCGAAGGTCCGACACCATTTGTAAGATTAGTGTTATGAGGAAAGACGACTGCAACCGCGATTTGGGGATTTTCGGTTGGTGCATAGGCAACTGCATTCGTATTGTTGGCTTTTTGACCACCATTAACGTAACTTTCGGCTGTACCTGTCTTTCCACTGATGGAAACGGCTGCACCATTTGAGAAGGCACGACCAGTTGTCAGAGCGCTCGTTCCATGCGAAACTTGATAGAAACCTTGCTGCAAGATAGCCATATCTGCTTCTGAAATATTAACCTTGTTCAGTTCCTTAGTGGCTGTTTCTTGAACCAGACTGCCTAAGCCACCTTGGTCATTGTTTCCATAAACGCCTTCAACGATATGGGGAGCCAGACGCACACCATTGTTTGCAATGGTTGCGACATACTGGGCTAACTGCATCGGAGTATAGTTATCAAACTGACCAAAAGCATTATTTAGATAGTTGGCCAAATCAAATTCTTTTGGTATAAATCCTGTTGATTCATCTGGAAGGTCAATCCCCGTTGAAGCTCCAAGTCCATATTCCCCAAAGGTTGACCGCAATTTGCCCATAGCTGTATCTAATCGACTCGTTGCTACCATCATATTGGGTTTATAGGTCTGTCCCATAATTCCCAGAGCTGTTTGCACCATGTAGGTATTAGAGGAATACTCCAAGGCTTCAACCGCTGTGATAGGAAAAGAACCGTATGACAAGGTATACCATGAATTGATAGGAGCTGAACCTTGGAAAACAATCGGCTGGTCTGTCAAGGTTTGATTGCCTGACAAAACTCCATTTTCCCAGCCAGAGCTGATGGTTGCTGCCTTGACGACAGATCCTGGTACAAAGACGTTGGTAACTGTCCCTAGGGAGTCTGAGCTCAATTTCCCTGATTCAACATCATGCTTGACACCTGACATGGCTAGAACTGCACCAGTTTTGGGATTGAGGGCCACAGCGTAGACCCCTTCAGAATATTTAGCGCCACCATTACTCAACTCCGAGTTAAAGTAGCTCTTAAGCAGATCATCCACTCCATTTTGGAAAGCGAGGTCAATCGTTAGTTTGATATTATTTCCTTTGCTTCCTTCCTCGACATTTTCCACACTTTCCATGTTTCCATGTTTGTCGAGATGGATTTCCTTGACGGAGCGTTTGCCTTGAAGAACATCTTCATATTGCTTTTCAAGATAAGAAGTTCCCACTCGGTCATTGAGAGAGTAGCCTTTCTTGAGATAAGCGTCAACTTCCTCAGCTGGAAGTCCTGACTTTTCATTTGAAACGCTACCGACGATAGACGATAGAGAAGTGTCTAGTACTTTTCGGTCCCATGAAGTTGAAATGCTAATGCCCGGTAATTCCTTGGATGCAGAAGCCACAAGAGCAACCTGAGTATCATCTAAAGCATCTGTTGAAATGGTGCCAGTTGCGAAATTTTCAACGGCATTGAGCTGACTAAAGAGATAGATTTCCTTTTTCTGGTCGTCTGTATAATTGAGTTGACTCACATCAATACTTTCAACCGCATTATTGTAGAGAGTTGCTTCCGATAAACGGTTCCCATCTGAATCCAGACGTTTGTCACTTGGCAGAGCCTCGACTGTTTTTTTGTATACGTCCTGGTCCGCCAAGTAGTAGTCTGCAATCTGACGGTCTGTGAGTTCAGGGGAAGTGACATTCACGTAAGTCAGCAGTTTTTTAGCCGTCTCCTTTAACTCTGCCGCCGTCATCTTATTGTTTCGTGTGAAAGAAACAACTTGCTTAAGTGTGTTTTCTACCAAGGGTTTCCCTGCCGCATCATAGATCTGTCCACGAGCTGAACTGGTTGTCACCCTAGTCTGGCTGGCTGATGACAACTTTGCTTCATAGAAATCTTTATTCAGCACCTGCATGTATAACAATCGACCGATAATGGTCATAAACAGCAGGATAACTATGGCAAACAGTAAATTAAGCCGAATCGGAATCGAATGGCTATTAAATTTTCTCATACAACTAAGACTCTTTTCTAGAAAAATTTCTGATTTTCACCTTTATTTTCCCTAAAATAATAGAGCAAACGGGTGAAGCTCGGTACTTTTCATTGTACCATATTTTACGGAGAAACTCTTGGAAAAGTCGAAGCATTTTTTGACTTTTAACTGAAAATGCCTTTTTATTTAGTTATCCTAACTTCTATGATATAATGATGTTAATAAGCAGGCAATCGTCAACTTTTAAGAGTTTGACTCATGAAAAGGAGCTCCATGAAAAAGCAGGATATCGCAACTATTATTGATCTTCATTTTGAAGAATTAACAGAGTTAGAACAGGAAATCGCTCGTTATTTCTTGCAGGTAGATACGATTGTGGATGATCTATCATCGCAACAGGTTACTCAAAAACTGCATGTTTCCCAAGCTGCTCTTACCCGTTTTGCAAAAAAATGTGGCTTTACTGGCTATCGAGAATTTGTCTTTCAATACCAGCACCAGGCTAGTAAACCGGACACTCATTCGCACAAACACAGTCCTTTGACCAAACGTGTTTTACGAAGCTACAGCAACCTACGGGAACAAACACAGGATTTAATTGACGAAGAACAACTGGAACGAGTTGCCCAATTAATCGATGACGCTGAACGAGTTTACTTTTTTGGGACGGGAAGTTCTGGTCTGATTGCCCGTGAGATGAAACTCCGTTTTATGCGTCTAGGTGTTGTCTGTGAAGCTTTGACCGATCAGGATGGCTTTGCATGGACGACCAGTATCATGGATGAAAACTGTTTGGTACTTGGCTTTTCCCTATCAGGCACTACCCAATCCGTCCTCGATAGTTTGTTGGATGCCAAGGAAATGGGGGCTAAGACCATTCTCTTTACCAGCGCTCCAAACAAAAATAGTCAGGCTTATACCGAAACAGTCCTCGTCGCAAATCATAGCCAATCTTCTTACATCCAGCGTATTTCCGCTCAGCTCCCTATGCTCATTTTAATAGATTTGATTTATGCCTACTTTTTGGAAATCAATCGAGATAGCAAGGAAAAAATCTTTAACAGCTATTGGGAAAATAAAAAGCTCAATGGCTATCGTAGACAAAAACGCGTTAGAAAATCCTAGTTTGGTTTAACCAAACTAGGATTGTTTTGTTTTGAAATGATAATAGGCTCCCAACATCCCTGCTATATTTTGATGATGCGTAAATTCTAATCTTTTTTTTCAGTTCTTCCATAAATTCTCCTTTGCTTTTTTGAATTTTTGACAACAAAAAAGGAAGTATCGGCTATTTGCTTTTACTTCCTTTCTTTAATTTTATTTAATTGTTTTACTTCGACAAAGTGAGATTTAGATTTTAACCCTTACAGAAAATAAAACGGGCTATTCTCCTGAAATGTGTTCTATAAGATTATAGTTTAATGCAAAGTGTAGCTATATAATCATTTCCATAACGTGATAATCGATGTCTTTTGTCACACGATTCATAAAAATCGATCATAGCGAGACCATTTTTTAGTTGTCCTCTAATCTGACTTTCTAAGGTATGACTAAATTCATATCCATATTCTGGATTGATGGTGATTTCGCCTTCCTCTTCAAGCTCTCTTGAATTAAAAGGTAGTGAAAACTTTAAAAGTAATTCCTCATCGGGTTTATCCCATACAGTGTCAGCATCATACATGTATATCCAAGGATTCATAAATCCGACCATTAACAGTCCACCCTTTTTCAATACTCGAGCGGCTTCTTTATACATGTTTTCTAAATCTTCTATATATACATTTGAAACTGGATTAAAAATAATATCAAAAGTTTCATCTTCAAATGGAAATGCTTTTGTCATATCACCTTGAACTGTATTGATTTTTAAGCCTTCTCTTTTAGCAACCAACTCATCTCTTTGTAATTGTGATTTAGAAAAATCCATGATGGTGACATCATAACCTTTTGCAGCAAAAACGGGACCCTGCTGACCACCACCACAAGCTAACCCTAATATCTTTTTCCCCTTGGCTTTTTCAAACCATTCTATCGGAACTTTTTTTCCAACAGTTAAGGCAACAGAGATTGGATGTTTTCTAACTTCTTCTAATTCTTCCTGTGTCAATGGCTCAGTGTAGTCATTTTTTACATTATTCCATCTATCTTCATTCAATTTTATATAATTATTCATCTTACAATCTCCTCGTAATTTTATATGATTTCGATTTAAGGTGAATAGGTTGCCATTACATTTTTTCACCTCTACAAATTCTAATTTATCAATTTTAGTCCATCTCATTATATCATTTTTTCTTCTTGGCTTAGGTTAGTATTTAGAGAGCTTGCGCCGTCTTCTAAGGCTATCTTAAAGGATATCTCCGCTACTTTTCATATACCTCGATAGTTTTTATATCATCAAAAAAAGAATTAAGCAAAACAGTTTTCACTCAAGTAGTGATTCATTGTTTTTCTTAATTCTATAATTCCAAACTAGGATTATTTTGTTTTGAAATGATAATAGGCTCCCAACATCCCTGCTGTATTTTGATGATGGGCAAATTCTAATCGTGTTTTTTCAGCTAGGCTTGGTACTAAAGCTTCTTTCAAGGCTGTACGGATCTTGGGTTTGAGGATAGCCTCTTGTCCCATAATACCGCCACCAAGAATGACCACTTCTGGATTGGCAACATAGCAAATATTTGCCAGACCTTTTCCAAGGTAATCTACCATGCGGTCAATCCCAGCCATACAGATCTTGTTTCCTTCAGTGGCTTCCTTAAAGATGCGTCGGCCATTCCACTGATCAACTGGATCTCCGTGACCTGCTGCTACATACTCCACCAAGGCTGTCGTGGAAGCGAGATCTTGGAACGCTCCATCCTGCATGTGCATATAACCAACTTCGCAGGCTGAATTGCTAAATCCATGGAAAACTTTCCCATCCATAATCAAGCAACCACCAATACCGGTTCCAATAGTCAAGCAAAGTGTGACACTCGCTCCCTTTCCTGAACCAGATACTGCCTCAGCCAGACCTGCACAGTTGACGTCATTCTCAATTTCACAAGGAATCGAAAAGCTCGTCTCGATTTCCTTCTTGAACTGGGTTCCTGCATAGTTAGGGATTTGAGGTCCCGCATAGAAAATCTCGCCTTTGTCAGGATCTACCATTCCTGCAGAAGAAATAGCAACACCTGCTACTGGACCTTTTTCTAAATAGCTGGCTACGATATCTTTGGTCTTTTGTAAGATATGAGGACCGCCCTTATGCGCCTCTGTTGGCATTTCATGTGATTCAACAAGTTGGCCTTCTTGGTCAATCAAGCCATATTTGATGTTGGTTCCACCGATATCAATTGCAACGTAGTGTGTCATAAATACCTCCTTATGGATTAGAGGAAGCGCTCCTTGGTTTCACGAATCAAGGCTGCAGCTGCTTCTACAACTGATCGATCTTCTTCGATTACTGGCGTCAATGGTGAACGAACTGAACCAATATTCAAGCCTTCATTGATCTTCAAGACTTCTTTGATGACACCGTACATATTTCCATGTGCAGAAGTGAGTTTGCCGATGATTGCGTTTATAGCGTATTGCAATTCACGCGCTGTTTCCAATTCTTTCTCAGCAATCAACTCATTGAGTTTCAAGAAGAGTTCTGGCATCGCACCATAAGTACCACCGATACCAGCTTTAGCACCCATGAGGCGTCCACCTAGGAACTGTTCATCTGGACCGTTAAAGACAATGTGGTCTTCTCCACCAAGGCTGACAAAGGTTTGGATATCTTGAACTGGCATAGAAGAGTTCTTAACACCGATAACACGAGGATTCTTCAACATTTCAGTGTAGAGACTTGGAGTCAAAGCAACACCTGCTAACTGAGGAATGTTGTAAATCACGTAGTCTGTGTTTGGAGCTGCAGAACTGATATCGTTCCAGTATTTGGCAACTGAGTATTCTGGCAAGCGGAAGTAAATCGGTGGAATCGTTGCAATGGCATCTACACCCAAACTTTCTGCGTGGCGAGCAAGTTCCATACTGTCTTTGGTATTGTTGCAAGCTACGTGAGCGATGATGGTCAATTTCCCTTTGGCAACTGCCATGACTTCTTCCAAAATCAACTTGCGGTCTGCCACACTTTGGTAAATACATTCACCAGAAGAACCATTGACATAAAGTCCTTGAACTCCCTTATCAATAAAGTATTGAACCAAGGCACGCGTACGCTCCGGACTGACTTCTCCTTGATCATCATAACATGCGTAGAAGGCTGGAATGACACCTTCGTATTTTTTCAAATCTGACATAGATTTTCTCCTAAGATTTCTTTTTTCTGCTGAGAGCAGTTCTATTTTTTACAAGTTTAGTATACACCTTGTGAAAATCGCTTTCAATATCTTGTATACACTTAGATTTTAGTTTCTACTTGTATTTTAGAAACTGTAACGATTGAAAGTAGTTTCAGGAACGAGCCATCCTACTGGTATTTGGCGAAGATTTTCTCCATCAAACCTGCTTGGAGAAAGACTAGCAAACCAAAACCAAAGAGGATAAAGGCTGACCCACCCAAAAGGAGAGTGAAGGCGGATAGATAAAGAACCATCACTATGAGAAAGAGAATGGCTAACATGAGGAAGAACCATGGAAAGTTAAAACTTGCCAAGATAAGCCCCTTTTGCAACACTTCTTTCCAAGACAAATCATAGCGCGCAGCGATGGGATAGCTAGCCAGCATCACGAGAGTGAGGAAGATGAGAATCCCCAAACATATAGCTTTCACAAGCTGGAAAGGCAAAGCTGTCTGTCCCCAGAAGAGATAGAGGTCTAAAAGACTCAACAAAACAATGCCTAACTCCATCAAACCTAACTGAAGACCCAGTTTCAGATTTTGCTTGAAAGCTCTCAGATAGGTTCTGAAAACAGGTACTCGTCTACTTTTCTTAATCTCAAACATGGTTTCATAGAGGCTGATTTTAGCCACTCCAATCGTCACGATGGGCAAACAAGAGACGACAAAAAGAAGATTGGCTGTCACGATATCCAAGACCTTTTCACTGAAACGCATGAGAAAGTTATCTGTATCAAATGCTGCCTTGATAAGGCTTACTCCTTTTTGTGCCATGTTTGCTCCTCCTGATTATTTTAATCAATCAAAATTTTAAAGAGATATTTGCGAACCTTCTCTTCCATACCTGCATAGCCATTTGGCTGGTGCGGTTCTCCTGGAAAGAAAATCGCAAAATTGTGATAACCCAACAAGAGTGGGTAGCGTTCATGACAATGGACAAAACCAATGTCACTCGCTTCGTCGAATGCTACCGCCTCGTCTTTGATACGTGAACCGTAGCTAGAATATTCATGTCCTTCTACCAGCAAATGCAAATCTGCATAGTTCTTATGGTGTTCAAATTGATCATTTTCAGCTTGATTGAGGACATTTTCCTGAACAACTAGAAAGACCTTGTCCCCGTCAATCTCATACTTACCTAGTTTGAAAGAATCCTTACGGTGCTGATAGAGATAGTCGATAGCCTTATCTAGATTGGGATGAATCCCTTTGTAAAAGGTGATGTTTTTCAAATCGTCAAAAATCATACTGTTTCCTTCATTTCTGATAGTTAACCAAAATCATAGATTAAGTTTATAAGTGTCTGACAAAACTTCACGAAGTAACTGCATACTCTCCATTTTGTAGACACTTATAACTCTGTATTCTCTTATACTCAATGAAAATGGAAGAACAAACTAGGAAGCTAACCGCAAGCAATACTTAAGTATGGCAAGGTAATGCTGACCTTGTCTGAATTTGATTTTCGAAGAGTATTATCCTTTAACAGCTCCCATAGTAATACCCTGTGTAAAGGATTTTTGGAAGACAAGGAAGACTGTTACGATTGGCACGGCTGCAAGAGCGGCACCCGCCATGATCAAACCATAGTTGGTTGCCATTTCGGCCTGCATGGTCGCAACCCCGAGTGAGATAGTCAAGTTCTGACGTGAAGTCAACATAACCAACTGCATGAAGTAGTCGTTCCAAGTATTGATGAAGGTAAAGATCGCAAGGGCTGCAAATCCTGGCTTCACAATTGGGAAGGCTACGCTCCAGAAGGTACGAATTTCACCACAACCATCGATTTTAGCTGATTCAAGCAATTCTGTTGGGATGTTTTCGCTGAATTGTTTCATGAGGAAGACCCCAAATGGCCATCCAATCAAAGGCAAGATAACTGCCCAAAGAGTATCGTGAATTCCCATGAAGTTGACGATACGTACCAATGGTACAAGGACAACTTGTTTTGGAAGAGCCATGGCAGCGATAAAGACTGCAAAGAGAATGTGCTGACCATAGAAACGTTTTTTAGCCAATACATATCCTGCTAAGGATGAAGTTGCACAAACTAGGAACATGGTTACTAGCGAGATAAATACAGAGTTCCACATCCACTGCATAGCAGGGTTTTGCACCATGAGTTGTTGGAAGTTTTCCATGGTTGGCATTTTAGGGAACCACTGTGGTGGAATCATAATGGTATCCGGTTGTGATTTGAAGGCACCTGTCAAAATCCAGTAGAATGGAAAGATGAACAGTACGGTCAACAAGAGCAAGATAATCGTTGAAATAACAGTGAAAGCTGTTAAAGGTTTCTTTTGTGTAGGTTGCATAACTGTCTCCTTTCTTTAGTATTCTACGTCGTTTCCGAGGATCTTGAATTGAGCAAAGCTGACAATGGCAATCATCACTGCCAAGAAGACACCGATGGTATTTGCATAGCCGTACTCTGTCAATTGGAAAGCTTTTTCGTAAAGGTAGTACATCAAGGTACTTGTTGAGTAGTTTGGACCACCAGATGTCAAGAGCTGAATCAAGGCGAAACATTGGAAAGAGTTGATAGTTGTAATGATTGCGATGTAAAGAGTTGTTGGAAGAAGGCTAGGCCATTTGATCTTCCAGAACACTTGGAACTCAGTCGCACCGTCAACACGCGCTGCTTCAACTAGTGAGTTATCAATATTTCCCATGGCAGCGATATAAAGGATAATCGGCTGACCAACAGATGTTGTCAAAAGGATAATCATAATCGCCATCAATGCCCAGTTTTTATCTCCCAGCCAAGAAATGTTTTGGCTGATGATGTGGCTTGACTTAAGGACAAAGTTTAGAATCCCTGATAGTGGGTCATAGATCCATTTCCATACAACCGTTACGGCAACACTACCTGTAACTACAGGAAGGAAGAAGACGAAACGATAGAAAGAACGGGCAATGGCATTTTGATGATAGGTTTGAGATGCTACAAAGAGCGAGAAGAGAACCACAATCGGTACTGATCCAATAACCAGAATAACGGTATTGATCAAAGACTTGGTAAAGACAGGATCTTTAAACATGCGAATGTAGTTGTCCAAACCAACAAACTCAAAGCTGGTCATGGAGTAGTTAAAGAAACTTGTAATGAATCCCATAATCATAGGAGCCAAGACAAAGATCACAAAGAAGAATAATACTGGTGCTAGGAAAGCATAGGAAATCACTGTTTCCCGCATACGAATTTTATTAACTTTCACAGTCGGCACCTCTCTTTCAAATAGAATAGTTTTTGATTTTCTTGAACTGTTTTAAAATCAAAATGAAATTTTTTAAGATTCGCTTATGTAAGAACTTCATTTTAATTTCGTGACAGTTCCTACCATTTCAAACAAAAGTCCCCCTTTTCTTACACCGTAGTGCTCAGGGAAAAGGGGGGAATCAATCTGACTTAGTGCTTATTGTTTTGTAGCTTTTTTGATTGTTTCGTTAGCTTTTTCAGTGAAGGCTTTCAAAGCATCCGCTGGTTTTTCGTCACCATTTGATACAGATTGCAACATTGGGAACCAAAGAGTTCTCATTTCAGCAAATCCATCGATAGTGTTGTAGTATGGTGAGTAGTATTTAGTCCAGCCACTGATTGTTTCCATACGTTTGTCATCATAAAGTTTGCCAAAGGATGTACGAACTGGGAAGGCACCTGTACGAACTACGTCTTTAGGACCCCATTCTTTGTCATCTGCGATGAATTGAACGAATTTCTTAGCTGCTGCGACCTTTTTGTCGTCTTTGTTGTTAAATACTGCAAATCCGTTTACAAGGTATTCAAGAGATGGTTTACCAGAGTCTGATGGGAATGGTACTTCTACCACGTCTACCTTACTTGCTTCCAAGAGTTTCGCTTGGATACCGTTTTGAGCTGGTGCCCAAAGGATTGTGTATGAAGTTTGACCGTTGGCAAAGTTTTGGATATCTGCTCCACCGTCAAATTGTGAACCGTTGTTCAACAAACCGTCTTTAATCCAGCTAGCAGCTTTTTCAAGACCTTTGACAAATTTAGGATCGTCTGTTGTATATTTGGTTACGTCTTTGTCTGTTACAGAACCGCCATAAAGGTTTGCGATGAAGGCACGTGTTCCTTGGTCTCCCCCTTGACCAGAACTGAACAATGAACCTGGTGTATAGCCTTTATCTTTAAGCGCTTTCAAAACTTTTTCAAAGTCATCAGTTGTCCAACCTTCTTTTACAAGGTTTGCAACTCCAGCATCTTCCAACATTTTCTTGTTCATAGCCATGTAGAATGGAGCTGAACTGATTGGATACATGTAAGCCTTGTCTCCAGCCTTACTTGCTTGTACGATATTTTCGTTGTTAACATCTTTGACGAATTCGTCTGTGAAGAGGTCGTTCAACTCAACCAATTTACCATTTTTACCGTATTGGATGATCCGTCCTGGTGCGTCAAAGAGTACGTCTGGCGCTGTTCCTGCTTCGATGGCTGTTGTGATCTTTTCTGGACCTGACTTGAAGTCAATGGTTTCCAATTTCACTTTTACATCTGGATTTGCTTTTTCAAAAGCTTCGATGATTGACTTTTCATATGTTCCAACACCGTCACCAGTTTTTTCTTGTGTGAAGACTGGGAAAGCCCACCAAGTGATTTCTGTTTTTCCGCTATCGCTTCCTGATTTTCCAGCATCTTTACTTCCACCAGAGTTACCACAAGCAGCAAGGCCAAGAATCGCAGCACTCGCAAGTACTGTACAAGCTAGTTTTCTAAATTTCATTTGTATTCTCCTAATTGATAAGCGTGTCCATATTGGATAGTGAGTAACCTTCTATTTGTATACGTTTTCATTTCATTTGACGCATCAACCACTCTCCTCTGTTTTGAGATTGTATTATTTAAGACCGGCAACAAAGCGTTCCGTAATCTCTTTTGGTCTAGTAATAGCTCCACCAACAACGATACCTCGCACCCCATATTCAAGGATTTGCTTGGCTTGTTCTGGTGTATGAATCTTCCCTTCAGCGATGACATCCACACCTGCTTCACAAAGTTTTTTGATCAGTTCAAAGTCTGGACCATCTACTTTCGGACTATAAGAGGTATAACCTGATAGGGTTGTTCCGACAAAATCAACACCTGCTTCAACTGCTGCAATTCCTTCTTCAAAAGTACTGGTATCAGCCATCAAGAGTTGATGCGGATATTTTTCTTTGACTTGTCGGATAAAGTCTTGGATTTCCAAACCATCGTAACGTTCACGTTTGGTACAATCCAGAGCAATGACCTCAATGTCTAGTTCAGCCAGTTCATCAACTTCTTTCATAGTAGCTGTAATGAATGGCTCCTGTGGCGGATAGTCACGTTTGATAATCCCGATAATCGGGAGTTTCGTAACCTCCTTGATCTCCTTGATATCGCGAACACTGTTTGCTCGGATACCGACTGCTCCACCTTGCTCAGCCGCTTTGACTAGCAAGGGAATGACTCCTCCCGCTTCTGTATAAAGCGGTTCGTGAGGAAGTGCCTGGCAAGAGACAATGATTCCATCTTTGATCTGTTCAATCAAGGCTTCTTTGCTAATCTGTGGCATCCTCTTTCCTCCCTTTCTTGTTCTTATGGGCTTATTATATATCATTTGTTAAGCGCTTTCAATAGTTTGTAGTGGAATAGATTTCAGTTTCAAAACTATTTTATATAACAGACTATCCTGAAAGTAGTTTCAGGCCTCTTAGAATTTCTTATTAGCACACCTCGACTCGAAAGAAAAAGATAGCAAGCTTGAAAACCTACTATCTCCTTCTATTTTTACAAAGTCAAATGGTTAGAATTCTTCTCTTATTGTTCTCTCTTTTTCCCCATTGCAAACAAGCCAAGGAAGAAAGCTGTTAGCCCTAGTGAGGCTAGGAGTTCACTCTCCTTGTTCCCTGTTTCAGGAAGTGTCTGCTGGGCAAGAGGGGCTTTGTAAGTATAATCTTCTTTTTTAGTAAGAGTTACAAGCGAATCAGCTCCCTTGTATTCTGCGATTTCATATACAGCTGCCTCAGCGCCATTGACTCCACCCTTATACTCTGGCAGGTCATTTGAAGTTGCCAAGACAAAGTTAGCACCTCCGCTATATTCTGGAACCTCGTTTGAGGCTGTTTGAACTGCATTCACTCCTCCTTTAAACTCAGGAATCTCATGGACTGCTGCCTCAACAGCATTAACTCCACCTGTAAATTCTGATTTTTCAACTGTCGGAGCTGGCTCTTCTCCTGCTGTACCTAATGGGTCTCTATACTCTGGTACTTCATGAACAGCCGCCTCAACAGCATTAACCCCACCTGTAAATTCTGGTTTTTCAACTGTTGGTGCTGGTTCCTCACCTGCTGTACCTAATGGTCCTGTATACTCTGGAATTTCATGTACAGCTGCCTCTTCACCATTTACACCGCCTGTAAATTCTGGAACCTCATGAACCGCGGCTTCACTTCCATTCATTCCATTCGAAAGCTTGGTGCCCGCCACAGAGACTGGTAAATTATGCATACTTTCAATAGCACCTTCTGCTAGACCTGTAACTTTTTGACCCATATCCTCTGAATCTACTGTAAATAGGAGGGTTTTTGTGTCATACTGGGTCATGAAGCGTGCTGTTTTACCATTTACCAATTGAAGGGTTGGTGCCTTGTTGACCAATACTTCCGAATCAAACTCCATAGCAAGGATGCCTGGCCATTTTTCAATCGCGTATTTCACTTTTGCTTCTTTAGGAGAAATCCAATCCTTGGTCAAGAAATCCCAGTTGAATTTCTTGAAGGATAGTGTATATGGAACACCTCCAGGCGCATGATGTTCATATAAAAGTCCAAATTCATCTGGCCCAATTTGTTGAAGTGAGTTATAAGCATACTCGCCTTCTTGAATCAAATGGTGATGTAACCAAGTCAACTGGCCATCTTCTTCTACACGAGCCACTCGAATATAACCATTTTTACGACCTGGCCCGTTCGCATTTGCCAAGAGAATATACTCTTTACCATTTTGAACCGTATGAGTCGCAGCCATTTGAACATAAACATCTGGTACATCGTAGCGATCAACGTTATTGTCCCAAGTGAGACCACCGTCATGACTGGTTGCAACCTGTAGATCTTCTGTCAACCCACGCATAAAGAGTTTAAGGTCTCCATTGTTTAACTGAACAACAGAAGCCTCCGTGTTTTGAGCATAATAATTGTTCATGGTGCTTGAATCAATCACTGTGCCATCATAAAGTTTGCGATTGTCGTTGACACCACCACCCATATGCCAAGTCTTACCATGGTCGTCTGAGTAGATGATTCGAGATGATTGGGAACCATTGAGGTGGTTAGCCCGGTTGGTCGTATAGACTGGAACTACGATTCGACCTTTATGCGGTCCAGTACGAAGGGTTATCCCCACACCAGGCCCTACACCCAAGAATTTCATCCAATCAGCTTTGACCATCGGAGTGATATCTTGAGGTGCTGACCAGGTCTTCCCGTCGTCATCACTGTAGGACATCCATAGATAACTATCCTTAGCAATTCTAAATGGAGAAGTTTTGTTTGTTGTGAAGTAGATATTGCCTAGTAGCTGGCCACCTTTGTATAGATCACCCTTGTCGCTGTATGCTGGTTTTACAGGATCTACAACAACGCGGTAGTCTGTTGCCTTGCTATCTGGAGTGTAAACTGTACCATTTTCTCGAATGGTATAAGCTTCCTTTTCTCCTTCACGATAGAGGATTTGATAGGTCTTGCCATTGATTTCTTTGTAAGCTTCTTCTTTTTGCGAAGACATACCAAAGATTCCTTTTCCTTCTGGGAACATGTCATAAATGGCAAAGATGCGTTTGGTTTCAGGATCTTGAGTCAAGGTCATGTCGATGTTCACTGGTGAACCGATCGATGGATCAGAGGCCTTTGGGTTGTCACGTAAGTTGGTAATGGTTACTCGGTCTCCCCAAGTTTTACCATTATCTTCACTACGTCTAATGACCATACCGATGTCGCCCCAGTCACTCGAATGAAGACGGCGTTCATCTGCACCTGCAATGAGAGTTCCTTTATCCGTCTTGAGAAGAGCTGGAATACGATAACTCTTGATTCCATCTTTATTTAGTTTGTTGTTCATTCCGCCTTCAAAGACGTCTTCTTTCTCTGAGATTTTCGCACCCTCAGGAAGTTTCTTCTCCAAATCACCTCTTTCAAATAGTTGACTTCTCGTTTGAACTTCTTCTGGGCTTAAGGCACGATTATAGACGGTTAGGTTTCGAACTTGTAGATTGGATCCCCAAACTGTATTGCTGGCACGCTTGGTTGCTCCGATTTGAGCATGCGTTACATCTGGCATATCTTTGATGAAATTACCAGATTTGAGACTTGTTCGAGATAATACTCCGTTCACGTAGAGGCGCACTCGGCCATTAGGTAGTTCTGCTGTCGGTTTTTCAACTGTAAAGGTCACTGAATTCCATTGTCCAGGACGTACTTGTAAAGGAGCATCCGTATATTTATCATAGAATTGCTCCCCTTTGGCACCGCGCCCCTCAATCAAGGCTACTTGATTGTAGACTGCCATAGTGAAGTACTCATCTTTTTTAGTAGCACTTGACACAGAAAAGAGATTATAGAATGCTGGAGCTTTGGCATCTGACTTAAACTCCATGTGGACTGTTGCGTTTTCAAGTTTCTTTAACTTTTCTAATTCGCTTGAAAGATCAACTCTCTGACCATTTGAAGCATTAGTTTCAACATCTTCTTTTTCTAGGACTGGAGTGGCATTCTGTAAATCCCTTGAATAATAATCACGAGGAATAGCATTCGAGTCTGTTGATTTTTCCTCTTCCTTTAGGGCTGTTTCCGTTGCATTTGCTATCTTTTCTTCTACCTGCTTCTTGAGCTTATCTTGATCTAGTTCAGTCCCAACTGCGTTCTTATCAGCATCAGATACATTTGCTACCGCGGCTTCTTTAGGCACCTCTTCTGATGATTGGTCTTTGCCTTTTTCTACATTTTCAGTACTTGGTGCTACTGCATTTCCCTGTTCTTGGGCTAAAACTGGCGAAACTCCAAATACAACTGTACCAATTAGTACAGAAGCTGTTCCAACTGCAAATTTCCGAATGCCATATCGTCGTTTTCGATCAAAATCCCTATACTTCATTTTTTTACCTTTCATATTCTCCATAAATAAAGCGCTTTCTTTTTTTCTTAAAATTTTTAGTTCCTCCAACTAAACAAGTAAAAAGAAAATAACCGACTGAATGAGACCTCCCATTCTTCAAACGTCCACTGTTCTTATTCTATGATCAAACAGCGGGAAATTTCCTCCTTTCGCATAATATCTTTCCCTTATTATACAATAAACTCTGAACTTTATATTTGGATTGGTATAGAATAGATTTTACTTTTAAAACTATTTTAATATTTCAAATTTCCTAAAAGTACTTTTAGTTTTTGGACATAAAAAAGAGAGCTCCTAGGCTCTCTCATTCATTATTTTACGTACTTAAAAGGAATCTCACTGCCACAGAGCCAGTTGTATACTTGGTCATTGACAAAAACATTCATGGCTTCGTGAGCATACTCAGGCATGATACGATAGGCCTTATCACAGGTCAGACGATTGTAAATCGCAAACTGGGTAATAGGATAGCAGACATCGTCATCCAAGCCCGTAATCATCTTGATCTCCCCTTTAATACGATGCGCAAGATTTTTCACATCGATATAGGCAAGGGTCGCCATGATTTCCTCCTCTGTTTCATGGAAGGGATCGTGAAACTTAAAATAACGGAAGAGTTCATCATAGGCTTCACTGGTATTGCCAATCTCAAGTACCCGCCTAAAGTCTGACAAAAAAGGATAGATGGCAACTGTTTTCTGAATCCGAGGATTGAGCGCTGCGGCAACTAGGGCTAGAGCCCCTCCTTGTGAGGCACCATAGCTAGAAAGCCGCTTCTCATCCACCTGTGGCAGACTAGCAATAATTTCAACCAACTGGTAAATATCCAGATAAACATCCTTATAAAAGAGATGTTCCCTACCCTCAACAGCACCACGGATGATATGCCCTTTCACCGTATTTCCAAGTGGAGAGCGTAAGCCGTCTTGAGAATAGCCCGACTGGCCACGAACGTCCATGGAAACAACACCGTAACCAGCCACAGTGAAGGCCAGCATGTCGGTCCAGTCCCAACCACGTCCCATATAACCATGGAAATGGAAGATTAACGGAACTTTCTCCTCACTCTTTGGAAGGACGACGCGTGCGTAGACCTTGCCTTCATTTGTTCCTTCAAAGGTTAGCTCATAACACTTGACTTGGGGAATGTGGAAATCTCTTTCCTCCAACTGGTAGGCTGGAAGAGTGGAAACTTTTTTGAGTTCCTCATCCCAGAAAGCATCAAAATCTTCTGGAACCTCATCCCGTCCTTTATAAGTCTTAATTTCTTCTAACAAAGCTGGATTTTTCATAGCAAGCTCCTTTTATTTTGTAATCGTTATCACAACTGTAGCATATCTAGGAAAGCAATGCAAGAAAGAATGGGAAATAGAAAGTGATTTTAGATTCTCTAACTTCAAATCTATCATCTGAAAGTAGTTTTAAAAATAAAAAGAGCGTTTCCGCTCTTTATCTATCAATAGGTGCTAGCTCCTTTCTCTTGTTTGGCGGTTTGGAATTTCTTTTGGTAGGTTACTTTAATAGTCATATGAGAGTCCTCATTTCTTTTTGATTACTCTAGTATAAGACCCAAACCTAAAAGCTAGCTTATAGATTTCCTAGAAAAGTCTTAATCCAGATGTTCTCTCTTTTCTAGGTGGAGAGCAATCATGCGCCATTCTGGATCCTCTTTCCAACCTTCCATAGAACTAATGTAGCTGGCAACCTTCCTCGCTTCTTCTAAAATCGGAAAATCTTCGATAATATCAGCCACTTGAAACTCTGGAAGTCCTGACTGTCTAGTTCCAAAAATCTCACCGGAACCGCGCATTTTCAAATCCTCCTCAGCAAGGACAAATCCATTAGTCGTTTCTGTCATGATGCGCATGCGGTCTTTCCCTGACTCAGTCTTGGGATTGGCAACGAGAACAGCATAGGACTGCTTGTCTCCCCGACCCACACGACCTCTGAGCTGGTGAAGCTGACTGAGACCGAACCGATCGGCATCCATGATGATCATGACGGTCGCATTGGGAACATTAACCCCAACCTCGATAACCGTCGTCGAAACCAGAATATCTGTCTTTCTCTCTTTGAACTCCTGCATAATCTGGTCTTTTTCGTCACTCTTCATCTTACCGTGTAAAAGCGCCACTTCTGCCTTGCCAGCAAAATGAGCTGTCAGCTCCTCAGATAAGGCAATGGCATTTTTCAGATCCAGAGCTTCAGATTCCTCAATCAAGGGAGAGATGACATAGACTTGCGAACCCTTTTGAATTTCCCCCTCTAGCCAAGTCAAGACCTGAGGCAGTTGCTCATGCTTAATCCAGCGCGTCACAATAGGTTTTCGTCCTGCTGGCATCTGGTCAATAATGGAAACATCCATATCACCAAAAGCTGTGATAGCCAGCGTCCGAGGAATCGGTGTCGCTGTCATCATGAGAACGTCAGGATTATCTCCTTTTTCTCGCAGAATACGCCTTTGCCCCACACCAAAACGGTGCTGCTCATCAATGATAATCAAGCCAAGACGAGCATAATCCACCCCATCCTGAATCAGAGCGTGGGTTCCGATAATCAAATCAGTCGCACCCTTGGCAATGGTCTCCAAGACTTCTCTTTTTTCTGCAGCTTTTAAGGAACCTGTCAAGAGAACCAGTTTCAAGTCTGGAAAAAGGTTCTGTAAACTCTCAAAGTGTTGCTCTGCTAGAATTTCTGTTGGCACCATGAGAGCTGCCTGATAGCCAGCTGTCACCGCCGCAAACATGGCCAGGCCAGCGACCACCGTCTTTCCGCTCCCTACATCTCCTTGCAGGAGACGATTCATGTGGTGGTCGGACTTCATGTCGGCCAAAATTTCCTGCAAACTCTTTTCCTGAGCTTGAGTCAGGGCAAAAGGCAGGCTTTCTTTGACAGCTGTCACTTTTTCCTGGGACCAATTCAGAACCAGACCGCTTCCCTGAACTCTATTTTCAGATTTGAGCGTCTGCAACTGCATTTGAAAATAAAAGAGTTCCTCAAACTTGATACGGCGAAGGGCCTGTTTGTATTCTGCTAAATCCTTGGGAAAATGCATGGCACGGACAGCCTGGCAACGGGACATAAGTTTGTATTTATCAAGTAAAGACTGGGGAAGATTTTCCTCAATCAAGAGGTCCAGCCCCTGATCGAAGGCCGTCTTGATGACCTTGACCAGACTGGCCTGACTAATTCCTTGAGCCAGACGATAGACAGGCTGGAGGTCATCTTCCACTTGAGCTAGAACCTTCATCCCAGTCAGACTGGCTTTGGCACGGTCCCATTTTCCAAAGACAGCAAGGGTTGCTCCCAACTCTATCTTATCAGCCAGATAGGGCTGATTAAAGAAATTCACCGCAAAAACGACTTCTCCCTGCTTGAGGCTAAAACGCAGGCGATTGCGCTTAAAGCCATAATACTGGACACTGGCAGGAGTCACTACCTGACCAGAAAGAACAGCCTTTTCGCCATCTTCCAACTCTAGCACCTGCTTGGTCTTGAAATCTTCGTAACGGAAAGGAAAGTAGAGCAAGAGGTCTTGCAAGTTTTCAATTCCTAGTTTGGCGTATTTCTCTGCTGACTTTGGTCCCACACCAGGTAAGACATGCAAGGGTTGGTGTAGATTCATGCTCCACTCCTTTCTTTTTAATAATATTCTCTCGGAATGCGGTCGCTGAGGAGGCAAACCACCTCATAATTAATGGTTCCACGGTAGGTCGCTACCTGAGTTGCTGTGATTTCCTTGTCACCATCGGAGCCAATTAAGATGACTTTTGTTCCTAGAGGATAAACCTTAGGTAATCGAATGGTGATTTGATCCATAGATACTCGTCCGACGATTGGGCAAGCTTCTCCATCTACCAAGACAGAGAAATTCTGCATGTCTCGTGTCCAACCATCCGCATAGCCGATTGGCACGGTCGCGATGACTTGCTCGCTATCCGCCTGATAGGTGGCTCCATAACCCATGCAAGCTCCAGCTGGAACTGTCTTGACATGAACCAGAGCAGACTCCAGGGTCAAGGCTGGTTTCAAGTCATAGGGAAGCTCCAAGACCTCTCCGCTAGGATTGAGACCATACATGGCATCTCCCATACGGACGGCATTGAAAATAGTCTCTGCATGCCAGAGAGTCGTTGCCGAGTTGCTGGCATGAATCAGCTCTGGGACATCCTTCATACTTGCCAAAATAGCTTTAAATCGTTCTAACTGGGTATTAAAATAGGTATCTGATTCTTCGTCCGCAGTCGCAAAGTGGGTAAAAATTCCTTCAACACGAGCACCATGTTGCTTGAGCAAGTTTTGAGCCAGATCGGCTTCACTGGCGTCACTAAAACCAATCCGTCCCATCCCTGAATCAATCTTGAGGTGGACAGTCAAGCCAGTTAAATCTGCTTCCTTGTCTAAGAGTTCTTGAATCCACTCCAGTCCAGCCACTGTCAAGGTGATGTCGTATTCTTTAGCTAGAACAACAGCTTCGATTTCAGAAACTCCTAAAATGAGGATTTTCTTGCTAAGTCCAGCCTGACGAAGTTCAATAGCTTCATCAATGTTGGAAACGCAAAATCCATCAACATCATCCTGAATCGCCAACGCAACGGAAACAGCCCCATGCCCGTAGGCATTGGCCTTGATCACTGCCCACTTGAGCGTTCCTTCAGGGATATGAGCCCCCATTTGTTGAATATTTTGTCGAATGGCTTCCAGATATATCAAAGCCTTGGTTGGTCTATGCGGACTAGCTTTCATGATTTTCCTCCAAAATGACACTGGCTGTCACAAACTGATCTGTATGGCTAATAGATAGCCAAATCTTTCCTGAAAATGGCGCCTGACTAAAATAGGGAGCCCCGCGTTCATTGTTCAAAATTTCCAAATCCTGAAAGGTCAGTTTGCCAATTCCTGTCCCCATAGCCTTGGAAAAGGCCTCCTTAGCCGACCAGCGGCCTGCCAAATATTCGATTTGTCTGCGCCCTTTAAGACTGGTGAAGCGCTCCATTTCTTTAGAGGTCAACACGCGCTTAGCAAAGCCTTCTCGTCGTGTAACTGCGTTTTCTATCGAAGCCAATTCTTCGATGTCAATTCCGTGTCCAACTATCATACTCATAAAAGGAGCTGAGATTCCCCCAACTCCATCCTTTTCACTTATTTTGTTAAGGTAGTATAAATTTCTTCTACCAAGGCTACTGTATTTTCCCAACCTAGACAAGGGTCGGTTATGGAGCAACCAAAGACCTCTGGTTGATTTTGGCGACCATCTGCTAGGTAAGATTCGATCATAAAGCCTCGAACCGTCTTTTTAATCTTTTCATTCCAGTCACGATTCAGCAAGGCTTGACGAACAATGCGAATTTGTTCCATATACTGCTTACCTGAATTGTCATGATTGGTATCGATGATAATGAAGGGATTTTCAAGTCCCATAGTCTCATAGCGATTGATGGCATTCAAGAGGGTTTCATAGTAGAAGTTGGGTTCATTTTTTCCATATTCATTCATGGCACCACGAAGGATAACGTGGGCCAAGGGATTTCCTGAAGTTTCTACTTCTTGGCCATGGTAAAGGAAGGTTTGCTTGTTTTGAGCCGCATAGATGGCATTAAACATGACCCCGAGATTTCCAGATGTCGGATTTTTCATCCCAACTGGAGCATCAATCCCAGAGGCTACAAAGCGGTGTTCCTGGTCTTCCACTGAACGAGCCCCAACAGCATGGTAGCTGACCAGATCATCAACCAAAACGAGATTTGACGGATAAAGCATCTCATCAGCTGTCGTCAAGCCCGTCTCCGTAATCACACGGTAGTGCAGCTGACGAACAGCCTGCAAACCATTGATGAGACTAGGCGCTTCGCTGGTATTTGGTTGATGAATCATGCCCTTATAGCCATTTCCATTAGTACGAGGTTTAGCCGTATAGACACGCATCACGATAAAAATTTTATCCGCGACTTTTTTCTGCAAGTCTGCTAAGCGATGAGCATATTCAAGCACAGCTTCTTCATTGTCAGAAGAGCAAGGTCCCATCACCAAAAGGATTCGGTCGTCCTCACCCGAAATGATGGCTGCCAACTCTCTATCACAGGCTTCTTTTTTTCGCAAGGCTTCAGGTGACAACTGGGTCTCAGCCTTGATTGCTTCAATATCAATTTCTTGACCTTTTTCGATAAATGCCATCTTACTCTCCTAGCGTTTGGTAAATTTCGCGAACAAGTGCTTCTGTGTTGTCCCATCCGAGACACGGATCTGTAATGGACTTACCAAAAACTTCTGGCTCATTTTGACGTCCATCTTCTAGATAGGACTCAATCATAAAACCACGAACATATTTCTTGATCTTCTCATTCCAGTCACGGTTAATCAAGGTCTGACGAACGATACGGATTTGATCCATGTACTGCTTGCCTGAATTGTCATGATTGGTATCGATGATGATAAAGGGATTTTCCAAGCCCATCTTTTCATACTGACCAATGGTATCCATCAAATTGTCATAGTAGTAGTTGGGAATATTTTTCCCATATTCATTCAAGGCACCACGAAGAATGGCGTGGGACAATGGATTCCCCGTTGTTTCCACCTCTTTACCGAGGAAGAGGAAACTCTGTTTATTTTGCGCTGCGTAAATCCCGTTAAACATAACATTGAGATTTCCAGATGTTGGATTTTTAAATCCTGTTGAAAAATCTGCTCCGCTCGCTACAAAACGGTGTTGCTGATCCTCTACAGAACGAGCTCCAACAGCCATATAAGAAATCAAATCATCCACCAGCGGAAGATTTTCAGGATAAAGCATCTCATCAGCTGTTGTCATTCCCGTCTCGGTAATCACACGGTAGTGGAGCTGACGAACAGCCTTAATCCCATTGATCAAGCTAGGAGCTTCTGTCGCATTTGGTTGATGAATCAAGCCCTTATAGCCATCCCCATTGGTACGAGGTTTAGCTGTATAGACACGCATGACCATAAAAATACGGTCTTTGACCTCTTCTTGCAAAGCAGATAGACGCTTGGCATACTCGAGAACCGCCTCTTCGTTATCAGATGAACATGGTCCAATCACCAAGAGAATACGCTGGTCTTCCCCACGGACGATGGCTTCCAATTCCTGATCACGTCGGTTTTTTCTCGCAAGAGCCACTCCTTCTAATTTAGACAAGGCGCGAACTTCTTCAATGTTAATTTTAGGACTTTTAGCTGTAAATACCATGATTCATCTCCTTATAAAGCAAACGGACACCAAGTAAAAATGTATTTTCACCAGGTATCCGCCTGTATCTTATCTCATATTATTGTCTCTTACCATGACAGTTCTTGAATTTCTTACCAGATCCACATGGACATTGGTCGTTTCGTCCGATTTGGCTCAAGTCCACATCTGCTGGAAGATGAGCCTGCTGCGCTGCGATATTACGAGTCGCAGTTGTACTGATATTGTGTTCAGTTTGCGGACGTTCTTGTTCATGGATTTGTGCTTTCATCATCAAGCGGGTCACATCAAACTCAATCGATCCAATCATGTCGTTAAACATGCGGAAACCTTCTGCTTGATATTCTACAACAGGGTTGTTTTGGGCATATCCACGAAGACCAACAGCATTTCGCAACTGGTCAAGAGCATCAATATGATCTGTCCACTTGTTATCTACAACACGTAGAATCAGAACCTTTTGGAACTCTTTCACTGCATCTTCATCACGAAGTTTAGCAACTTGGCTATCATAAACCTTCAATGCACGTTGATACAGCTCATCTTTGATGGCCTGATCTGACAGATCGGCAAGATCTGAACGGCTGATTGAATCTTCTGGAAGTAAGTTGTACTTAGCAAAGTTCAAGATTGCTTCTAGTTTTTCATCTTCTTTCGAACGAGCATGTGCATCCACGATACGGCCAATGGTACGACGGATCATAGCATGAATCTCAGGTGCCAAATCACGGTCGGCAGTAATGACATCATAACGTTGTGCATAGATAATCTCACGTTGTTCACGCATGACATCATCGTATTGAAGGACCTGTTTACGTGTATCGTAGTTATTCCCCTCAACGCGTTTTTGAGCTGCTTCAACTTGACGCGTTAACATACGGGATTCAATGGCTTCGTCAGACATGTTGAGCCGTTCAAAGATACCTTTCAAACGCTCTGAACCGAAACGTTTCATCAAATCATCTTCAAGAGACAAGTAGAACTGCGACTCACCTGGATCTCCTTGACGTCCTGAACGTCCACGAAGCTGATTATCGATCCGGCGACTCTCATGACGTTCTGTACCAATGACGCAAAGTCCACCAAGCTCACGAACCCCTTCACCTAGCTTAATGTCGGTACCACGACCAGCCATGTTGGTTGCGATGGTAACTGCGCCACGTTGACCAGCGTTCATGATGATTTGCGCTTCTCTGTAGTGGTTCTTCGCGTTTAAGACTTCGTGAGGAACACCTGCTTCGACCAATTTCTTAGAAAGGAAATCACTCGTTTCAACGGCAACAGTACCTACCAAGACTGGCTGACCTTTTTGATAACGTGCCTTCACATCTTCAACCACGGCCTTGAATTTTGCATCAAGGCTAGCATAGAGAAGGTCTGAATGGTCAATACGTTGGATTGGACGGTTGGTTGGGATTGGGATGACACGAATGTTGTAGATTTCGCGGAATTCTTCTTCTTCTGTTTTACCAGTACCTGTCATACCTGCCAATTTCTTATACATACGGAAGAGGTTTTGGTAGGTAATAGAAGCTGAAGTCTTGGTCTCATCTTGGATTGGCACACCTTCCTTGGCTTCAATCGCCTGGTGCAAGCCATCAGAATAACGACGACCTTCCATGGTACGACCTGTAAATTGATCGACAATCAGGATTTCCTGCTCTTCGCTGACCACATAGTCAATATCGAGAATCATGATATAGTTGGCACGAAGGGCATTATCGATAAAGTGAGTAAGAGCTACATTTTCAATATCGTAGAGATTTTCCAGTTTGAAATAGCTCTCAGCCTTGTCAATCCCTGAATCAGACAAACCAATAGTCTTAGACTGAATGTCAATGATATAGTCATCTTTGTCCAAAGATTTGACAAAGTGATCCGCCATATGATACAGCTGACTAGTTTCCACAGCATTGGCTCCTGAAACGATCAAAGGAGTACGAGCCTCATCAATCAAGATCGAGTCAACCTCATCGACCAAGGCATAGTTGAGCGGACGCTGTACCATGTTCTCTGCCCGAACAACCATGTTGTCACGAAGGTAGTCGAAACCAATCTCTGAGTTAGTCGAATAGGTAATATCACAGAGATAGGCTTCTTTCTTCTCCATTGGTGACTTTGCAGCCAAGTTGATCCCTACTGACAAACCAAGCCATGAGTACAATTCACCCATCTCAGTCGCATCACGTTCCGTTAGATACTCGTTGACCGTTACTACGTGAACCCCTTCACCTGAAAGGGCATTGAGGTATACAGGCATGGTCGCAGTCAAGGTTTTCCCTTCACCAGTACGCATTTCTGGCACATCTCCATGGTGGAGGACAATCCCACCCATGACCTGTACTTTATATGGGAAAAGTCCAAGAACACGCTTGGCAGCTTCACGGACTACCGCAAAAGCCTCATAGAGCAATGAATCCAGCGATTCACCCTTGTTATAACGTTCCTTAAATTCATCTGTTTTTGCTTTTAGCTGGTCATCCGTCAAGGCTGCCATCTGATCTTCATATTTGAGAACCTTGTCTGCCATCTTTTCCAGACGACGAAGTTCTCCTTTATCATTTTCGATAATCGTTTTTAAAATATTAGCCATTATTTTCCTTACTTTAGATTCTGAATATTTTAGAATGTTCTTTTAATTCTAGCACATTTGCTCTTAATTTTCAAGAAAGAATCCGCGTTTCAACAGGGAAAAGAGGCTAACTTCTAGGTCAGCCTCTTAGCTTTTTATGGACTACATTTCACACAAATATTTAATTGCCAAGCAGAGCTGGCAAAATTCCAAAAATCAGGAAAAGATTGATCCAGAAGGCCATACAAAAGATCACTCCAAAGAGGAAGAGACTCATCCTTTTAGTCAGCGCCGAGAAAAGGATTGCCAATACACCAAAGACGACAAAGAGTTTTTTCATGATGAAGAAATAAACCGAAACTCCTCCTATTTGCAACTCCATTGGAAGGAAAGAGGCCAGTAGCCATAGCAAGCAAATCGTAAGAATATAGACCTTGTAATGCCGATCAATGAACTGCTTTATCTTGAGCATTTGGAACCTCCTATAAACTCTAGCTATTGATAGATGACCCCATTTTGTTCTTCTGTTTCAGCTTGAACATTCTCTTCAGGCAGACATAGACTTTCCAGTCATTCACTAGAGACAAAAAAACTAAAAGGAACCATATCCCCCAAATTGTTAAATCAACAGGATTTTTCAAGACAATATTGAAAATTAAGAATGAAAAAATTGTAAAAGCGATACTGAACAAAGCCCACAAAGGGAGATAAATCCAGTAAAAGTAATAGAAAAACGCGAAATATCTACTATCTTTGTCCGCCTTCTCAATCCAATGAAAAAAGTAAAAGTAGGGCGACAAAACCACTAGTTGCAGAAGTCTTTCCAGCATAGCTTTCTCCAAGATTTCTTTTTATTATATTATACCAAAAAAACCTGGAAAAGACTTTCCAGATTTTGCTTGTTTACTTGCGTTTTCTCGCAATCAAGTGAATCGGCGTTCCTTCAAAGACAAAGGCCTTGCGGATTTGATTTTCCAAGAAACGCAGGTAAGAGAAGTGCATGAGTTCTTCTTCATTGACAAAGATGACAAAGGTTGGTGGCTTGGTTGCCACTTGGGTCGCGTAGAAGATTTTGAGTCGTTTCCCTTTGTCTGTCGGTGTTGGATTGATAGCAATGGCATCCATAATCACATCGTTCAAGACAGCTGATGGGATACGGGTGTTTTGGCTTTCACTGATTTGCTTGATCATCTCAGGCAATTTGTGGAGTCGTTGCTTGGTAAGAGCCGACACAAAGATAATCGGTGCGTAAGGCAGGTATTGGAACTGCTCACGGATATCTTCTTCCCAGTTCTTCATGGTGTGGTTGTCTTTCTCAAGGGTATCCCACTTGTTGACCACGATAATCATCCCTTTACCTGCTTCGTGGGCAAAACCTGCGATACGCTTGTCATACTCGCGAATACCTTCTTCGGCATTGAGGACCATCAAGACCACATCAGAACGGTCAATGGCACGCATGGCACGCATGACAGAGTATTTCTCCGTATTTTCATAGACTTTACCAGACTTACGCATACCAGCTGTATCAATCATGGTAAACTCTTGGCCATCCGCATCTGTAAAATGGGTATCAATAGCATCACGCGTTGTTCCAGCTACTGGACTAGCAATCACGCGGTCTTCTCCCAAAATGGCGTTGATCAAACTTGATTTTCCAACGTTTGGACGGCCAATCAAGCTGAATTTAATCACGTCTGGATTTTCTTCTTCAACTTCGTGTGGTAGATTTTCCACGATGGCATCGAGCACATCCCCTGTTCCAATACCGTGGACAGACGAAATTGGCAGCGGTTCGCCCAATCCTAGCGCATAGAAATCAAAAATATCATTTCGCATTTCTGGGTTGTCAACCTTGTTAACGGCAAGGATAACAGGTTTATGGGTTTTATAGAGTTTACGGGCTACGTATTCATCCGCATCTGTAATCCCTTCTTTCCCAGAAACTACAAAGACGATGACATCCGCTTCTTCCATAGCGATTTCTGCCTGGTGCTTGATTTGTTCCATGAAGGGAGCATCGACATCGTCAATCCCTCCCGTATCAATCATACTAAAGGAACGATTGAGCCATTCACCCGTTGCATAGATACGGTCACGTGTCACACCCTCGACATCTTCTACGATTGAGATCCGCTCACCAGCGATCCGATTAAATAGGGTCGATTTCCCAACATTGGGACGTCCCACAATGGCAATAGTTGGTAAGGCCATGTTTTCTCACTTTCTACAATAACTTTTTCTGTTCTAGATTCTTCCGAGTTGAACTAGGTTCGGCTTGGCCAAACTGCTCTGCCAAACGCTGACTCCAAGAGGTCGTCGCACGCGCACCAGCATAGTCCGCCTGTACTTGGTCATAGTCCAAAATCGCTGCTACGGGCTGTTCTTGGTATTCTTCTTCAAATACCACTTGGTTCAAAGGCAGTCTTGGTTTGACATCGTGTTGTTGATCTGGCACGCCAAGGGCAATCCCAAAAACAGGGTAGGTATAGTCAGGCAGGTTAAAGAGCGCTGCCACTTCTTCCGACTTGTAACGGACCAAACCGATAATAACACCACCATATCCCAGACTCTCAGCTGCAAGCAGGGTATTTTGACCAGCAAGAGCCGCATCTACCGAAGTGATGAGGAGACCTTCTACCCCTTGAGGTTGGAAAGTATCTGTATGAAGGCTTGCTCCCTTTTCAGCTCGATTCAAGTCACCAACAAAGAGCAAAAAGGCAGCTGACTGGCGAATGGCTTCCTGCGGAACTAGTTCATATAAGGCATCTTTCTTCTCTTGACTGCGCACAAGAATCACAGAGTAGGATTGGAAATTTTTCCAAGATGACGCCATTTGTCCAGCAGTCAAAATCTCGTCCAAGTCCGCCTGAGGAATTTCTTGCTCCTTAAAGCGACGAACTGAAGTATGAGCTTTCATCAATTTAATGGTTTCTGTCATCGGCGATTTTCTCCTTCTAGTCTCGTCTCCTCAGCCAAATAACGGATTCGTTCCATGACCCGTCTAGCTTCCCAGGTCTCATCATTTCCATTCTTTCCTTTGGCAAAATGTTTTTCCAAATCTTGGAAATTAAAGTTGGAAGTAAAGAAGGTCGGCAAATCTTCCTGCATGCGGTACTGAAGAATGACTTGAAGAATCTCATCACGCACCCAAGGGGTCGACTGCTCTGCTCCAATATCATCCAAGACTAAGACCTCTGCTAACTTGATGTCATCCACCAAGGTCTTCACAGAACCTTCACCGATGGCATTTTTCACATCAATGACAAAACTTGGATAGTGGAGAATGGTCGTTGATGCCCCACGTTTTTCAGATAGGTCATGAGCTAGGGCTGCCATCATGAAACTCTTACCAACACCAAAATCTCCATAAAGATAGAGACCTTTTCGGATGCTTGGGTAAAGGTCAACAAAGGAATAGAGTCTCTCAAAAATTGGCAAGCGTCCTAGATCATCCAGGTCAATCTGAGCCAACTTCGCTTTCTTGAGACTTGCTGGTAGATTGATCAACTTAAGACGATTCTTAATTGCAGCCTCTTTTTCTGCCGCGATTAGTTCTGGTGTTTCTTCATAAGACACATCCGCATATCCGTGATTCATAACCAAGATGGGCTTGTAGCCACGCGCTATATAGTCCGCATCCCCACGAAGAAACTTGTCCCGTTCTGTGATATATTGGTTGAACTTGGAGATGCTACGATTCAACTCCTCTGGGCTGAGGGATTCTTTCTGGATAAAAGCTGCCACATCTGGGTCTTTCATAATCTGCTGGACTAGGTCCTGATACTGAAAACGACTTGTCTGACGTTTGATAACGTCACCCACACTTTCCATCTAGGCTCCTCCTTCTTCTAATCGGGCTAACATTTCTTGTTTTTTGCGTTCTAGTTCCAGACGAGTTTCCTCACTGGTTTGATTTTTATATTCTGGATTGCTCCACTTGGGAACATTGGTCTTAGTCGAGCTAGTTTTCGATTTTTGGTCTTCCTGGCTTTTTTGCTGACGTTCTCGAATCCGAAGCACGGCTTCCTCTGCTGTCCGAATCTTGCGATAGGCATAGTCGTTTGCGACTTTCATAGCATATTTTTCATTGACATTAGCCGAATCAACCTTGTTAAAGGTTAAAAGTAAGACGATATTGATGACTTCGTCCAACAAGCCTAAAGATGCCATCTGGTGAAGAAGTTCCCGTTCGCTCTGGGTGATGTTCCCCTTACGAGTTTGCTTGATTTCCGCTAAAAATTGTAGGGGAGTTTTGGTTTTGGCTTCCTTGATAATGGTCATTTCTTTGGGGCTGAAGTCAGAAGATACCTGCTTTTGTGCTATCTTTTCACGCATGCGTTTGATTGAAATGACCTGAGCCACCGCTGTCGCCTTGGCTAATTGATAAGTTTCAAACCAGGTCCATTTTTTTTCATCTGCAATGGCGAACAATTCCAAAACATCCGTTTGTTCGTCTTCAAAACGCAAGCCATCTCGAGCCATCAGGCGCTGAAAATGTTCCAAGTCAAAATCATTTTTTAACTTGCTTTTAGACTCGCTTGGTGTAACTTTTTCAGTCAGGGTTGGAAATACTTGGCTCAAGGAAACAGAGAGTTCTTCTCCCTCACTTGGAGGCTGTTTCATAGCAGAAACAGCTGTATCCCCAATCTTTCTCTCTAATAATCTGCTATAGACAGAATGACTTAAAAATTCCTGACTTGAAAGGGGAGAATGAAGCTGCAATTCATAGACTTCCCCCTTCTGGTAAAGAGTCAACAAGTCCACAGCAGATAAGATTTTAAAAGACTGGAGGAGCGTATTCATCCCGAAATTCAAATGATTAAGAATGTTGGCAAAAAGGTGTTCCTTTTGCCCTCCATCCCAAAAGGTAATGGCATATAGATAGAGGCTCAGCGCCTCCTGACCGATAATCGGGAGGTAGCACTGCACCAGGGAAGAGGTATCTTGCGACACCCGATTATTCTTTAGAAAAGAAAAACGGTCATTTGGCTTCATCTATTTTTCCTTTTTCTTTTTTGAGGACTGAGTGATCTGCTGGAGCAGACTCTCCAACTCACTCACATCCTTAAAGCTACGGTAAACACTGGCAAAACGAACATAGGTAATCTCATCAAGCTCTGCCAATTCTTCCATGACTAAGGCTCCAATGTATTCACTTTGAATCTCGTTCTCACTGCGACTACGGAGTTTTTGCTCGATACGATTGACCACCATGTTGATTTCATCACTCGAAACAGGGCGCTTCTGGGCTGAGCGGATAATCCCATTAAAGATTTTATCTCTCGAAAACTGTTCTCGTGTACCGTCTTTTTTGACGACGACCAGCGTTCTTTCTTCTACTCGTTCATAGGTTGTAAAACGATGCTGACACTCATCGCACTCACGTCTTCTACGGATGGTATTTCCTTCTTCGGCTTGACGGCTATCAACAACACTAGACTTGGTAGCCCCACATTTTGGACAACGCATGCTTTCCCTCCTTGTCGTTTTCTTTTCATTATACCATTTTTTGAGTAATTCCCAAAACAATTCTTATTTTTACTTGACAAGTTTTTTGTTTTATTGTATTATTTAATTAGAACAACAAAGAAAAAGAAAGGAGACTATGATGTCCTGGTCATTTGATAATACAAAACCCATTTATTTGCAGATTATGGAAAAAATCAAATTACAGATTGTTTCCCATGAACTGGAACCCAACCAACAGCTCCCAACCGTAAGGGAACTAGCGAGCGAGGCTGGGGTCAATCCCAACACAATTCAGCGCGCCTTGTCTGATCTTGAGCGCGAGGGCTTCGTTTATAGCAAGCGGACTACTGGTCGTTTTGTCACTGAGGACTTAGATCTCATCGTTCAGTCCCGCAAACAGCTTTCTGAGGAGCAACTGAAAAACTTTGTAACGGGCATGCTTCAATTCGGCTATCAAAAAGAAGAACTGCCAAGTGTGCTTAGCGAATACATCAAAGGAGTGTAAAATTATGACATTACTAGCATTTGAAAATGTATCCAAATCCTATGGGGCTACAGCAGCCCTTAACAATGTTTCCCTTGAGATTCCCGCTGGAAAAATCGTCGGGCTTCTCGGTCCAAACGGATCTGGAAAAACAACCTTGATCAAGCTGATCAACGGACTTCTCCAACCAGACCAAGGTCGTGTCCTCATTAACAACATGGACCCAAGTCCTGCTACCAAAGCCATTGTCTCTTATCTACCAGACACGACTTATCTGAATGAACAGATGAAAATCAAAGAAGCACTGACCTACTTTAAAACTTTCTACCAAGATTTCAATCTTGAGCAGGCTCAGCATCTTTTAGCAGATCTTGGCATTGATGAAAACAGTCGTCTCAAGAAATTGTCAAAAGGGAACAAGGAAAAGGTTCAGCTCATCCTCGTTATGAGCCGTGAAGCTCGTCTCTACGTTCTCGACGAACCGATTGGTGGTGTGGATCCAGCTGCCCGTGACTATATTCTCAACACCATCATCAACAACTACTCACCAACTTCAACTGTCTTGATTTCTACCCACTTGATTTCAGATATTGAGCCGATCTTGGACGAAATCATCTTCCTAAATAACGGAAAAGTCGTCCGTCAAGGAAATGTAGATGATATTCGTTACGAGTCAGGTGAGTCGATTGACCAGCTCTTCCGCCAAGAGTTCAAAGCTTAGACAAAGGAGATTATTATGTTTTGGAATTTAGTTCGTTATGAATTTAAAAATGTTAACAAATGGTATCTAGCTCTCTACGGTGCTGTACTTGCCATTTCAGTTCTGATTGGTGCATCCATTTCTGGTATTAGTCAGACCTACACTAGCTATGGTAATGATCCATTCTACCTATTAGGATTTTTAATTTTGGTCTTTGGGGGACTCAGCGTCACTCTCTGGATCGCGACGATCTTTCTAATCGTTCGACGCTTCAAGGGAAGTGTCTACGATCGTCAGGGGTATCTGACATTGACTCTGCCCGTCTCTGAACACCAGATCATCACCGCCAAATTACTAGGTGCTCTCATTTGGTCAATCATAAGCTATATTGTATTTATCTTGAGTATCATTATTATCTTCTCACTCACCCCTGTAGTGAAAGATTTGCCACTCCTCTATCGATTTATCTCTCCTTATCTCGGTTACGGTTGGCTTTACGCCCTCTCTCTTCTGGTGGGTTCAATTACTTGGATTTTATCTATTTACCTTTGCATCTCAATTGGTCAACTATTTAACGAGTATCGTACCGCTATGGGAATTTTAGCCTATATCGTGCTTAACATCGTGATTGGCTATATTTCTATCTTCTTCCGAATGGATTATGATTTTAACCTCCTAATTAGCGTTGATATCCTCAAAGATTTCATTCTAGCAATTATCTACTACCTCGGAACCTACTATATCTTGAAAAATAAGGTTAACTTGCAATAAAAAATGCCCAGCTAGAAAGCTGGGTTTTTCTTTAACTCAATATCAAACTGGCTACAATGGGACTAACAAAGACATAGAGAATACCAGTGACACCGATAGCCAAGCCACCCATGGCTCCTGCTACAGAGCCGTATCGAAAGGCCGTTCCCGTTCCGACAGCATGACCTGTCCCTCCAAGGGAAAGACCTACAGCCACTGGATCATCTATCTTCAACCACTTCAAAAGTGTTGGCCCGATAACACTGGTTAAAATCCCAGTGGCCACTACGACGACCAAGGTCACAGTCGTCAGACCTTGCAATTTTTCTGTGATTCCTACTGCCATGGCGGTTGTCACTGACTTGGGAAATAGAGAAATGGCTAGGAAAAAGTCCATGCCAAAGATTTTGGCCACTATGGCAGTGAAGCTAGTATTGACAACTACTGCTAGCAGACTACCAAAGAGAATACTCCGAGCATGGTGCTTCATCAGATGAAAACTCTTATAAAGCGGAATCCCTAGAGCTACGGTCGATGGGACAATCAAGTTGTTCAGATAAACGCCACCTTGGTAGTAATCTTGGTAAGAAATACCCGTCACCTTTAGAAAGATGATAATGAAAATTGCCGACAAAAGCAAAGGCGTTGTCAATGGATGGGGGAAACGCCTATAAATCAACATTCCTACTAGATAAGCTAGGATAGATAAGGCGATCCCAAACAGAGGATTGGAAACAAATTCACTCATTTGGCATCTCCTTTCTCATAATCTCCCTCAAACCGTCGCTTGATAAACTGAACCACCAAGGCTATGAGGATAATGTTGATGACAGCCGCAAAAAAGACAATCAAGACGATGGGCAAGAGATAAGGGGCAATCACATCAAACTTTTCCATGATACCCACTGCTGGTGGCAAAAAGAGAATGGTCATATTGGCCAGCAAGAAATTCCCGACCATATTGACATGCCTGGTCCTTAGCCACTTGAACTGTAAAGCTAGAAATAGAATAATCAAACCGATAATACTGCCTGGGATAGGCAGATGAAAGAAACTGGAGATTCCCTCACCGATTAGAGAAATCACAAAGAGAATCATTAATTGAACATATAACTTCATCTCAAACTCCTTGAAATAGAATTCTTGCATACCAGTTTACTCTTTTTTCAGGAAATTTCAAGGAAATACCGAAATTTTTCTTTCTTGCAAGGATTAGTTAAAAGTAGTATAATCATTGCATGCGCAATCATCTTATGTTACAAAGACAGTCAGTAATGACTTTGTGATTTTAACTGTAAAAAGAAAGGAGAAAGCAATGACCTATTTGGAAAAGTGGTTTGACTACAACCGCCGTCAAAAGGAAATGGAAGCTTTGTTAGAAGAAACCATTGCCCATCAGAGTGAACAAAGGTTGACCTTAAAAGAGTTTTACCTGCTCTACTATCTGAATCTAGCCCAAGAAAAATCTCTACGACAAATTGACCTGCCAGATAAACTCCATCTCAGCCCAAGCGCTGTTTCTCGGATGGTGGCTCGCCTGGAAGAGAAAAACTGCGGTTTGCTTAGTCGCCGGTGTTGCGATCAGGATAGACGGGCTAGTTTTATCTGCCTGACTGACGAGGGACAAGCAACCCTAGCTTACTTGCAAAAAGCTGTCGAAGAAAGACTGGAGACGAGTCTTGACTTCATTTCTTAATCAGATTTTTTAAAAAAAGTTGCGTGCGCAATCATTTTTCTTGACATTCCTCTGTTCAAGGAGTACAATAAAGTCAAGATCGAATAAAGGAGTTTTATATGATCGAAATTACCTACCTAGACGCCAGCAAACAAGAGAGAACCATGACGTTCGAGTCTTACCAAGACTTTGAACGTTCTCAACAAGCCTGCCTTATCGGCGTCGCGGATTACTACACTGTCCAAAAATTAACTTACAATGGTCATGATTTGGACTACCATGGGACTTATGGAGATGTCTTCTTCTATCTCATGAAACAAGATTTGAGCCAATATAACTAAAAAAGGAGAAATACAATGGCAAAAGCAATTACAGATGCAACATTTGAACAAGAAACAAAAGACGGTTTGGTCTTGGTAGACTTCTGGGCAACTTGGTGTGGTCCATGTCGCATGCAAGGTCCGATCTTGGACAAATTGTCTGAAGAACTTTCAGAAGATGTCTTGAAAATCGTTAAAATGGACGTTGATGAAAATCCAAACACAGCTCGTGCCTTTGGAATCATGTCTATCCCAACCCTTCTCTTCAAAAAAGACGGCCAAGTGGTGAAACAAGTTGCTGGAGTACATACTGCAGAACAAATCAAGGCCATCGTTGCTGAATTGAGCTAATCACGAAACACTCCCATTCAAAATAATGGGAGTGCTTTTTTTGTTTGCATAGAAAAAGCCCTGTTCCTCAGACTGAGGACAGGACTCTTTTTATTTTTTATTCTTCTGTTCCAAGGAAGTTTTTCGCAACAAGAGCTGCAAGAACGCCACCAACGATTGGTGCAAGAATGAAAATCCATACTTGTTGAAGGGCCACGCCACCTACCAATACAGCAGGCGCTAAACTACGAGCTGGATTTACTGAAAGTCCTGTGATGTTCAATCCCACAAGAATCATAGCTGTCAATGACAAACCAATGACCAGACCAGCAATCGCACCATTTCCTTTATTTGCTGAAGTTACGGTCATAATCACTAAAACAAACAAGAAAGTTGCGATGACTTCAAACAGGAAACCACCAAAGACAGTTACACCGTTTGCCAAGGCATTTTCACCAAGACTAGCAGTTGACATGCCTGAGTTAGACAAGAGGAAGAATACTGCAGCTGATGCAAGGAAAGCCCCAACCACTTGTCCAAGGATGTAGTTTACAAGCTCAGAAGATGACAAACGTTTGTTTACAAACATAGCGATCGAAACCGCCGGGTTCAAGTGAGCGCCTGAAACAGTTCCGATTGAGAAAGCTGCTACCACAATTGCCAGACCAAAGGCAAGAGCAATTCCAAGGTGTCCAAGACCTTCAACACCATTTCCAAAAACAACAGCTCCTGTTCCGATGAACACAAGCATAAATGTACCGATTAGTTCAGCAACAAATTTTTTCATGATAAGTCTCCTTTTTTTCAAAACTATGTACCAGTCTATCAAAAGAAGGAAAGGGTTTCAAGAAAATTGACTAGAAAGTTTTTTGAAAATCATAAAATGACCAGCTAATCTCTAGTATTGAAAAGATTGAATAGCTTCTTTTAACTCATCTTGTAAAAAGTTTTTCTGATCAAGTTTGACATAGACTTCCAACAGACAGGATCTGAAGTTGGAAAACTTATGGAAATCATTTGCTTCTTTCAGGGGAAATTCGACTGTTTGCAACCAAGCAGTGAGGAGAGACGGTTCGATTTTCCCTCGTAAGATTGGTTCATAAAGTACTCTCGCTAACCGCCAATCTTCATCATTTGTAAAACGAATCTCAACACGTTTAAAGATTTTCCCAATGATTTCAAATGCTTCGGCTATATCTGACTTTGGAAAGCTAGGGTGGCATATAACTTCCGTCAAGAGATCAGCCCCATGCGCAAAAGCGTGAACCCAACCATACTGATGAGAGTAGCCCGTCGTCTCTTTTTCCTTTGTAAGATAGTGTAAGCCTTGATTTAGCATGGTAGCCCTGATAGGAGAAGGCAACTGCTGGTAATAAAGTGATTCCTTAGTACCATCGCAGGACAGTAGATTGGCATAAATAAGTGTCCTAAAAGAACGTTTAAGAGCTGAAACTCCTCTACTATCAATCTCTTTGTATAGACCTTCATCAGAGGAGACCTCTTCTGAGATAAACTGAAACTGCTCAAGGGAAAACAACTCTTCTTGAATCGCTCTAGCCAAACTCGTAAAAACAAGTTCGTCTCGAATTTCTGGAGAGGGATCTCCTAAATGCTCAAGCAACCACTGGATTTCTTCTCGGCTATAGCTTGGTTTTTCTTCTATCACTTTTCTTTGTAATTCTTGATACATCCCTAGTACCTCTGGATTTCTATTAGCTTATCAAAAAGCCATCCTTAGATGACTTTCTTATTCTTTTTTAGATGGCGTTTTTCCTGCAGCAATCGCATCTGCTTCTGTCATCTCAACAACGTTAGTTTTATTAGTTTTTGAAGGCATTCTATCCTTACTATACCAATAAACTTTTGATTCCCCATGGTTTGCAACATAGACAATTCTATCTTGCTGTTGGGCTTTGGTTTCAGCTTCACGTGCAATTCTTTTCTCTTCTTCTTTTTGAGAAATTGATGATTCGACTGCACCTATCCTATCAAGCAACTCTGTCTTTTTATTATTATTTTCAATCTGATTAACAGTTTCTTTAGCAGACTTCACTTGACTCGCATCTTGACTGTCTTCCAATTGTTTGACTAAGGTTTCACCTTTTTCTTGCAACTCATTTGCAGCCTTTTCTTTATCAATTCTCTCTTCTTCTGCTTTTTCTTTAGCTTTTTTCTCTTCTTCGACTCGTTTTGCTTCCTCTATACTAGATGAAGCATCCGTGGTTGAAGTTGCCGAAGTAGTAGATGTCGTAGTCTGCTTAGTTTCTGATTGAGAAGATGAAATTTTCTTTGTGACTGTTGGGGTTTGAAGAGCAACCGCAACAAAACTGACAATGAAAAGCCCTATCATTAGATTTCTTTTTCGAATATCTGGCGATTTCTTTACAAAATACCAAATACCAACTCCGCTCAAAACAAGATAGAGAGTAGGCAAAGCAATCAATAAAATGATGCCCAACAAGACTAGGCCTATTTTGATAAAGAGCATTCTTTGGGGATCTTGCTCTAGCCATTCTTTGATTCTATTCATATTATTCTCCTAAAACTCTGTCCAATCTTTACTCTCCCAACTCAGCACTGTAGGCGATAATCTGGTCAACTGTGTCTGACAAGAATTGGATAGTATCACGAAGTGGTTTGTCTGTTGAGATATCCGCTCCGATAATCATAGCTGATTCAAGTGGAGTTTTGCTGCCACCTGACTTAAGGAGCTCGAGCCAGTCTTCAGCTCCAGTTTCTGAATGTTTCAGATGAAGGTAACCCGCAGTCGAGATCACTAGACCGGCTGAGTAGGTGTAACTATACAAGCCCATGTAATAGTGAGCCTGACGCATCCAAGTCAGTGCCGCATCATCGTCGATTTCAATGGCATCTCCCCAGAAATCCGTCAGAACCTCCTTCATAATGCTGTTAAGTTTGCTTGCTCCAAAGGTCTCCCCTTCTTCAATCAGTGTATAAACCTTACGTTGGAAGGCTGCTTCCAAGAGGTGGGTGATGAAATTATGGAAGTAGGTATCTGTCAAGCGATGAGCAAGAGCGAAACGTTTTTGACGTGGGTCGTCAGATTGGTGCTCCAAGTAATCACTGAGAAGCAATTCATTGAAGGTTGATGGCGCTTCAACATAGTAGGTCGACATGTGGGCGTTGAAGTAACTTTGGTGATTATCTGAAAAGATAAATTGACCAGAATGCCCGATTTCATGAATCAAGGTATAGACATCGCTCAAACGGCCTGTCCAGCTCATGAGGACATAAGGGTGCACGCGATACGGATCCGCCGCATACCCACCAGAATCCTTGCCACTATTAGCAGCAAAGTCCACCCAGCGCTCTTCTTGATAGCGAGCAACTTCCTGACAATATTCTTGTCCCAAAGGTTCTACTGACTTCATGACCAAATCATAGGCATCGTCAATGCTTACTTCAGGATTCAGCGCGCTGTCCAAGTCCAATTTCCAGTCTGCAAAGGTCATCTTTTCAAGACCATTAACCTTGGCAACATGCTTGAGGTATCTCTGAGCAACTGGCGCAAAATCCTTCATGATGAGGTCAATCTGGCGGTCAAACATGGCACGGTCAACTTCTTGTTCAGCCAAAAGATAGTCGAATACTGAGTCATAACCTTTCATATCTGCCAACAATTTCTCAGACTTGACCTGAGCTAGATAGGCTGCTGCAGCTGTATTTTGGTGCTTACGAAGGCCTTCTGAGAAGGAACGGAAAGATTTCTCACGAACCTCAGCGTCCTCGTGGTTTTGGTAGAAATTTTCATAGGTCACAAAGCTATTTTTGTAGGTCTTGCCATGGGCTTCAAAGTCAGCCATTTCAAAGTCCCCAGCTCGCATCTTAGTGTAAATGTCCTGTGGGCTGTAGAAAACTTCACCAAGATTAGTCAAAGCCTTTTCCACATCCGCCCCTAGATAGTGGGCTTTTTTGATTTTAGCCTGACGAATGGCTGCCGTCAAGTGAGGCAATTCACCCAAACGGTCCAAGACTTCCTCATCTGCTGCCACCAAGGCGTCGTCAAAGAAGGTCAAGGCTACGCTGGCATCTGTTTCAAATTCCATCCCAGCTTGGGCAATATTAGCAAAATCTTCATTGCTATAGTCTGTCGTCTGAGGCATAAAGGCATAATTGCCGATATGGCTCATCTGGATGTAGATTTGTTCCAATTCCGCAAAGGCCTTCTCGAAATCCTCAAAAGTATGAAGATTATCCTTGTAATCACGGCTAAATTGGTTGATGTCTTCGCGAGCTTTCTCAATTGCACGCAAGAAATCCTCACGGTCTTGGTATAGGGCAGTTAAGTCCCAAAGTTCCTTCTCTGGAAATTCTGAACGGTGTTTTTGTTCCATTTTCTTCCTCTTATTTCTCTAATTCTACTAAAACACTAAGGGCTGATAAGGCGTAAAGTGGGGCTGTTTCTGCTCGCAAGATGCGAGGGCCAAGCCCTGCCAAGACGGCTCCTTTAGCTTCAAAACTCTCAATTTCTGCAGGTGAAAGACCACCTTCTGGACCAAAGATAAAGAGCAATTTGGCTCCTTTTTCAAGGTCACTAACTGCTTGTAAAAGAGCAGCTGTTTCTCCTTCTTTAGCCGACTCTTCGTAGGCCACTACGATAGAGTCAAACTGGTCTAGCTGGGCTAGAAAATCTGCTTTTTTCTCGAAAAGTTTGATACTTGGGACCAGATTACGCTTGCTTTGTTCTGCTGCTCCAAGGGCGATTTTTTCTAGTTTTTCAACCTTTTTACCCAATTTCTTGCCGTCCCACTTGGCAACGGACCAGTCGGCAGGGAAAGCCCAAATCTGACTGGCTCCCAGTTCCGTCACTTTTTGAGTGATAAACTCGAGCTTGTCTCCCTTGGGAAAGCCTGATGCTATGGTCACTTGGACTGGCAGTTCCACATTGTCAGCTAATTCTTCGACCAACTCAAACTGACGATTTTCCACATCCAGCACGCGTGCCAAGAGCTTAATGCCATCATCAAAGACTAAGGTCACCTCATCATCTTCTTTCAGGCGCATGACCTGAAACATGTGCTTGCTGGTTTCCTTGTCCTCAATGGTGACAGGCGAGACCGCCAATCCTTTGACAAAATACTGCTGCATGCTAGCCTCCAATCACACCTGAAATATCCTTGGTCTTCTTAAAGACGCAGGCATTCCATTCCCCTTGAATCATGTGGGTTTCAAGGAAAAATCCAGCTGACTCAGCCGACTCGCGCACCATGTCCCACTTGTCCTTGATAATGCCACTCATGATGAGGTAGCCTTCATCCTTGACCAGGCGATAAGCATCCACTGTCAGGTGAATGAGAATATCCGCCAAGATATTAGCCACAATCACGTCTGCCTCAATCTCAACCCCCTTAAGCAAATCACCTGTCGCTACATGGATATTTTCCATGCCAAGGTTGAGCTCAATATTTTCCTGAGCCACCCGAACCGCCACATCATCCAGGTCGTAAGCGAAAATTTCCTTGGCACCAAGAAGCGAGCTGGCAATGGAGAGAACACCTGATCCAGTTCCCACATCCAGCACCGTTTCACCACCACGAAGAACCTGCTCCAAGGCAAAAAGGCTCATCTTGGTCGTCGGATGCGTTCCTGTACCAAAGGCCATTCCAGGATCCAACTTGATAATCTTTTCTCCCGCAGTCGCCTCGTAGTCTGTCCACGACGGCACGATGGTCAAGTCATGAGTGATGCGAGCTGGTTCATAATATTTCTTCCAGTTGTCTGCCCAGTCTTCCTCAGCCAAGTCAGTCGTGCCCATCTTGACCTCTCCCAGATCCATAAAATCTGTTAATTCTGCCAGACGCGCCTGCAAATCTGCCTCAACTACTGCCACATCAACCGTTTCAGGGTAGTAGGCTGTCACTACGATTTCTTCTTGTTGCTCAACCTCTGGGAAGATCTCACCAAAACGATCCACATTCCCTACATAGTCCATGCTGTCTTCAATCGCAACACCCTGCGCTCCCAACTCAATCAAGAGATTGGAGACCAGCTCCTCTCCCTCACGCTTAACTGTAACTTTTAACTCTTGCCATGTTTCCATCCCATTCTCCTTAACGATCCATTATTTCTTCTAATTCTTTCAATGTTTTACCATCCTTGTCCTTCCAGTCAGTTCGTCCATTCGTATGCATCCCTAATATGAAAGCAGCGGCATAGGATGGACTAGAAAATAATTGTTTTTCTTGTAAAATACCATCTTTAATGACATCTGTTTCTATTAACTCTTTACGTAGTTCACGAAGACTAGTTCGCAATCCTGGTGAATCAGCCATCTCAACATGACTCCCTTCCAAAACAACAAAACCTTCAGTAGTACGTTCACAGGTTGCTTCTATTAGGTTGTTAGATTTCTTGATTTTTCGCTTTAAATACAGATAAGTCGAGGAAGAGTCAGATAAATTCTGTCCTGTCTTCTTTGTCATAGGAACGAACACTCGATATCCTAAGGTTCCTACAATCATCAAGGTGTTTTCAACAACCTCGTCCAACTCTGATTGCTTCTCTTCCGTTACATTCCCAGAGTTCGGCTCATTCCCGTTTTTTACAATATATCGGCCAGATTCTTTCGCTAGCTGGGTAAATTTATTTTCTAGGTAACTAATTTCTGTGGGACCAAAGGAATTATTCTGCGTTGTCAAAATAATGACATCATTAAAATAATCTGCGTGATTATCACGAGTATGTTCTTGCACACGAAAAAGGACTCCCTCTCCATTCTTGCGATTCGTTGCCTGCCCGATGTAGGTAACATCCTTTTGCTTATCCTCATCACGTCCAAATAGAAAATAAATCCCACTTTGTTTCATTTCGTCACGAGATTTTAAATCAGCCAATTGAATTCGAGGAATTTTATAAATCACCCCTGTCCAATTTGACAAAGTACATTTTATTTTCCCAGTAACTTCTCCATCCATGAGAAACATATTGATATTCTTACTACGATTTGACATTTACCTAACTTCCTCCAAATAATCCCTCACTCTATCCTGCAATTGGGGTACAACCTTATCTGAGCCAAGAAATTCCTCAATGCCCATCAGTTTGTAGCCCTGCCCTTCATCTCCAAAGGTGATACTGTCAAACTGTTCTTGACTTAGCTGACCAACCATAAAGACAGAGTGCCGACCTTCATAGAGCATACTTGGGTACACCTTACTCCAGAGCAGGCAATCTTCAGTCAGATGAATCCCTAGTTCTTCATAAACTTCACGCGCCACGCACTCAAAAGGACTTTCATCCCCTTCACGGCCACCACCCGGTAACTCCCACATATTAGGATAGGGAATGTTTGACTTATCATCCCGCAAGATAGTTAAAATTCTATCGTCACAAAAGAGGGCAATCTTGCAGCCTGTAAAATAAGAAATTTCTATTCCCATATTAGACTCCTAATATCTCGGATAAGGATAAAACTCTCCCTCTTCCAAGCCAACTTTTCCTTCTTCAAAGACTTCTTGGTTCCATTCCATGACAAATTCTTCTGCTTCTGGATCTTCTAAAAAGTCCATGAGGGCATCTAGCCCAACCTCGGCAGTATCTTTGAGGAAAAGGGCAAAATAAGCTAAAAATTCACGAGAAAATCCTTTTTTAGGCAGGTAAGGGATGACTGTTAAATAGTCTTCTGCGTTAACCGTTGACTTTGCAGGATTGTAGAAAAGGACTGCTTCTTCAAAGAGGATATCGTCTGATGACACCTCTCCGTCCTCATCCACCATCTCCACACCGGCAGCATTTTGTGCCTCTAGTAGAAAACTCACTTCTACCGCATGGTTGCGCTTGTCCCAACTAATCTCAAAGTCAAAGGGAAAGTTCTTCTCCAACTCTTCCTCTAAAACATCTAAAAATCCGTATGTTGCCATTTTGTCCTCTTTCTATGCGACTCTTTAATCGCCCCGATTGCTCGGAAATATGCTAAAATAGATACTACCATCTTACCACATATACATCAGAAAATCCATGTTAGAAAGGACTGCTATGCCAGACAATCTCGCGCTTCGCATGCGCCCAAAAACCATTGACCAGGTCATCGGTCAGGAGCATCTAGTCGGACCTGGAAAAATTATCCGTCGCATGGTGGAAGCCAATCGTCTGTCCTCCATGATTCTCTACGGACCTCCAGGAATCGGAAAGACCAGTATCGCCTCAGCCATCGCTGGAACGACCAAGTATGCCTTTCGAACCTTTAATGCGACAGTCGATAGTAAGAAGCGACTGCAAGAAATCGCTGAAGAGGCTAAATTCTCTGGCGGACTAGTTCTGCTACTGGACGAGATTCACCGTCTTGACAAGACCAAGCAAGACTTTCTCCTGCCACTCTTAGAAAGTGGTCTGGTCATCATGATTGGGGCGACGACTGAAAATCCTTTCTTTTCTGTCACTCCAGCCATTCGTAGCCGTGTTCAGATTTTTGAGTTAGAACCCTTGTCCAATCAAGATGTCAAAGGAGCGATTCAGATCGCTCTAAGTAACCCTGAACGTGGTTTTGATTTCCCAGTTGAGCTAGATGAGGATGCACTGGATTTCATCGCGACCTCTACAAATGGAGACCTGCGTTCTGCCTTTAACTCGCTGGATCTGGCTGTTCTCTCTACTCCCGAGAATGATAAGGGCATCCGCCATATCACGCTGGATATCATGGAAAACAGCCTTCAGCGGAGCTATATTACTATGGACAAGGATGGGGACGGTCACTACGATGTCCTCTCAGCCCTGCAAAAGTCTATCCGTGGCTCGGATGTCGATGCCAGTCTCCACTATGCTGCCCGCTTGATTGAGGCTGGGGATCTTCCTAGTCTCGCTCGTCGTTTGACCGTTATCGCTTATGAAGATATCGGTTTGGCCAATCCTGAAGCTCAGATCCATACTGTAACTGCTCTAGATGCTGCTCAAAAGATTGGCTTCCCAGAAGCTCGCATTCTCATTGCCAATGTCGTGATTGATTTGGCACTGTCACCCAAGTCCAACTCAGCCTACGTCGCTATGGACAAGGCTCTTGCTGACCTCAAAACATCAGGTCATATCCCCATTCCTCGACACCTGCGTGATGGTCATTACAGTGGAAGCAAGGAACTGGGCAACGCCCAAAACTATCTTTATCCTCATAACTATCCTGGAAACTGGGTCAAACAAGACTATTTGCCAGAAAAAATTAAAGACCAGCACTACTTCACTCCAGAAGATACTGGCAAGTACGAACGGGCCTTAGCGCAACGCAAGGAAACCATTGATAAATTACGAAACTTGTGAAATCCTTTTCAAAAAATTGTATTTTCCTCTTGATTTTTTTTGAAAAAGTGGTATCATATAAACATAGAAACGCTGTGGTGTACGACTTCACACTTAAGTGTTGACCGACTATTTTTTGTATTATTAGGGAAACAAAAGTCTTCTAACAGCATGTAGGCCGTCTCACACGGAAACAGCTTCAGTTAGAGCGAGTTGCCCACCTGCTTAATTGCGCGGGTTCAATACAAACCGTGAAGTTTCGGCACCAATACAGCTTTTTCTTTGCCTCCTTAGCTCAGTTGGTAGAGCAGTAGACTCTTAATCTATGGGTCGCAGGTTCGAGCCCTGCAGGGGGCATCTAAACAACAGGAAAAAGCCTTGGTTTCAAGGCTTTTTTGATAGTCCCATCTTTATAAGTTTAAAAAATGAAACATCTTAAAATCTAATTTATTTCCAATAAAGGAGTTAGAAATATGAGACATATTATTATCATTGGGCACCCTAAACGAGAAAAGAAAACTCTATCTATCGAAAATAAGGAATATGAAATTAGTTTTGATGAATTTAAATCTGAGAAACACAATGAAGATCCCTTTATTTGGAATGATAATTTTCTTTATACATTTTGTCATACAAATGTTTCTCTAAGTAAAGATGTCAGAGAGTGGATTGAACCCAACGAGGAAAAAGAGGAAAAAGACGAAGTTTATTTTGTATTTGTAGCTAAAGCTAAGGATGAAAATAATAAGGAAATCTTGGAAATTGACACAATTATAAAAGCTAAAGAACTATACGAGTGGCCTGAAAAAGGGCAAAGAAACAAAGAAATACTTCCTGAAATCTTTAATCCCAAAATAAAGAAATATCACTTGCCAGATTGCTATGATGGTAATTTGACTGAACATAATAAAAAGAAACTTTATACTTGTATAGGTGATGAAACCGAGTCGTTTTTACCTATGAAAGAAAAAGGCGATTCTTTCAAACCATACTATTTCGATGAGAATATTGCTAATAAAATTCTGAGTTTAATAACTGTTGAAAACAATCGGGCTTACTATGTAGCCAAAGAAACATCTCCTAGACTTCAAACCGATGAATCCAAAATTTTTAAAGAAATATCAAAGGAAATTTTTAATATTATAACAAACTGTAAACAGGATAAAGCTCTTCACTTAACTGGAAAACTATTAAAAGATTTAGATATGGATCATCGAAAAAAATAACTAAACAATTAGACTAGACAAAAAGGCTTTTTCCTTTCTATCTCCCCTTTTTCATGATGTATTTTCGTATAGGTACTTCAACCATTTGAACGATTTCAAATCCTGCTTTTTGGTAAAGCTTGTAAGCTGTTTGATTTGCCTCGTAGACATTTAGAGAAATAGTGTCTATGTCTTCATTTTCAAAGGCCAAACTAACAAATTTTCTTAAAGCCTGGCTACCTAAGCCCTGCCCCTGTTTCTGGGGGTTGATAAAAAATCTCCCGATATGAAGATTCCTGTCTTCTAACCTGATTTTCTGGATAAGCCCCACAAACTCTTGTCCATCAAAAATTGAAAAGATTCCTTCCAAATCTTGCAAGATTTGAATTGTTAAGGGAAAAGGAATCATTGTTCCCATCCATTGTTCTTGAAAGGATTTGCCAAGGGAGTTGGACCATTGACATAAGAGCTGAGCGTTTTCTATGCTCACATTTTCTTCAAAACGAATTGTCATCTTGACCTCACTATCTTGTCTATGTTTCTTTATTATACTACTTCTTCTATTTTTTACGAATAGATAAGTATGATTGATCTTTATTTTTTTCTTGTCGGGAGCATTCTCGCTTCTTTCTTGGGTTTGGTTATTGACCGTTTTCCTGAGCAATCCATTATCCGACCGGCTAGTCACTGTGATTCCTGTCAGACTCGCTTGCGTCCCTTAGATTTGATTCCGATTATCTCTCAAGTAATTAGTCGCTTTCGCTGTCGCTACTGTAGGATTCGCTATCCTATTTGGTATGCCCTCTTTGAACTCGGCTTAGGACTTGGCTTTCTGGTTTGGACTTGGGGCTGGCTTTCCTTGGGTCAAGTCATCCTAATCACTGCTGGTTTGACCTTGGGAATCTATGACTTTCGCCATCAGGAATATCCTTTACTAGTCTGGATGACTTTCCATCTATTTCTAATGGCCTGTTCTGACTGGAATCTGATTATGTTCTTCTTCCTTGTCCTTGGGATCATAGCTCATTTTATCGATATCCGCATAGGAGCAGGGGATTTTCTCTTTCTGGCTTCTTGTGCTCTCGTCTTTAGCGCGACAGAATTACTCATCTTGATTCAGTTCGCTTCTGCGGCAGGGATTTTGGCCTTTCTTTCGCAAAAGAAAAAGGAAAGACTTCCTTTTGTGCCTTTCCTCTTACTTGCTACTTGTGTGATTATTTTTGGTAAGCTACTGCTTGTTTGATAAAGTCCTCAATCGGCTCTCCTTGGTGGAGAGCTTTTACAATTTTCGAACCGACGATAACGCCATCTGACACCGCATTGAAGCGTTCTACATCAGCTTGACTAGACACACCAAAACCTGTCAAGACTGGGATGTCGGCTACTTGATGCAATTGTGCCAAGTGCTTGTCCAAGTCTGCACGGTAATTACCAGATTTCCCTGTCACCCCATTGATGGCAACAGCATAGACAAAGCCTTCTGCTCCTTCAATCAACTCTTTTTGACGCTCAATTCCTGTGGTCAAGCTTACTAGGGGAATCAAGGCAATGTCTGTATCTGCCAAAAAGGGCTCCACAAAGTTAGCATGTTCATGGGGCAGGTCTGGGATAATCAATCCCTTAACCGCTGTATCAGACAAATCTTTGACAAATTTCTCCACACCGTACTGAAAGAGGGGGTTAAAGTAGGTCATGATAACAAGCGGAACTTCTGTTTGAATGGTTTTCAAGGTTTCAACCAAAGCCTGGGTAGAAGTCCCATGAGCTAGACTGCGCAAGCCTGCTTCTTCGATCACAGGTCCATCTGCAACAGGGTCTGAAAAGGGAATACCCACTTCAATAGCTGAGACACCCAAATCTTCTAAAAAGTGGATAGTTTCAGCGAGACCATCCAGACCTTTCTCATGGTCTCCAGCCATGATATAGGGAACGAAAATTCCTTTTCCAGCTGCTTTGATAGCGTTCAATTTTTCTGTTAGTGTCTTAGGCATGGGCTTCTCCCTTCTTTGCTGCATCTGCTTCCAAGCGGTCTTTGACTTGAACTACATCCTTGTCCCCACGACCGGATAGGCAGACAATCATTGACTTGTCTGGACCAAGTTCTTTGGCCAATTTCACTGCAAAGGCGATAGCGTGGCTAGATTCCAAGGCTGGGATAATCCCTTCCACACGAGACAAGAGCTGGAATCCTTCCAAGGCTTCCTCATCTGTCACGGGGACATAGCTGGCACGTTTGATATCGTGGTAGTGAGAATGTTCTGGACCGATACCAGGATAGTCCAAACCTGCTGAGATAGAGAAAGCTTCAAGAATTTGACCATGAGCATCTTGAAGCACATCCATGAGAGAACCATGGAGGACACCTGGACGTCCCTTGGTCAAGGTCGCTGCGTGATGCTCTGTATCCACACCAAGTCCTGCTGCTTCAGCCCCATACATAGCTACAGACTCATCTTCTACAAATGGATGGAAGAGCCCGATAGCATTAGAACCACCACCAACACAAGCTACTAGGGCATCTGGCAAATCTTGACCTGTCAAGTCACGGTACTGTTGTTTAGCTTCTCGACCAATCACACTTTGGAAGTCACGAACGATTTCTGGGAAAGGATGAGGCCCCAAGGCTGAACCAAGGATATAGTGGGTATCGTCGATATTTGCCACCCATGAACGTAGGGCTGCATTGACTGCGTCCTTGAGTACGCGCGAACCATCTGTTACTGCCTCAACCTTGGCTCCCAAAAGCTCCATACGGAAGACATTGAGGGCTTGGCGTTTGACATCTTCCTCTCCCATGTAAATGGTACATTCCATGTTGAAGAGGGCTGCAGCTGTTGCAGTTGCCACACCGTGCTGACCAGCGCCTGTTTCTGCGATAATTTTCTTTTTGCCCATACGTTTAGCCAGAAGAACTTGTCCCAAGGCATTGTTAATCTTGTGGGCCCCTGTATGGTTAAGGTCTTCACGTTTGAGATAAATCTTGGCTCCGCCGATATGCTGAGTCAAGTTTTTTGCGTAGTAAAGAGGAGTTTCACGTCCCACATACTGGCGCAAAAGTTGGTTTAATTCCTCTTGGAAACTTGGGTCTGCCTGACTTTCACGATAAGCTTTTTCCAACTCCAAAACTGCTGTCATCAATGTTTCTGGGACAAAACGTCCACCAAATTTTCCGTAAAATCCATCTTTATTTGGTTCTTGATATGCCATTCTTTGCCCTCTCTATAAATCTTCTAATCTTTTCATGATCTTTTTGTCCATCTGTCTCCACTCCACTTGATACATCGACTGCATAGGGAGTAAAGTGTTGAATTGCTTTTACTACATTGTCTTCCTTAAGCCCACCTGCAATAAAGAAGTATTGAGCTAGTCCTGTCGTATCCAGTTGACCCCAGTCAAAGGTCTGGCCACTCCCAGCCACAGGGGCATCAAAGAGTAGATAGTCTGCCCGAGAATGAGGCACATGACCATTTCCATCTACCTGCACAGCCTGAATACTGGCACAAGGTAAATCCTCAAACAAATCATCCGCTACCTGACCATGAACTTGAATCAAGTCCAAGTCAACTTTTTCAATCGCTTCTAGCAATTCTGCCCGACTTGGTGAAACAAATACACCAACCTTTTTAACATTAGCAGGAATGAGCTTTGCCAGCTCAGCAGCCTCTTCCAAGGTCACCTGTCTTTTACTAGGTGCGAAGACAAAACCGATGTAGTCTGCCCCTGCTGATACGGCTGTCTCCACCGCTTCTTTGGTCGATAATCCACAAATCTTAACCTTTGTCAATCTGCAACTCCTTGATTCTCTGGGCTACATCTTCTGCCTGCATCAGAGCTGTTCCCACCAAAATTCCGTTAAAGTATGGTGCTATTCGTTCTGCATCCTGTCCTGTGAAAATAGCAGATTCAGAAATGTAATAACGACCTTCCTCAAAGTGCTGGGCCAAGTCTACACTGGTTTGTAAGTCGACCTCAAAGGTCGTCAAGTTGCGGTTATTAACCCCAATAATCTCCGCACCAAGTCTGTGGGCCACTTCTAGTTCAGCTAGATTGTGAGTCTCCACCAAGACTTCCAGACCAAGCTCTATCGCATAGTCATACAGTTCCTTGAGGCGTTCTTCTGACAAGGCAGCCACGATGAGCAAGATGACTGTCGCACCGGCATTGCGAGCACGGATGATTTGCTTTTCATCGATGATAAAGTCCTTGTTGAGCGTTGGAATTTTTACCTGACTGGAGATCTCTCGTAGATAATCCAAATGCCCTTTAAAGAAAACTTCATCTGTCAAAACCGAAATCATCACTGCGCCGTTCGCTTCATAAGTCTGGGCCTGTTGGACAATATCCACATCTAGATTGATATCTCCCAGACTAGGGCTAGCTTTCTTGACTTCAGCAATTACCTGCAAACGGTCCTGGTGATTCTTCAAAAATTCTGTCAAGCGATAGGTTTGGCGCAAGGGCTGGATTTGCTCCAGCTGCATTTGCTCGACCTCACGCGCCTTCTGCTCTAAGATTCGTGCTAAAAATTCCTGACTCATTTTTGGTACTCCTGTAACAGTCTGAGTTTTTCAAAGGCCTTGCCACTAGCAATTACTTGACGGGCCAAGGCAACTCCTTCCTTGATACTAGCTACCTTACCATTAGCATAGAAACCAAGACCAGCATTTAAAACTGTCGTTTCCAAGAATGGACTTGGTTCGTTTTGAAGAACGCTAAGCAAAATTTCTGCATTTTCCTGAGCATTCCCTCCACGAATATCTTCGATAGCGTAGCGTTCCATCCCCAAATCTTCTGGAGTAAAGCTTGACAAGGTGATTTCTCCATTTTCAAGAAGAGCAATCTTGGTTGTTCCGTTCAAGCCGGCTTCATCAAGACCTTCTGGTCCAGCAACTACGATAGCACGTTTGCGACCCATGTTTTTCAAAACCTGAGCTGTACTTTCTAGAAGTTCTGGACGACTAATCCCAAGAAGCTGTGTTTCCAAAGCCATTGGGTGAATCAGTGGACCAGTCAAGTTCATGATCGTTGGAATTCCCAATTCCAAACGAGCTGGCATGATGTATTTCATGGCTGGGTGCATATTTTTAGCAAAGAGAAAAACGATTCCAGTTTTATCGAAAACCTTACCTAGTTCAGCTGGTTTGAGATCAAGATTGATGCCCAATGCTTGAAGGACATCTGCCGAACCCGATTTAGAAGAAATCGAACGGTTACCGTGCTTGGCCATATGAATGCCGCCACCAGCCAAGACAAAGGCTGCAGTTGTGGAGATGTTAAAGCTGAAGGACTTGTCTCCACCAGTACCACAGTTGTCCATGGCGTCGTGGATTTCAGTTGGAATATGTTGGACATGCCCTCTCATGACTTGTGCAATGGCTGTGCGTTCTTCCGGTGTTTCCCCCTTCATCTTAAGTGCCAAGAGAAGAGAAGCAATCTGCGCTTCGGTTACACGCCCAGTTACGATACGCTCAATGACATCCGTCATTTCCACACCTGATAAATTTTCAAATTTTGCTAATTTTTCAATAATCTCTTTCATACTAGTTTCCTCACTTTACAACCTTTTCGATAAAATTCCGAATAGAAGACAAGCCATCTGGCGTTCCGATACTTTCTGGATGGTACTGAAAACCATAAATCGGCAGGCTTTTGTGTTGAATTCCCATAATGGCCTGGTCATCAGTCGAACGAGCTGTCACTTCAAAGCCTTCTGGCATTTCTTCAATCAAAATACTGTGATAACGCATGACTGGACGACCATCCTCAATACCTTGATAGAGAACAGATGGCGCTTCAAAGCTGATATGGCTCTGTTTCCCATGCATGACTTTTGGAGCCAAACCTAGCTTTCCACCAAAGACTTCTGCGATGGCTTGGTGACCCAAACAAATCCCTAGAATTGGCTTCTTACCTGCAAAATCACGAATCATGTCTTCCATCTTTCCAGCATCAACTGGCCAACCAGGACCAGGAGAAAAGACCAGACCATCTGCTTTTTCAGCTTCTTCATACAGCTTGGGATCATCATTTCTCAAAACCTGCACTTCTGCAAAATTCCCAATGTATTGAGCCAAGTTATAGGTAAAGGAATCATAGTTGTCAATCAATAAAATCATGGTCTTAGTTCTCCAATTCTAGTCATAGATTTTGCTTTGTTAATGGTTTCTTGGTATTCGTTTTGGGAGATGGAGTCGTAGACAATCCCTGCCCCAGCCTGCACATAGGCTGTTTGATTTTTAAGAATCATAGTTCGGATGGCAATGGCCAAATCCATATCACCCGTCGCAGACAAGTAGCCGATTGCTCCTGCGTATAGGCCCCGTTTTTCTGTTTCCAGTTCATAGATGCGTCTCATAGCTCGAATCTTTGGTGCTCCTGAAACTGTTCCAGCTGGAAGTGTTGCTTTCAAGGCATCCATGGCAGTGAGTTCGGGAAGCAAACGCCCTCTCACAACACTGGTTAAATGCATGACATAGCGGAAGAGCTCCACTTCCATATACTTGGTAACTTGGACACTTGCCGTTTCAGAGATGCGGCCGATATCATTGCGCCCCAAGTCTACCAACATCCGATGTTCTGCTGTTTCCTTCTCATCAGAAAGTAAATCTGTCGCCAAAGCCTTATCCTCTTCTTCCGTAGCCCCTCTTGGTCTTGTACCGGCAATCGGATTGGTTGTCACGATGCGATTTTTGACAGAAACCAAACTTTCAGGACTGGCACCGATGATTTGATAATCCCCAAAATCATAGAAATAGAGGTAATTTGATGGATTGGTCACGCGAAGATTTCTGTAGAAGTCAAATGGATTTCCAGTAACTTCTGCTGAGAAACGCTGACTGAGCACGCATTGGAACATATCTCCATTACGAATCAAGTCGCGAGCGGTTTCCACCATTTGCTCAAACTTCTGAGGAGAGATATGGGGTTTGAAGTCCAGCGGAGATAGATCCAAGTCTTCAAATTCATTTGGAGCAGGGATGCGTAATTCCTCAAGCACTTGGTTCAAGGCTTTTTCCAAATCTTCTTGGCTACGCTCGCTATAGAGAGCATCCTCGATAACATGGATTTTCTCTTTCTTGTGGTCAAAGACCATATAGCTCTCACAGACAAAGAAGTGCATGTCTGGCATCCCAATGGTATCCTCAGGGATTTGACCAATTTCTTCATAGAGCGAAATCATATCGTAACCAACAAAGCCAATAGCTCCTCCACCAAAAGGTAGGTCTGAATGGTGCTGGCTCTTATGAGTCACTTCATAAAGGTAATCCAAGGGATCCCGATCAATCACTTGACCATTTTGATAAAGGACTCCATTTTCAAACTTAATCTCAAAAACTGGGTTATAGGCTAGGATAGAAAAACGAGCGTTTTCCTTGTCTCTCGGAATACTCTCTAGGATCACCTTGTGTTGCCCCTTTAGGCGCATATAAGCCAAGATTGGTGATAAGACATCTCCATGAATGATTCGTTCCATTGTAATTTCCTTTCAGTTTTACTTCTAGTCCGTGGCGATTGTATGAAAAATCCCCACGCAAAATAACTTGCGTGAGGACGAAATTCGCGGTGCCACCTCAATTATAGGATTTCTCCTATCTCTCATTCCTGTCTCAGAAACCTCCTGTAACAGGCTGTGCGATAAAGGGCACTCCCTTGAGAATTATGTTTTCTTCTCTCGTTTCAGATGGACCCAACCTTACAGCTTTCTCTGCTTGTTTCCAGCAACCACAAGCTCTCTGGGAAAGAAATAACTGTAATTTTTCCATCTTTTTAATTAGAAACTTAGATGATAATTTCATCTTTCCTTTGTTTCAGTATATGATTTTTTCATACAGCCGATGCGATAATATGAAAAAAGCCCACACACAGAAAATAATCTGTGTGAGGGCGTTGGTAACGCGGTGCCACCTCAATTATAAAGGGACTATTCCCCTTTACATCTCTGCCTTGTCTAACAACAAGTTGCACTGTAAGGTGTGCGCACCGAATTTTCATTGTTTCAAATTCATTTTTAAAATCAGCCCACTTTCACTACTTCTAACCACCTGTTCACAATCACCACAGGCTCCCTGAAGATCAAAAATAGTTACTTTTCTGATTTGTTGAAAATATTATATGCTATTGTCCGCTTTTTGTCAAGATTTTTTTATGATTTTTTTCCAGAACCGAGGATTTCTTCGGAAATTCTCACCAAAGTCTTAACGATGTAATCAACTTCTTCATCGCTTAATTTTGTATGAAGAGGAAGCGTAATTTCATTTTCAAAGAAGGCATAGGCTCTTGGATAATCTGCCATATCAAAACCAAGATTCTTATAGGCTGTCAAGAGAGGAAGCGGTTTGTAGTGTACATTACTTGCAATTCCTGCTTTGGCCAATTCTTGGATGATGAGGTTGCGTTCTTCTAAACTTGCTCCTTCTACATGGGTGATGTAGAGGTGGCGTGAAGATTCGACAGTATCAGTCTTGTGTGCCAGTGGGTGAATACGAGTACCCGCAAAACCACAATCATAGCGGTCCACGATGTCCTTACGACGGTCAAGCAAACTTGGGTAACGGTCCAATTGTACCAAACCAAGCGAAGCCATGATATCCGTCATATTGCACTTGTAGGCTGGTGTTACGATATCGTATTCCCAAGAACCCAATTGCATCTTGGCAAGAGCATCCTTTGTTTGACCGTGAAGGGAAAGGATTTGGAACTCCTTGTACATCTCTTCGTCGTCAATCGCTGGATTGGCTTTCCAAGTCGCACTTCCTCCCTCAGCAGTTGTAAAGTTCTTAACGGCATGGAATGAGAAGGAAGTAAAGTCAGCGATAGAACCAGCTGGTTGTCCTTTATAAGTAGATCCCAAAGCATGGGCACTATCAGAGACAACCACGATACGGTTAAAGGCTTTTTGCCACTTGCTAGCAGCTGTAAAGAGGTCCCGTTTCTTCTCCACGACTTGGAGCAAACGATCATAGTCGCAAACAATCCCTGCAAGCTCAACAGGAATAATCACCTTAGTTTTCTCAGTAATAGCTTGCTCAAGCAAGTCATAGTCCATCTCAAAAGTATCTGCTTGGATATCCACCATGACAGGTGTTGCTCCCACGTGAGTGATAACACTACATGAAGCTGTATAGGTCATAGCTGGAACGATGACTTCATCACCAGGTCCCACTTCCAAAACACGTAAAATCAACTCAAGAGCCGCTGTCGCAGAATTGAGGCAGACAGTCTTAGGTGTCTGTGTGTATTGAGACAAGCGACGCTCTAATTCTTTTGTCTTAGGACCTGTTGTAATCCAACCAGAACGTAGGGTATCCGCTACTTCAGCAATTTCAGCTTCGGTAATATCGGGTGGTGAAAATGGAATATTGTAATTTGGCATTGATTTGCTCCTTTTATCTGTACTCATTTTCTCATGACTACTTTATTTTAGTACCTCAAACACGGTTTGAAACATGATTTTGATGTCTCCAAGGAAACTAAACTCTCGGAGATAGGCGAGGTTATAGCGCATCTTCTCAGGAAGGACATGTTCGACATAGGCTCGGTCAACTGACAGACCTTTCTCCGTCATTTGACTGATGATCGTATCCTCATCCTTGTAGTTGATGCTGGCTGGAGAGGTGATTCCTGCTGGCAAGAGCAAGGTCGCCATCATTTCAGGACTATACTGCTCGGTGTAACGTGGCACTTCAGGTCGTGTACCGACAAAAGACATTTCTCCTTTAAGGACATTGACCAGCTGAGGCAGTTCGTCCAAACGCACACGGCGAATGAAATTTCCCACTTTGGTAATACGGCTATCATTAGCAGAAGTCACTAGACTTCCTTTTTTATCCGCATCCGTTACCATAGTACGGAACTTCCAAATTTTGAACGGACGGTTGTACTGGGTCACGCGCTCTTGCTTGTAAATGACAGGTCCCTTGCTATCCAACTTGATCCAAATGCTCAAGACAAGAAAGACGGGAGAAGTCAAAAGTAGCAAAAACAGGGCCAGAACCCAGTCCAAGCAACGCTTGAAAATCAGCGAACCCTTTCTTTTAGAGACAAGCTGGTAGTAAGACTCAACCTCGCTTGATTGCATTTCCACGGGCAAGTCTTCCCATTTCAGCATGCTGTTTCTCCTTTGTTTTTATTATACTATTTGTCAACATTTTTCATTATACCACAAAATGGAAAAGGCGGTGCAAGAAAGCTGTAATTTGGAGGAATTCTTATTAGGACATGGCTCCAGCCTGCAAGCTATACATCTTGTGATAGGTTCCTTCCAAGGCCAAGAGTTCCTCATGGGTTCCACTCTCAATGATGCGCCCCTTGTCCAAAACATAGATACAGTTGGCATCTTGTATGGTCGAAAGTCTGTGAGCGATGGCGATGGTTGTCCGTCCCTGTCTCATCTTGGATAGGGAATCTTGAACCAAACTTTCTGTTTCAGAGTCAATATTGGCTGTCGCTTCATCCAAAATCAGGATTTTAGGCTGACTGGCGACTGTTCTAGCAAAAGCAAGAAGCTGGCGCTGGCCAGTAGAAAAGCTCGAACCACGCTCAGACACAGGTGCATCATAGCCCAGAGGAAGGTCCTGAATAAAGGAATCTGCATCGACAAAGGCAGCCGCAGCCTGAACCTCTTCATCACTAAGATCTTGGTACATGGCGATATTGGACTTGATGGTTCCATGATAGAGGAAGGGATCCTGTAAGACAAGACCGATGTTCTTTCTCAGCTCTTCCTGACTGTAGTCTCTAATATCCACACCATCCAAGAGAACTCGGCCTGACTGAAATTCATAAAAGCGCATGAGGACATTGATAATCGAAGATTTCCCAGAACCTGTATGTCCTACAAAGGCAATGGTTTCACCCTTCTTAACCGAAAAGGAAATGTCATCCAGAATCGGATGTTTGCCATCATAAGAGAAACATACATGTTCAAAACGAATATTGCCTTCTTTGACTTTGGCTTGCCCATTTTCTTGAAGAGGCTCATAAGTCGTCTCGTCAATCAAGGCAAAGACACGGCCTGCAGACACCATGGACGTTTGAAGGGTTGAAAAGTTTTGCGTCACCTCAATCAGGGGATCAAAGAGGCGATTGATGTACTGGATAAAGGCATACATGGTTCCGGCTGTTATCCCGATAGAAAGACCACGATAACCAAAGTAGGCCATCAAGACGGCGTAGCCTAGAAGTTTCAGCAAACTCATGGCAGGTCTCAAAAAGAGGGCATCAAAGGCCACAGAACGGTTAGCATAGACCAAGTGTTCTTGGTTGATTTCATCAAATTCTGCCTGCAGGCGCTTCTCTTGATTAAAGGCCTGGATAATTCTGATTCCCTCGATATTCTCTGCCAGCTTACTATTGATATCCGACAAGAGACTTCTGGTTTTTTCGATGATTTTCACTGATTTTTTCCGGTAGAGATTGACCAACAGAAAAATCAAGGGAAGAAAGAGCAGGACTAAAGCTGTCAAACGAAAATCCAGAACCAACATGGTATAAAGGGTTGTCAGAAAGATGAAAACTGCTGAAATAAAGCTGGATAAAATCCCTGAAAACATATCACTGATGGTCTCGGTATCATTGGTCAAACGAGAGACGATGGAACCTGCTGGCGTCTTGTCAAAATAAGACATACCCAGTTTCTCCATATTGGCAAAGGCATCGCGACGAATATCCCTAACAATACTGTAGGACACCCGCGCAAAGAGAAGATTCCCGACATACTGAACTAGAGTTTGTAGGAGATAAAGGCCATAGTAGGCCAGCAAAACGGTCACGGCCAGTTGATTAAGATTGCTGAGGTACTGGTCGATAAAGTGGGAAGCCACAAGGGGAATGACACTTTTAATGACCGTCGTCGCAAGGAGAAAACTGAGTGCCAAAAAGGTCAGGAGGCCGTAAGGTTTGAGATAGGACATCAAGCGCTTCAATATAGCCCATTGTTCTTGCTTATTCTGCATCTTCTTCTCCTTTCATTTCCAACTGCTGAGACTGGTAGGTTTGTGCATACCAGCCATCCAGGGCTAGCAAGTCAGCGTGCGTGCCCCGTTCAATGATTTGGCCATTTTGCAGAACCAAAATCAGATCTGCATGGACAACTGCACTGAGGCGATGGGCTGTGATAATGGTTGTCTTATCCTTCCGCGTCTCCTTGAGATTGTCGATGATGGCATACTCCGTCTTGGCATCCACGGCGGACAAGGAATCATCTAAAATCAAAATATCAGGGTCTAAAATCATAGCCCTACTCATAGCCAGACGTTGCTTTTGACCACCAGATAGACTGACCCCTTTTTCACCGATAACTGTATCAAATCCCTGAGGCATGTCTACAATATCTTGGTAAACTTGAGCTAGCTTAGTCGCTTCCTCGACCGCTGAAAGGGGCAAGTTAGGATTGCCGAAGCGGATATTGTCTAAGATAGAGGTCGCAAAGAGAAACTGATCCTGAGGGACATAGCCCATGAGACCACGAAGATCTGTCAGACGATAGTCCCGAATATCGTGACCGTTTAGATAAATAGCTCCCTTATCCACATCGTATTCACGCAAGAGGAGCTTAATCAAGGACGTTTTCCCAGAGCCTGTCTGCCCGACTAAGCCTAGGGTTTGTCCTTTTTCCAAACTAAAGTGAATATCCGTCAGTGTTTCCTCATTTTCAAAGGCAAAGCTGTCAATGGCGTACTCCAAACGCCCGTTTTCAATACTATCCAGAGGAAATTCAGGGTCTTTTACAGGTGATTCCTGAGACAAAAGTTCCTCAATTCGTTGATAAGATACCTTTCCTCTTTGAGTGATATTAAAGAGAAAACCAATGGCCATAAGAGGCCAGACCAGCATATCCAAGTAGCTGATAAAGGTAACCAGATTTCCAACTGTAATCTGCCCTTCCTGAACCATCAAGGAGCCTACCAAAAGAGTTAAGACGTAGGACGAACCAACAAACAAGAGAACCATGGGGTCAAAGAGACTATCGTATTTCATGGTTTGGAGATTCTTTTGGAAGGTCAATTCATTGACCGCTTGAAAGGACTTCAACTCATCCGCCTGATAACCGAAAGACTTGGTCACCTTGATACCCGATACAGACTCCTGCACCTTGTTATTGAGTTCGGAAAAGGCTGCCTGTGACTCGCCAAAGGCCTTGTGGGTCTTTCTCCCTAGACGACTAGTCGCATAAGCCATGAAAGGTAAGGGAAGAATGGCAATCAAGGTCATTTGCCATGAAATGCTAAAAAGCATGGTCAACAAGGTCACCAACGCCGTGATAGAGGCATCCACCGCAGACATAACACCGCCACCTGCGAGACGGGTTAAGGCATTGATATCATTGGTGGCGTGTGCCATCAGATCACCCGTCCGATAGGTCTGATAAAAGGCTGGCGACATCTTGGTAAAATGCTCAAACAAGCGAGACCGCATGATCTGCCCCAGACGGTAGGAAGTTCCAAGGATATACATGCGCCAAACATAGCGCAGATAGTACATCCCAAAGGCTGCCAGCAGCAGATAAAATAGATTTAGAAGGAGGTCCTGCTGGGTTAATTGTCCCCCAGTGATAGCGTCAATCACCCGTCCCATGACCATGGGAGGAATGAGATTGAGGACGGAAACCAAGACCAAGGCCACAATCCCGACTAGATAACGGCGCTTTTCTAACTTGAAAAACCACCAGAGTTTTTGAATAATGGACATAAAATCCCTTTCTGATTGCAAATGGAAACCTGAGGCCAAGACTCAATGAAAATCAAAGAGCAAACTAGGAAACTAGCCGCAGGCTGTACTTGAGTACGGCAAGGCGACGTTGACGCAGTTTGAATTTGATTTTTGAAGAGTACAAGACCCCAGGTTTTTCTTATTCATAGGTTACGACTGAGACGACACCCTTGTCATACTCAGCGATAAAGATATTGGCAACATTGTCATACCCTTGTTTGCTGAGGTTATCAAGCAACCATTCTTCGCTCCGACCAATGGTCTCCAAAATTTCGACTTGGATAACACCGTCTGTGACAACAGGATACTTGGGATTTTCGTCTCCCATTTGGACCACGATGAGTTGACCGTTTTGCTCCTGCATAGCGCGTTTGACTTGTTTCATTTGGAAAATTCCCTGGCTACGGAGCTTAAGAGCTACGTCCGCTGCTGATAAACCAACCGAACGGCAGGCTTCTGGATCAATCTTCCCATTTTTGATGAGCAGGGTTGGCTTCCCATCAATCAAACGTTTCACAAAGTGAACATTGTTGTTCAGCCATTTGAGAGTCAAGACCAGAATGGTCCACATAATCAGGATAACTGCATACTGAAGGATACTGATGGCGCTATTGTAAATCACCCCACCAATGATACCCCCTAGTACATAGTTCTGAATTTGATCTATTGCTGAGTTAGGCGCTAGGTTACCCTTTCCTGTCACATTGATTACAAAAACCAGAGAAAAGAGACCCAAGGCTAGTTTGATTAAAATTTCGATATAATTGAGTGTCATTTGTTCACCTCCACCAGTTCAATTGCATCTGTTTTATACAATTCCACTTTTTCTAACAGGTACTTGTCTGGCTCACTTCCGTTCAAGGCACGGTAATAGCGATTTCCTACCTTGATAAGTGCGCCATCAGTGTCGGCAGAAGTATTGACATAGACCTCTGACTTGTCTACTCCCAATTCTTTGGAAACAAGCTCGATGAAATGAAGTGAAGCTTGAAATTTATTATTAGAAACTTGATTGTTTTGATAAGTTGTGATACTAACCAAAAGGAGAGCTAATAAGGTCAAGGCTGAAATCATGACCAACTCACGAAATTTGGTCCCCTTTTTATCATGGTATGCCTTAAAAGCAAAAAAACCTGTCACAGCTAATAGAACAATTCCAAAGCCAACCATGATACCATTTTGCTGACCGATTTGGCTGAGTACATAGTCATAAGAATAGAATTTCATGTATTTTCACTCCCTTTCATAAAATCATTCTTAATTATAAACGAAAGAGGGTGATTTTTCAAACCATACGTTGGGGAAATGCGCCTTTTTTTGGTATAATATAGTCTGTAATCTGAATGAAAAAGGTAACTTTATGAAACTCATATCATGGAATATTGACTCCCTCAATGCAGCCCTAACGAGCGACTCAGCTCGTGCAAAATTGTCCCAAGAAGTCCTACAAACCTTGGTAGCCGAAAATGCTGATATTATCGCTATTCAGGAAACCAAGCTTTCTGCAAAAGGGCCTACAAAAAAACACTTGGAAATTTTAGAAGAACTCTTCCCAGGTTATGAAAACACTTGGCGTTCCTCTCAAGAACCTGCTCGCAAAGGCTACGCTGGAACCATGTTCCTTTATAAGAAAGAACTCACACCAACTATCTCCTTCCCAGAAATCGGTGCTCCTTCTACCATGGATTTGGAAGGTCGCATTATCACCTTGGAATTTGATGCATTTTTCGTAACGCAAGTTTACACTCCAAATGCTGGTGATGGTTTGAAACGCTTGGAAGAGCGTCAAGTCTGGGACGTCAAATATGCTGAGTATCTAGCTGAGTTAGACAAAGAAAAACCAGTCCTTGCGACGGGTGACTACAACGTAGCCCACAAGGAAATCGACCTTGCAAACCCTGCCAGCAACCGCCGTTCACCTGGTTTTACAGACGAGGAGCGTGCTGGATTTACCAACCTCTTGGCAACTGGGTTTACTGACACCTTCCGCCACATTCACGGCGATGTCCCAGAACGTTACACTTGGTGGGCGCAACGCAGCAAGACTTCTAAAATCAACAATACAGGCTGGAGAATCGACTACTGGCTCACTAGCAACCGCGTAGCTGACAAGGTGACCAAGTCTGACATGATTGACTCGGGTGCGCGTCAAGACCATACGCCGATTGTATTGGAAATTGAGCTCTAAGGAGAAAGCTAATGGACTATCAAGCTGTCATTCCTGAATTTGTAGTATCTGACCTCGAAAAGTCACGCCACTTCTACTGCGACTTGCTGGGATTTTCTGTCGAATACGAGCGTCCAGAGGAGAAATTTCTCTTCCTCTCGCTTGAAGACTGCCAACTTATGCTAGAAGAAGGCAGCACAGAAGAATTAGCCCAACTAACCTATCCTTTCGGGCGCGGTGTCAATATTTCCTTTGGCATTGAAGATGTCCCTCAGCTCCACCAAAAACTGCTGGAAGCTGACTATCCTATCCATCGTCCGCTGACCAAAAGAGAATTTCGAGTGGGAGATAGCTTTATTTACCCTCATGAATTTGCGATTTTGGATCCTGATGGCTATTTTTTAAGATTTAGTGAATAGAAGAATAAAAGGTTACAATACTATCTAGCATTGCAGCCTTTTATTCGTTCGCTTTTCTGATCTATTTACTAACAAAATATTTGATTTATAAAGCTAATTGGTGTAAAATAAAAACATTGGCAGTAGCCTATTTAAAATTGAATATCATTTTACTTGTTTATGTCGTGAATTGGCACGACGTTTCTACAAGGTGCCGGAACACCTAACAATGAGTATGTCAGCTGAAGGTATGGTTTTGGCCATGCCTATTTTGGGGATTTACTTAGGGGATTAAGTAGGTCCTTTTAAATATTTTTATTAAAGCACGCCTTTAAGTGTAAACTAAATATTTTTAATATTTCCCTTAATTAGTGCGGACGGGAGCAACTTCCTTCGGAATTTCATCCCTAATTTTTAAGCCAAAAGTCTCAAAAATCCCGTCATAGACAATAATAAGATTATTGTCTATGATACCACTACGGCGGGAAATATTTGATAAAACTCGCTTCGCTCGTACTAGTTTTATCATTTTATCAAATATATAGCACTAGCAAACTGGATCACTATAGAAACATTTAAACAACAAGTAATTTGACTTTTAGACTTTAGGAGGTCTTATGAAATTATTAGAAGATCGCATCCTCGAGGATGGGCATATCTTGGGTGACAACATCCTCAAGGTGGATTCCTTTTTAACCCACCAAGTTGACTTTAGCTTGATGCGGGAGATTGGTAAGGTTTTTGCGGAAAAATTCGCATCTGCTGGCATTACCAAGGTTGTAACGATTGAAGCTTCAGGGATCGCCCCAGCTGTTTTTACAGCTGAAGCCTTAGACGTTCCCATGATTTTCGCAAAGAAAGCTAAAAACATCACCATGAACGAAGGCATCCTAACTGCTGAAGTCTACTCCTTTACCAAGCAGGTGACCAGCACGGTTTCCATCGCTGGAAAATTCCTCTCACCTGAGGACAAGGTCTTGATTATCGATGATTTCCTAGCAAATGGACAAGCTGCTAAAGGCTTGATCCAAATTATTGAACAGGCCGGTGCAAGAGTCGAAGCGATCGGTATCGTGATTGAAAAATCCTTCCAAGATGGCCGTGATTTGCTTGAAAAAGCAGGCTATCCTGTCCTATCACTCGCTCGCTTGGATCGTTTCGAAAATGGTCAGGTCGTATTTAAGGAGGCAGATCTCTAATGCAAAAACAAGAAAAACATTCGCAAGCAGCCGTTCTTGGCTTACAGCACTTACTAGCCATGTACTCAGGTTCTATCCTAGTTCCCATCATGATTGCGACAGCCCTTGGCTATTCAGCTGAGCAGTTGACCTACCTGATTTCTACAGATATCTTCATGTGTGGGGTGGCCACCTTCCTCCAACTCCAACTCAACAAATACTTTGGTGTCGGACTACCAGTCGTTCTCGGAGTTGCCTTCCAATCCGTCGCTCCTTTAATTATGATTGGGCAAAGCCACGGTAGCGGTGCTATGTTTGGTGCCCTTATCGTTTCTGGGATTTATGTAGTTCTGATTTCCGGCATTTTCTCAAAAGTTGCCAATCTCTTCCCATCTATCGTAACAGGATCTGTCATTACCACGATTGGATTGACCTTGATTCCTGTCGCTATTGGAAATATGGGAAATAATGTTCCAGAGCCAACTGGTCAAAGTCTCTTACTTGCTGCTATCACTGTTCTGATTATCCTCTTGATCAACATCTTTACCAAAGGCTTTATCAAGTCCATCTCTATTTTGATTGGGTTGGTCGTTGGGACTGCCATTGCTGCTACCATGGGCTTGGTTGATTTCTCCCCTGTTGCGGCAGCACCGCTTGTCCATGTCCCAACTCCCCTCTACTTTGGTGTACCGACTTTTGAAATCTCCTCTATTGTCATGATGTGTATCATCGCAACGGTGTCTATGGTTGAGTCCACTGGTGTTTACCTAGCCTTGTCTGATATCACCAATGACCCAATCGACAGTACACGCCTGCGCAACGGCTACCGCGCAGAAGGTCTGGCCGTACTTCTCGGAGGAATTTTTAACACCTTCCCTTACACAGGATTTTCACAAAACGTTGGTTTGGTGAAATTGTCAGGTATCAAGACTCGCCTGCCAATCTATTATGCAGCTGGTTTCCTAGTCCTCCTTGGACTCCTTCCTAAGTTTGGTGCCCTAGCTCAAATCATTCCGAGTCCTGTCCTTGGTGGTGCTATGCTGGTTATGTTTGGTTTTGTTTCCCTTCAAGGTATGCAAATCCTCGCCCGCGTTGACTTTGCTAACAATGAGCACAACTTCCTTATCGCAGCAGTTTCAATAGCTGCAGGTGTCGGACTAAACAATAGTAATCTCTTTGCCAGCATGCCGACAGCCTTCCAAATGTTCTTCTCAAACGGAATCGTCGTAGCCAGCCTACTTGCCATTGTACTCAATGCCGTATTAAATCGGAAAAAGAAATAAGAAAAAGAGGTGCGAACCTCCAGATTGAAGAAAAGGTTCATTTTGGACGATTTCTTCAATCTTTTTCTTTCTGTCTAAAATAAATCTACTCCTAAAAACGTTGAAACAATAGCTTTCCTAAGAGAATATACGTTAAATCAGAAATTAAATTATTTCCAAAATAATTGTAAGAGTATCCACTTTCTAATAGATCGCTCAAAAAATTTTAAAAATCATAAAAACGCATAATATCAGTAACTCAAAAGCCTTGATATTATGCGTTTTATCATGGAAAAATTTACTGGATCTTCTCCTCAAATTGAGTCATTGCCCAGCTTCTTCTATCATCTTCTTTTACACTTTTTTTCAGACATGAGCGTAATGTCTCTCAAGCTAAAGTAAGCTAGGGCCAACATGGCGATTGTGACAAAGAATTCTGTCGGTAATTGGAAGATTTGCAAGATGGACAACATCAGCAAAATCAAGAGTGCAACAACTACAAAGACCAAGATAACGATGTTGACTGTTCCTTTGATACTTTGGGGTGTCGCAAATACATAGAGTAGTAATAAGAGTATCCCTATGATTAAATAGACCATCTTTATCTCTTTCTAGCTCTTATTCAGCTGATTTTTTCTTCTTGTTGGCTTTCTCACGCTCTGCCTTGTTAAGGATTTGTTTACGCAAACGGATAGACTCAGGCGTTACTTCCATGTACTCATCGTCATTCAAGAATTCAAGAGACTCTTCAAGCGTCAAGATACGAGGTGTCTTGATAACAGCTGTTTGGTCCTTAGTAGCTGAACGAACGTTGGTCATTTGTTTGGCCTTAGTGATGTTAACTGTCAAGTCGTTTTCACGAGAGTTCTCACCGATGATCATTCCTTCGTAAACCTCAGTACCTGGGTTGACAAAGATTGTACCACGTTCTTCGATAGACATGATTGAGTATGTTGTTGCCTTACCAGCATCGATGGAAACAAGGGCACCACGGTGACGTCCACCGATTTCACCTGGAATGAGTGGCAAGTATTGGTCGAAGGTATGGTTCATGATACCGTAACCACGAGTCATTGACAAGAACTCAGTTGAATATCCGATCAAACCACGCGCTGGAACTAGGAAGACCAAACGAGTTTGACCATTACCAGTTGAAATCATATCCAACATTTCACCTTTACGTTCAGAAAGGCTTTGGATAACAGATCCTTGGTATTCTTCTGGAGTATCGATTTGAACACGTTCAAATGGTTCACATTTAACACCATCAATCTCTTTTACAATAACTTCTGGACGAGATACTTGAAGTTCATAACCCTCACGACGCATGGTCTCGATCAGGATTGACAAGTGCAATTCTCCACGACCTGAAACAGTCCATTTATCTGGTGAGTCCGTTGGGTCAACGCGAAGGGAAACGTCTGTTTGCAATTCTGCTTGCAAGCGTTCTTCCACTTTACGAGAAGTCACCCATTTACCTTCTTTACCAGCAAATGGTGAGTTGTTTACCAAGAAGGTCATTTGAAGCGTTGGTTCATCAATGTGAAGGATTGGAAGTGGTTCAACAGCGTCTGTTGGAGTAATGGTTTCACCGACAAAGATATCTTCCATACCAGAAACAGCAATCAAGTCACCTGCTTTGGCTTCTTGGATTTCACGACGTTCCAAACCAAAGAAACCGAAGAGTTTTGTAACACGGAAGTTCTTCGTTGTACCATCTAGTTTAGAAAGGGTAACTTGGTCCCCAACTTTCACACTACCACGGAAGACACGACCGATACCGATACGACCTACGAAGTCATTGTAGTCCAAGAGTGAGACTTGGAACTGTAACGGTTCATCTGAGTTGTCCACTGGAGCAGGGATATGGTCGATAATGGTATCAAAGATTGGTGACATTGTTTTTTCTTGATCAGCTGGATCGTCTGACAATGAAGAAGTTCCGTTGATAGCTGAAGCATACACCACTGGGAAATCAAGCTGGTCATCATCTGCACCAAGCTCAATGAAAAGTTCCAAGACTTCGTCCACTACTTCTGCTGGACGAGCTGATGGTTTGTCGATTTTGTTGACAACCACGATTGGGACAAGGTCTTGTTCCAAGGCTTTTTTCAATACGAAACGAGTCTGTGGCATAGTTCCTTCGTAGGCATCTACGACCAAGACAACACCGTCAACCATTTTCATGATACGCTCAACTTCTCCACCGAAGTCCGCGTGTCCTGGTGTGTCCATGATATTGATACGAGTTCCCTTGTAGGCAACGGCTGTATTTTTAGCAAGGATGGTAATTCCACGCTCTTTCTCGATATCATTTGAGTCCATAGCGCGCTCTGCCAATTCAGTACGTGCATCAAGAGTTTCAGATTGTTTCAACAATTCGTCAACGAGGGTTGTTTTACCGTGGTCAACGTGGGCGATAATCGCAATGTTACGGATATCTTCTCTTAATTTTGTCATGATTTCCTCTAATATTTAAATTTTTATTTCTAACTGAACAATTATACCACAGTCTCATTCAAAAATCACAGTTCAGCTAAGTGTAAATGTTTTCACTCTGCTTTTCTAAGCAAGGCAACTCTTTTCAAAGTCAGAGACTTATGATAAGATAAGCTGGTATGCGTTTAGATAGATTATTAGCCCAAGAAAAGGTCAGTCGCAAGGCTATGAAACAGGCTCTATTAAAAAAAGAAATCCTAGTGGACGATTGTCCAGTCAGCTCACTCGCTCAAAATGTCGACACTGGATTGCAAAAACTAGTCTTTCAAGGACAGCAAATCCAAGGGTACGAGCACAACTACCTCATGCTTCATAAGCCAAACGGAGTCGTTACAGCTAGCAAGGATAAGAAACTTTCAACCGTTATGGACCTCCTTCCACCTGACATCCAGTCTGATCAGCTCTATGCTGTCGGCAGATTAGACCGCGATACGACGGGACTGCTGCTTTTGACAGACAATGGACCTCTTGGTTTTCAGCTCCTCCATCCCCAGTACCATGTCGATAAATCCTATCAAGTGGTAGTAAACGGACCGCTCACGTCAGACCATATCCAAAAATTCAAAGATGGGATTGTCTTTTTAGATGGGATCACCTGTAAACCAGCAAAGCTAGAAATTCTAGCCTCAAGCCCAACAGAGAGCCGTGCCTTCATCACTATCTCTGAAGGCAAGTTTCATCAAGTCAAGAAAATGTTTCTCTCAGTTGGTGTCAAGGTGATTGCCTTAAAAAGAGTCCAGTTCGGCGATTTTACATTAGATTCAGAGCTAGCAGAAGGCCAATACCGATTCTTGAACCAAGAAGAATTAGAGATGATTAAAAAATACTTAGAAAAAAGTGGATAAAACAAAAAAAGCTTTACGTTTAAAGCTTTTTTTGTTTTTACTTATCTAAAAACTATTGCGATTGCTAAAATCCAGTTAAGGACAGAAACTACAAGTCCTACGATATTGAGAATTTTTTCTGTTTTATAGTCTAGGCCAGATTCTTTTTAATATGAAATAGCCAAGACCAATCCTATGATACCCAAAACCAGACCTACTATTGGAGATAGCAAACCAAGGACGATAGATAAGATACCTAAAATAAGTGAGGGCTTTTTCTTTTGTTGTGAATTCATATTACAAAATCCCCTTAAAATTAATATAAATGATGATACCATAAAATGCTAGTTTTATCTATCATTCGACAGTTTTTAACAGAATGTTAGCTAGTCTTGACCTTCCCGTTCCAAGAATCCAATCCATAAGAAAGGATATAAATCTCAGAGAAACCTTGTTTTTTCAAATAAAGTGCTGCATGGGTCACTCGTTGTCCGCGTTGGTTTTCGTAGAGAAGGACAGGTTTATTCTTACGAAGGGCTGCAAGGCTTGACTTCAACTGATTTGAAGGAATATTGCGGGCTCCGAGGATATGTTTTCTGTGAAATTCTGCTGGTTCACGGACATCAATCAATTGCCCTTTCCGAATCAAGGCTTCAAATTCTGCATTATCCACAATCTTAGCCGCACGACGAATACGAAGGTAGTTATAACCCATCCATGCCGCCATCGCCAGAACGATTCCCCAAACAATCCAAATTGTCATAAGTTCTTATCTCCATTTTTCTCTATGTAGTCTAATTCTATCTTGTGCTCTCTACGAAGAACAGCTTCCGCCTCTAGATAGTCTAACTTATCCATCAGACCTGCATCATAGATCCGAGAGAGTTCAAGCTTCATCAGTTCAATATCATACAAGCGCTTCCCCATGTAAACAATAATGCCAAACTGTTTGAGAAATTGCTGCACATCATAGAATGTTTTCATAGCTTCCATTCTAACAGATTTTAGACATTTTTTCAATACTGGGCCGGCTCTTTCCCCTGATTTCCTTCGTCTTCATTGCTCATTCTTCCGCAAGTATGGTACAATAAAAACATGAGAATTCAACAACTACACTATATTATCAAAATCGTCGAAACTGGCTCTATGAATGAGGCAGCCAAGCAACTCTTTATCACCCAACCTAGTCTCTCTAATGCCGTTCGAGACTTGGAAAATGAAATGGGTATTGAAATCTTTATCCGCAATCCCAAGGGCATTACCTTAACCCGTGATGGGATGGAGTTTCTCTCCTACGCTCGCCAAGTTGTCGAGCAAACGCAGCTTCTGGAAGAACGCTATAAAAATCCTGTCGCCCACCGCGAACTTTTCAGCGTTTCCTCTCAGCACTATGCTTTTGTGGTCAATGCCTTTGTCTCCTTGCTCAAGAAAAGTGATATGGAGAAATACGAGCTCTTCCTTCGTGAAACTCGCACTTGGGAGATTATCGATGACGTCAAGAACTTCCGTAGTGAGGTCGGTGTCCTCTTTTTAAACAGCTACAACCGCGATGTTTTAACGAAAATGCTAGATGACAATCACCTCTTGGCTCATCATCTCTTCACAGCCCAGCCCCATATCTTTGTCAGCAAAACCAATCCTCTAGCTAAAAAGGACAAGGTCAAACTGGCTGATTTGGAAGACTTTCCTTACCTCAGTTATGACCAGGGGACGCACAACTCCTTCTACTTTTCGGAGGAGATTCTTTCACAAGAGCACCACAAGAAATCCATCGTGGTTAGTGACCGTGCAACCCTCTTTAACCTCTTGATTGGTTTGGATGGTTACACCATTGCAACAGGGATTTTGAACAGCAATCTCAACGGAGACAATATCGTTTCCATCCCGCTGGACATTGACGACCCGATTGAACTAGTCTATATCCAGCATGAAAAAACCAGCCTGTCTAAGATGGGCGAACGCTTTATCGAATACTTACTAGAAGAAGTTCAATTTGATATTTGATAGTTGAAAAACTGTCAGACATATTTTATAATATTTTTTAGAAAATAATGATTGGAGAATATCGTTGAAAAAGTTTATATTGGCAAGTGCTGTTGTCCTTTCGATAGCAGGATTGGCACAAGCACCTATCTATGCGGAAGAAAACAATGCTAATCCTCCTGCTACCACCGAGCAAAGCAACTCTAAGGAAGATAAGAAAGATCTTTCAACTAAAACTGAAGAGGAGGTTGCAACACTTCCAAAAGACAAGGCAAAAGAAGAAGCCCCTAAAAAAGAAGGATGGCAGGAAGAAAACAAACAGTGGCGTTTCTATGAAAACAATCAGCCTGTCCTCAAATGGAAAAAAATTCAAGATAAGTGGTACTATTTTGACCAAGAGGGAAATCGACTCAGTGATACCATTTTTGATGGCTATGTTCTCAATAAAGACGGGGTCATGGTAGAAAATGGCTGGGTAGCTCTTGAGGGTAAATGGTACTACGCCAGTGAGTCTGGAAAAATCATCCAGCAAAAATGGAAAAAAATTGGAGGAGTTTGGTACTACTTTGACAAAGATGGTGTCATGCTCAGTCAGGCAATCGTTGATGGTTATCTCCTTACCAAAAGTGGGGCTATGGCGGAAAATGGCTGGGTGAAGATTGACCAAAATTGGTATTATGTCACACCATCTGGCAGAATCTCGCAAGACAAATGGGAGAAAATTAATGGTTCATGGTATTATTTTGACCAAAACGGTGTGATGCTCAGCAAAACGACCGTTGGTGCTTACCTGCTCGGCAGTAGCGGGGCCATGGCGGAAAACTCCTGGGTGAGAATCGATGAAAATTGGTATTACGCTAATGAATATGGAAAATACAGCCAAGATAAATGGGAGAAAGTAAAAGGAACTTGGTACGCTTTTGAACAAAATGGAGTCATGCTTTCCAATAAATGGAAAGGAAGCTACTACCTCAAATCTAGTGGAGCAATGGCGGAAAAAGAGTGGATCTTTGACAAGAACTACAACAGTTGGTTCTATCTAAAAGCGAATGGAACCTATGCAGCTCGTGAATGGATTGGAGCTTACTATCTCAAGTCTGGTGGCTATATGGCCAAGAATGAGTGGATTTACGACGACTATTACAAGGCTCGTTACTATTTGGACGATAGTGGCCATTATGTTTCAGGAACCTACAAGATAGACGGCAAGGAACACTTGTTCCAAAAATACGGTCAATGGATTTCTGAAGTTTCAACAGAAGGTGGATTTGTAAAAGGTCAATACAGCAATACCATTTTCCTAGATCCTGGGCATGGTGGTCGAGATTCAGGTGCCTTTTACTACAATGTAGCTGAAAAAGATCTCAACATGCAGATTTACCGTAAACTTCGTACTAAGTTAGAAGAACTAGGCTACAAGGTCCTCACTTCTCGTGATAGTGATATTGACGTTGATTTTAAGACTGAGCGTTCAAGAATGGTAAATAAAACCAACTCTGATATCTTTATCAGTATCCATTTCAATGCTACTGGAAACATTCACTCAAAAGCAAGCGGTATTCAAACCTACTCCTATAGCGATGAACCTGACTATCCAAGTAAGATTAATAAATACTGGCACAACCATCCTGATCGTATGAGTGAAAGCAAGCGCCTCGCTGCTGCTATCCACTCCTCTCTTCTAGCAGAAACTGGTGCCAAGGATGCTGGCTTATTGGAAAGTAGTTTTGCCGTACTACGCGAAACTGCCAAACCAGCCGTCCTCCTAGAACTTGGTTATATGGATAATTTCACTGAGAATCAACGAATTCGTGATGATCGATACCAAGATAGACTAGTCGCAGGTATTGTGAAAGGCATCCAAAAATACTACGCTGGTAAATAAAAACAAAGTCTCGAGAAACTTCGAGACTTTTCTATTTGCCTTCTTTTTTATCTTTATCAGGAAAGAGATAGCCAAGTCCTACACAAGCTAGCACACCGGCACCAATCACCAAACCACTTGAAATTGGCAACAGATCAAAAATAGCATTTGCAATGATAAAGGCAATGATCAAGCACATGAGGCTAGCCTTGTAGTCTTTTTTCAAAAAGTTTTCTAGCGTGAAATAGAGGAACAATCCTACCGGAATGAGTGACCAGAGGTTAACATCCAAACTCGGCCATCCAACAGATCCGAAATACAATACTAGCGCTGCTGCTACTAAAAATATGATTCCCAATAATTTTTTCATTTTTTGTCTCCATTTTCTTTTTTAGGAACCTGAATTGTCTGACATTAACCCTTCACGCCCTTTACAAAAATCATTATAGCAGAGGATTTTTTCAAGAACAAGCCTTTTTACCTATCTGGTCAATATCTCTGTCTAAGTGGTTGAATAGTGGTAACAAAAGAAAAGAAGCCCTAATGAGCTTCTTGATTCTGCCGATTGCAGTACTTTTTGTTATCCCCTCATTTTTATATTTACTAATACTCTCTTTAAAAGTCTTCTGAGTAACTTCATTATATTCATCTATATTTCTTGTACGAATATAATCACCATCTTCTAACTCAATTTCATAATCTGAATCAAGTTTTAACTCAAACGGAATACTTCTCGTCAACACACTTTGCTTCAAAAACAACTTCACAGCAGTTGTCATATCCAAGCCTAACTCATTAAAAAGGGCAGTTGCTTCTTTTTTAATTCATCATCTACCCTAACAGCAATTTATGACATGGCATTTCCCCTTCATTTATTTTGTATATCTATTGTATTACTTTTACCAATGCATAACAAATTTATTCCCTAATAAACACAGACTTTAAATTTAAACTTGCAACTTCTTCTCTAATGCTTGTGCCAAAACTTCCGAGTAGTTAATCTTTTCTCGATCAGCAAGACGAACTAGCCATTCAGGAACGGTCACATTCTTCCTAATCGCCTTATTACTTCTCACAAAGGGCGCAGGATCTACTTGAATCATTGATACAAAACCATCTGAAACCTCAATCTTTAAAATATCACTTGGAGTAGGCAGCGCCATCCCTTCATCGATATAAGAAGCTAAAACATTTTCAAGCATTTCACGAGCATTTTTCATTGCTTCCTCAATATTTTTTCCTTCTGTGCCTCCACCAAATTCTGGAAATTCTACCCAATATCCTGTTCCTTCTTTATGAAAAATAGCTGGATACGTTTTTAACATTCTACTACCTCCGATATGAAAAGACTTAGGAATGTAAGACTTACAATCCTAAATCTTTGAGAATCTTTCGTTCCAATCCTCTTCCTAAATCTTCATTTCCATGAACTGGAATCGTGACAAGATAAGAAAAACCCTCTTTCTTAAAATGATGATGACTTCCCCTTTGACGAACTTCAACCCATCCATTCTCAAGAGCTAGTTTCACCATTTCTTTACCTGTAAGTGGCATATATTATCGTTACCTCCTTACACTTATCATTATACACATTATGCGTATATTTGTCAAGCTAAAATAGACCAGTTCCTTAATCCACTTTATTCTATATTCATTGACTTCTTGGTCAAATTTTGGTCACACTTTGGTCAAAGATTCCAAAAATACTAACCTATTTTAAAAAGCTAACTTGTGATGATTGCCTTTAAACTAACATTTTGAATATTCTTTGCTTTTCTTTACATTTCCCAAAATGCCGATTGCAGGGCTTGAACCTGTGACCTACGCGTTACGAGTGCGTTGCTCTACCAACTGAGCTAAATCGGCGATTACCCCTTTAGTATAGCACTCTGAGAATAGATGTCAAGGAATTTTCATCTCCATTAGAAAAAGCCTGTCCTGAGACAAGGCTTTGAGTTTCTTCCTTTTACGAACCCGCACTTTCGTAGGCATCCAATCCCCTATCCCAGAGTTTGAGCGAAATGAAAAAGAAAACAAGGGAAATTAGAATCAAACCACCGATATTAAAGAGCCCATCCTTGTCCTGCAAGAAATAGCTAGCAGGATAATAGGCCGTGAAGGCGAAAGGCACGATAAAGCTAATCAACCAACGAAGAAGCGAATTGTAGATGGAAATCGGGTACTTGGCAAAGTCATTAAACATGTAGAAAATGTAAATCATGGCGCCTGACTGCTTGGTCCAAAAAGCGATGCTGGCTGTCGCGATTTTCAAGGAAGTATAAATCAAGGTCGCAAAAGGAATACAAACTAGGAAAAGCAGGAATTTTGGAAGAGTCCAAGCAATGCTTGATACTGTTGTCGCTAGCAATATTCCACCGACCAAGAGTTCGCCCAAGGCATCAATTTGAAAGGTCTCGACTAGGATGTGAAAGAGAGGATTGATAGGACGAGTCAGATACTTATCAAACTCTCCCTTTCGGACTAAGCGTTGTCCCAGTGCCCAGAGATTGTCAAAAAAGAGATGGTCCAGTCCCTTGGGAATCAAGGAAAAGCCATAGATAAAGGCAATCTCTTGAAAGGTCCAGCCTTCTAGCGAGGGGATGTGTTGAAAGATGACATTGAGAAACAAGAGGTTCAAGCCTTGGGTCAGAAAAACTCCTAGCACACCAACCACAAAATCCACCTTGTATTCCATGATTTGCTTGATGTATTGTCTGATAAAAATCAGGTGCATGAGTTGATATTTTTTCATACTAACCTCCCTGAATGGTGATAAAGGACTGGACTCGTTTCCAAATCAACTGAGACAAGCCCACCATTACTATGAGCCAGAAGAATTGTAGCAAAAGCGCTTGAAGAATCTGACTAGCATCGTATTTCCCAACAATGATCATGACCGGAGTATAAATCAAAGATGAAAAAGGCAAGAAGGAGAGAATATCTGAAACCACCTTGGGAAAGAAAGCCAAGGGAATCAAACTTCCAGACATAAAGGCCACTATGGAAGTCTTAAGTAGATTGGAACCCCATAGATTTTTAAATACAAAGGCTGAAAATCCAAAGCAGATATTAAAGAAAAAGTTAATCAGATAGGCCAGCGTCAAGCTAAATAGATAAAGGGTAGTTAGTCCCAGCACTTCTACAATACCTTGCCCAGATAAGATTTTCATCAAGACAATAACACTTAAAAATGGCAGTCCAACAGAGATAAAAATTAACCACTTGGAGCCAAGCTCGGTGAAGAGATAAGAGGCCGCAAAATGAACTGGTCGCAACAAGCGCATGATAATGGAGCCATCCTTAACCTCCTCCCCAATCATAAAGGAGCTATCCGACCTAGTCAAGAGATTGGTCACAAAACTCATGATGATGTAGAGGGTAATATCCGCCATACTGAAGCCCTGAATCAAGGACTCCTGCGAGGAGTCAAAGACTGCCTTCCAGAGATAGAAAGCCACAAAAGCCCCCATGACATCGCCAATCCGATAGAGAATAAAGTTGACTCGATAGGTAATCAACTCCTGAACCCCTGCATTGATAAAGGGTTTATAACGTCTCCATAATTTGACCATCTTAGAGCTCCTTTCGGTAGAAGCGACGGATAATATCCTCAATATCTGTATCCACCATCTTCAAATCGCGGATCTCAAAATCAGACAAGGTTTGCTTGATAATATCAGCTGACTGGTAGCGGGAACTATCGAATTCAATATTAAGGCTATTTCCTTGTCTATCAATGGTCATATCAGGCAGGCCTTCATAGTGAGAAGCAAGATGACTTTGACCCGGCACCAGTTCAAAGGAAAGTGTCTTCATCTTGCCAAAGGTTTTCTTGAGCTGACTCACCGTTCCATCAAAAATCTCCTGCCCCTTATCAATCATGAAAATCCGATCACAGAGTTGCTCAATATCACTCAGGTCGTGAGTGGTCAAGAGAATGGTTGTTTCTTCCTCTTGATTGATCTGAGTAATGGCCCGACGAATATTATCCTTGACCGAAACGTCCAAACCAATAGTCGGCTCATCTAAAAAGAGAACCTTGGGATTGTGGAGCAAGGAAGCCGCAATATCCGCCCGCATCCGTTGACCCAGTGAAAGAGTTCGCACGGGATCCTTGATAAATTCCTTCAAATCCAAGACTTCATTCAAAAAGTCCATACGCTTGTGGAAGAGTGAATCCGGCACATCGTATATCTCTTTCAAGACCGTGTAGGTTTCTTGCAGGGCCAGATCCCACCATAGCTGGGTTCGTTGTCCAAAGACAACCCCGATATCCTTGACATAGTCTTGACGATTGTCTTGCGGAATCTTGCCGTTAATCCGACAAAAACCAGACGTCGGTTTCAAAATCCCGGTCAGCATTTTGATGGTTGTCGACTTCCCCGCACCATTTGCGCCGATAAAACCTAAAATTTGTCCCTTGGGTACCTCAAAGGTCAAATCCTTGACCGCTTCAAAAGTCTGCTTTTCAGGATGAATAAAGGAGCGCAAAGCCCCCTTCAATCCTGGCTCCTTAACAGTCTTTACAAAATTTTTCTGAAGATGTTCCACTTCTATCATTGCCATATCTATCTCCCTACCGTAAAGAATAGCAACATTGTGCTTTTGACTACAAATATTCTAAATCCTTACTTTCTAAACCTCCTACATTTTATTATTACAGAAGGCTTTATACCAACCTATTATAGTCCAATAAAAAATAGAATGCAAGCGTTTGCCTATAGATTATGAAATTAGAGATTTCACTCTTAAAATAATAGTTTTAATCAAAAATTCTGATTTAGTAGTTTACTTAGAACACCAAAAAACCTGCCCTTAAGGGCAGGTTGTATTAAAAGTGATTTCACCTCAAATATTCAATTTAATCAATACATTCCCCATTTTCATTAACTCTATACCCGTCTATGGTAGTGCTAACTGCAAGTTCTCCTGATGAGTATGAATAATACCATTTTTCACCAATTTGGTACCAACCAGTTACCATTGAACCGTCATCTTTTAAATAATACCATTTTCCTGAATCTTGAATCCAACCTGTCGCCATAGCTCCATTATCTTTCAAGTAATACCAGGCATCGTTATATTTAAACCAGCCTGTTACTAGGACGCCATCATCACTTAAATAGTACCAATGTTCATTATCTTGAATCCACCCCCTTGCTAAAGAACTGCTATTATTTAGATAGTACCAAGCACCATTATTTTGATTCCATCCTGATTCCGATGAGTCTTGAATATCATTTATTACTTGAACAGCCTCAATAATTTCCTTCAACTCAACCCGCTTTCTATCTTTTATGACAGACTTAACTTTTTCCTCAACAAACTCTTTCGCATAAGTTCGACTATTTTCTTTTCTCTGGAACATATCCTTCAATAAACCTTCTAATTGTTCATTAAAGACATCTTCTTGGATTTTATTAAACTCTTTCTGAGATAGCGAAATAACCATCACAATATCAATAAACTCTTCTTTTAATTGAGAAAACATTTCCACACGATCATCTTCTATGAATTAATCCGCAATTGCTTTTGCTCCTATTCCTCCTATAATCGCACCCGCTAATGCTCCTATTGGTCCAGCAATTGCATCAAATTTAATCGAGGTCAAATTACCTCCTTTGGATATCAATTTTGCCCCCTATGAATAATTCTGTGAATACATTTGAAATAAAAAAGAATGCTGATAAATCAACATTCTTTTTACGTAAACATAGAAAAAAATAGTCTTTTTTGTTTCTTTAGCTACCATGAACTTAACTAAATTAAGATTCTTATATTTAAAAAATTAATTTTGTGCTTTATCTATATTTTTTATACATTCATTATAGCTTTCTATATAATAATACGAACTATAAAACTTTGAAAATTTCAAATATTGAATAGCTAAATCATACTCCTTTTGTACTCTTAGTTCCTCACCGTAGAGAACTAAAAATTCAATGGGAAGTACCTTTTGGTTGTCAAACAATATAACATCTTTCAAATTGTTTTCAATAAAATTTGTTATTGTAAGTTTTTCATTTTCTTTTTTCTGCATTTTATATTCAAGCGATAGTATCAATAATCGATAATCTTCATATTCTCTTTCTCTTTTTTCTTCGATTAGACGTAATAATTTTTCAAAACTATCTTTCATGCCAAGTTCTGTTCTTATTATCAATTGACCAAGTAATTTTATTTCATCTATTTCAGCAATTGTAGCTACTAAAAATTCATCTGTTAAATATTTTTGCTCTAACAGTTCAAATGAATTATCAAAGTACAAATAATAATTAATTTCATCTTTTTTTACAAGAGTTTCTATTTCATTGTATAAACTAAAAAATCTATCCAGCGCAAAATATAACGCAAATAATACCGTGAAGATGCTTACACTATCCTTTATTTGTTCAGATAACAATACAGTAGTAAATACTGTAATATAGATAATGGATTTTAATAGAATTTCTAAATGCGGATTCTTTGTTTGAAATTGTAGGCCGAATCTCATTACTAAAACTAAGACTAACAACAGACAAATACCAAATGGTAGTTTAAATAGCACGGAAACTATTAAAGAAATTATATAGCATGCTAGAACTTGAACTAATGTTTTTATCGTATTTATTTGTTTTCCATCAAATCTATCATTCTCTATAAGATTTAATGGCCCTAGAAATAGGATTATATTGGATAGAAACCTATATACACTCCCTTTACCAAGTTGTGTTAAAGTGATTGAAATGATAATTACTCCAATGAATATTGTAATCGGGTATTCACCATAAACTATAACTGATGAGATAATTATTGCAAGACTTTTAATTATTTGATTAATGAAACTTTCTTGAGCAAACAACAAATAAATGATGAAAAGTATAATACCAACAATTATTATTCTTATTATTAGGAAACCGAAAATATTAAACATATCTCCAGTATTTGGAACCTTTAACTCAGGTAATTCACTTAAATCTATTCTCGTAGAATACCCTATTAAATAATTGAGTAGTTGTTTAATATTAGTATGCAAAACAGTTCCATATATAAATAAATCATTAAATAAAACTGCAAAAAAATTATCCCAGAAAAATTTTATAGTTCCTAACATATAAGCAATTACACTTAATAACATTAATCCTGAGATTAAGTCTTGTTTTACTAGTTTACCATCACTTATTCTTAATATTTTATTTCTGATTAGTTGAAACCTATTATTTTTTTCAAACTTTTCAAAATCCATATTCTTCTCCTAATGTAACTTTTCCCAATCATCACTTATTTTATAATTAGACTGTTTCCATGAAGCTTCAATGTCAAATATTTTATATTCTATATACTTATCATTTGTATCAAAATAAGATAATCTAACTTCATCAAAATCATGAAAGTCTATATCTTTCCCTTTCAAAATGAATTCTAAGTCATATCTTTTTATTTCTCCCGCATCAACTAAGAATGAATATGAACCGTTATCTGCCAAGACAGTTTCCCCAGAATGCGTTGACTGTTTTGTTTTAGAAACAAATTTTCCAGCCGAATATAAAGATAAATTTAGATTTCTCACAATCTGTCTAGTTCCTTTTGTATTATGAATTTCAATCCATAGTGGTAGGTCAAAATATAGTTCATCATTTTCTTTATAAAAACCCCAAGGATTTGATGTAATTTTATTGTAAACTGTTTTATAGTAAATATTGGTTTCCCCTTGTTCCATCAAATGCTTCTTAATATATGCTTGTATAAACAGAGTAATAGATGAAGATATTATTGAAATAAATGCACCTAATAACGTCGAATTATTCAAAAAGTAACTTAAGAACTCACTCATAGTTTTCTCTCATCCCATCATAATAAATTTTATCTAACAATGTTTCATTTACTGTTTGTAATTCCTCACTACTAATACATTTCACATCAATATCTAACTGGTCTAGTTCTCCAAACTTCGATTCTAAATCTAGTAATATATCAATCAACATTATTTTCACATTATTTAAGATATTTTCCAAACTAGCTTTATTTACGACTTGTTCTAATGCATAACACTGAATACTATTTTTACTTGCAGTATAAACCATCGGCGCAAGTTCAATTAGGTCATAAATCATTTCAATTGATAAATTGCGTTCAATCGTACCTATTCCGTCAGTAATTTGTCGAGCTTTTAAATTTTTTTGTTTCATCTGTAAAAAATGATTCTGACAGTGGTGCTGACTTAACTGTAGAATTTCTATTTATTCCCGAATACCTTATAACATATGAAATATCTTTCCTATATTGAGGAATTTCATCATCTTTCTTATATCCTTTTAACTCATTTTCAATCCATTTCTGCAAACTTAAATTATTTAGTGAGTATGTAATTATTTTTAATCTTAATAGTGCATTTTCTAAACTAATATTATTTCCAGCGATATCTCGAATTAATTGACTTTTTGTCATTCTTTCCCCCCTTTTTTAATGTTTCTGTTTCTAATAATTGGAATTCTATTCTATTATTAAAAATCCATACAATAAAACAGAAATAGCAACTGTACAAGTAATTAATAAGATTTTGGTCTTCTCTCAATTTTAATAGCAAGTATAATATTTTCGATTGTATAGATTCACTCTGAGAAAATACTTTTATAAACATCTGAAAGATTTCTTTATTTAAGACTTCGATGATAGACAATAAATTTTGACCCGATAAGAATAAAAGTACCAATATTAGTTTATTATCATTTAAAAACTTTTTAAATGGCGAATTATAAATTTTATAATGAATGTTTTTAAAAAATGAAGAATTAAATTGGCTATTTATTTCTTTCTCTTCTTGTTGTTTTTTACTTTTTGTTATATATCTAAAACAAAAATAACAAAAAACAAAAAATGCTTCATAAGAAATAATAGTAGAATATTTCCACTCCATAGCCATAAATAAATTATCAAAACACAGTTTAGCAAGTGCAATAATTAAAAATTTTATAATCGGAAGCAAAAATCTATTATAAATACTACTCATATTTTCTCTCCTTAAGATATTTCTTTACCATATTACATATTTCATTTTTATCTTCAACAGTTAAATCGTATTCATTTAACAATTTAACTATCTCTTCGATTCCATCATATCTTCCATTTAAAGCTTCCGTCGTAGTATTAAAAATATCAGCTAGTTTTTGGATTGTTTCGTACTTAGGATTTCTTCCCCCATTTTCCCACCTGGCATATTGAGCTTGTGATACCCCTAATCTTTCTGCAACTTGAGCTTGAGTTAACCCATTTTTAAGCCTTTCTTTTTTCAAATTATCTTTTAACATATTTAAATTTTCCTTTACTTTTTCATTGACTTATAACCAAAAGGATAGTATTACATTTGTAATCAAATGGTAATACTTTTCGTATACTTAATAGTATAATTGCAAGCTAATAAAGCTCTACTAAGCTATTTTGAAGCTTTATTATAAAATCACATTAATTATACCAAAATGGTTATATAAAGTCTATGATAATCAATGTTTAGCTTATGATAAAGTTTTCATTAATTACTGTCAAAGCTAGGAGACAAAGACGGGGGAGGTCGCCGGAGGCAAATCTCTCGAAGGCTACAGCTCTACTAGCTTTGACAGTAATCTGGCGATTCTAACAGCCATCAAAAAGATACACCAAGAGCTAAAGCCAGAATAATGAGTCTCGAGCAAAATTTTGTCCTGACTAAAGGCAACTAACAAATTTAATAATAAAGGAGGTGTATATTGTGCAATATAAAATTCAAACTTTACGCAAGTATTAGAGTGAAGCAGATTTATCAAATCTAGACAAATCAATTTATATCAATATAAACCGTTTAACAGTATTACTTGATACTGATAAGCAGAGTCTAAGAAAAATATATAGAGAATTAAGACATTCGCTTAATACTGTTATTCAAGCAATAAAAAATACTGAAAAAAACTCACGGTATTATCTTTCATCTCTAACCTCAACCCCAATAATTCTAATACACTAAAACTAGCTATCTAGTAACTTTATAAAGTTTTAAAACTACATAGTGCATCATAATAAAAACGGAAATGTATTAAAAAAACATGATATTTACCTCTAAGCTAAATTAACTATATCAAAGGCATAATACAAAATCTATATCATTTATTTTATTTTTCCCAACCAAAAAACCCACCCAATGGGCAGGTTCTGTATGTATTGTTCAGCTAGATTATGCTTTACCTTCTGAACCGAATACGTCGATACGTTCTTCAACTGATGCTTGGATAGCTTTTACACCGTCAGCCAAGAATTTACGTGGGTCGAAGAGTTTTTTCTTGTCGTATTCTGCTTCGTTTGCTTCGTAGTCACGAGCAAATTTACGAGTTGCGTTAGCGAATGCGATTTGGCATTCAGTGTTAACGTTAACTTTCGCAACACCAAGTTTGATAGCTGCTTGGATTTGGTCATCAGGAATACCTGAACCACCGTGCAATACGATTGGGAATCCTGGAAGAGCTTCTGTCAATTTCTTCAAGTGGTCAAGGTCAAGACCTTCCCAGTTTGCTGGGTAAGGACCGTGGATGTTACCGATACCAGCTGCCAAGAAGTCAATACCAGTTGCAACCATTGCTTTAGCGTCTTCGATTGGAGCCAACTCACCTTTACCGATGATACCGTCTTCTTCACCACCGATAGTACCAACTTCAGCTTCTACTGAGATACCTTTAGCGTGTGCTTTTTCAACAACGTCTTTAGCCAATTTAAGGTTTTCTTCAACTGGAAGGTGTGAACCGTCAAACATGATTGAAGTGTAACCAACTTCGATACACTCAAGTGCATCTTCGTAGTGACCGTGGTCAAGGTGGATAGCTACTGGTACAGTGATACCCATTGACTCAACAAGGTTAGCGATCAAGTTGCGAGCAACTTTGTAACCACCCATGTATTTAGCAGCACCCATTGAAGTTTGGATCAAAACTGGAGCTTTTTTAGCTTCTGCTGCACGCAAGATAGCTTGAGTCCACTCAAGGTTGTTTGTGTTAAATCCACCAACTGCATAACCGTTGTCACGAGCTGCTTGGACAAATTTTTCTGCTGAAACGATTGCCATTTGTCAGGCCTCCTATATATTTTTTGGGACATCCCATTTACATTGTTCATTTTATCACTTTTTGATAAAAAAAGCTAGTTTTTCCCATACTTTAGATTGAATTTCTTACAATCCAATCAATGTAAACCCTTTCTTCTCCTTAGTCTTGAGTGACTTTAGGATAACGTATGAAGAAGCTCAAGCGATCATCTTGCATCTCAAAATGATAAGGTAATTTCTCATGTTCTAATAAACTTTTGACCACAAAGATCCCCATTCCTGAACCCTTGGCCTTGCGACTAGCATTTTCAGAAAAAGACTGGGCCAGTTTTTCTTGTTCTTCAGGACTACAGCTATTCTCGATAAAGAGTTCTCCTTCTTTCTCCCCGATACGAACCAAGCCACCTGGAGTGGAGTGCTTGATAGCATTACTGATGAGATTCGATAGGATTAATTTCATGACAGATGGGTTTATGTAAGCCTGCTGATGGGTCAAACTATTGTCTATCTGAAGTTCTTTCTCCTTGGCGAGCAAAGCATAATCCTTGACTAGACTTTGTGTCATCTGAAGGAGGTCAACCTCTTCTTTCTCCTCTCGCAATTCCTGTACAGAAGAAAGAGACAATATCTGGAGAACGTGGTGACTGAGGTCGTCCACAATCCCCAAGGCAACTCCAAGATAGTGGTCTCTATCCTTATAACGGCCGATATTTTCTTTCATATTTTCGATTAAGATTTTCAAACTAGCCAGAGGTGTTTTCAATTCATGAGAAGCTCCTCGTAGGAACTCAACCTTCATCTTCTCCAGCTGGAGAATAGCTTCATTCTTCTCATGCAAGTCCGCAATAACTGTCAAAAGATGCTGGTAGAGGCTATTGATTTGTTCCTTGAGATCACCTATCTCATCCTTGGAATCCACACGTAATCGCACTTGAGCATCTAGTTCCATCATTCTACGGGTCACCCGCTTGATTTCCAAAATCGGGGCAACAATGGTCCGAGCATAAATGTAGGCCACCAAGAGGGAAATCAGAAAGGATGCCAGCAAGGTATAGGGAAGAAATTGGAGACTAATCTGCTCTGCTTCTTTTTGCAAATCCATGGACGCTAAAAACTGGAGAGTCATCGTGCTACCATCTTGCGTCTTCACCTCACGCTCCTCGATAAAGAGGGAAGTAGTTTGACGGTCCGTGTCCAAGGGAAGGTTGTCCTTGACTTCTAACTTGTCCTCAGTCATCTCTCCCTTGACGGCCCCCTTGATATCACTGGTCTGGGAATACAAGTCTAATACTTGCTCGATACTTTGCCTATCCTTTCCTTCTAGGGACTGAGCAATGGCTGTCGCTTTCTGGCCAATGGTTTCCTGACGATGGCTCAGATAAGTCGAGGGAAAGAGAAAATAAATGGCTAAATGAAGACAAATAACCAGAACACTAAAAATCGAGAAGGTATAGATAAATATCTTTGTAAATAAACCTGTTCGTTTCATTTTCTCTCCAATTTATAACCAACATTGCGCACAGTGAGGATACAATCCAAGTCTAGCTTTTTCCGCAGTTCCTTGATATAGACATCGATGACACGGTCAAAGGGGACCTCATCTGTCGCCTTCCAGACGGCATCGATAATCTGAGACCGGGTCAAAGCCCGTCCTTCATTTTTCACCAGATAGTCCAGAATTTCCAACTCTTTGGCATTGATAGCCACTTCTTCTCCTGATAGGGTTGCACTATAGCTTTCAAAGTCCACCTTGGTATTCTTATAGGAAAAGGTTCGTCCCGTATCGTAGTAACGCTTGAAAATCGCGTCTACTCTCACTTTTAAGAGAGACAGGGAGAAGGGTTTTTCCAGATAGCCGTCTGCCAGAGAAGCAAAAGCACTCATCTTGTATTCCTCATCCTGAAAGGCGGTTAACATCAGGACAGGGACCTGACTGGTCTTACGAATCTCGGCTAGGACTTCTAGGCCATTGAGCTTAGGCAACTGGATATCCAGTAGTACTAGGGCTACTTCATAGCTGGAAAATTTTTCCAGAGCTTCTTGACCATCTGCTGCTTCAATGGTTTCATAACCACAATCCGTCAAATAGTCACTGATCCCCTCACGAATCATCTCTTCATCTTCTACAATTAAAATTTTCATAGAAAAACGTTTCACATTCCTTTAAATTTCTTGTAAATCTTCTCTGTTTCATCCTGATAGGAAGAGTCCTTATCAAGATGAAATAGATAAAAATGCTACCTATATTATACCCCATTTAGGGGAGAATAGGTAGCAAGTTTTTTATTCGCTATCGAGCAAGAGCTCTTTTGGTTGTTTTCTGAGGAGATTACTTGAAGCAAGCGCCATAACGAGAACCACTAGAACCAAGGCAAGGACAAAGACGATGATAAAGTCTGATGTCTGAATGGAAATGTCTAGGCTTGACAAGGTCTTGCTAAAGCCGTCTACTTCTGCACCACCACCAAGATTAGAGGCTTGAGCAGCCTTGCTGGCTTGCTTTGCAACACCTGAAGTTACATTGGCAAGGACGGTGTTTCCGATTGCTCGAGCTGTGTAGTTGGCTAGGAAGTAAGCCGAAACGAGAGCAGGGATAGCAATCAAGATCGATTCGGCGATAAATTGACCCAAGATACTTGCCTGCTTGAGACCGATAGAGAGGAGAATTCCCACTTCCTTGCGACGGGCATTGATCCAAAGACTGAGCAAGAGTGCAAGGAGAAGGACTGAGAAGCTCAAGCTACCCCAGAAGAGGAGGTTGGCCATCTTGTACATACCAGAGATGGATTGCTCTAGAGCTGGGTAGTTAGAGGAGCTCTTCACAAGTGTGTAGCTCTTCCAGTTGATACCACTGATACCATTCAACTCTTTCATGACATCATCCAAGTTCTTGTCCGCCGTTACAAAGAAGGTTGCGTCCCCATAAATAGCTGTATCTTCTGTGTATCCATAAAGTTTTGCAGCAGTGTGAATGTCTGTGATAGCTGTGTTTTCATAGAGTTCTTGTGAGTAGGTTACTGCAGACTTATTGTGCCCATCAAAGAGTCCCTTGATTGTCACTTCGACTGTTTCCTTTGCACCTTTTTCATTGTCTGCATCGTAGATATTGGAGTCTAGTTTGACCTTATCTCCGACTTTCCAACCGTGTTTAGCTGCCAAGTCCTTGTGCATGAGGATCTTGTCTTTGTCGTCGTTGGTTAGGTGCTCACCTTCAACCAGCTTATATGAGCCAGAGACAAACTTGTCTTCTTTAGAGGAGTCATTGACACCTGTAATCATCAAACTGCTTCCAAACCGTTTTGCTCGGTCAGCAGTGAGATTTTTCTTGGTTTCTGGCGTTTCGATAAGTTCATATCCAGTCAAATCTCCAATGGCGTTGATGCGTTTAACATAAGACTCGATGGCCTTATTTTCGGTGATTTTTTTGATGTCCTCACCCTTGATATTCCCAGCACCTCGAGGCGTTCCTTGATTGACGCGACGATTGATTTGCATGGAGAAGCTATTGGTGATATTTTTAAAGGTCTCCTGAGAAGCCTTGGCAGTAGCTCCCTTGATCGACAAGCCGACCAAACTCAAGCTCGCCATGAGGAGAATAATCAGGAAGATAACAATCGATTTGAAAAACTTCCTTGTAACATAGGCAAATGCGTTGTGTAACATAGGTTCCCTTTCTAGATTTGATTCGTTTTTATCATTCTATCAAAACAAGCTCATCTTATTTTGTAGTATTGCGAGTTTCAGTAAGTTTCTTATCCTTCAATTCAAGTGTAATATCTGACGCTTGTGCCACTTCTTTACTGTGGGTAACGACAATCACACATTTACCTGTTTTCTCTGCAAGTGATTTGAGCAGTTCGATAATATCTCCAGCAGTTTTAGGGTCCAGATTTCCTGTTGGCTCATCAGCTAGAATAACTGGAGCTTCTGATACCAAACTACGAGCGATGGCCACACGTTGCTGTTGACCACCTGATAACTGGAGAACATTCCGCTTGATCTGGCTTTCATCCAAACCAAGCTCAAGAAGTGTATCCTTGCTTGCTTTTTTGTTGACCAAGCGGATATTTTCCAGCGGAGAAAGGTAATCAATCAAATTATAATTTTGAAAGACCAGAGAAATATGGTGCATGCGATGGTAAGAATATCCCTTATTTCGAATGTCCTCTCCTTGGAAAAGGATAGAACCTTCGACAGGACTATCTAGACCAGCAAGCAGGGACAAGAGAGTGGATTTTCCTGCTCCTGACTCACCAATGATACTATAAAATTTCCCGGGTTCAAAATTATACTTGATCTGATATAGAACTGCTTCAGCAGTGTTCTTATAACGGTAGGTAACATCTTGCAATTGTAATAAAGTCATGATTTCTCCTTCTTAACTAATAGATGATAAAATTTCTTTCGGTGATTTTCTAAATAAGAATAGGAAACAAAGGGCTACAGACAAGCAACCAATCAGGAGCAGAAAAGCATAGGATTCTGCAAAGGATAGGAGACTAGTTGATAGACCGCTTGCTTTAGCTAGCGTGTCTTGTAAGGTTGCCTGATCTCCGCTTGCTAGTACGGTTTGTAGCAGATAGGATGTGATTGCGTTTCCTGCAACAAATGCTGGAAGCAAAGCTCCGAGAGATACCAAAACTACCTCTAAACAGAATTGTAGGAAGATTGAGATCTTGCTTTTTCCAAGTGCGAGTAAAATCCCCACTTCGTAGACCCTTTCTCTCAACCAGAGTGACAAGACCAAAATTAGGGCTCCAGCTCCAGATATCAACATCCCATAAAGGAAGATGGTGAGGAAAGTTTGGAAGGTTGCCACTGAGTCTTTGATTTGTTCAAAGGCCTTGTTTTCCTTCTCGACTTGGTAGCCTTGACTTTCCAAAGCCAAGTTTTCCACCTGCTTGATGAGTCTATCCATTTCCTTAGGATTTTCTACATAGAAGCGCGCTGCACTGACTTGCGGTTCACTATTTCCCAAAAGAGTTTGGCTACTTTCATAGTCTGTAAAGACCTGGTTTTCACTGAAGTCGGAAGACAAGCCTGTGAACTTTTCTTGTTTTTTACCAGAAAAGATTCCGACAATCTCAAACTCTACTATTTGCCCTTTTCCAGATTCGGACTGGCCAGCGTCCAAGCGAATCTTGTCATGAAGCGAAAGACCGTTCTTCTTAGCCAACTCTTCGTGAATGAGGATTTTCTTGGAATCTCCTTTTTGAAGGTGTCGCCCTTCTTTTAGATTGAAAGCCGAGCTAGTAAAGGTTACATCCTTGGATGAATCCTCAAGAGCCATTAAGCTAACCAAGTTCTTGTCCGCAGCCGACAAATCATCACGTTCAACGCTCTGCTCACCACTCACCGCTTCCTTGTCTTTCAGCTTTGCGACCGTTTCGAGTTCAGGAGAGACATTTTCCAGTCCCTTAATCTTGCTCACGGATGCTAGGTCCGATAACTTGAAGGTCTGACCGTTCTCTATCTTCTTAATAGAAAAAGAGGTATTGAGAGATTTGTACAGATTTGTTTCTACTGTTTTGTTGGACTTCATCAGAGTCAAACAGGCTGAAATTCCTGCTAAAAGGACAAATAAAATCAGAAATAAAATAAAACTTCTCAGTCGTTTTCTGCTGACATAAGCCCAAGCTCTTTGGATTGGATTCATTTGTCACCTCCATATTTGTAAGACTATTATAAAATTCAAATATGAAATGTTTATGAAATCGAAAAAATTTTTTGATTTATTTTTTGGAAAAATGAAGAAAGCTAGCAACTGCTAACTTTCTTCATATTAGAATACGTTTTACCAATCAAAAATCGATTCCATGCCATAAATGATAGTTCTTGATGCCAATACCTTCCGATATCCAAAATGTCTCCTCTAGCCTTCTTTAGAAAAACAAAAAGAGCTAGCCAAAGCTAACTCTTATCCTATGCGGAGAGAGGGACTTGAACCCTCACGACCTAAAGCGGTCACAGGATCCTTAGTCCTGCGCGTCTGCCAATTCCGCCATCCCCGCGTCGATTACTTTACTAGTATATCAACTTTCAAAATCTTTGTCAACACTTTTTTCAGATTTTTTTCATTTTTCCAAGGGAATCATTCTTTAATTTCATCAAGATTTTCATCCAGTAATTTGGCTCCCAGAGTATTCTTAAAATGTCCAAGAGCAAACTGATGATTTTCTGACCAGATGGAGGCAACCGCAGGCTTGACAACCTCGATTTGATAACCTAAATTATAAGCATCAATAGCCGTATGGAGAACACAAATATCTGTCAAAACACCAGTTAAGATGACTGTATCAACTCTACGCTCTCGCAAACGAATATCGAGGTCCGTACCTGAAAATGCTGAATAGTGACGCTTGTCCATCCAAAAGACACGACTATCAGAAGCATGGGCTTGGTAAAAATCTGCTAGTTTTCCATACAAGTTGCGACCACTAGTTCCAATGATGTTGTGAGGTGGGAAAAGTTTACTCTCAGGATGAAAATCATCCCCTTCCTCATGAGCATCAATAGTGAAGAAAACATAGTCTCCACGATCAAAAGCCAGTCTGGTCACCTGAGCAATCGCCTCAGAAATAGCTTGAGCAGGAGCACCTGCTGTCAATTTCCCCTGATCTGCTACGAAATCCTCTGTATAGTCAATCGAGATTAAAGCCTTTGCCATTAGTAGTCCCTCTTTTTCACTTCCTCAAAAATATCACCGATTAGAACTTTAAGATAGGTTCCCTTCATTCCTAGTGAACGGCTTTCAATAATTCCTGCCGACTCTAGCTTACGGAGAGCATTGACGATCACTGAGCGCGTGATACCGATACGGTCTGCAATAACTGATGCAGTCAACTGCCCTTCATTTCCATCCAACTCAGCTAAAATAGCTGAAACAGCACGAAGTTCTGAGTAAGAAAGGGTATTGACCGCCATGGTAACAGCGGTACGACGGCGAATATTTTTCTCATCTTCTTCACGTTGGAAGTTCAACAGTTGAATCCCCACAACCGTGCTCGCAATCTCGACAAGGATCAAGTCTTCATCTTCAAACTTCTTATCATTGCGCCAAATAATCAAGGAACCTAGGCGAATCCCTGATACATGAATCGGAGCAATGGTTGTCAAACCATCTGGAAAGTCCGCACGGCTCTCTACAGGGAAAATGGTCAAATCATGTTCAACAGGAAGATTGGCTTCTGTATCATAGATCATGTTTGCCCCTTGAACATAGTCATCTGGGAACGTCTTGGTTTGGAAAAACTGCTCTACACGGTCTGTATTAGTTTTATAGCGCATAAAATAGCCCAAAAGACGGCCCTTGCTATTGACAATACAGGCATTGCAATCAATAATGTCTGCTAGTTGACGTGTAATGGCATTGTATGGAAGTTCATCCTGCATTTGCTCTTCTGAGCGTTTTAAAATTGATGTAATTTTTCTTGTTTTTTCTAATAAATGTGCCATTTTTTACCTCGCATATAATCGCTTCCATTATAACATAGAAAAGTCTTTATTTCAATAATTATCTGAAAATTGCTTATTGAATTGCAATTTTTAAAAGCAAAAATATTTTATAAAAATAGCAATTTTTTATTGACATTCTGTTTTGATTTTTATATAATAACATTATAAGAAGATGGATTAAAGTTCCCCTTCCCATCTCACCTTTCCTTTACTTTTATACATCTTCTTTTACTATCGGTCTCCTTATATAAAAAAGCGATTCATTTTGAACCGCTTTTTCTTATTTATCACCCTTGTTACGAATAACAAAGCCTGTTTTCTTTTCGCTTGAAGTGTTGCGAGGTTTTTTATTGTCTTTATTACGGTAACGTCTGTCTTTATCAAAACGATCGTTTCCGCGGTTGCCTTTTTTGAAATCATCACGGCGACCATTGCCACGGCGATCACGGTCTCGACGGTCGTCTCCACGACGGCCTCCTCGACCTCCCTTAGCTTTGCCACCAAAGCCATTACTTGATGGTTTAAATGGCAGTGGTTTTTCACGCGCAATCTCCACTTCAGGAAGGCTGTCTGGATCTTGGACTGTCAGACTCAAGATATACATAGCCAATTCTTCTGGACTAAATTCTGCTGCTAACTTACGAGCATCTTTAGCAAATTTCTCAAAGTTCTCACGAATAGTTTCATCCGCAAAATCGCGTTCGATTTTCTTGAGAGCTACTTGTTTCTTAGCTTGGAAGGCTTCTTCTGCTGTCGCTGGTTTCAAGCCTTTCATGCGTTTCTTAGTCAAGTTTTCGATGATTTGAAGGTAGCCCATTTCATTCGGTGCTACGAAAGTAATAGATTGACCTGACTTACCAGCACGACCTGTACGGCCGATACGGTGAACATAACTTTCAGGATCTTGTGGAATATCGTAGTTGTAGACATGGGTCACACCTGAGATATCCAAACCACGTGCTGCCACGTCTGTCGCAACTAGAACATCAAGGTTACCATTTTTAAAATCACGAAGGACACGAAGACGTTTATTTTGGTCCAAATCACCATGAATTCCTTCAGCACGGAAGCCACGGATTTTAAGACCACGAGTCAATTCATCCACACGGCGTTTGGTGCGACCAAATACAATAGCGAGTTCTGGTTGTTCCACGTCCATGAGACGCGTCATGGTATCAAATTTCTCTTGTTCCTTGACACGGATATAGTATTGGTCAACCAATTCTGTGGTCAATTCCTTGGCAGCAATCTTGACATGTTCAGGCTCTTTCATAAACTGAACACCGATACGTTTGATAGCATCTGGCATGGTTGCTGAAAAGAGCAAAGTTTGACGATTTTCAGGGACACGGGAAATGATGGCTTCGATGTCTTCAAGGAAGCCCATGTTGAGCATTTCATCCGCTTCGTCAAGGATGAGGGTTTCAATGTCTTGTAATTTCAAGGCCTTGCGTTTAATCAAGTCCAAGAGACGGCCTGGTGTTCCTACCACGATGTGGGCACCAGATTTAAGGGCCTTGATTTGTTTTTCAATGCTGGATCCACCGTAAACTGAGCGAACTTTCACTCCTTTGCTACGGCCAAAGCGGAAGAGTTCTTCTTGGCTTTGAACAGCGAGTTCACGAGTTGGAGCGATAACCAAGGCTTGGATGGTCGCTTCTTCTGTACGGATTTTTTCAAGGGTTGGCAAGCCAAAGGCTGCAGTTTTTCCTGTACCTGTCTGAGCTTGACCAATAACGTCTTTTCCTTCGAGGGCCAAGGGAATGGTCTGTTCTTGGATAGGACTGGCTTCTACAAATCCAGCTTTTTCAATCTCTGCTAGCAATTCAGCAGACAAGTTAAATTCATTAAATTTCACGTTTTTCTTCTTTCTAAAGGTGGTGCGAAGCCACCCTATAAGGCTTTAGTGTATACTTTTCTTTTCATGACGTATCTTTTACAAAAATGAGATACCGTGTTGCTTCTTTTCCACGAAAGAAAAGTACTGGTTTCTTTGCAACCTATCTAGTATAACACAAGACTGGAGCAAAAGATAGTAGAATCCTTTGGGAAAATCATGTAAACGATTTTCTAATAGTAAAGTGGCCTGAAACTTGGTTATCAAAGGATTTGAAGGGAGCATTTCAAACTCACTCCATTTCCCGTAGCAGATTTGTGCAAAAAGTGTTTTCTTATGCTAGAATGAAAATCGAATAGGAGGACTATAAATGTTAACATATGATTTAATCATTATTGGATTTGGTAAAGCTGGGAAAACACTAGCTGGGAAACTGGCTTCAGCTGGCAAAAAAGTTGCCCTCGTTGAACGTAGCAAAGCTATGTACGGTGGAACTTGTATCAACATTGGATGTATCCCAACTAAGACTTTGCTAGTCGCTGCCGAGAAAGATTTGTCTTTTGAAGAAGTCATTTCTACCAAAAATACCATCACTAGTCGCCTCAATGGTAAAAACTATGCTACTGTTGCTGGTACAGGTGTGGATATCTTTGATGCGGAAGCTCACTTCCTTTCAAACAAAGTCATCGAAATCCAAGCTGGTGATGAAAAACAAGAATTGACTGCTGAAACTATTGTCATCAACACTGGTGCTGTTTCAAACATCTTGCCAATTCCAGGACTTGCTACAAGCAAAGACGTCTTTGACTCAACAGGTATCCAAAACTTGGACAAATTGCCTGAAAAACTTGGAGTCCTTGGTGGCGGAAACATCGGTCTTGAATTTGCTGGACTTTACAACAAACTTGGAAGCAAAGTTACAGTCCTAGATGCCTTGGATACTTTCCTACCTCGAGCAGAACCCTCCATCGCAGCTCTTGCTAAACAATACATGGAAGAAGACGGCATTGAATTGCTTCAAAACATCCGTACTACTGAAATCAAAAACGACGGTGACCAAGTTCTCGTCGTAACTGAAAACGAAACTTACCGTTTCGATGCCCTTCTCTACGCAACTGGACGTAAACCAAACGTAGAACCACTTCAACTTGAGAATACCGATATTGAATTAACTGAGCGTGGTGCTATCAAGGTCGACAAACATTGTCAAACAAACGTTCCTGGGGTCTTTGCAGTTGGAGATGTCAACGGTGGACCTCAATTTACCTACATTTCACTTGATGACTTCCGTGTTGTCTACAGCTACCTTGCTGGAGATGGCAGCTACACTCTTGAAGACCGTCTCAATGTACCAAACACTATGTTCATCACACCTGCACTTTCACAAGTTGGTTTGACGGAAAGCCAAGCAGCAGATTTGAAACTTCCATACGCCGTTAAGGAAATCCCTGTTGCAGCCATGCCTCGTGGTCATGTAAATGGAGACCTTCGCGGAGCCTTCAAAGCTGTTGTCAATACTGAAACAAAAGAAATTCTTGGAGCAAGCATCTTCTCAGAAGGTTCTCAAGAAATCATCAACATCATCACTGTTGCTATGGACAACAAAATCCCTTACACTTACTTTACAAAACAAATCTTCACTCACCCAACCTTGGCTGAGAACTTAAATGACTTGTTTGCGATTTAAGTTTTCAGATATTCTCCACAAGACAAGCATCCATTTTGGTGTTTGTCTTTTTCTATCCAGTCCATAGTTTCCTTGCAAGATTATTTGTGCTTTTAGCTGTAAAATCTTATAATATAGGTGTAGGATGTTGTCTTCATTTTCTGTTCAAAAAGGAGGCTAGTCACATGGGAAAGCAAGTTAAATCACAAAAACACTCTCCTTTTTCCTTTCCATCCAAAGGAAAAAATTCGGCTATGAAAACATTAGTTTTCTGTGCCAGTATAGTCTTCATTTTTCTCATGCTTTGCTGGGTACTTTTTTGCTTGATTTCAGCTCAAGAACAGCGATTCACAGTCAATCAGACTGCTGATTTTTACCTTGTCAATTCGAAATCCATTCAAAGTTATCAGTTGCAAAACAATCAGTTTCAGCTCACGAAGACTGAGGACGTCTCCATTGCAGAAGATGTCAATTTCTGGTTTCCTCAGGGACAGTTTGACAATCGCTATCTAGTCTTTTCATCTGGAAATACCAGAGGTAAGGCATCCACTCAGAACATCGTATCCCTTGACTTTCAGACAGGGGACATCCGGAAAACTTCAACTCCCTTCTATGCTTATTCGGGAGCTGGAGTATCAGACAAGTTCTTCTACACAGGCCAAACTACAACTGAGGATGGGGTGCTCAGTATGTTTGACATCTCAGGAAAGCTGATTACTCAGAAAACATTCTCCGAATCCACTTCCTTTCCAATCCAGTTTCATGGAAGAGGGAATCGCCTCTATCTCGGTCTGGGGTTTCATGATGAGTCTCGCCAACGACCCGCTTTAGTGTTTGATGCTTATTTAGTTGAATTGGACGAAAATGACCAACTAAAAGAATTGTCTCGCACACCTCTGACAAGCGAAAGCAAGATCGTTGAAATGTTGACTTCTTCTGAATTAATCGGTGACAATTATTACAGTAGCGTTGCTTATACTCGAAATACAGAAACTTTCTCCAAAGATCCAGACAATCGCATACTTGTCATGAACTTGTCTAGTAAGGAAAAGCACTTCATCACGCTACCTGAGGACAATCCCAATCTTCTTTATAGAACACCGAAAGAAGACCGATTGATTGTAAAACACGAGGCGGATGGAAATGATCGCTGTGCCTTATCTATTGTCAATCTCTCTGATGAATCTAGCTATCTAATCAATGTCAGAAAAGATTTACCTGACTCTACCGAAGAGATAATACACATCGATACAAGTTTGACAAACAAGGTATTGGTCGTAACCAATCAACATTTGTTATTGTATTCATTAGAAAATGGCCAACTTCTAACCAAAACAAAACTGGAACTGAAACAAAACGACTTTCCAATCGCAACTTGGTTTCAAAACTAATCATTCACAGCCCTCATCGGGCTGTTTTTGTTTCTGCGAAATCTCAAATCTGTCTTTTCTTTCTTTTATGATATAATAGAAACATGAAATTAAAAACTACTTTGGGCCTTCTTGCTGGGCGTTCTTCCCACTTCATCTTGAGTCGTCTTGGACGTGGAAGTACGCTCCCAGGAAAACTTGCCCTTCAATTTGATAAAGATATTTTACAAAATTTAGCTAAGAACTACGAGATCGTCGTGATCACTGGAACCAATGGGAAAACCCTGACAACTGCCCTCACTGTCGGCATTTTAAAAGAAGTTTATGGTCAGGTTCTGACCAATCCTAGTGGCGCCAATATGATCACAGGGATTACGACAACCTTCTTAACCGCAAAATCTTCTAAAACTGGAAAAAATATTGCAGTCCTAGAAATTGACGAGGCCAGTCTATCTCGTATCTGTGACTACATCCATCCTAGTCTTTTTGTCATCACTAATATCTTCCGTGACCAGATGGACCGCTACGGTGAGATTTACACAACTTATAACATGATCTTGGATGCCATTCGTAAGGTGCCTACGGCTACTGTTCTCCTCAATGGTGACAGTCCCCTTTTCTACAAGCCAGCTATTCCAAACCCTGTAGAGTATTTTGGTTTTGACTTGGAAAAAGGGCCAGCCCAACTGGCTCACTACAATACCGAAGGAATCCTCTGCCCTGACTGTCAAGGCATCCTCAAATATGAACTCAATACTTATGCCAACTTGGGGGCCTATATCTGTGAAAATTGTGGCTGCAAACGACCTGACTTGGACTACCGTCTGACAGAATTGGTTGAATTGACTAACAATCGCTCTCGCTTTGTGATTGACGGACAAGAATACGGAATCCAAATCGGTGGACTTTACAACATCTACAATGCACTAGCTGCGGTTGCCATCGCCCGTTTTCTCGGGGCTGATTCGCAACGGATCAAGCAGGGATTTGACAAAAGCCGTGCTGTCTTTGGTCGTCAGGAAACCTTCCATATCGGCGATAAAGAATGCACCCTTGTCTTGATTAAAAACCCAGTCGGTGCAACTCAGGCTATCGAAATGATCAAACTAGCGCCTTATCCATTTAGCCTTTCTGTCCTTCTCAACGCCAACTATGCTGATGGGATTGATACTAGCTGGATCTGGGATGCGGACTTTGAACAAATCACTGACATGGACATTCCAGAAATTAACGCTGGTGGTGTTCGTCATTCTGAAATCGCACGCCGTCTACGAGTGACGGGCTATCTAGCTGATAAAATCACTGAAACAAGCAATCTGGAGCAAGTTCTCAAGAGCATTGAGAACCAAGATTGCAAGCATGCTTATATCCTAGCAACCTATACTGCTATGCTAGAATTCCGCGAACTGCTGGCTAGTCGTCAGATTGTTAGAAAGGAGATGAACTAATGGTTTATACTTCACTTTCCTCAAAAGCTGGCCACTACCCTTATCAGCTCAACATTGCCCACCTCTATGGAAACCTAATGAATACCTACGGGGACAATGGAAACATCCTCATGCTCAAGTATGTGGCTGAAAAACTGGGAGCCCATGTGACGGTTGATATCGTTTCTCTCCATGATGATTTTGACGAAAATCACTATGATATCGCCTTTTTCGGCGGCGGTCAAGACTTTGAACAAAGCATCATCGCAGGCGATCTTCCTGCTAAAAAAGAGAGCATTGACAACTACATCCAAAACGACGGAGTGGTTCTCGCTATCTGCGGTGGTTTTCAACTATTGGGTCAATATTATGTTGAAGCTTCAGGTAAACGCATCGAAGGGCTCGGTGTCATGGGCCACTACACCCTCAACCAGACCAATAACCGCTTTATCGGTGACATCAAGATCCATAATGACGAATTCAATGAAACCTACTATGGATTTGAAAATCACCAAGGCCGTACCTTCCTCTCAGATGACCAAAAACCGCTGGGACAGGTGGTCTATGGAAATGGAAACAACGAGGAAAAGGTCGGCGAAGGGGTTCATTATAAGAATGTCTTTGGTTCCTACTTCCACGGACCTATCCTCTCTCGCAATGCCAATCTAGCTTATCGCCTGGTTACTACTGCCCTCAAGAAGAAATACGGTCAGGATATCCAACTCCCTGCCTATGAGGACATCCTCAGTCAAGAAATCGCTGAAGAATACAGTGACGTGAAAAGCAAGGCTGACTTTTCTTAAACTAAGGAAAATTAGATAAAAGAACTCCCCTATCTTGTCGGAGTTCTTTTTGCCTGTTCTTTTACCCTTCTCTCTTGCATTTTCTCTCTTTTTTTGCCAAAATAGAGGGGTAGAAAGAAGGTAGCATATGTCTAAATTACAACAAATCCTAACATATCTTGAATCAGAAAAACTAGACGTCGCTGTCGTATCTGACCCCGTCACTATCAATTACCTCACTGGCTTTTACAGTGATCCTCATGAACGCCAAATGTTCCTCTTTATCCTAGCGGATCAAGAACCCCTCCTCTTTGTCCCTGCTCTTGAAGTGGAACGTGCAAGCAGCACTGTATCTTTCGCAGTTGTGGGCTATGTGGATTCTGAAAATCCATGGCAAAAAATCAAAAACGCTTTGCCTCAGCACGACTTCAAACGTGTCGCTGTTGAGTTTGACAATCTCATCTTGACCAAATATCATGGCTTGAAAACAGTTTTTGAAACTGCTGAGTTTGAAAACCTCACTCCTCGCATCCAACGCATGCGCCTCATCAAATCAGATGATGAAGTGCAAAAAATGATGGTTGCAGGTCTCTATGCTGATAAGGCTGTTAAGGTTGGTTTTGACAATATCTCTCTTGATAAAACAGAGACAGATATCATCGCCCAAATCGACTTTGCCATGAAGCGTGAAGGCTATGAAATGAGCTTTGATACCATGGTCTTGACTGGCGATAATGCTGCAAATCCGCACGGAATTCCTGGTGCAAACAAAGTTGAAAAAGACGCCCTTCTCCTCTTTGACCTCGGTGTCATGGTCAATGGCTACGCCTCAGATATGACTCGTACGGTCGCTGTCGGCAAACCTGACCAATTCAAGAAGGATATTTACAACTTGACCCTTGAAGCCCAACAAGCTGCCCTTGACTTTATCAAACCTGGTGTGACTGCCCACCAAGTGGACCGCGCTGCCCGTGAAGTCATTGAAAAAGCTGGTTACGGTGAGTACTTCAACCACCGTCTCGGTCACGGTATCGGTATGGATGTCCACGAATTCCCATCTATCATGGAAGGAAATGACATGGTCATCGAAGAAGGCATGTGCTTCTCTGTTGAACCAGGTATCTATATTCCTGGTAAAGTCGGTGTCCGTATCGAAGACTGCGGTGTCGTCACTAAGGATGGCTTTGACCTCTTTACAAGCACCAGCAAAGATTTGCTTTATTTTGATTAACCTAAACAGCTCCAAGCACTTCCTTCAAAATAGCTTGGGGCTATCTTATTGTCAATTTCCTTCTATTGTGCTAAACTAATAAAATATTTCAAAATAAGGAGATGTTTCATGGCTATTCGAAAAGCTAAACAAGAAGATATTCCTAAATTATTTGATTTATTACAACAAATCCTTACGGTTCACCACCAAGCTCGCCCTGATATTTTTAAACAAACTGGGACTAAATATAGTCCCTCTGACTTGCAAAACCTGCTCTCTCAAGAACACACACCTATTTTTGTTTTTGAAAATGAAAAGGGACAAGTTCTCGGACATCTATTTTGTACCATCAAATATAAAACGGATAACCCTGTTCTTCAAGAAATCAGAACTCTCTTTATCGAAGATTTATGTGTGGATCAAGATACTCGTGATCAAAAAATTGGTGATCAACTCTATCAATTCGCTCTCAATTATGCTAAAGAAATTGGCTGCCACAATCTAACCTTGAGTGTCTGGAATGATAATGAGGCTGCCCTACGCTTTTATCAAAGACAAGGAATGAAACCTCAAGAAACAACAATGGAAATGATAATTGATTGAAAATCTAGTCTATAAAAAAATATTCAACTGAAAAATATCAGTTGAATATTTTTTTATTTTATCTTCTTAATGGCTTGGACAAGTAGAAATCCTACAACCATTCCAACAAAATTCTGCAACAAATTATGAGGAACATCTGCCAAGGCTATACCCCAACCTTTCATCCAAGCAGTGGCAAACGCATATCCAGCTACCATGATAATAGTTGCCAAAAGTAATCCAAGCCACTGCCATTTCCCTTTAAAGCCTGCAAAATATCCCTGCAAACCATGGAAAATCAAACTAAAGAACATCCAGTGAGGATAACCTGAAATAAGGTCAATGATAAAACCTCCTAAACCTCCAACGATACCTCCTTCACGTCTCCCAAAATAAAAGGCTGTAAAGAAAATTCCAGTATCCAAAAAAGTTAATATTCCTGTTTGAGTTGGGATTTTTACAATATAACCCAAAACTACTGATAGAGCTGTCAAGATTGATACTAAGGCGATTTTAGTTGTTTTGGTTTGCTTCATATTGTCTTACTCCATATTGATCTGCTTGTGCAATAGCACGGTAAACGAAAGCTTTAGAACTCTCTACTGCTGGTAAAAGTTCATCTCCTTTAACCAAGTGACTGGCAATGCTTGAGGCAAAGGTACAACCTGCACCAGCATTTGGGCCTTGGATAACGGGATTTTCTAGGACAGTGAAGGTTTGCCCATCATAAAAGACATCCACAGCCTTGTTCTGGCTAAGGCGATTGCCTCCCTTGATAATGACCGCTGGCGCTCCTAATTCATGTAATTTCTGCGCTGCAGCCTTCATATCTTCCAAGGTTTTAATCTCCTGACCCGCTAATAATTCTGCTTCAGGAAGATTTGGCGTAATCACACTGACATGAGGGAAAAAGAGAATCAACTCTTGACAGAGTTGGCTGACAGCTACATCGTGCGTTTCCTTGCAGACCAAGACAGGGTCTAACACCACAGGCACTCCTGGACGTTGCTTGATAAAGTCCAGTGCCTTCTCAGCCACACTGACAGTAGGGAGAAGGCCAATCTTAATCCCCGCAAAGTCCACATCACGCAAACTATCCAACTCATGTTGAAAAATAGTATCGTCCATGGGAAAGACTTCAAAACCCTTTTCTGTCACAGCCGTCAAACAAGTCACTGCTACAAAGCCATGCAAGCCATTTAAGGTATAGGTAGCCAAATCAGCTGACAGACCTCCACCACTAAAAATATCATTTCCAGAAAGGGCTAAAATACGATTATTCTTCATAACGAATCTCCTTTAAATACAAGCCATTTGGTGCTGCTGTTGGACCTGCAAGTTGCCTGTCCTTCTTCTCCAAAATCAAGTCAATCTGCTCTACTGGCATTCGATTATTTCCGATTTTGAGTAGCGTCCCCACCATATTGCGAATCTGCTTATACAAGAAACCATTTCCTGAAAAGGTAAAGGTCAAAAACCGGCCTGTCTCATCGACTGTTAGACTTGCTTCTGTAATGGTGCGAACCTTATCTTCCACACTAGTCCCAGAGGCTGTAAATCCTGTGAAATCATGGGTTCCCTCTAGCTTTTTGATGGCCATCTGCATCCGCTCCACATCAAGCGTATAGGGAAAGTGAGTAGCATAGTGACGGCGCATCGGATTTTTGGGACGCCCCCTATCCACGATAAACTCATAGGTCTTGCTATGTTTTGCATAACGGCAATGAAAATCATCCGCCACGATCTTAATCGAAATCACATCAATATCTTCTGGTGACTGGGTATCCAGAGCAAAACGGAGTTTTTCCTCATCCATCTGATAGGGCAGATCAAAATGAATGACCTGACCAAGAGCATGAACCCCACTATCAGTCCTACCAGCACCGTGAATAGTAATCGCTTGTCCTTTATTCAGCCTCGTTAAGGTTTTTTCGATTTCCTCCTGAACACTCCGCGCATGGGGCTGACGCTGAAAACCAGCAAAAGCGTAACCGTCATAAGAAATGATTGCTTTATATCTTGTCATGTGTCTATTTTATCAGGAAATAATAGTACAAACAAGTTTAAAAAACAATAATTGTCTGGGGACAAAAAACAAAAAGAAAAACTTAGGAAATCAATCCTAAGCTTTCTTTTGAAGTGCGTACATAACAAAAATAGAAGTGACAATCAACCAGCATCCTAGAATGGTGAAGACCAGCATCCCGTTTTGAGTGACCATGCCGATAGCTCCCAGGACGAATGGTGTCGTAAAGGCCCCAAAGCTACATCCTAACACTGCAAAAGACGTTGCCTGATTAAGGAGGTTAGCTGGAATTCTTTCAGAAAGAAGCTGAAAGACGGTGGTCAAGGCCACACTGTAAGAAAAACCTGCAACAATACTTCCAACTACCATCACACCCAATGAGGGGGACAAGGCAATCACAATCTGCCCCAATCCAAAGGTAATGCCTGACCAAAGGAGCAATCTTTCTTTAAAGAGAGAAATCAAGAAAGAAAAACTCACACCAGCCACAATCCCAATCAGCTGCATGACACTAAGAACAAAACTAGATAATTGAGCATCCCCGAGACCTCTTTCCACCATCAAACTAGGGATACGAATGGTGATAGCTGTATTGGTGCAGACAACAACTGCTGCTTCGACAGCCAATAGAAAAATTAAGCCCTTCATCTGTCCCGTCAAACGAGTCGTTTCGGCCTCTTTTTTCTTTGTTTCTTTCTTTTCTTTCCCATAAGGGACAAAGAGCAAATAAAGAACCAATACTAAAAATCCTGCACTGTAGGCCAAGAAGGTCACTGTCCATCCCAAGGATAAGAGTTGACCAACCACTAGAGTCAAAATCGAGGCCCCGACAACTTCTGCTGATCCGCGAAGACCCAGCATCTGGATCCGTGTCTTTCCATGATAGCGTTCGCTGATGATGGAAATGGCCTTGGCATTGATCATCCCCACACCCAAGCCAAATAAAATCCGCATCGCAAAGACAAAGTTGTAATCCTGATACCAGAAGGGGGCTATTCCCCCGATAGAGAGGATGAGAAGCCCTAAACTAATCTGAAGACGTTCAGGAAACAAACGCTCTAAAAGCCCATTTAAAACCAGCATGATCATGATTCCAAAAGAAGGAAGGCTGACCAAGAGCTCGATTTGTTCTTTGGGATAGCCCTGATAATAGTCAAACATAGCTGGTAGAGCACTCGAGATGGAAAAGGAGGTAATCAAAACGAGGGAGAGGGCCAAAATACTAGCCCGTTCTAAATATTGTTTCATGAATTTTCTTTCTGTATATTTCTCACTGTTGATCCTTTTAAAAGGAAGATGGCAAGAAAAGAAGGAGCCCGATTGAACTAGAGACTCCGTCCTAACTTTCCTAATAGGAAGACTATTTTCGCTTGATTTGCTTGATTAGGTAGAAGATAAATCCTGCAACCATATACGCCGCAAAAATGATCAAACACCATTTGATAACCACGTCCCAACCCTTGTTCACATTTAAAAAGAAATAAGGGAAGGGATTGTCCTTGGAATTCGGAATATTGAGTTTTAAGACCAGGCCGTTAAACAAGGCAAAAATCATATAAACCAAGGGCAAGATGGTCCACAAGACTGGATCCCAGATCTTGTATTGACCCTGTTTATCGAAGAAGAGGGTATCGGCTAAAAACCAGAGTGGAACGATATAGTGGCAAAGGAAATTTTCCACACGGTAAAAATCTGTCGCAATCGGAGCAAGCATAAAATGGTAAATCACACAGGTAATCATGATACTCATGGTAACGCCACCCTTGAGACGAAGCAGGGTCAGACTTTGCCAATTTTCACCTGAACGGCTCATCACACGGAGCAGATAACCCGTGAAAATCGTTACCAAAAGATTGGACAACACTGTGTAGTAAAGGAGCATACCAAAACCACCGTGCTTGGTAATCTCCAAATAAACTCCTGTAAATGCCGCTAAGAACAAGAGGACACGACTATAAAAGATAAATTTGTAGTTCAGTTTCATGGTTAGATTTTCTTAACAAATTCTGACTTGAGTTTCATAGCTCCAAAACCATCAATCTTACAGTCGATGTTGTGGTCACCTTCTACGATACGGATATTTTTAACACGAGTTCCTTGTTTCAAATCCTTTGGCGCACCTTTTACTTTCAGATCCTTGATAAGGGTTACTGTATCGCCGTCAGCCAATTTATTTCCATTGGCATCGATAGCGACAACGCCTTCTTCTACTTCTGCAACTTCTGCAGGATTCCACTCATAGGCACACTCTGGGCAGACCAAGAGACTTCCGTCTTCGTAGACATATTCTGAATTACATTTTGGGCAATTTGGTAAGTTGTTCATGGGTTCTCCTTATAACATTTCACTATTTTTTGACAATCAAAATTTCTCGAACAGCAACTATTATACCGTAAAATCCTACTTTTGACAATGTGTCCTAAGTTCAGCAGACAAAAAAATCATGCAACTTTTTACAGTTACATGACTTTTAAAAGATGATTGTTCATGGGCACTTATCAAGCACCTCATGAGAAAAGGGGTAGCAACTATATTTTACAAACCAGGAGCTTGTCCAAGTTCTGCCGCAAGCATCCAAACTGTTTTCTCAAGTTCGGCCTTAGCACCAACAAAGATATCGTTTGTAACATCATCGCCTTCTTCATCAGTCACATCCAAAGCTTTTTGGAAAAGAGCGATGAGGTAGCGGTAAATCGCTAGAACACGTTCCAAGCTTTCTTCAACGTTACGGAATTCTCCTTCTTCTTCTTCGATTTCACTGTGTTGAAGGAATTCTGTCAAAGTTGAGTAAGGTTTGCCGCCAAGGGTGATCAAACGTTCGCTGATTTCGTCAAGATAACCATCAAGGCTGTCCATGTATTCATCCATTTTTGGATGCCATACGAGGAAACCACGACCACGCATATACCAGTGAACTTGGTGAAGGGCAATGTGAGCCACATACAAGTCTGCTACTGCTTGGTTCAATACTTCCTTTGTTTTTGCCAATGCTACAGGCGCTGTTTTAGATAATGTTGTAACGTCTTTTACTGCTTCTTTTTTCAATTCAACCATATTTCTTACCTCTTTCATTTTTTTGTAACCATCTTATTAGTGGTTACAATATAAGTATACTACTACCAGAAAACGATAGCAAGGAAAGTGTACTATCTGAGAAAAGTTGTAATAGACTGATAATTTAAGAATAGTCTAGACCGTTTTGATTAGCTGGATTGCTCGGATTTACTTGAAAATTGGCTTTGGTACAAATCATAATAAAAGCCTTTTGCTTGGAGCAAGCTTTCATGATTTCCCTGCTCAATAATCTGACCATCTTTAAGAACGAGAATCTTGTCCGCTTCTTGAATGGTCGAGAGACGGTGAGCGATAACAAAGCTGGTTCTTCCCTTCATCAAGCGTTTCATGGCTTTTTGAATCAAGAGTTCCAAACGGGTATCAACTGAGGAAGTCGCTTCATCCAGAATGAGAATTTTAGGATTGGCTAGGAGAGCACGCGCGATGGTCAAGAGTTGTTTTTGCCCGAGGGAAATATTACTTGACTCTTGGTTCATCTCCATGTTGTAACCACCAGGAAGAGTTCGGATAAAGTGGTCTACATTTGCCGCTTTGGCAGCTTCTACAATATCCTCGTCACTGGCATCAAGATTTCCAAAACGTAGATTTTCTTTGATCGTACCTTCATATAGCCAAGCATCCTGTAAGACCATCCCAAACTGACGGCGGTAGTCTTGTCGTGACAACTGGCGAATATCCTGCCCGTCAACCAAGATTGCGCCTGCCGTGACATCGTAAAAACGCATGAGTAGATTGATCAAGGTCGTTTTACCAGCTCCAGTCGGACCAACAATCGCCACCATCTCTCCTGGTTGAACTTCTAGATTAAAGTCTCGAATCAATGGTTTGTTTTCGACATACTGGAAATCAACCTGCTGGAAGGTTACCTGACCTGTTAAGGGTTCAAGGATTTCGAGTTCTTCTCCCTTGACTTCCTCTGTCTCATCTAAGATGTCGAAGATACGGTCTAGCGAAGACTTGGCACTTTGCATTTGACCCGCAAGTTGTGTGATGTTTTGGATAGGCTGGCTGACCTGCCAAACGTACTGAACAAAGGCCTGCATATTCCCCACTGTCAAACGCCCCGCAATCACTTGCAAACCACCAAGAACTGCAACGATCAGATAGGTCAAGTCCGATACAGCATGAAGGGCTGGCATCATGAGTCCAGAGATAAAGCTGGCTTTAAAACCAACACGTTGGAGGTCGTCTGTAATCTTAGAAAATTCTTTATGAGAGGTTTCCTCACGATCATAGAGTTTCAAAACATTAAAACCTGTGAGATTTTCCTGCACATAGCCATTCATCCGACCTAAAATAGCCGCCTGCTCTTTAAAATAAGGCTGAGAACGTTTCAAGATACTTCTGGCACCAAAATAGGTCACTGGAATGGATAGAATCACCACTATAGCCAGTTGAAAGTTCAAGTATAAAACCATTCCCATGACGAGGGCAATCGTCAGAACAGCATTGATAATTTGAAGAAAAGACTGTTGAAGAGCGTTGGATACCGTCTCAACATCACTGGTAAAGCGCCCCAACAAATTACCAAATTGGTGTTTATCAAAGAAAGATACTGGGATACGATTGAGCTTTTCAGTCATTTCATTTCGCAGATCCTGAGTCATAGACTGGACCGCATTGGTCATGAAATAGTTGGAATAATAAGACCCAAGTTCATACAAGAGCCCTCTAAAGAGGTAAATGATTAAAACAGTTCCGATGTAGCCAGTATTGATGCTAGCACCTGCCAGTCCATTAGCCATATCTAAGATATTCTTTGTCAACTCCGTAATGGCCAGCCCCAAGACAAAAGGCTCCAAGACACTCATGATCACACTCAAAATTCTTAGAAAGACTGCAAAGAAGACAGAAAAACGGTAGGCTTTCAAATAGCTCCACAAACGAGCCAAACTAGATTGTGTTTTCATATTTCCTCCTATTCTTCTGTTAGAGATGCATTTTTCAACTGCGACTCAGCAATCTCACGATAGATATCATTGGTTTCCATTAATTCCTCATGGCGACCGCGACCCACGATCTCTCCCTTATCCAGAACGATGATCTGGTCAGCATCCATGATGGTTCCGACACGTTGAGCAACAATTAAAACCGTTGCATTCTGTGTGACTTCCTTGAGACGACGACGTAAAATAGCATCCGTACGATAATCCAAGGCTGAGAAAGAATCGTCAAAAATATAGATATCAGGATTCTTTATAACCGCTCGGGCAATTGATAGACGTTGCTTCTGTCCTCCAGAAAGATTGCTTCCGCCTTCAGCTAGATGAGTCGCAAAGCCTTCTTCTCGGCTTTCAATAAAATCTTTGGCTTGCGCAACGTCCGCTGCCTGATGTAGGTCTTTGTGACTAGCATCTTCCTTCCCATAGCGGATATTTTCAGCGATAGTTCCTGTAAAGAGCAAGGCCTTCTGCGGGATAAAACCAATCTTTTGACGGAGAGACTTGAGGCGGTAATCCCTCACATCAACACCATCAACCTTGATTTTACCAAGCGTGACATCGTAAAAACGAGGAATCAATTGCACAAGAGAGGACTTTCCAGATCCGGTCGATCCGATAAAGGCAATGGTTTCACCTGGTTTAGCACTGAAAGAAATATTATGCAAAACAGGATTTTCCGTCTCGCCAGGATAGGCAAAAGTGACATTTTCAAATTCCAAATAACCGTGGGTTGCTGTCTCTCTGACGCCTCCTTCATTGGGATCAATAGAAATCGGCATATCCATGACTTCTTTCAAACGTTCACTCGAAACGGCTGTACGAGGGTACATAGTGAAGAGATTGGATAGGAAAAGGAAGGACAAGAGAGCGTGGAAACTATATTCGATAAAGGCTACCAGGTCCCCAATTTGCAGAGAACCTTGTTTGATAGGGTCCAGAGCGAACCAGACAATAGCTACAATCATGGCAATGATAATCTGAACAAACAAGGGCTCTGTCAGACCAGTTAGTTTAAACAGACGATTGGAATTAGCTGCATAGACTGCATTTTGTCCTGCAAAGCGTTCCTCTTGAAACTCCTCACGGGCAAAGGCACGAATGACACGAAGCCCCATCAGATTTTCACGAGCGTATTGATTGATTTTGTCCAAAGTTTTCTGCTGTTTCTCTGATAAAGGACGCGTCTTGACAGCCACATAAATGACCACCACAGCCAAGAAAGGTACTGCAAAAGCCACTATCCAGGCTAATGACGGGCTGGTCAAAAAGATCATTAAAATACTAGACAGCATCATCATGGGAGTGATGACACCCAGTTTTAAGGTCTGTTCTGCAAACTGCATGAGAACAAAGGCATCACTGGTAATACGAGTAACCAGTGAAGACACTCCTATCTTTTCATATTCATGATGAGAATACTCTTGTAATTTGGCATAGAGATCATCCCTCATATCCTTGACCATATTGGTCGTCAGCTTACTAGCAGCATAGGCTAAGACTATACGCCCCAAGGTTCCACATAGGATAATCACCAGCATGATTGCAGCCCAAACATACAATTGCTGTTCATTCCCTTTATTCACACCTTCATCAATCATCCGAGCCAGAACAGTTGGCAGTCCAAGATTGACGATAACAAAGAAAACCGCTCCAAAGAAATCCAAAAATAACCACTTGGGATATTTTTTCAAATAAGACCAAATATAGAGCATAACTCCCCCTTTCATAACCTTTTGATACAGAAAAGAGCGCGCATCTGCACGCCTTTCCTTCCCTAAGGAACTTTCCTAGTCGGAAAAATTCCTCTTTCACAAGAATACTCCAAGTAAAAACAAGACAGGCAGCCAAAGTCACCTGGTACTTTTGACTGTCTGTCTGGAAAAAACTAGATTATTTTACAAAATCAAGCAATGCCAAGAAGCTTTCAGCTTCAAGTGACGCACCACCAACAAGGGCACCGTCAACGTCTGGGCAAGCCATGTATGAAGCAACGTTTTCAGGTTTAACTGAACCACCGTATTGAACACGAACTTTGTCCGCAACTTCTTGACCGAAGTCTGCCGCTACAACGTCACGAACAACTTTACACATTTTTTGTGCGTCGTCTTGTGAAGCTGATTTACCAGTACCGATAGCCCAGATTGGCTCATAAGCGATAACTGATGCAGCAACTTGTTCAGCTGTCAATCCAGCCAATGCAGCAGATACTTGAGCACCTACGAATTCAGCAGCTTTACCAGCTTCGTAAGTTTCAAGTGACTCACCACAACAGATGATTGGAAGCATACCGTTTGCAAAGATTGCTTTTGCTTTTTTGTTGATATCTTCGTCAGTTTCATGGAAGTAGTCACGGCGTTCTGAGTGACCGATAACAACATAGTCAGTACCGATTTCTTTCAAAACTTGTGGGCTAGTTTCACCAGTGAAAGCACCTGCATTTTCAAAGTAGCAGTTTTGAGCAGCAACTTTAAGGTTTGAACCTTTAGCAGCAGCAAGAACAGCTGTCAAATCAACTGCAGGAGCTGCGATACCTGCTTCAACAAGATCTGATGAAGGAAGTTTTGATGCAACGGCTTCAACGAATGCTTTTGCTTCTTCTGGATTTTTGTTCATTTTCCAGTTACCAGCGATAAATGGTTTACGTGACATTTCACATACCTCTTTTTTCATTTTATTCACTATTATTCTATCATATTTATAAGGAGCTTGCAAACCTTACTCTAATTTTCAAGATTTTTCAAGCGACTAATCTTGCCACAAATTCATGGCATCGAGGAAATCAGCCGAAGCCTGAACTTGCTTAGGATTGTTCGCTTCTCGCTCTGCTCGTTTGGCCTCTACTTGGGCCACAGACTGGATACCTTCATGGCGCCAATTCCGAAGGATGGCCTGAATATATTTCCAGTTTGGTTTACCATTTAGAACGGCTTCTCGGAGAGCCTCTTTGATCAAATCCGCCTTAACTCCGTCTTCTTTGACAGTCTTGGAAAGATCTTCGATTTCAAATGGCGTTAACAGGCGCCCCAATTCCTGCTGAAAAGTTTCAACCAGATCCTTCAACTGATTCTGCGGGTTTGGGGCAGTTGCAGCTGGGGTTTGGGTATCTAGCAAGCTATCCAAGCGTTCAAAAGCCAAACTAGCATCAAAAATGAGCTCAATTTCTCCATTTAGTTCAATGGTCCGATATTGTAGCAAACCATTTTCAGTCAAATTTGAAATGGATTGGTTGACATCTGCCACCTCTTTCCCAATGATTTCAGCAATCTGACTAGGCGAAACATCTCCTAAGGCTGTGGTATTTTGTAAATAGAAAAATTGCCAGACGAGAAAATCCTCGCTGGAAGGAAAGAGTTCCTTAAAATGCAAGAGAAGGGTACTTGGTAAAACCAAGTTCCCTGATTTAAAAGCGTCAAAATATGTCATAATTCCTCTTATAAATATCCAAATGCAGCCGCATCGTCCTCTACCTTTCTCCAGTCAAAAGGGGTTTCTTGATAAACTGCATAGTTTACCCAATTGCTGAAAAAGAGAGCAGCTGATGAAGACCAACAGAGACAGGGCGTCTCATTTACATCATCATTTTTAAAGTAGTTCTCTGGGATATGAGGGTCGAGTCCCGCCTCATAATCACGAAAATACTCTCTTGCCAAAGTGTCACGATCGTACTCCAAATGACCAAAACTATAAATCTCACGCAAATCTCGACTAGCTAGGATAGAAACCCCAACCTCAGGTCCTTCTGACAGAATCTCCAGATTGGTCTTGTTTAAGATTTCTTCTTTTAAAATCTCAGTATGACGAGAATGAGGAGCTACATAGCGATCATCAAAACCTCTAAAAAGAAGGTGCCCTTCTTTTAAGGTGTCCTGTGGATAAATTCCTGATAGTTTCCGATCCATCTGGTGCTTTTCAACGCCATAGCGAACATAAAGACCTGCTTGTGCTCCCCAACAGATATGGAGGGTTGAAAAAACATGCGTCTTGGACCATTCGATGACCTGCTTGAATTCTTCCCAGTAATCCACCTCCTCAAAAGGCAAATGCTCCACTGGTGCTCCTGTGATAATCATTCCATCAAAAAAGTCATCCTTGACCTCTGGAAAGGTCTTATAGAAGGTTTCCATATGTTCGGCACGAGTTGTCTTGGAACGATGTGTTTCCATATATAAGAAATCAATATCTAATTGCAAAGGGGTATTAGCCAAATGCCGTAAGAGTTGCGTTTCTGTTACCATTTTTTGAGGCATGAGATTTAAAATCAAAATCTTCAAGGGGCGAATATCCTGATGAGCGGCCCGTTGGTCGTCCATAACAAAGATATTTTCTGTCCTTAAAATCTCCACAGCTGGTAATTTTTTATCAATTCGAATCGGCATAATACCCTCCTAACAGTTCTCTATTTCGGGAATGATGTTGTCTGTTTGAAAGTAAAAACCTCCAAATACTTCTTCCCTTTATTATACTGTATGAAGATATAGTTTTCAATTATAGTTTTTCTCTAACTAGCTATAGTTAATTTATATAGCAGATGAAGAGAAAACAGCCCCAAGGACTGTTTTTCATTAATAATGCATAAGTACCTTGTAATCGTAATCTCCGATTTTTTCACGGCCTTTAAGCTCATCCAACTCAATCAAGAAAGCACAACCGGCTACAACTCCACCAAGTCTTTCGATCATCTCAATTGTTGCCTTGACAGTTCCACCTGTTGCCAAAAGATCATCTACGATGAGAACACGTTGGCCTGGCTTGATCGCATCAGCATGCATGGTCAAGGTATCAATACCGTACTCTTTCTCATAGTCAGCAGAAATGACTTCACGTGGCAATTTCCCTGGTTTACGAACAGGAGCAAAGCCAATTCCCAACTCAAAGGCAACTGGACAGCCGACAATAAATCCACGAGCTTCTGGTCCCACGATCATGTCGATTTTCTTGTCCGTTGCATACTGAACAATTTCACGAACAGCGTAACTATAAGCATTTCCATCTGCCATCAAAGGGCTGATATCACGGAAGGTAATACCTTCCTTAGGATAATTTTCAATCGTTGCGATATAATCTTTTAAATTCATCTTTTTCTTTCTTTCAAAGTTTTTACTCTCTATTATACCATATTTTCTGTGAAAGAAGAAATAGAAGATTTTTATTTGCTAATCCATGATTTCGTCCTGCTGATTTAAGATTCAAGCTTTAATCCAACCACTGAATATAGGCTGTTTTATCTTCACTATTATAACCAGCTTCTTTATAAAAATTCTGAGTACTTGCATTTTTAGAACCTGTCAGGAGCATCATCTTATAACAATTTTCCTCTTTAGCTATTTGTTTAGCATATTCAAGACAAGCGCTTGCATACCCTTTCCCTCTATCTTCTTCTCGAGTCACCACATTTTCTATCAAAGCATAGGGTCTCACACCTCTTGTCAAGTTGGGAATAATGACACAAATACAGGAGGATACTATTCTTCCTTCCACCTCCTTCACGATAACATGATGGCGTTGGTCAGAAATCATCTCACTCCATACTTGCTGCAAATGAAGACTATTTTCTGGGATTTCTTTCTCATGTAAGGACAGGTAGAGATTTAATAACTCAAATAAATCCTCCTGTACAGCTTCTCTCAACACTTTTATTTCCTCCAATCCTTTGTTGTTAATAGATTTGAATAAAAAAACTCTGACCGAAGTCAGAGATTCTAGTTAATTAAAGTGAGTTCACGTCAACCTTGATACCAACACCTTGAGTAGTTGTGATTGTCAAGTTTGTTACGTAAGTTCCTTTAGCCGTAGCTGGTTTTGCTTTTTGGATTGTTTCGTTGAAAGCTTTAAAGTTTTCAACCAATTTTTCAGCTTCAAATGATACTTTACCGATGATTGCTTGAACGTTACCTGCACGGTCAGCACGGTAAGTAATTTTACCACCTTTAGACTCTTCAACTGCTTTAGCAATATCCATTGTTACTGTACCAGTTTTAGGGTTTGGCATCAAGTTACGTGGTCCAAGGACACGTCCTAGACGTCCAACAAGAGCCATCATGTCAGGTGTAGCGATAACTACGTCAAAGTCCAACCAACCGTCGTTGATTTTTGCAACAAGGTCATCTTCACCAACGAAGTCTGCACCAGCAGCTTTTGCTTCTTCAGCTTTTGCACCACGTGCGAAAACAAGAACACGTGAAGTTTTACCAGTACCGTTTGGCAATACCATTGCGCCACGGATTTGTTGGTCAGCTTTTTTAACGTCGATGTTCAAGTTGTAAGCAACTTCTACAGTTGCGTCAAATTTTGCAAAGTTAGTTTCTTTTGCAAGTGCTACAGCTTCTTCTACGCTGTACGCTTTTGTGCTGTCGATTTTCTCAAGTGCAGCACGAAGTTGTTTGCTTTTTTTAGCCATTTTCTATTCTCCTTGTAAGTGGTTCAATCGATTTTCATCTCCCACGTCACTTCTCGAAATGATGAAGTCTTGCGGGTTATCAGTCTATTATTTTTCTTTTCCTACTTCTACTTCGTTAAGTTCCTTTGCTGTACCTAAGTACAAGCCTCAGTCACTTGCCTAGTATGAAAAGTAACTAATAGACTGCTGTGAGATTTTCTACTGTGTTATTGATTAGTCAACAACAGTGAATCCCATAGAACGAGCAGTACCTTCGATCATACGCATTGCAGACTCAATGTTTGCTGCGTTCAAATCTGGCATCTTAGTTTCTGCAATTTCTTGTACTTGTGCACGAGTAACTGTAGCAACTTTAGTTTTGTTAGGTGTACCTGATCCTTTTTCAACACCTGCAGCTTTTTTCAAAAGAACAGCAGCTGGTGGTGTTTTTGTAACGAAAGTAAATGATTTGTCTTCGTATACTGAGATAACAACTGGAATGATCATACCAGCTTGGTCAGCTGTACGAGCGTTGAACTCTTTTGTGAATCCCATGATGTTGATACCAGCTTGACCAAGAGCAGGTCCAACCGGTGGAGCTGGTGTAGCTTTACCAGCAGGGATTTGCAATTTTACAAGTTTTTCGACTTTTTTAGCCATTTTTAAATCCTCCTTTGTGGTTTTGGCGGTAATTAGAGATTTTTACCTCCCACAAGTATGCTTTACGCATACCTTTCCATTATACACTATTTATCTAAAAATGCAAGAGAAAAATTTCTTTTTTAATCGACATAATCTCCGCCTTCAAAGCCATAGTATTCTTCCAGACTAAGGCCACTTGCAGCAATTTCTTTGGCTTCTTTTCCAACGTAGCGAAGATGCCATTCTTCCGCCATGTAGCCAGTCTCTTTTTCCTTACCTTTGAGATAGCGCACAACAAAGCCATAGTCAGCCGCATGATCCAAGAGCCACTGGGCTGCCTTTTCTTCAGTAACTAAATCACCATCTGTCCCGATAAGGTCAAAAGCAAGGCCTGTCTGGTGTTCACTGTATCCAGGACGAGCTGAGTAGCGATCTGCCGCTTCCTTCCCGTCTTGATTCACATAGTCTTGATAAAGCTTGGTTTGAGTTTCATAACTTCTAAAACCACTGTAATGATCGCTGATTGGGTAGCCAGCTGCTTGCATTGCTGCAATGAGTTTGACCAACTCTGCTTTAGCTGTTGGATTTTCTCCTGGATTATAGTCTTTTGACAAAGGATAGTGCTTATTAGCTACGACGATTTCATCGTATTTTCCTTGTATACTATAGTGGTCTCCCTTATTCACAACCTCCGCCTTCTTCTGACTAGAGGCTTGAGATTTGCTCCCTACAGTTCCTTCAGGTTGACTAGTTTGTTCCGTTTTTTGAGTGTTTTCTTCATTTTTAGGTTTTTCTTGAGAACATGCTGCTAGGGTTACTGCTAGCAAACCAGATAAAACAATGTATCTTTTCTTCATTTTTTCTTCCTCTCTTAAACCACGTGCTTCTCTAGTTCATCGGATAAGGCTCTTATCATTTGTTCCAGTTCAGGGGATTGCACTTGGTAATCTTCTGCCGCCATTTCTTCCCAGGGCACCCACCAGACTGGACCACGGCCATTCAATCCATGACCCTTCATATCGCCCGACCGTCTTGGAAAGAGGTGCCAGTGAGCGTGGGCATCTCCATTTCCTAGGAGTTCGATGTTCATCTTTTCAGCTTTAAACGTTTTGGCGACTGCTTCTTGGACCAAACTCATTTCCTCTAGAAAACGCAGTTTTTCAGAAGTCTCCATATGGTGAAGTTCTGTGACATGCTCTTTTGCCAGAAATAAGGTATATCCCTTAAAGTATTGGTGGTCTCCAATAACAACATAGCCTGTTTCTAGTTCTTTTACAAAGTAGGGATTTTCCCCTGCCTTGATCCATTCAATTCTTTGACAAATCAAGCACATATTAGTCTACCAATGCACTCTTGAGATAAGCATCAACCATACGCTCTGTCGCCACGACTGAATCAATATGTGTTCGTTCGTAAGAGTGACTGGACTCAATACCAGCTCCAAGGAGGGCATGCTTGACTTCTGCTCCTGCAGACATAGCTGCTGAAGCATCCGAACCGTAAAATGGATAAATGTCGAGCTTAAATGGAATATCTTGCTCCTTCGCCAAAGCCACTAAATGTTGACGGAAGTCATAGTGATAGGGACCTGAAGCGTCCTTGACACAGATAGACACTGTATACTCATCCGTCTGCTGGTCATCGCCCATAGCTCCCATATCTACAGCCAGATATTCCACTACCTGAGCAGGAATATTGGAGTTAGCACCATGGCCAACCTCTTCAAAGACTGAAAAAGCAAAATGAGTTGTTACTGGCAATTCAATCCTCTCTTCCTTATAAATACGAAGCAGATTGAGCAAAATCGCTGCGCTGACCTTATCGTCCAAATGACGTGACTTGATAAAACCAGTATCTGTCACGACAGTTCGCGGGTCAAAACTGATAAAGTCGCCAACCTCGATGCCCAAGGCGCGGGTTTCTTTTTCATTGGTCACTTTTTCGTCCAAACGCACTTCCATATTGTCCTGTGTGCGCTCAGCAGTTCCAGCATCTTTGTAGACATGGCAAGAAGTCTGGTGGATGAGGATGGTTCCAGATACCTTTTTACCTGTGCTAGCCACATGAACTGTACAGTTCTCACCTTCAATCATGTTCCAAGGGAAACCACCGATACGATCCAATTTGAGACGGCCATCTGGTTTGACAGCACGGACAATAGCACCCAGCGTATCCACGTGGGCAGTAACATAGCGTTGTTGTTCATCATTTTGACCTTTGATGGTTACATTGACACCACCCTTGGCTGTGCGAACAGGCTGGTAACCAAGCTCTTCTAAAGTATGGACTAAGTAGTCTGAAATCTCACGAGTAAATCCTGTCGGAGATGCAATAGCGGTTAGTTCTTTGATATAGTTTACAGTTTGATTCATTTCTTCACCTCTTCTTTCCATTATATCACTTTTCCAGCTAGATCCCTTCTTAAAAGGAACTTAGGTATCTAGTTGATTTCACTATGGATCCGTGTTATAATAAAAATACTTTGATTATGAAAGGAAAGTAATAGATATGAAATCATACTTTAAAGCCTCGCTAGCCCTTGTGACTTCACTTGTCCTCCTACTCGGATGTTCCAAACAAGCATCAACACCTGCCAACAGCAGTTCTAAAGAAGATAAAACTACTCAGTCAAGCGAGACCAAACAAGGCACTGAACAATCATCTGAGAAGAAAGAAACAGTCAAGACACATACTTTTGTCAACAAAAGCAATTCTGGGATCACTTCTACCTTGGTTTATACTGTAGAAGGCGACAATGTTACCAAGCAAACAGCTCACAATGTTGCAGATCCTGAGATTCTTAACGCAACTCCAGAAGATGTCAAGAGTTTTATCGAAGAAAAGTACAAAGGTTACAATGGACTCAAAGGCGTTAAACATACCCTTGAAATCAAGGACGGAAAAGTTGTTCAAGATCTTGAAGTTGATTTCTCAGTTGCAAGCATTAGCGAACTTAGAAAAGCACTCCCTGAAGAATATTCTGGTATCGGCAATCGTGTCAGTTTCTCAAACTCTAAAAAAGCACTAGAGAAAATGGGATTTACTGAAGAAACTAACTGATCCTCCAAAGTTAATATAGGCAAAAATCCTTGGCTTGAGCCAAGAATTTTTTTATTCCATCTCAAAAACATCACTCTCTTGTTTGTTTGGTAGAATCAATGAAAGCAAAATTCCAATAATAGCTGGCACTAGCCATGGAAGAGAGGCTGACGCAAACGGAAGGGCATTAATCAGATTTTCTAGAAAGGCAATCTTAAAGGAACTTCCAAGGACGCTTGCAAGAGCAATAGCTGTAACAAGCCCAATGGTTAACTGCATACCCGGTTTTGATAGGGCGACAAATTTATTGACAATCACAATCATCACAATAACAATGGTAATTGGGTACAAGATTACCAGCACTGGAACTGAATACTTGATAATTGCGTCAAGACCAAGGTTGGCAATAGCAAATCCAATCAAGGTAAAGACAGTTGCATAGACCTTGTAGCTGATTTGCGGAAAACGTTCATTGAAAAATTCAGCTGTTGACACAATCAAACCAACTGTCGTTGTAAAGCAGGTTACAGTTACCATAACAGCAAGGAAGAGTTGAGCTGTCGAACCAAAGATTTCCTGAGTTGCTTGTGACAAAATATAAACACCTGGTGTTCCACCCTTCATCACTTCAGCTGGTACCGGGAAGTGATTTCCAAGGAATCCTAAACCGATATAAAGAGCGCTAAAGGCAAGAGCTACAACGATACCAACCACCCAAATAGTTGAAATGTATTCTTTCTTACTGGAGAATCCAAGTTGTTTCAAGGTTTGAACTGCAATCACACTAAAGGCAACTGAAGCAAGGGCATCCAAGGTGTTATAACCTTCTAGGAAACCTGTCCCAAAAGCAGAAGCTTGATAAGCAGCTGAGGCAGTTTGAGGACTGGTTCCACCGTATTTGAAGGCACCTAGTACAACCAAGATAACGATCAAAATCGCAAAGACTGGCGTTAAGATACGTCCGATTCGATCCAAAATCTTTGATGGATTGAGCGAAATCAAATACGCTGCTGCAAAATACAACACAGTAAAGATAATCAATCCTAGACCTTTATTTGCTTCAGACAAGAGAGGGCTAATCCCAACTTCGTAAGCTGTTGTAGCTGTACGCGGAATAGCAAAAAAGGGTCCAATCGATAGATAGAGGACTGCAAGATAAAGCGTCGCAAACCAAGGTGAGATTTTCTTAGAAATCTCGTGAATGTATCCTTTAGGGTTTAGAGTTCCAATAATAAGTGTCAAGACGGCAATACCGACACCTGAAAAGACAAAACCTGCGATGGCAGGAAGAAACTGTTCTCCAGATAAAGCACCTAGAGAAGGTGGAAAAATCAAATTTCCCGCACCAAAAAATATTCCAAACAGGAGCAAGCCTGTTAGGGCACCTTTTTTAGCCATAAAAATCTCCTTCATAATTCTAAAATACTGACCTAGTATACCATGATTAAGACTCTGAAAAAAGTATCCAAAATTAATCATTGAATGTTTTCAATATTTTTAAAAATAAGAATTGTCTAAAAACAAAAACCCTCACTCAGTTGGAACCGAGCAAGGGAAGATTAGGATCTATCACCATATAGGTTTAAAGATTTTCAAAGGCCGTCATTCCACCTTGGACATTGATGACCTTGTATCCATGTTCCTCTAAGAACTGGCAAGCACGAGCTGAACGAATGCCCGACTTACAGATGACATAATAGAGTTGGTCAAGTTCCAACTCTTGGTAGCGATCCGCTAACTCAGAAAGAGGAAGAAGCTGGACTCCTTCTAAGTGAAGGGCATCATACTCCTCCTGCTCACGAACATCTAGCACGTGTAAGTTTTCTTTCTGATAAGCTTGGTAAAAGCTCGAAAATGGAATTTCTTTCATGATTTCTCCTATAGAATTTGTTATGGAAGTGTTAAAATTTCATAGCTAAAGTCAATAGCCTCTAAAAATCGGAACAAGTCTTGGGTTTTAATAAAGATAGTCTTTTCATTGATATTGGGATGGAAGGTCATGATCTCTTCTGACAAAATATCCTTGTCAAAGTATACATGAATATCTTTTTCTGCATTATTTAACAAACCAAAAGGTGAAACCGTTCCTGGCAGTAATTGCATTTTCTCAGCCAAAGAATCTGCTGAAGCCATGCGAATCCGATTAGCTCCCACTTGTTCTTTAAAGTCATCCATATCCAATGATTTATGGTCATCCATGACGAGCAGATAGTATTGGGTTTTCTTTTTGTTGGTCAAAAACATGGACTTGGTTCGAACTCCTTCTAGGCCTTCAATATAGCTATCCGCCTGCTCTGTCGTAAATGCAGGTGGATGCTCCACCACATCATAGGTGATCCCCAACTCTTGCAACTTATTAGCTACTTGTTGATAAGCATCCATAGTTCTTCTCCTTTATTGATGAATAATCTTTTGTACCAATGCTTGCAATTCTGGCACCACTTCTGCCTCAAACCAAGGATTCTTAGCCATCCAGATTTGATTTCGTGGTGACGGGTGCACCAGAGGGAAAAATTCTGGCAGATAGTCTTTATAGCGTTTTACCCGCTCTGTTACCTTGCCACTAACTTTCTCATGTAAATAGTAGGCTTGGGCATACTGGCCAATCAAAAGGGTCAATTCAATATTCGGACATCCTTTGAGGAGTTGTGGGTGCCATTTTTCGGCAAAGCCTTTACGGGGTGGAAGGTCGCCTGATTTCCCATGTCCTGGGAAATAAAAGTCCATAGGAATAACTGCAAACAACCCTGAATTGTAAAAGGTATCTTCATCAACACCTAACCACTCACGCAGACGATCACCACTCTTATCCTTCCAGTAAATTCCAGCTTCTTGCGTTTTAAAGCCCGGAGCTTGTCCGACAATATTGATGCGAGCTGTCTTTGGTGCCGCAAAGAGAGGTTCGATTCCGCGTTCTGTATAGCTGGCATTCTGTGGATCAGCCATAATAGCTTTCTTGATTCTTTCAATTTGAGACATCTGTTTTCCCTCCAAAAAGAAGTCTAAGCATAACATCTCAGACTTCTATCGTTTTATTTGATCAATTCATAGATAGCTTCTGCATAGATTGCTGCTGCTCGGAAGAGATCGTCCAAGGCGATAAATTCGTTGGCTTGGTGCATGGTATCGATTGAGTCTGGGAACATCGCACCGTAGGCAACCCCACGTTCCAGCAAGCGGCCAAAGGTACCACCACCGATGACTTGTTCATGACCTTGAAGCCCAGTTTGTTTTTCATAGACATTCAACAAGGTTTGCACAAGCGGATCTTCCATTGGAACATAGTGAGGTGTATGACCATGTTCAGAAAGGCTAACAGAAGCAACTGGCAAGTTTTCAAGGGTTGACTTGATTTGCTCTGGACTTGTTCCTTTTGGATAACGGAAGTTGAGGGCAATGGTATTGTCAGCACTTGCTTCGTCAAAGCGGAAGACACCCGCATTCATAGAAAGGGCACCCATCTTTTCATCCACATGAGCAACCTTGAGATTTTCACCCTCATGGTCATTCAAGAGAATCTTACCAGCGATGTCGAGGTAGTCTTTGGCTGGTCCAGCAAAGTCAAATTGGCTGAGAAAGAGTGCTAGGTAAGTAGCTCCATTGACACCTGAAGCAGGCATAGCACCATGGGCAGATTTACCAATCACAGTCACCTTGTACTGACCGTTTTCTTCTTGGAGTTCTCCTCTAAGTTTGTGCTCTGCAACAAAGGCATCTAGTTTAGCTTGCAAGTCAGCCAGGTCACCTGAAACGACTGCTGTTGCTGACTCCGGTACCATGTTTTCACGCAATCCACCTGTAAAGCTGTGAAGACGAGCAGCACCTGTATTTTCACCTGCAAAGTGGAGGTATTCTGTGATATTTCCTTTTTCACCATTGATGATAGGGAACTCAGCGTCTGGAGAGAAACCAAAGTCTGGTTTTGCTAGTCCTACGTGCTCAAAGTAGTAGTCCATATCTGCCCAGCCTGATTCTTCGTCTGTTCCGACAATGAAACGAACTTTCTTAGAAGTTGGAAGGCCCAATTCTTTGATGATTTTCAAACCATAGTAACAAGCTGTTGTAGGTCCCTTGTCATCTGAAGCACCACGCGCATAAAGACGACCATCTTTGATAGTTGGCGTGTAAGGATCCGTGTCCCAACCGCTACCAGCTGGCACCACGTCCATGTGAGCAAAGATTCCGAGAACTTCTTCTCCTTCACCAAACTCAAAATGTCCTGCGTAGTTATCAACATTCTTAGTTGGATAGCCATCACGGTCTGCGATTTCAAGGAATTTTTCCAAGGCTTTTACTGGACCAGGTCCAAATGGATGCTGCGCATCTGCCTTACTATCATCACGTTCTGAGTTGATTTCCAAAAGGCTAAACAAGTCAGCCAAGAGGTCTTCTTTGCGTTTTTCTACTTCTGCTGTAAAATCAATTGCTGTCATTTTTTCTTCCTTCTATCTTTTCTCGATGATTTCATCCACTGGCAAGCGGTAGCTTGGCTCCAATTTTTCGTCTGTGTAACCTACCGTAATCAAGAGTTCTGGGCGGAAACGGTCTTCAATGTCCAAAACTTCGTTGGCTTTTGATTTATCAAATCCAAGGATAATGTTAGAGCCGATTCCTTGGTCTGTCAGAGCGAGAACCAAGTTCATAGCAACCAAACCTGCATTGAGGGCTAGGTAGTCGCTGACTTGTTGTTCACTGTAACGCGCAAACTCGGCAGGAAGATTCTTCATAAAGTATTGAAGTTGCTCTTCAGAAAAGTTATTAGCGCCGCCAACGCGGGCAATCTTGCGGGCCCGTTTGGCAAGATCTGTATCGGTAAATAGGGCAATGGTCACTGGTGCTGATGACACCTGCTCAAAGTTCGAACCATAAGCTAATTTTGCCAATTCAGCATTTTTCTCACGAACCACCACAAATTTCCAAGGCTGGCTGTTGTGGGCACTTGGAGCTAAAGTTGCAATTTCGATAGCCGTACGCACATCTTTGGGATCAACCGGTTTATCAGTGAAATGCTTGGTCGCATGGCGTTTTTTGTTTAATTCAAGAAATTTCATAATCGATTTCCTTTTCTAATTCTACTGCTTCCATTCTACCATATTTTGAAAGAGCTTGCAGGGATTTTTCATAGAAAGAAATTGGAACACGGATGAGTAACCAAACGAAGTCCATCATTTAAGTCAGGGATTCCCTCATCCAGTTCCAACTATTTTTCAGGGGGTAAAAAACTAGTCTACCTTATATTCTGACTTTATAGCCTCCAAAAATTCTTTCACATCCTCTACATATCCATGCTTTTCAATTAAGCTGGTTAAGAGTTCTAGATTGTGCCCCCGATAGTTGTCATCTCGGCGTAGTTCTTCATACATTTCGATAAAGGGAAGTCCCTTAGACTTGGCCAATTCTAACTCCGCTTCATAATCATAAGAAACTTTTCGGAATAGAATATTTACCAATTCCCCATCTTCCACTTCTATCACGGCATACTGGGCACGGTGATTTTTTAACGCCTCCCAATCAAAATAGGGCATGCCAATCGTACCTGGATTGATGATTTGTTGCCCTTGACTGCCGTAACGAAGCAACTGCTTGTGGACATGACCATAGATTGCCACGTCCGTTTCCTCATCTAGGAGTTGGTCAAATTTATCTGTGTTGTTCCCAACAGACAGATCCCCACCATAGTTTTTGTCAGGCAAATTATGAGAAAGAGAAAAGCGCAGTCCGTCAACTTCTTTCTTTTCCAGCAAAGGCAAGCTTCGTAGCCAGACAATCGTTTCAGGATCCATTCGCTCCATCAAAAACTGGGTCATACGTAAGAGCTGGACTTCCTGTGGGTCTTCTAAGCCATATTGCCCATCTAAAGCCTCTAAGACACAATCATCCCAATTGCCTCGAACACTTGCAGTGATAGGAAGGTCCTTTAACAGAGCGACCAAGTCATTTGCACCTGGACCCGGGAGGAAAACGTCTCCCATAAGCCAGTATTCACTGACTCCTTGATTTTTAGCATCTGCAATAACTGCTTCTAGTGCCGTTGCATTGCCATGAATATCTGATAAAATTGCGATTTTATTGTTCATGATGATTTCCTTCCGTTTGGTAATCTACTCTCTCTTCCGCCACTTGAGCCAATTCTACTTCTTCCTGAGGGTTCAACTTCCTCTGAACTGCTTCTGCGACTGCCCTTGGTACCCCAACTTCGACAATCTCATCCACACTAGCTTCCTTGATTTTAGTGAGAGACTTGAAATACTTCATGAGATTCTGCTTGCGCTTAGGCCCCAGACCATCAATCCCATCCAATTGAGATGAAAAAGAATTTTTTGAGCGAAGTTGGCGGTGAAAAGTGATGGCAAAGCGGTGCACCTCATCCTGGATGCGTTGGAGGAGGAAAAATTCCTGAGAATTGCGAGACAGCTCCACCACTTCCAGTGGATCTCCAAAGAGCAACTCATGGGTTTGGTGCTTGTCATTCTTTTGCAGACCTGCAATTGGGATATCCAAACCTAGCTCTTCTTGGATGACTTGCTTAGCGATATTGACTTGACCTTGTCCCCCATCGATAACAATCAAATCTGGCGGGGTCAAGCCCTCACGTTGAACTCGCCCATAACGTCTGCGGATAACTTCACGCATACTGGCATAGTCGTCTGGACCAACAACCGTTTTTATCTTGTACTTACGGTAATCCTTCTTACTTGGTTTGCCATTAACAAAGACCACCATAGCTGAAACAGGGCTGGTTCCCATGATATTAGAGTTATCAAAGGACTCAATTCGAACTGGAGTCGGTATTTGGAGCAAGCGTCCTAGATTTTCAATAGCCCCTTGGGTCTTTTCGACAGATTTTTCTAGCAGGTTAAATTTCTGCTCCAGACTAACACGGGCATTCTTTATAGCTAAATTGATCAGTTGTTTTTTCTCACCACGTTGGGGCTTGAGAATCTTAGTATCCACCAAGGCCTTAACGGCTTCTTCATCAATATCCTGCGGAATCAATACCTCATTGGGAACCAGGTGAGATTTTTCTTGATAGAATTGTCCCACATAGGTCAAAAAGTCCTCATCTGGATCATTGTAGTAGGGGAAGAGATTAACATCCCGCTCGATGAGTTTTCCCTGACGGACAAAGAAAACCTGAACACACATCCAGCCCTTGTCCACATAGTAGCCAAAGACATCGCGATTTTGGAGATCCTTAGCCATGACCCGTTGCTTGGTTCGAAGCGTTCCAATGGCTTGAATCAGGTCACGGTATTCCGCCGCACGTTCAAATTCCATAGTCTGAGCTGCCGCTGCCATCTTCCCCTTGAGATCATCAATGATTTTGTCATCCTGCCCTTTTAGGAAATCAGAAACCTCCTGAGCCATGGACTTGAAATAGGACTCATCTTTTTTACAGATGGTGTGAGCCATACACTGGCCGATATGGTAATAAAAACAGACCTTAGACGGCGGATTGGTGCACTTACGAAAAGGGAAAATCCGATCCAAGAGTCGCTTGATTTCATTGGCTGCCCCCACATCTGGATAGGGGCCAAAATAAAGACCCCCATCCTTTTTGACCTGACGGGTGATAATCAATCGAGGATAGCGCTCATTGGTAATTTTGATGAAGGGATAAGACTTGTCATCCTTGAGCATGATATTGTACTTGGGCTTATTTTCCTTAATCAGGTTGATTTCTAGGAGAAGTGCCTCAATATTGGACTCAGTGACGATAAATTCAAAATCCACAATTTCAGACACCAGAGCCTCCGTCTTGGTATCATGACTTCCACGGAAATAGGATCGCACGCGATTGCGCAGATTTTTAGCCTTTCCTACATAGATAATGGTGCCATTTTTATCCTTGTGAATGTAGCATCCAGGACTGGTCGGCAAGAGCTCTAGTTTTGATTTGATCAAGTTATTCATAGTTCCATTATAGCAAAAAGGCCGTAACAGGACGAACAAAAAGCCCCACCAACCGCTTGATGGAGGAGCTTTGATTTCTTTTCGGATTGCACCAACTTCATCTAGTCGCTACTGGTATAGAGTTCTTGAACAGCTTTCACATCCTGGGGCTGAATCCCATAGTAGGAACCTGCCGGCTGCATGACAGAAGTTTCGTTGGTATGATCCAATCCGATGGCATGCCCCAGCTCGTGCTCCGCCGTGTGCACGATCCGTTCATAAGAATAACCATAACTTGGATTGGATAGATAATGGTGATTCAAGCGAACCGTTACAGATATAAATTGATTGGTTAACAAATTGGTTTGACTCTCGGCTTGACCAGCTACAGCGGTCGATCCATCATTCATTTCACTTGCCACAATATCTGCCTGGCTAGGATCCGCAACCACCTCAAAGGTAAAAGCTCCCGTTTGATTCCAGTTTTTTATAGCTTCTGCATAGGCAGCTTGGAAGGTCTCATCCATTTGAGGCTCAATATAGATGCGAGCTGAGGCCTGAGCCCACTTGCCTTCTGCATGTTGGTGACTGTCTGTCTGAGACAAGACTTCCAGCGTTCCCGTCTCTTTCCATTGATTCCAGCCACCTTGACCAATCTGGCTCATTTTTTCAACCTGATTGACCGCAGAATGAAAATCACCTGTCAGATACCAAACCACTCCAAAGGTAATGAGCAGTAGAATGACCACAGTCCAAACCAGACGCCAGAAGAAACGCCAAATTCCCAAAAGAAATCGGAAGAATAATCGAATAATCCAGAACATGACGTCCCACCTTTCATAAAAATAAGAATCTATCTTGAAATCACATTCTCCTTAATCAAGATAGATTCTCTATTTTACTGAAGAAAGCTGAAAGAAATCTAAACACTGACTCTTCAAACTCAACGTCTTAATAATTTCTTTAACAATTGAATACACTTATATTTCAATGGAGATGGATAATAACGAAATGTTCCAGCCTTACGCACAATATAGCCATTAAAATTTTGTTTAAAGCGTAACACGCCATCACTACCATCAAAAACCCCCTGAATACCTAGGAAGTTGTATTTAGGTATTCCACGTTTTATGCTTTCCAACATAACATATTTCTGAAGCAAGGCTGGTGCATAGAACTTATTAAATTCAGTGTAGGAACCACTAAAGAGATAAGTCGTTTCCTGAGGCGTATAAACAAATAAACTACCGGCTAAAACAATATCTTCTTCCCCATATTTTTCAATCAAGTCTCGTGCTTCTGCTTTTCGAACTTCAAAAGTTTCAAATTGACTAGAATATTCTCTCATTTGATTTTGTTTTTTCTCAGAATGAGGATTTTTACTCAAACCAAATCGCAACTTGTCCAAAATTTCTTCTACTTTACTTTGCTCACCTTGCAATTTGCTCATATACTCTGAAAAATTCAAGGTTGCTATGAGAAACTCAGCACTCTCTCCAAATGAATCATAAAAATGCTCATAATATTCTAAACTTTTATCACTATATTTTCTACGTTCAGAGGTTTCTTTTGTTATATTCTTAAAAATCGATAGTTCTTCACGTTTTAACTTTTTCAACCGAATACCAAAAGTTTCAGCTTTTTTCACCAAAGGTTTACCCTTTTTACTAAAATTTTTAAGCAAATTCTTTTCAGTTAATTCAGTCAAATCCTTATAATATAACCAATTTGGTTCTCCACCTGGATAACCTGTTGTCAATCCATCAAATTGATACCCTAAATCAGTCAAACCCTGAATAATACTTTTTTTCTCAACATCTATTGGATTACCTTCACTATCAAAAGTTTGATAAGTTTCATAAGGTTTTACAACCAACTCTAATGCACCATTTTGTTTTGCATATTCCTTTAAAGCAAAATAAAATTCTGAAAGAAACTCTTTTTTAGTATAGATTGGACCCGAATTGATTTCCATATGAAATCCACCTAACATCGGTAAGCAATAAACTAGAGCAGCAACCTGAATTTCTCCTTTCTGCTTTAAAGAAAGGTAAGTTACTTTAGCTCCCCTTTTTTCTAGCAAATTTCCCATCTGGACAGATTGCATAAAAGAACGACAAGAAACCGTTTCCGAATAACATTGAAACTCTTCTTTAGTGAGTGTAGTCAGTGTCATATACTTACCTTCTATGATATTTTTTTCTTAATTTTTTACGAAAATCAAAAATAAGGCTAATTATAGGATATAGGGGATGAGTAGGTAATGTGAACTCACCAAGATACTCCTCAATAGTCGGATTAAAATTTGCTTTAAAACGATAAAGACCACCATCTCTAGCATGCTCAATCCCCCCAAGATTTTGCCATAAAGAGCCACGCTCGAAAGCATGATGAGCCGTCTTATACCAGGTCAGAATTGGCGCATTATAGCGTTTAAATTCTTCATCCATACCCGCATATAGATTAACAGAGGTCTGACCAAACTCTAATGTCAAAGTCGCTGCTAAGGGCGCAATCAAAACACCTGCAGAAATATGTTTTTTCAAAAACATAATTTCCTCGTCTAAGCGTTCTTTTTCTTGCAATCTAGCTTGAAATTTTGGTGACTTAGTTGTATTCACTAAGGACTGCATAAAAATTTGATTTTGGGTCCACTGATCTTCTAACTCCTGTAATCGCTCAGATAAATCAAGGGTTGAAAGCGTGATATAGGCATGATTTTGAAAAGTTAACAATAAACTTCTGTAATAAGCTTCATTCCTTAAGGAAATATTTTTGCGTGCCTCTGTTTTCTTCATCAAAAGAGAAAAAGAATCTAACAATTCTATTCCACCATACTGAACCTTAATTCCCTTATTCTGTGCTGTTCGAATAGCTTGTTTTGTTGACTTCGAAAGTTTATCTTCACCAAAATTTTCCTTATATATTTTCGCCTGAATACGAGGCTGAATAGTATCAGCCATCCCAGTTGTTTTACCAGACCAAATAAAACCTAACTCTCTGAGGTATTGAAGTGTCACTAATGTTTCTGAATAATCTGAGTCTTGTTTATTGAGAACAGTTTTACTTAAACAAAGAGTTGGATCAATTTTGATAAATAAGGCACGTTTCCTTTTTACAATATCTCTAAGTGAAGTAAATACAAACTCCACCAAGGCCCTGTTAGTATAATCCATAATTGGCCCCCTAGCAATATAGCACATCGTGAAACCAAAGGGCAAGGATCTATAAAGCAAACTGGACACACCTACTAGTTTATCATCCTTGTAAAAGCCAACTTTTTCATTTCCCCATTCACTTTTTACACTCGCCCAAGCGCTACTTTGCAATATATTCACTAAAGGACTCTGTCTAACAAACTCATCGTGTTCCTCATCAGGAATATCAACTTGATAACGATACATTTACTTTCCATTCTTTTTGCGATAAATATTAGCTTTATTTTACTATTTTTTTGAAAAAAAATAAAGAAAAAATAATTGGATCCCTTGCTCTGTCACCTCACTAGTATTAATAAAATCAACTTAAACGCTCTTCCAAGACAAAGTCAATTGGTAGAGTAGCCAAAAAACGCTCCAATTGTTTTTCCCAATAGTACCACTCGTGCTTACCTGGACTATGACTATAGGTCACCTCAAAACCAAGCTTTTTGAGGTTTCTCACTGCGAGATTATTGGCAGAGTAGAGATAATCTTGCTCTCCACACCAAGCCCATAGTTTGGTCTTTTTATCGGATTTTGCAGCCATGCTTTCAAGCGAATGAGGACTAGCTGTCCAGTCTTTAATCTCTCCAAAAATTCCTCGCCAGTAGGCAAGCGATCCCAGATCCTGACTTTCAGGAGAAAATTCTTGAAAACTGAGCGCACCAGAAAAACTAGCCGCATGAGAAAAACGATTCGTCGATAGAGCGAGTTTAAAGGAGCCGTAGCCACCCATGGAGAGGCCTGCAATAAAGGTCTTTTCTCGCTTGCTGGTCATATTGGGGAAGAAACGTTTCATAACCTGAGGTAACTCTTCTGCTAGAGCAGTAAAGTAGTTAAAACCGTACTGGGTATCTGTGTACCAGCCATTGCTAGTATTGGGCATGATAACAATGAGATTGGTTCCGCGCAACAAGCGTTCGACATTGGTACGTTTGAGCCAGCTATTTTGATTTCCTGACATTCCGTGCAAAAGATAAAGGACAGGAATATCTGTGCAATCTGGTTCAGTCACCCGACTAGCATCTGGATAGAGTACGATAACGCCCCACTCCATATCCAAAACTTCTGAGTAATACTCAATATTCATAACTGCCATGGTTTTCTCCTTTTACTATTCTATAAGAAAAAGCCGAATTTCGACTTTTTCTGTAGGTATTCTGCTTATTATTTTGCTTCCATCACGACTGGCAAGATTGCTGGACGACGCTTGGTTTGATCAAAGAGATATTTGGTCAAATTATCACGAACCTTGCCTTTGAGCTCTGCCCAGTCAAAATCATCACCTTGAAGATACTCTTCTACCGTTTGGTTAATCAATTCTGAGCTTTCACGGAGAATGTCACGACTCTTCTTGAGATAAACAAATCCACGCGTGTGAACACGGGCCTTGGCCACAATTTTCTTCTCACGACGGTTGACAGTGATCGCCACGATAAAGATTCCATCCTCTGACAAGACCTTACGGTCACGAAGGACCACATTTCCAACATCCCCGATGGCATTTCCATCAATCAAGACATCACCTGCAGAAACTGCTCCAGCTGGGACAAAGTCTCCGTGTTCGTAAGACATGGTCGTTCCCTTTTTAGGGATGAAAATGCGTTCTGGCAACATTCCAACTGCCATGGCAGCCTTGGCATGCGCATCCAACTCACGGTACTCCCCTTGGATAGGGAAGAGGTAATTTGGTTGCAAAAGATTGATCATCAACTGCAAATCACGCGCATTCCCATGTCCTGATACTCGCAAGCTTTGGGTAATGAGTTTCACCACACCACCAGCTTGGTAGATCATGTTTTCAACACGCGCCATGACGGCTTCTTTGGCGATAGACGGAGTGGTTACGATATAAACCAAATCCCCATCTTTGATTTCCACATAGCGGTGACGTCCAATGGACATCTTACGAAGTCCATTGATAGGCTCACCCATACGACCCGTCTCGAGAATAATCAACTCATGGTCTTCAAATCGAGACATTTCTTTGGGTTTGATCAAGAGACTTTCGTTGGCTAGAGACAATTTTTTGAGACGAATCGCTGTTCGGACAATATTTTCAACATCAAATCCAGTCAAAACAACTCGGCGACCTGTATCTGCAGCTGCATCAAAAACCTGCTGGATACGAGAGAGGTTGCTAGCAACTGCTGCAACGATGATACGACCTTCCCAGTCTGCAATGGTCTGGGTAATTTCGTCTCCAACTTCACTCTCGCTCGCCACCTGGATATTGCTATCCGCATTCGCAGAATCACTGAGGAGCGCCAAGACACCCTCACGACCGATTTCTGCCAAACGGGCAAAATCCGTCGCATAGGATTTACTAGCCGTCTGGTCAAACTTGAAGTCACCTGTATAAACAATGCTGCCTTTTGGAGTTTTCAAGACGACTCCCAAACTTTCTGGGATGGAATGAGTTGTACGGAAGAAGGAAACAACAGTTCCTCCAAAATCAATCTCCGTATCTTCATCAATCACATGGAAGTCATTGAATTTCTTAACCGTATCATTTCCTTTGACAAAGAGTTTGGCCAACTCAATGGTCAACTCAGAGCCAAACACAGGCACCTTAGCCTCTGCCAAAAGGTAAGGCAGAGCTCCAATGGCATCCGCATGTCCGTGGGTCAAGAAAACCCCTGCGATACGGTCGCTATTTTCAAAAAGGTAGTCCATATTGGGAATGACGACATCAACCCCAAGTTGTTCATTTTCAGGGTATTTAAGCCCCGCATCTAAAACAAAAATTGAATTGCCAATCTCAGCAATATACATATTTTTCCCGTTTTCACGTACACCACCTAGTGTTGTTAAACTGATATTACTCATTTTCCCTCCGAAACTTAATTCATCTTGATTATAGGGTAGGTTTACCCTCTTATTCTAAAAGTTCTAAAACTTTCAGCCGAATCTTTTCCTACCATTATACCATTTTTTTGATGATTTTCAAAATGAAGATTTGTTTTCAAAAAAGAGCTGGTTGCCCAACTCTTTCCTATTCTTTAGTTTTCTTCCATTAAAAAATCATAAATTTCCTGCACCGTACCCAGCGCCATCATTTCTTGATCTTTGACGGTTTGTTTAAGTTTTTGATAAATTTGACTGTCAGCAATTTCCCTTTTCGGCGCTTCTTTATTGACTGTCATGACACCGTCTTTGATCGTCACAAAGTCCAGCTCCTCAAATACTTGAATCATCTTGATCAGCAAGATTTGTTGGATATTGAGATAAGTCGCCAAATCTTTGAGCTTGTAGCGAATATCAAACTCTGGGAACTGGTAAATGGTCTTGTACAATTTTGCAAACTGTTCTCTAGTTCCATAACCTGTCAGATAGTAGGCCTTGTCAATGTCATTTTTGAAATAGACAGCAGAGAAATTCTGTTTCTGAAAAATGGTTTTCAGCAGGGTAATATCCTCAGGAATTGCTTTCACAACAACCGCGTCACTAGTCGCCAAATCCGGCAACTCTCCAGAGAAATCCAAGACTGGAACCCCTTCTGGCAAGACTGCATTCTTCCCACGAATGTTAAAGAGTTGAACACCTTCCACACGCGCATCCACCATCATCAACTGGAGGGCAGTTTGGCCATTCCATTGATTGACAGACAGGGTGACTGCTAATTCTAGGTTTTTTGTTTGAGCAAACTCTGTTGCCCATCTACCTTGTCCGAAGGCCACCACTTCAAAAGTCGCCTCACCCTTGGAAATTTTCAGTTTGAGGTGGGCATTGCCTGCTCCCATGGTACGGGCACTTTCGACATGAAAATCCTTGATATAAAAGACAGGTTTCTGATTATCCATTCCAAAAGGTGCCAAGCGTTCAAAGCTTTTAACCGTTTCTAAACTAAGAGTCTCCAAATCCAGCTCTTCATCTAGATTTAACTTGTTCTTGCCACCAGCATCTGCACCTTTTTCACGGACATAGTCTTCCAAAACCTGAGATAAATCTGAAAGTTTCTCCACTTCCAGCGTCATTCCTGCTGCACCAGCATGGCCGCCAAAGGCGATAAAGAGGTCGCGATGGGGATCTAAGGCTTCAAAAATATCGACTGCTTCCACACTACGAGCGCTACCCTTAGCACGACCATCCTCTATATTAAGAACGATGACTGTCTGCCCCAGTTCTTCCAGCAAGCGCCCAGCCACGATACCCAGAACGCCAGGATTCCAGCCTTCCTTGGACAAAACCTGAACCTTCTTCTCAGGATCCACCATGGTCTTAGCTTCTTCATAGATTGATTGGACGATTTCCTTACGTTCTTCATTTTTCTGGTGAATCATGAGGGCAATCTCATGAGCTTCCTCGTCGTCAAAGCCAGTCAACAAATCAATGGCCGGATTAGGATCATCCAAACGCCCCAGGGCATTTAAACGAGGGGCAATCTGAAAGCCTACCGTTTCTTCTGTCACTTCGTTAGCAGCAATCCCAGCCATGTCCAGCATTTCTTGCAGACCGATGCGCTGAGTATGCCCCAGCATTTCCAGACCATATTGAACCATGATGCGGTTTTCATCCGTCAAGCTCACCATATCTGCAATAGTTCCGATAGCAACCAAATCCAGCAATTCCACTTGCACTTCTTCTAAAAGGGCACAAGCCAGCTTGAAAGCCACTCCGCAACCAGCCAAGTGTTTGAAAGGATAGTCCGCATCCGGATGCTCAGGGTGAACAATCGCATAGGCATCAGGAAGAGTTTCCGGCATGGAATGGTGGTCAGTCACAATGACATCCACTCCCATAGACTGAGCCAATTCAATGGCCTCGTGACCAGCAACTCCATTATCCACTGTCACAATCAAGGAAATTCCCTCTTGCTCGATAAAGTATTTATAGACACTGGCATTTGGACCATAGCCATCGGTAAAACGATTAGGTAGGTAAACCCGACACTCAGCGCCAAGCTGTTCCAAACTTTCCTTAACAATAGAGGCCGAAGTCATACCATCCGCATCATAGTCACCGTAAACAAGGATATTCTCCCCTTCTTCAATGGCCTGACGAATCCGTTCCACTGCCTTATCCATATCATGGAGCAGATAGGGATCATACAAGTCTTCCAAAGAAGGTTCTAAAAACTTCTTCAGACTTTTCTCATTCTGAATCCCTCTTTCAAATAATAACCGAGCCACCTCAGGACCCAGTCCAGCCTTCTTGGCTATCTTTGTAAAATCCGCATCTTCTACCTGCGGGGCAAACTGCCATTCATAAGTAGGAGTTATCAAAAAAACATCCACTCTTTCTAAGAATTCTATCGTTTCATTATAACATGATTTAGGCATTTTCTCTATCCAGATTGCTTTTTTATAAAATTTTAGTGAATTTTTTTCAGATATGATTTGACAAGAACATTCTTTTGTTGTAGAATCATGTTATAAAATCTAACACAAAGGAGATCTCTCATGGCTTTAGTAGAATTTAAACACGTCGAAAAATATTACGGAGACTACCACGCACTCCGCGACATCAATCTCCGTTTTGAAAAAGGACAAGTTGTTGTCCTGCTTGGACCTTCTGGTTCTGGAAAGTCCACTCTTATCCGTACGATCAATGGTTTAGAGGCTGTTGACAAAGGAAATCTCCTAGTCAATGGACACCAAGTAGCAGGTGCTAGCCAGAAAGATTTAGTTCCTCTTCGTAAGGAAGTCGGCATGGTTTTCCAGCATTTTAACCTTTATCCACACAAAACAGTGTTAGAAAACGTAACACTAGCGCCTATGAAAGTTCTAGGAATTGATAAAAAAGAAGCTGAAAAAACAGCCCAAAAATATCTAGAATTTGTAAACATGTGGGACAAGAAAGATTCCTATCCAGCTATGCTATCTGGTGGACAAAAACAGAGAATCGCCATTGCTCGTGGTCTTGCCATGCATCCGGAGCTCCTCCTATTTGACGAGCCAACATCTGCCCTTGACCCTGAAACCATCGGCGATGTTCTAGCAGTTATGCAAAAACTGGCGCATGACGGGATGAATATGATCATCGTTACCCACGAAATGGGCTTTGCCCGTGAAGTTGCGGACCGCATTATCTTTATGGCCGACGGAGAAGTTTTAGTAGATACGACTGATGTCGACGACTTTTTCGACAATCCAAGCGAACCTCGTGCCCAACAATTCCTCAGCAAAATTATCAACCACGAAAGTGACAAAGTCAAATAAGGAGGCGCCTATGAAAAAGAAACTCTTTTTAGCAGCATTATTGATTAGCCTTTTCAGCCTTACTGCTGCCAAACCAGTCCAAGCCGATACCAGCGTCGCAGATATTCAAAAGAGAGGCGAGCTAGTTGTCGGTGTGAAACAAGACGTTCCCAATTTTGGCTACAAGGATCCCAAGAAAGGGACTTATTCTGGTATCGAAACCGACTTGGCCAAGATGATTGCGGATGAGCTCAAGGTCAAGATTCGCTACGTTCCTGTTACCGCTCAAACCCGTGGCCCCCTTTTGGACAATGAACAAGTCGATATGGATATCGCGACCTTCACCATCACAGACGAGCGTAAAAAACTGTATAACTTCACCAGTCCCTACTATACGGACGCTTCTGGCTTTTTGGTCAATAAATCTGCCAACATCAAAAGCATTGAGGATCTAAACGGCAAAACGATTGGGGTTGCCCAAGGTTCCATCACCCAGCGCTTGATTACTGAACTGGGTAAAAAGAAAGGTCTAACCTTTAAATTCGTCGAACTTGGTTCCTACCCAGAATTGATTACTTCCCTTCACGCTCATCGTATTGATGCCTTTTCCGTGGACCGCTCTATCCTGTCTGGCTACACCAGTAAACGAACAGAACTACTAGATGATAGTTTTAAACCATCTGACTACGGTATTGTTACCAAGAAATCAAACACCGAGCTCAACGATTATCTTGATAGCTTGGTCACTAAATGGACCAAGGACGGTAGTTTGCAGAAACTTTATGACCGTTACAAGCTCAAACCATCTAGCCATACTGCAGATTAAGGAGGACACCCCATGACAGATTTATCATCTTGGACAGCCTATTTTCAGGATTTTGGACAATTTTTTAATGGTTTCCTCTTCACCCTTGCCCTAGCGATTGGATCCTTTATCCTCGCCATGGTTTTGGGCATCTTCTTCGGAATCCTTTCAACCAGTAAATATCCAACCTTACGTATTCTGGCTCGTATCTTTGTCGAATTTTACCAAAATACTCCCCTCTTGGTGCAGTTTGTCATCGTCTTTTATGGTTTGCCTCTTATCAGTGAACACACCATCATGATTCCGATTTATTGGACAGCTGTTCTCTGCGTGGGACTCTATCACGGCGCCTATATCGCTGAAGTTATTCGCTCAGGGATTCAGTCTATTCCTAGCGGTCAGATGGAGGCCGCCTTGTCACAAGGTTTTACCTATATCAGTGCCATGCGCTTGATTATCTTGCCTCAGGCCTTCCGTATCATCCTTCCTCCTTTGACCAACCAAATCGTCAATCTCATCAAGAACACTTCCACAGTCGCTATCATCTCTGGAGTGGACTTGATGTTTGTAACCAAATCTTGGTCGGCTCTTAACGGAAATTATATTCCAGCCTTTTTAGGTGCTGCCCTTCTCTACTTTGCTCTATGCTTCCCTGTTGCCCAGTTTGGTCGTAAGATGGAGCAAGCCAACAAAAAAGCCTATTCACTTTAGGAGGTTACTATGGAATCTATTTTAGAAGTTTTGACCCCAGATAACCTAATCTTTATCTTTAAAGGATTTGGCTTGACTCTCTACATTTCTCTAATTGCTATCGTCCTCTCTACCCTTATCGGAACAGTGCTAGCCGTCATGAGAAATGGGAAAAATCCTGTCTTACGAATCATCTCCAGCATTTATATCGAATTTGTACGTAACGTTCCCAACCTCCTCTGGATTTTCACCATCTTTTTGGTGTTTAAGATGAAGTCCACACCAGCTGGTATTACAGCCTTTACCCTCTTTACCTCAGCAGCCCTAGCTGAGATTATCCGGGGCGGTCTCAATGCCGTGGACAAGGGCCAGTACGAAGCAGGAATGTCGCAAGGATTCACCTCTGCGGAAATCCTCTACTACATCATTCTCCCACAAGCAATCCGCAAAATGCTGCCAGCTATCATTTCTCAGTTTGTAACCGTGATTAAGGATACCAGCCTTCTCTACTCTGTTATCGCGCTGCAAGAACTCTTTGGCGCTAGCCAAATTCTCATGGGACGCTATTTCGAACCAGAGCAGGTCTTTAGCCTTTACATCCTGATTGCCTTGATCTATTTCAGCTTTAACCTAGCAATTTCAAGCCTATCTCGCATGCTAGCCAAACGTTGGCAACAAGCAGCAGAATAAAAAAAGAAATGTGAACCAACAACAGGGGTTCACATTTTTTGCTATAAATGAAAAAGCAGCAACTTAATGCTATGCAAACGTTTTACTTTTTGATAAAATGACTTTAAAACCATAAAGCAAGGAGAAAATCATGATCCACGAACTTTACAAAGAATTCTCTCAACTGGAGCAAGTAGAAGCTATCGCTCTTGGTGGTTCTCGTGCAGGACAAAACTATGATCAAAATTCTGACTATGATATTTATGTCTATCTCAACTCTCCTATAGATGAGACGATTCGCCAAAACATTCTAAGTAAGTACTGTTCTTATATGGAAATTGGAAACCAGTTTTGGGAACTAGAGGACGACTGCGTGCTAAACAACGGTGTCGAAATCGAGTTGATTTATCGTTCGCTGGAGTCGTTTGAACAGGAATTGAACTCAACCGTTTTTCAACACAAAGCTCAAAATGCCTATACAACTTGCATGTGGCACAATCTACTCCATAGCAAAATCCTATACGATCCAAATGGACGCTATGCTTCTCTCCAAAGAGCCTACCAGATTCCCTATCCACAGGAACTCAAAAAGCATATCATTGAAAGGCAACTCCTTTTGCTAGAACAAGCCATGCCTGCCTTCTCTCACCAAATAGAAAAAGCGATCAAACGCCAAGATCTTCTTAGTATGAATCATCGTACGAGTGAATTTTTTGCTTCCTACTTTGACTTGTTATTTGCGCTCAATGAGCAAACCCATCCTGGTGAAAAACGAATGTTGGAGTACGCAAAGACCAATTGTACTCTCCTCCCTAAACAATTTGAAGAAACTATTCGCGACTATTTCCAACTACTCTACCAACCGCAACAAGGAAAGCAAGCGGTCGTAACCTTACAAACTATCCTAAAACGACTAAAAGCCATTTTACCATAAGCAAAATCGAACAATAATGACTACATGAATTTTACGAAAAATCTCCTAACGGAGATTTTTTTCACATATTACCATAAAACACCTCTATAAGAGAAAATCAGAGCTAGAATCAACAAAACATAGAAGGCGATAAAAATCCATTTTATCTTCACACATAGGGCAATATATTCTCTGATAAAGGCCGATGGAATATAGTAGGCGGCTGTCCGACAACCAAGGCCATCTCCCTTCATCCCAATACGGCGGGCATAGGTGCTGGTACGAAAAACATGATAGTCATTGGTCACAAAGAGAAAACGTGGATTTGCTACCAGTTTCTCTCCCATTTCTTTTGAAAAGAGGAGATTCTCATAGGTCGTCGTTGAGCCTTCCTCTAGGAGAATGGCTTCTCTCGAAATGTCCGTCTCTTCCAGTAAATAGTTGCAAATCGCCTGAGCTTCAGAAATCTTCTCGTCCCCACCTTGACCTCCACTGGCGATGATTTTAACGTTGGGATTGGACGACTGACGATAAGCTTCTACTGCCTTATCAATGCGACTCTTAAGTAAGGGAGTTACTTTTTCTCCATTCAACAAGCCTGCTCCGTGAATGATGATAAAATCATAATGTTTTTTCTTAGGAGTAAAAAGATACAGAATAGAATAAAGCAGAAATCCTGCAAAGGCAAAGCCGAAAATCAAATACGAATAGATCAGAAAGAAAAAGAAAATATTCGCTAGATGATTGGTATAGAAGAAGCCATTGGTATCGCTCATTCGAATCGCCATGATCACAAAAAAGAACAGAATCACGCACCCTAGCCCCAGAGATAAATAATTTGCCTTGGACTTCCCTTCTTTTCTCAATAACACAAATCCGTTATAAATCAGGAAAAAGCCACTTAGAAAAACTAAAAAAGGGAGCAAGAGAAAAATCCCTGCAAAGAAAATCATGTGCACTTCTTCTTGCCCAGCTTCGTAAAAAAGATTGGCAATAGACAGGTAAGAAAAGAGCAGAGATAAAAGCAAGAGAGCTGGATTCCAGAGACTGCGATTGTCCCTAAAAAATGAAATCAGAAAAAGTAGGACGAAAAATCCTGTAATAAAGTACATAGTCTTCTCCTTCGATGACAACATTGTACCATAATTATGGTAATAGAAAAAGAGGACTCTAGCCCTCTTACTTTGTCATTTTATCCTGAGCATCTGCCACAACCTGAGCCAGACTCGTCTGACGAAGCTGGTTTTCCATCGCTTCTTGGATATCTAGTAGTTTTTGATCTAAGACCGCATGGATATTCGATCCAATTGGACAACTTGAGTTCGGATTTTCATGGAAACTAAAGAGTTTACCAGTTTTTCCTAAACATTCGACTGCCTGATAAACATCAAAAAGGCTAATATCTTGGAGGTCTTTGATAATCTCGGTGCCACCTGTTCCACGCGCAACCGATATCAGCTCTGCATTTTTGAGTTGGGACAAGGTTTTGCGAATAATGACCGGATTGACCCCAACACTAGCAGCCAGAAAATCACTGGTAACTTTTGTTTTCTTCCCTTCTAGAGCGATGATAATCAACATATGCGTCGCAATGGTAAATCGACTTGAAATTTGCATCTTCTTCTCCTTTCACATCCTATCTGATACTCATTATACCCTTTTACGTTGTAATGTCAATTATTACCACTATCCAGCCATGCATCCAACTCGGCATCATGCCCTTGTTCTTGGGCAATTTCATACAGAAGTTCCTGGTTATGAGTGTGGTGAATTCCATTTACCAAACTTTCATAATAGACTTGAAAATAAGGAAGCTTTAAATCCTTAGCCAGCTGCAACTCAGCCTCTACATCATAATCCACTCGACGAAAATCAACATCAGCCAAACCTGTCTCATCAAACTCTAAGATCATATACTGGGCACGCAGGTCCTTACGCAACTGCGCATCTAAAAAGAAGGGTTGCCCAATCGAACCTGGATTGAGAATCAACTGTCCATCACTTCCATAGCGAAGCAACTGTTGGTGGATATGCCCATATACCGCGATAGAGGCATGTGGATCCGTCACCAATCTATCAAAATCTTCTTGTTTTCCCGTATGAATCAACTCCCTACCCCAGTTTTTATCAGGGAGATGGTGAGTGATTCCCACCATCAAATTACCGAACCGACGGTGAATTTGCATAGGTTGATTGTGGAGATCTTCGATTTCTTCAGGGCTAATCTCTTCTAAGATATACTGGCATTGGCGCAGGAGATAACGATGACTAGCTTTTGTTAGATCTAGCTTGCGATGCAAACAACGCCAGAGACTATCCTCCCAATTACCCAGAACTCTTACTGTGATGGGCAAGCTAGCTAATAGGTCCAATATCCTTCTACGTCCTGTTCCAGGCATAAGAATATCCCCCAAAAGCCAGTACTCATCTACCGTTTCCGCTTTTGCATCAGCCAGTACAGCTTCCAAGGCGCTTGTATTCCCATGTATGTCTGAAAGAACTGCTATTTTCGTCATTCTTTCTCCTCATTTCCTCTTACTTCTTTTGTTAGTATTATAGCAGAAAACACTCCAAAAAATCACTATCACTACTTACCTGATTAATTTGTAAGGGCTTCCGAATCGTGCTATAATATAGGTAGAGAGCTCCCCTTCATTTAGGATCATGTGATCTTCAACATCTCTCTATTTTTGCAGATTGGAGGACTATTGCCATGCGGAAATATCTTAAGTATATTCCATACTGCCTTGTCATTTTCTTCTTTTACTGGCCCCTCTATGAGTTGCTTTTGCTGCTGATATCTGATCCTTATACGCTGAAAGGGCTTTACATTTATAACATCATCCTCTTTTCACCCTTGGCAACCTTCATCGTGTCCCTTCTTTATAGCTACCGTTTCCAATTCTCACTGTGGTGGTTGCTCGGTATTGCTCTTCTCTATTGCTTTACCATCATCACTTTCAATGAATTCATTCTCGTTTATTTCCTAGCTTATGAACTCTTTGCCCTACTTGGTATGGCTTCAGGTTCAGGTATTAAATATATGCTCCAGCACGGAAAAAATAAAAAACTTTCACAAAATCCTTGAAAAATCTCGCAATCATGCTATAATAATGCATAGAGACAAGTCACTTAGTCCCTTTCTACTAGAGAGTGCGTGGTTGCTGGAAACGCATAGAGAGCCTAAACTGATACTACTCAACTGACTTTTATGAAAACATAAAACGGTGGCCACGTTAGAGCCAATCAGAGGTGTAGGTCTTTTTGACTTGCATAAATGAAGGTGGAACCACGTTACGACGTCCTTTCGAGGATGTCGTTTTTATTTTGTCAGAAGGAGGAAGAATGATGCTTTATATGATTGGCGGATCGCCTTGTAGTGGAAAATCAACAATTGCCTCACTTCTTGCTAGACAGTATCAACTACTTCATATCAAACTGGATGATTTGGTAGAAGAGATGATGAGTCAAGCAAGCGCAGACTCACAGCCAATTTGCCTTCTTAGGCAGGATAGAAATCCAGAACAAATCTGGATGAGAAGTCCAGAAGAGATGGCAGATGAAGAATGGCGCTTTTATGAAGAGATTTTTCCTTATGTGAAATCTTACTTGATAAAAAATCAAGATAGACCGCTCTTGGTGGAGGGAGCAGGACTTTTGCCTCACTTGGTAAAGGAGCTTGAATGTCCAGCGTCTTCCTATCTATGCTTGACTCCAACAGCCGATTTTCAAAAAAAGCATTATATACAGAGAGAATGGGTTCCTTATGTTTTAGAAGGAACAACTAATCCTGAGAAAGCTTTTGAAAACTGGATGCAACGAGACATTCTTTTTGCCCAAATGGTTCGGCAGGAAGCGATGAAATTAGGCTATCCTAGCCTCATAACAGATGGTAGTCAATCAGAAAATCAGGCTGTGGAAGAAGTTGCTAGGCTCTTAAAATTGTCCAATATAGAATAAATATTTAAGGAGAAAACCATGATTAAGATTACTTTCCCAGATGGCGCTGTTCGTGAATTCGAATCTGGCGTTACAACTTTTGAAATTGCTCAATCTATCAGCAATTCCCTCGCTAAAAAAGCCTTGGCTGGTAAATTCAACGGCAAACTCATCGACACGACTCGTGCTATCACTGAAGATGGAAGCATCGAAATCGTGACACCTGATCACGAAGATGCCCTTCCGATTTTGCGCCACTCAGCTGCTCACTTGTTTGCCCAAGCAGCTCGTCGCCTCTTCCCAGATATTCACTTGGGTGTCGGTCCAGCTATCGAAGATGGCTTCTACTACGATACTGACAATACTGCTGGTCAAATCTCTAACGAAGACCTTCCTCGTATCGAAGAAGAAATGAAGAAGATCGTCAAGGAAAACTTCCCATCAATCCGCGAAGAAGTTACCAAAGACGAGGCGCGTGAAATATTTAAAAACGATCCTTACAAGTTGGAATTGATCGAAGAACACTCTGAAGATGAAGGTGGTTTGACTATCTACCGTCAGGGTGAATACGTGGACCTTTGCCGTGGCCCACACGTTCCGTCAACAGGTCGTATCCAAATCTTCCACCTTCTCCATGTAGCTGGTGCTTACTGGCGTGGAAATAGCGACAATGCTATGATGCAACGGATCTACGGTACAGCTTGGTTTGACAAGAAAGACTTGAAGAACTACCTTCAAATGCGCGAAGAAGCCAAAGAACGTGACCACCGCAAACTTGGTAAAGAGCTTGACCTCTTTATGATTTCTCAAGAGGTTGGTCAAGGTTTGCCATTCTGGTTGCCAAATGGTGCGACTATCCGTCGTGAATTGGAACGCTATATCGTGGATAAGGAGTTGGCTTCTGGCTACCAACACGTCTACACTCCACCACTTGCTTCTGTAGAGCTTTACAAGACTTCTGGTCACTGGGATCATTACCAAGAAGACATGTTCCCAACCATGGACATGGGTGACGGGGAAGAATTTGTCCTTCGTCCAATGAACTGCCCACACCACATCCAGGTCTTTAAACACCATGTTCACTCCTACCGTGAGTTGCCAATCCGTATCGCTGAAATCGGTATGATGCACCGCTACGAGAAATCTGGTGCCCTCACAGGTCTTCAACGCGTGCGTGAGATGTCTCTCAACGATGGTCACCTCTTTGTTACTCCTGAACAAATCCAAGAAGAATTCCAACGTGCCCTTCAGTTGATTATCGATGTTTATGAAGACTTCAACTTGACTGAATACCGCTTCCGTCTCTCTCTTCGTGACCCTCAAGATACTCACAAGTACTTTGATAACGATGAGATGTGGGAAAATGCCCAAACCATGCTTCGTGCGGCCCTTGATGAAATGGGCGTGGACTACTTTGAAGCTGAAGGAGAAGCTGCCTTCTACGGACCAAAATTGGATATCCAGGTTAAGACTGCCCTAGGAAAAGAAGAAACACTTTCTACTATCCAGCTTGACTTCTTGCTTCCAGAACGTTTTGACCTCAAATACATCGGAGCTGATGGTGAAGAGCACCGTCCAGTTATGATCCACCGAGGGGTTATCTCAACCATGGAACGCTTTACAGCTATCTTGATTGAGAACTACAAGGGTGCCTTCCCAACATGGCTTGCACCACACCAAGTAACCCTCATCCCAGTGTCTAACGAAAAACACGTGGACTATGCTTGGGAAGTAGCGAAGAAACTCCGTGACCGTGGTGTCCGTGCAGACGTAGATGAGCGCAATGAAAAAATGCAATTCAAGATTCGTGCTTCACAAACCAGCAAGATTCCTTACCAATTGATCGTTGGGGACAAGGAAATGGAAGACGGAACGGTCAACGTTCGTCGCTACGGTCAAAAAGAAACACAAACTGTCTCAGTTGATGAATTTGTAGAATCTATCCTAGCTGATATCGCCAACAAATCACGCGTTGAGAAATAAGAAACTAGCACAAAAGCCTCCATTCGGAGGCTTTTTCTCATCTATGTTTACTCAATAACGAGCTTCACTTCAGCGAATTTGATCCGTACTGTTGTTCCTGCCCCGACCTCAGACTCGATACGAATCTGGTGGCCCAGTTCTTCAGAAATTTTCTTGGATAGATAGAGGCCAAGTCCAGATGATTGTTGGGTCAAACGCCCATTGTAGCCTGAAAATCCACGTTCAAAAACTCGGAGCACATCACTGTTTTTAATCCCAATTCCCGTATCCTTGATACAGAGCTCCTGGCCTTCCATATAAATCTCTAGTCCACCTTCCTTGGTGTATTTGAGGCTGTTTGAAAGGATTTGTTCAATGACGACCAACAGCCACTTCTTATCGGTCACGATGATTTTGTCAAGGTCATGGAGATTGAGCGCCAGTCCTTTTTGGATAAAGAAAAGAGCATACTTACGAACCACTTCCTTCACCAGATCCTCCACTTGAACCTTTTCAAATACCAAGTCATCGTGGAAGCTTTCCAAACGAAGATACTGCAACACCAGATTGGTATAGGAGTCAATCTTAAAGATTTCCTGTTCCAGTTGCTGCTTGACCTCTCGATCAGAAACTTCTGCTACCAAGAGACGACTCGCTGCAATGGGGGTCTTGATCTGGTGAACCCACAAGGTGTAGTAGTCAAGTAAATCCGTCAGCTTACTTTGGGCTTCAGACTTCTTTTGATACAATTCAGACTCACGCTCTTCGAGTTTTTCCGCTAGCGCACATTCCAGAGGAGACTTGGGGTCTCTCTCAGCATAGAGCACTTCCTGCCGGTAAACCTGAGCTTCTGCAAAAATATCCCAAGCCAAAAATAAGAAGGTCAAAAAACTACTGAGCAGAAAGAAATAAAGAAAATAAGTTCCTAGACTAGCAAATAAAAACTGAAAGAGAAGGACGAGAAAGCCTAATGAAAAAATATAGACAAAGATGCGACTGCGAGAACGCAGATAGGCTAGAAAAAATGATTTCCAATCAAGCATGTTTCAGTCCGTATCCTATTCCCTTCTTGGTTTCGATAAAGCCTGCCAAGCCTTGTTCCTCCAGCTTTTTGCGCAGGCGAGCAACATTGACAGACAAGGTATTGTCATCGATGAAAAAGTCACTGTTCCAGAGTTCCCGCATCAGGTCATCACGCGCCACGATATTGCCAGCATGTTCAAACAAGACCCGCAAAATTTGAAATTCATTCTTGGTCAAACTCAGAACTTCCCCCTGATAATGCAGGTCCATAGATTTGGTATTGAGGATCACACCCGCATACTCTAGCAAACTTTCATCCCGCCCAAACTCATAGGAACGGCGCAATAAACCTTGAACCTTGGCAAGGAGTACCTGCTGGTCAAAAGGCTTAGTTACAAAGTCATCCGCTCCCATATTGATTGCCATGACGATATCCATCGCCTGGTCTCTCGACGACAGAAACATGATGGGTACCTTGGAAATCTTGCGAATCTTCTGGCACCAGTGGTAACCATTAAAAAGAGGCAGACCAATATCCATGAGGACCAAATGAGGTTCTGACTGAACAAAAAGGCTCAATACTTCCATAAAATCCTCTACCAAAACGACCTCAAATCCCCACTCAGAGAGCAGTTTCCCAACTTGTTGTCGAATAACTTGGTCATCTTCTACTAGTAAAATCTTGTGCATGCGCTCCTCCTTTGTTATTTCTCAAAATATCAAAATCCTTAATAGCAAATCTACGGATTCGTATCTCTTACCTATTTTTCAAATTCAGATTAGTAAACGGACGCTAAATAGAGAATCATCCCATTGATATCATACCTTATTTTTAGGTATAGTTCCAGCCTTATCCTACATTTTCCTTTTTGTGTTCATTTAGTTAGCGCTTCTTTCACTTATTTAATAGATCTGGCCTTCTTATTGACAAGCTAGCCATGATTTGTTAGAATATGAATGAACAAATCAATTTATTCATTCATTAAATAAAGGAGGTTAAATCATATTGGACAAAAAACAAGCTTTAAAGACAGCGGCCTATGAAGTTTTTTCGAAAAAAGGTTACAAGGCGACAGGAATTTCAGAAATTGCTAGGCAAGCTGGTGTGGCAGTCGGCTCTTTTTATAACTATTACGAGAGTAAAGAAGCTATTTTTCTAGACATCTATATAGATGAAAACAACCGTGCACGCCAAGCTATGATCGAAGAACTGGATTGGGAAATTGACATGATCGACCTCATTGCTCAACTCTTTGCTCAGTCCAGAACTCTCGTTTCTTCCAATAAAATCCTTGCAGAATGGTACAATCCTGCCATAGCAGATGAGTTGCACAGCTACTATTCCTCGGAAGAAGGCAAAGTCGCAAATCCATTTCATCAGTTTCTAGTTAAAACTTTTACAAATCGTATGCAGGCTGAAGGGTACTCGCCAGAAAAGATTCAAGATATTTTACAGGTTTATAATCTGTTTTACTATATGGATATGCATATCACAGAAAAAGATTTTCCAGATATTGGCAAAACTGTTGAAATACTTGCAACCAACTTCATTAAAGGAGTTCTAAAATAAAGAATGGATTTCTTTATTTTTTAAAAAGATATGAATGAATTATTTTATAGTTCATTCATAAAATTGAGAACAGGAGTCATAAAAAATGAAAAGAGGTAAAAAAATGTTTATTATCATTCTATCAACACTTGGAGCGCTATGTATTATAACTTGGGGTGCCATCGCTTATCTTGGACGAAGCCAGACATTATCGATAAAATCCATCGAAAACCCCAGCGGAGATCTATATTTAATTCATATCACAAAACCGAGTCATCAAATCTGGAAAGCTGGGGCTTATGCTAAGTTTACACTCCCTGATACCTCGTCTACTGCTAGTAAATATGAACCTAACGGAGAGCAAACCAGTCGATGGCTAACCATTGCCTCCACACCTGATGAAGATGAAATCCTCATTTTAACCCATAATAGTGGTAGCCTCTTTAAGGAAACCTTGACACATTTACCGGCTGGCAGTGAGATTGAGATGAGTTGGCTGGATTCCTCTTTGACCGTTAAAGATATGAATCAGCCACTAGTTTGCTTTGCATCTGATGTCGGCATTTCTGCTCTACGCCCTCTTGTTAAAGAGTGGGCTGGTAAATGCCCGATTGTACTCAATCATCTTGACAAAGGAGTAACTATTTTTGATAAAGAGATGAAAGAACTGGCTCAGAAAACATCTAATTTTACTTATAGAACTAGCGATGAACTTTCTCAAAGTCAAGAATTTTTAAAACGTGCTATTGATGAATACGGCAATCAAGCCAGCTATCTCATCACAGGTCAGCCTGATGATGTAAATGAGATGAAGAATTTTTTAAAGGAAAATGGAGTCGATAGCAAAAACATTCAAGCAAGCTCGTTTAGAGGTTTGAAATAGGAGCAATCTATCTTCTATGTATTTCAATCAAACCCTACTAGCTAATTCTATGTAAATGTGATAGGATAAACATAGAGAAAGGAGCTTTTATGGCCAATATTTTTGACTACTTGAATGATGTAGCATACGATTCCTTTTATGACCTTCCCGTGAATGAGTTAGATGTTCTTGCCTTGACCGAATTAACCTACCTTGCTTTTGATGGTGTAGTCACCCAAGAACCCCAACGCCTCATAGAACTAGCATCTCAAATCCCTAGAGAAACGACTATGTTGACCAGCAAAAACCGCCTCCAGTTATTGGAGCAGCTCGCTCAACACAAACGCTTTAAAAATTGCAAGCTCTCAGACTTTATCAACGACATCGATCCTGAATTGCAAAAACAGTTTGCAGCCATGACCTATCGTATCAGCCTCGACACCTATTTGCTTGTTTTTCGCGGAACGGATGATAGCATCATCGGTTGGAAAGAAGATTTCCATATGACCTATATGAAGGAAATTCCAGCTCAAAAACATGCCCTCCAGTATTTACAGGACTTTTTTGCCCAACATCCTAACCAAAAGGTTATCCTAGCAGGACACTCAAAAGGGGGCAATCTAGCTGTCTATGCTGCCAGTCAACTTGATTCCCTTTTACAAAAAAACATTGTCGCTGTCTATACTTTTGATGCGCCTGGGCTTCACAAGGAACTAACCGAAACACCAGGCTATCAAAACATGATGGAAAGAACGAAAGTATTTCTTCCTCAAGGTTCTATCATCGGGATGATGCTGAAAATTCCTGACAAAAAAATCGTCGTTCGAAGCACCGCCCTAGGTGGTCTTGCCCAGCATGACACCTTTAGTTGGCAGGTTGAAGACAAGCACTTTGTCCAACTAGACGAGACAAATAGTGACAGCCAGCAAGTCGATACTACCTTCAAGGAATGGGTTGAAACAGTTCCTGATGAAGAATTGCAGCTCTACTTCGACCTCTTTTTCGGAATCATTCTCGATGCAGGTATCTCCTCTATCAACGACCTCTCTTCCTTCAAGGTCATTGAACACATTCATCAACTCTTTGTCCAAGCTCAATCCCTCACTCCCGAAGAAAGAGAAACCATGGGGCGCTTAACCCAACTCTTGATTGATACTCGCTACCAAGCATGGAAAAATCGTTAAGATAAGAAAGTCAATGAATCACCCGATTCCTTGACTTTTTTAGAAAAAAGGGGCAGAAAAGTCTGTCTAAATCACAAACCTTGACGAGAGATTCTTTTTTTGTTAAAATGTAATAATACTTATTACATCTAATATAAGATAATCCATGAAAGGACTTCTACTTATGAAATCATTAAAGGGTATTTTATTTATCGGACTTAGTATGCTTCTGACTATCCTAGCTTGGCTCAGTTCAGGTGCTAGTCAGTTTCTAATCCCTGGTTTAGCTCTCACTACCCTCTCACTTACTTTTATACTAGCTAGCCGTTTACCCCTGCTTGAGGCTTGGTTTAACGGACTTGAAAAGATGTATCTAGCTCATAAATTCACCGCTTTTCTATCCATTCTCCTACTAACTCTACACAACTTTAGCATGGGCGGTCTCTGGGGTTCGCATTTGGCCGCCCAGTTTGGAAATATCGCTATCTATATCTTTATCAGCATTGTTCTGGTTGCCTATCTGGGACAATATATCCAGTATGAAGCATGGAGATGGATTCATCGATTGGTTTATCTAGCCTATATCTTTGGCCTTTTTCATGTTTTGATGATCATGGGAAATCGTCTCCTCTCCTTTAGTTTCCTAGGTCTTATCTTTGGAATCTATGCTATTTTAGGCTTGCTTGCAGGTTTTTATATTATTTTCCTTTATCAAAAGGTCGGTTTCACCTATCTTGGAAAAATCGTAGGAAACAAACGCCTCAACCACGATACGGCTGAAATTGAAATAGAGCTCAGTCATCCTTTCACCTACGAATATGGACAATTTGCCTTTCTAAAAATTTTCCAAAAAGGTTTTGAGACTGCTCCACATCCCTTCTCCATCTCTGGAGGGCAAGGACGAACTCTTTATTTTACGATTAAAAACTCTGGTGACCACACCAAGAATATCTATGACAATCTTCAAGTTGATAGCAAAGTTGCGGTTGATCGCGCCTATGGGCATATGACTATGGAACACGGTCCAAAGCAGCAAATCTGGATCGCAGGCGGAATTGGAATTACACCTTTCATCTCTTATATCCGCGAGCATCCTATCCTAGACAAGAGCGTCCGCTTCTACTATAGTTTCCGTGGAGAGGAAAATGCTGTCTACCTAGATCTACTTCGAGACTACACCCGTCAAAATGCTAACTTTGACCTGCAGCTGGTCGATAGCAATGAAAAAGGATTCCTGACTTTGGATCAAGAAGAAATCCCTGACCAAACTACGGTCTATATGTGTGGACCTCTTCCTATGATGAAGGCCCTTGCTAAGCAAATCAAGCAAAAGAATCCCAAAGCAAAACTCATTTACGAAGGTTTCAAGTTTAAATAAGATCATTGTCCCTCTAACACAAAAGAGGGACTTTCTTTTCACTTTATTTCCCTCTTCTATGCTATACTTAATTTAGTACATTCTTTGAGATTGGAGCCAGTATGAAAATCCATAAAACCGTGAATCCCGTTGCCTATGAAAATACTTATTACCTGGAAGGAGATCAACACCTGATTGTGGTTGACCCAGGTAGCCATTGGGAGGCTATTCGCAAGACTATCGAAAAGATCAACAAACCAGTCTGTGCGATTCTCCTGACCCACACCCACTACGACCATATTATGAGTCTGGACTTGGTTCGTGAGACTTTTGGAAATCCCCCAGTTTATGTAGCAGAGAGTGAAGCTAGCTGGCTTTACACTCCCGTAGACAATCTCTCTGGCCTGCCTCGTCACGATGATATGGCAGATGTGGTCGCAAAACCTGCAGAACACACCTTTGTCTTTCACGAGGAATACCAGCTTGAGGAATTTCGTTTTACAGCTCTACCAACCCCAGGGCACTCTATTGGCGGTGTTTCTATCGTCTTTCCTGATGCCCATCTAGTCTTGACGGGAGATGCTCTATTCCGAGAAACTATCGGACGGACAGACCTTCCTACAGGTAGCACGGAACAACTCCTTCATAGCATTCAGACGCAACTCTTCACCCTCCCTAACTACGATGTCTACCCTGGGCATGGTCCAGCTACGACTATCGCTCACGAAAAGACCTTTAATCCCTTTTTCTAACAAGCAAAAAACCAAGGATAACATCCTTGGTTTTTGTCTTACCAAATAATCACACGGTCCTCTGGTGAACGCCACATGCCGTCGCCTTCTTTGACATCGTATGTTGTAAAGAAGTCATCGAAGTTTGGTACTTGCACATTGACACGGAGTTTAGCAGGCGCGTGCACGTCGACACTGGCCATGAGTTTCATCAATTCTGGACGACCTTTCATACGCCAAATGCGAGCAAAGTTGTGGAAGAATTCTTCAGCTGAGAAGTCTGGTTCTCTCTTAGCAGCTTCAAGGGCTGCAGCAATTCCTCCCAAGTCAGCAACGTTTTCAGACACGGTTAGTTTCCCGTTGATTCTTGCACCGTAAGATTCTTGCCCATCAAACTGGTCGATAACTTTTTGTGTTTTTTCTTTGAAAGCAGTATAGTCACTCTCTGTCCACCAATCCTTGAGGCTACCATTTTCATCAAAGGACGCACCATTTGTGTCAAAGGCATGAGAGATTTCATGGGCAATAACAGCACCAATCCCACCATAGTTGGCAGAAGACGACTGATGCAAATCATAGAATGGAGCCTGTAAAATGGCAGCTGGGAAGACAATCAAGTTCTTCTGAGGATTGTAGTAGGCATTAACCATGTGAGCAGGCATGCCCCACTCCTTGTAGTCAACCGGTTGGTTCCACTTGCTCCAGCTGTGCTTGATTTCCACACGCGCAAAGGCTAGGGCATTCTCAAAGAGACTAGCAGTTTCGTCCACTACTTTGTCCTTGTAGCGTTCTGGCAATTCCTCTGGATAACCGATATAAGGCTTGATGACATTGAGTTTGACAATGGCCTTGTCACGCGTTTCAGGTGTGAGCCAGTCGTTCTTAGCCAAGCGTTCCTTATAAACGTCAATCATAGTCGCTACTTTTTTCTCTACGTCTGCCTTAGCTTCTGGGGAGAATTTTTCATGCGCATACCAGAGGCCAAGAGCTTGCTTGAAAGGACCTTGAGCCAAGTGATAGGCTGCCTTGACCTTGTCCTGAGCTTCTGGAACACCTGAAAGGGCACGACCATAAGCACCTGACAAGATACGAATCTCATCTGTGAGATAGCTTGTTGATAGATTGACCACACCCAAAATCAAGGTTGCTTTGAGTAGAGGCCATGCTTCTTCACTATAGAATTGATCTGCTGCTTGCCAGAAACGTTCCTCATCTACGATAACCTTGTCTGGAGTCTGTCCAATCACTGCTTGGAAGAAATCATCTAAAGGTAGGGCAGGAGCAAATTTCTTGAAATCTTCATAAGCGTATGGATGGTAGAGTTTGGCATATTCTGAACTTTCTTCGTTAGAAAGCACCACAGCCGCAATGCGACGGTCCAATTCCAATCTCTTCTCTAGTAAGTCTGCGATTTCCTCATCTGAAAAATCATAGGCTTTGAGAAGATTCGTAGTACTTTCCTTCCAAAGAGTCAAGAGCTCCTCACGCTGAGGATGGTCTTCAGCGTAGTAAGTTGTATCTGGCAAAATCGTCCCTGGTGCACTTGCCCAGAGAACATTGGTTCTGGCATCCATAAAATCTGGTGATACACCAAAAGGCAAGAAGTTGGGCTTCCCTGCTAGTTCAAACGCTGCTAGTTTGCTAGTAAAATCTGCAAAACTCTCCAAGTCTTGGTATTCCTTGAGTAGAGGAAGGACAGGCTTAATCCCATATGCTTCTCTCTTGTCAAAATCACGTACCATACGATGGTACTTAACAAAGTTTGCGAGGATGGCATCCTCTGGAACCTCTTCACCTACCAACCACTTGTCCGTAGTTTCCAACATCAACTCTTCAATTTCCTCATCAAGGTCAATAAAGCCACCTGTTCGAGATTTATCAGCTGGAATCACAGCTGTTTTTTCCCATTCGCCATTGACTGCATCATAAAAATCATCTTGATAACGTGTCATCTTGTTCTCGCTTTCATATTTTCACTTATTCTTAGCTTAGCAAAAAAATCTAGGGAATGCAATCAAAAATAAATTTCTTATATCTTTCATTTTATTGTTATTTTATTAAATTTTTTAAAAATTAACTTGACTTAATTTTTTTTTTAATGTATATTAAATACGGGAGGGAGGAATTTGTTATGATACGTATTGAACACCTCAGCGTCTCCTACAAAGAAACGCTGGCACTAAAGGATATCTCACTAGTGCTCCACGGACCAACTATTACCGGAATTATTGGTCCAAACGGTGCTGGAAAATCAACTTTATTAAAAGGTATGTTGGGAATTATCCCACATGAAGGTCAGGCCTTCCTCGACGACAAAGAATTCAAGAAATCTTTACATCGAGTTGCCTATGTCGAGCAAAAAATCCATATCGACTACAATTTCCCTATCAAGGTTAAGGAATGCGTCTCGCTGGGACTCTATCCATCTATCCCACTCTTTCACACCTTAAAGGCCAGCCACTGGAAAAAAGTGGCAGATGCACTTGAAATCGTTGGACTCTCAGACTATGCTGATCGCCAAATCAGCCAGCTCTCAGGAGGACAATTCCAACGTGTGTTGATTGCCCGTTGCTTAGTGCAGGAAGCTGACTACATCTTTTTAGATGAGCCTTTTGCCGGGATTGACTCGATCAGTGAAGAGATTATCATGAATACGCTGAGAGACCTAAAAAAAGCTGGTAAAACAGTTCTCATCGTCCATCATGACCTCAGCAAAGTCCCCCATTATTTCGACCAAGTTTTGCTTCTCAATCGAGAATTAATAGACCTTGGTCCGACCGAAGAAACCTTTACCGAGGCCAATCTCAAGAAGGCCTACGGTAGCAAACTCTTTTTCAATGGAGGTGACCTATGATAGCAGAATTTATCGATGGATTGCAAAATTTCCATTTCCTACAAAACGCCTTGATCACAGCTATTGTCATCGGAGTCGTTGCTGGAGCTGTGGGATGTTTTATCATCCTACGTGGTATGTCTCTCATGGGAGATGCCATCTCTCACGCAGTTTTGCCTGGCGTAGCCCTTTCCTTTATCCTGGGAATTGATTTCTTTATTGGAGCGATCATCTTTGGTTTGATGGCTTCCATCATCATTACCTATATCAAGGGAAACTCTATCATCAAGAGTGATACTGCCATTGGTATTACCTTTTCATCTTTCTTAGCCCTAGGTGTCATCTTGATTAGTGTTGCCAAGAGTTCTACAGACCTCTTCCATATCCTTTTTGGGAATATCCTCGCTGTCCAAGATACGGACATGTGGGTTACCATTAGTATGGGGGCATTGATTCTCTTGATTATCGGGATTTTCTTTAAACAACTATTGATTACATCCTTTGACGAGCTCCTGGCTAAAGCCATGGGAATGCCCGTTAATTTCTACCACTATCTGCTCATGGTGCTCTTGACCCTTGTGTCAGTCACTGCCATGCAAAGTGTTGGAACCATTCTTATCGTGGCCATGTTGATCACCCCAGCTGCGACGGCTTACCTTTATGCTAATAGCCTAAAGAGCATGATTTTTCTTTCATCAGGCCTAGGAGCTCTGGCTTCTGTTGTAGGACTCTTTATCGGCTATAGTTTCAATCTCGCAGCAGGATCCAGCATCGTGCTCACATCCGCCAGCTTCTTTCTAATCAGTTTCTTTATCTCTCCTAAGCAACGATACTTGAAACTGAAAAACAAAAAAATCATTAAATAACGGGGAAACCCTTTTGGAGGAATCTAATGAAAAAATTAGGTACTTTGCTTGTTCTTTTTCTTTCTATCATTGGATTAGCTGCCTGTGCTAGCGGAAAAAAAGATACGGCTTCTACAAACCAAAAACTAAAAGTTGTTGCTACAAACTCAATCATCGCTGATATTACCAAAAATATCGCTGGTGACAAGATTGATCTTCACAGTATCGTTCCTGTTGGTCAAGACCCACACGAATACGAACCACTCCCTGAAGACGTTAAGAAAACCTCTCAAGCTGACTTGATTTTCTACAACGGTATCAACCTTGAAACTGGTGGCAATGCTTGGTTTACCAAATTGGTCGAAAATGCCAAGAAAACTGAAAACAAAGACTACTTTGCAGTTAGTGACGGCGTAGACATCATCTACCTTGAAGGTCAAAACGAAAAAGGCAAAGAAGACCCACACGCTTGGCTCAACCTTGAAAATGGGATGATTTATGCTAAAAATATCGCTAAACAGCTGATCGCTAAGGATCCTAGCAACAAGGAATTCTACGAAAAAAATCTCAAAGACTATACTGAAAAACTAGACAAACTGGACAAGGAAGCCAAAGAGAAATTTAACAATATCCCTGCTGAGAAGAAACTCATCGTAACCAGCGAAGGATGCTTCAAATACTTCTCTAAAGCCTACGGTGTCCCAAGTGCCTACATCTGGGAAATCAACACAGAAGAAGAAGGTACTCCTGAACAAATCAAAACCTTGGTTGAAAAACTTCGCCAAACAAAAGTTCCATCACTCTTTGTTGAATCAAGTGTCGATGACCGTCCAATGAAGACTGTTTCACAAGACACAAATATCCCAATCTACGCACAAATCTTTACTGACTCAATCGCTGAAGAAGGTAAAGAAGGTGACAGCTACTACAACATGATGAAATACAACCTTGACAAGATTGCTGAAGGTTTGTCTAAGTAATCTAGCCATTCACCTATCTTATCCTAGATTATAAACTTGTTTTATCGTTCTTTTTGTTTCTGCTTTGATAGCTCAATCATTATACATGTAAACGAGATCAAATTTTAACAGATATTTCTTTCCGTAGTGGTATCCTAGATAAGAACTCTGTACTTATCTAGGACGGAATTTTTGAGACGTTAGGCTCAAAAATTAGGGATGAAATTCCGAAGGAAGTTGCTTCCGTCCGCACTACTTAAAAGAAATATCATAATAAAACTAAAATTTAAAAAACGTCGTTCTCACATGAACTGGCGTTTTTTTTGTTTTCATTTTCCAGTCAAATCATTGGAAAAATCTGACAATTCTCGGTAAAATAAAAGAAAAAAGAATGGAGTAGTTTCATGACCACTTTTCTCGGAAATCCTGTAACCTTTACAGGTAAACAACTGCAAGTCGGAGACAAGGCACTTGACTTTTCTCTTACGACAACCGATCTCTCTAAAAAAACTCTAGCCGACTTTGACGGAAAGAAAAAAGTCTTGAGTGTTGTCCCTTCTATCGATACTGGCATCTGCTCAACGCAAACACGTCGATTCAACCAAGAACTAGCTAACCTCGACAACACCGTCGTTCTTACAGTATCTATGGACCTACCTTTTGCCCAAGGACGCTGGTGTGGGGCTGAAGGCCTTGACAATGCCATCATGCTTTCAGACTACTTCGACCATTCTTTCGGACGTGATTATGCCCTCTTGATCAACGAATGGCATCTCCTTGCGCGTGCCGTCTTTGTTCTCGATACTGACAATGTCATCCGTTACGTAGAATATGTTGACAACATTAACACGGAACCAGACTTTGAAGCTGCCATTGCTGCAGTGAAAGAACTGGACTAAAATCAAAGCCATTATGGCAGAAGGCTAGAGAAATCTAGCTTTTTTTGATATACTAGATGGAGAGAAAAGACAAGAGGGAACGAATGACGCCAAATAAAGAAGACTACCTAAAATGTATTTATGAAATCGGTACGGAAATGCAAAAAATCACCAATAAAGAAATTGCTGCCCGTATGCAGGTCTCTCCACCTGCCGTAACAGAGATGATCAAACGCATGAAAAGTGAAAATCTCATCCTCAAGGACAAGGAGAATGGCTATCTATTGACAGATATTGGGCTCAAACTAGTCTCCGAGCTCTATCGCAAACACCGGTTGATTGAAGTCTTTCTAGTTCACCATCTAGACTATACCAGCGATCAAATCCACGAGGAAGCTGAGGTCCTAGAGCACACTGTCTCTGACCTCTTTGTGGAGAGATTGGATAAACTGCTTGGCTTCCCTCAAACCTGTCCCCACGGTGGAACTATTCCTGCTAAAGGAGAACTCTTGGTTGAGATCAACAACCTACCTCTAGCAGATACCAAAGAGGCTGGAACCTATCTCCTGACTCGGGTTCACGATAGCTTTGATCTGCTCAAATACTTAGAAAAGCATGAAATTCATATCGGTGACCAACTCCAAGTCAAGCAGTTTGATAGCTTTTCCAATAGCTTTACACTGGTCAACAAAGGTGAAGATCTTCAAGTTGGTATCGATATCGCCAAACAACTCTATGTCGAAAAAATCAACTAACCCCTTATTCCTGAAAGAAGTTCCTTTCAGGAATTTTTTATTATTTTAGTTGTGAGTTCCATTCGTTTGGTGTAGAATGAAGGTAGATAAAAGAGGGAGGTCATCTTATGAAAAAGCTCTTTAGACTACACTTCGCAGCCATTGCAGGCAGCGATTTGCTACTGTTGGTAACCTTCAGACCCCGATACGAACTTTCTTTGGAGAGAGGTCTGATTTTTTGCTTCATTTTCATCCTTGCTCAGGGACTACTGCTGTCTCGCTTGGTCTTCCGACTCAAAAAACATTTCTCTGAGATTTATCCTCAGATGAACAAAAAAATTCGCCTTTATTACTTAGAGATTCTCTCAGTTGACCTTCTATTATTTGTCTTTTTAGCCATCACTGGCCCTCAACATTTTTACTCTCTTACTCCAGTCTTTACTTCCTGTCATTCTACTTTTTATTATATAACGGCTAGCCACCTGAGAGAAAACTATCCAGACTTTTACAACAAACACATCACTTTATGGGAGTGTCTATAAACAAAAACCAAGCCAGCTGGGCTTGGTTTTCTTATCTATTTTTAGTATCAAGAATGATGGTGACTGGTCCATCATTGACCAGCTCCACCTGCATATCCGCTCCAAAGATGCCTGTCTGAACGGGCACTTCCTGAGCTAGCTTTTGGTTGAAAGTGTTATAGAAGGCAGTTGCCATATCCGGCTTGGCTGCACCTGTAAAGGCGGGACGATTGCCTTTCTTAGTGTCCGCAAAGAGGGTAAACTGAGAAATAGAAAGAATTGCGCCCTCAATATCCTTAACAGACAGATTCATCTTACCTTCTGCATCAGAAAAAATTCGCATGTTGACGAGCTTTCGGACAGCATAGTCCAGATCTTCCTCTTGGTCCTCTGGGCCAACACCGACCAGCAATAAAAGCCCCTGATTAATTTTTCCATGAACCTGGCCTTCGATACTCACTTGGGCTTTCTTAACTCGTTGGATAATAATTTTCATAATAGCCTTTCTAGTAACTGAAGAGAGAATTAGCCGTTGGTTCGTTTGACAGAATAAACCTCTGGCACACTCTTAATCTTATCCACGACTGTGGTCAGTGTTGAGAGGTTGGAAATACCAAATGACACGTGGATATTAGCAAATTTCATATCCTTAGTTGGTTGAGCATTAACAGTTGAGATATTCTTAGTTGTGTTGGAGAGAACTTGCAGAACATCATTTAAGAGCCCTGTACGGTTAAGACCATAGATATCGATGTGAGCGGTGTATTCCTTGCTTGAGAATTGATCTTCCCATTCCACATCAAGGAGACGTTGCTCGTAGTTTTCTTGGGCACGGAGATTCATACAGTCCACACGGTGAATAGCTACACCACGACCCTTGGTAATATAGCCAACAATGTCGTCACCCGGAACTGGATTGCAACACTTGGCAATCCGAACTAGGAGACCTGAAGCACCTTCAATGACCACACCACCCTCATGCTTAACCTTGAGGATTTCTTTGTTTTCAACCTTGACTTCGCCACCTTTGACAAGCTCTTCTGCTTCCGCCTTGGCCTTGGCACGTTCTTCCTCGCGTCGTTCCTTTTCGGTCAAACGGTTAAAGACGGTAATAGCGCCAATTTCTCCAAAACCAATGGCTGCATAGAGGGCTTCCTCTGTCTTGTAGCTGGTCTTTTGAAGGACCTCGTCCATATGACGCTTGTCCATGAATTTATTGGCCACATAACCGTTTTCTTGGAATTGGGCCATCAACATTTCACGACCCTTGTTAACGGATAATTCCTTGTCTTGATTTTTAAAGAACTGACGAATCTTGTTGCGTGCCTTGCTGGTCTTAACCATATTGAGCCAGTCACGACTCGGGCCAAAAGAGTTGGGGTTGGTGATAATTTCAACCTGATCCCCTGTCTTGAGCTTGGTTGTCAGAGGAACCATACGGCCATTGACCTTGGCACCAGTCGCTTTTTCACCGACTTTGGTATGGATTTCATAGGCAAAGTCAATCGGTCCTGAATCTTTCGGAAGGGAACGAACTGCACCATCTGGAGTAAAGACGTAAATCTCCTCCACCAGATAGTTTTCTTTAACAGAGTCCACAAATTCCTTGGCATCATCAGCCTGGTCTTGGAGCTCCATCATCTCCTTGATCCAGTTCATACCAATCGCAGACTCTTTGCTGTTGACCTGCCCTTTAATACCTTTCTTATATGCCCAGTGAGCTGCTACCCCGTACTCAGCTACTTCGTGCATTTCCTTGGTCCGAATCTGGAATTCAATCGGCCCTTTTGGTCCATAGACAGTCGTATGGATAGACTGGTAACCATTGGCCTTACGATTGGCGATATAGTCTTTGAAGCGACCTGGCATGGGTTTCCAAAGTTCATGCACATAACCCAGCATGGCATAAACATCACTCTGGGTATCTAAGATACAGCGAATGGCAATCAGGTCATAAATTTCCTCAAAGCGTTTCTTCTTATCCTGCATCTTGCGGTAGATCGAATAGATATGCTTAGGACGACCATAGATTTTTCCTTTGAGATTGCGTTCGGAAGTGTAGTCCTCTAACTTGGTTACGACTTCATCGACCAAAGCCTCACGCTCTCTGCGTTTTTCCTTCATCATGTGAGTGATTTTATAAAACTCAGTTGGATTGAGATATCGGAAGGACAAGTCTTCCAACTCCCACTTGACACTGGAAATCCCTAGACGATGAGCAAGTGGTGCGTAAATTTCCATGGTTTCTCTGGAGATACGTTCTTGCTTGTCCTTTCGCAGGTGTTTGAGAGTCCGCATATTGTGCAAGCGATCCGATAGTTTGACCAAGATAACACGGATATCCTCTGACATGGCCATAAGCATCTTGCGGTGATTTTCCGCTAATTGCTCCTCAAGTGATTTGTACTCAACCTTACCAAGCTTGGTCACCCCATCAACTATAATCCGAACATCATGGCCAAACTCCCGCTCCAAGTCATCCAGTGTCGCCTCTGTGTCCTCAACCACGTCATGCAAAAAACCACAGGCAACGGTTACGGCATCCAGCTTGAGCTTAGCTAGAATTCCTGCTACCTGAATGGGATGGATAATATAGGGCTCACCTGATTTGCGAAACTGCCCACTATGACAATCAACTGCGTAAATCAATGCTTTTTGTACAAAAGCAACGTCTTCCTTTGTTAAATATTCTCTCGTTAAAGCGACAACCTCATCGCCCGTCAAATTCACTTCTTTCGGCATCTATTCTCTCCAATTCTTCCTACCATTTTATCACTTTTTTAAGAATATTAAAACTAGAAAAGCCTGTTTTCATACCTAGCCTAAGCAATTAAAAGAAAAACACTGCAAGAGAAACTCTGCAGTGCTTTGTTATTTTATTTATCTTAGTAAACTGTTTTTTCAGTTTCTACGTCGAAGAAGTGTGCTTTGTTCAAGTCAAATCCAAGTTCAACTGTCGCACCTGTTTGCAAGTAGTCACGAGCATCCACTTTGGCAACAAATTCGTCTTTACCAACTTGGCAGTAAAGGTGAGATTCTGAACCAAGCAATTCTGATACTGAGATAGTAGCTTTGACAACTGATTCTGGGAATGTTTCAAGGAAAGCAGGTTCTGCATTCACATCTTCTGGACGAATACCGAAGATCAATTCTTTACCTTCATAGCCTTTTTCACGAAGAACTTTCAAAGCACCTTCTGGAACTTTCAAGCGGAAACCGTCAGAAACAATTTCGTTGCCTTCTAATTTCACATTGATGAAGTTCATAGCTGGGCTTCCGATGAATCCTGCTACAAACTTGTTAACTGGGTTTTTGTAAACTTCTTGAGGAGTTCCAATTTGTTCAACACGTCCGATAGTACCTGTACCAGCAGGGTTCTTAGTAGCTGACATGATAACGATACGGTCAGCAAGTGTCATCGCTTCTGTTTGGTCGTGAGTTACGTAGATAGTTGTAGCTCCGATACGACGGTGAATTTTCGCAATCTCAGCACGCATAGATACACGAAGTTTAGCATCCAAGTTTGACAAAGGTTCGTCCATCAAGAATACTTTTGCATCACGGACGATCGCACGACCCATGGCAACACGTTGACGTTGACCACCTGAAAGGTCAGCTGGTTTACGATCCAAGAATTCTTTCAAACCAAGGATTGCTGCTGCTTCTTGCACACGTTTGTCGATATCTTCCTTGCTATATTTACGCAATTTCAAACCGAAAGCCATGTTGTCATATACAGTCATGTGTGGGTAAAGAGCGTAGTTTTGGAAAACCATGGCGATATCACGGTCTTTTGGAGCTACGTCGTTGACAACTACGCCATCGATAGATGCAGTACCTTCTGTGATGTCTTCAAGACCAGCAATCATACGAAGAGTTGTTGATTTACCACATCCTGAAGGACCTACGAAAACGATAAATTCCTTGTCTTTGATGTCCAAGTTGAAGTCTTCAACTGAGTAGTGTTCGCTGTTTGGATATTTTTTGTAAATATTTTTAAGATTTAATTCTACCATCGAGGTGAACTCCTTTTATATTTTGATAGTTTTATTATAGATGAAAACGCTTTACATTTCTATGGCAAGGTGACCAAAAAAACAAAAAAGTTCTGTGCAACTTGCACAAAACTTTAGAGAATATCTGGTAAAATCAACTGATAACACAAAGTAAGATCAGTCAATTCCTTCAACTGAAGCCCTGTCAATTCTTCCCATTTATCAATCTTGTATTGGAGAGAATTGCGGTGCAGATAAAGTTGCTGGGCTGTTTTAGTTAAGACAGCACTGTTTTCCCAGAGAGAAAGGATAATTTCCTGAATCTGGTCCTGATCCAAGATCATCTGATGCAGGCATTCCTTGATTGATTTCAAGTCCAAGAGCCTTTCCCCCATACTCCATAGATAGAGTTGTGAAAAGGTATGAACACCTTGATGACCTTGGCGCCACCAAGTCTTAAACAAATCTCGCTCCGCTTTGATCAGGTCTGACAGAGATTGATGCCTCGTCTGAGACCAAACCTGCCCCAACATGATAGACAGACGAAGGCCAAAGTCATACTCAACTGCCTCAATCGTATCAGATAAGATTGAGCGGACAGAGCTGTACTTATCTTGTTGAAGCACAAATACATAGTCCTGAGCACCGACCTGTAGCACTGTTTGGCAGTTGGGAAAAAGAGTTCGCATCATGTCTAGCCAAGAGGATAGATTTTCCTGTTGGAAATAGGAAAGATGGCAATAAACCAACTGAATCTTTTTAAAAGTTTGAGGCGCCTGCCCCTTACCCTCAATCAAATAGGAATACCAAGGATTGAGCGAACGAGCCTGCTCCTGCTGAGTTAAAAGGGCAATTAACTGCTTTTCACGCTCGCTGAGGCCAGCTTCCTCCAGTAAAATCCACTGCTGAGAGGCTAAAGGGAGAGTTAGATAGCCTGGTTTCTCTACTGGCTGATCTGAAATCTGAGCCTCCGGAAACCAGTCTTGTAATTCCTTTACAATCATATTCTAGCCCTCCACTTTTTGGATGCACCAAGAAATTAAGGTCTCTAGCCGCTCCAGATTTTCAGTCAGATGGAGATAGCCCATGACCGCTTCAAATCCCGTGGACATACGGTAAGTCACCACATCAGCATTTTTAGCCTTGGTATGACTATTGGTATTGCGACCACGTTTGTAGATTTCTTCTTCTTTTTCCGTCAGGATTTGCTCCTCCAACATGAGGGCAATCAAGTGAGCTTGAGCCTTGGCAGATACATACTTAGTCGCCTCTTGGTGGAGTTTATTGGGCTTGGTCATGCCTTTGAGGATGAGGTGGCGACGAATATACATGGAATAAACCGCATCTCCCTCAAAAGCCAACGCAATCCCGTTAATGAGATTGACATCAATCACGAGTCCACCTCACTCCATCCTTGGTGTCAAGGAGCTTAATTCCTTGAGCAGCCAGTTGGTCACGGATTTGGTCTGCTGTCGCAAAATCACGATTAGCACGCGCTTCTTGGCGTTTTTGGATTAAGGCTTCAATGTCTGCATCCAAAACTTCCTCAACAAAGACAATTCCAAAGACTTCTAACATATCCGCAAGAGCTTCCTTAACACTTGTATCATAGTTGCCGGAGTTGATCCATTTGGCCATTTCAAAGACAACTGTAATACCGTTGGCAGAGTTAAAGTCCTCATCCATGGCTGCTACAAACTTATCTTTAAAGTCCTGCAACTCTTGAGCGTCTACCGTTCCAGAAAATGGTTGCTCGTAAGTGTTCTTTAGATACTTAAGATTTGTCTCTGCATCATGCACTGCTTTTTCCGTAAAGTTGATAGGCTTACGGTAATGCTGAGTCGCAAAGAAGAATCGAAGCACTTGCCCATCTAGAGTTTTAAGGGCATCATGGACTGTGATAAAGTTGCCCAAGGACTTAGACATCTTGACATTGTCGATATTGACAAAGCCATTGTGCATCCAGTAGTTGGCGAAAGTCTTGCCTGTTTTGGCTTCTGACTGGGCAATTTCATTGGTATGGTGAGGAAACTCAAGATCGGCTCCACCACCGTGGATATCAATGGTATCACCTAAAATCTCTGTCGACATGACAGAACACTCGATATGCCAACCCGGACGACCAGGTCCCCAAGGACTGTCCCAAGAAATCTCGCCTGGTTTGGCAGCTTTCCAAAGGGCAAAGTCCACAGGATTTTCCTTACGAGCCGTTTCTTCATCGGTACGACCTGAAGCACCTAGCTCCAAATCTTCCAAGGTTTTATTGGCCAACTTAGCATAGTTGTGGGATTTTTCCACACGGAAGTAAACATCCCCTTGACTCTCGTAAGCATAATCTTTTTCAATCAAGTCAGCAACAAAACGAATGATGTCCGCCATAAACTCTACTACACGTGGATGGCGAGTCGCAGGTTTGACGCCCAAGGCCGTCACATCCTCACGAAAGGCAGCGATGTACTTGTCCGCAACCTCTTGAGGCGTGATGCCTTCTTCCTTGGCACGGTTGATAATCTTATCATCCACATCCGTAAAATTGGAAATATAGGCAACTTCGTAGCCACGGTATTCAAAGTAGCGACGAATGGTATCAAAGGCTACCGTTGAACGAGCATTCCCAACGTGAATATAGTTGTAGACGGTTGGCCCACAGACATACATCTTAACCTTACCGTCCTCGATTGGGACAAATTCTCGCAAATCACGAGACATGGTGTCGTAAATTTTAATCATGCGGTCCACTCCCTTCTCTATTTCTGACTTTTTCGGCTGAAAACCAGCTCTGCAAAAGGGCCAAATTGTCTGAGGCTATCCAGTTGGTAAAAACGCTGCCCCTCCTCTTGGGTAAAGAGAGGAACCCCCTTTCCTAGGATAAGGGGCGCTATCTGAATAATGAGGTGGTCGAAAAGATCCGCATCCAAGAGCGGTCCTACCAAGGAATTACCACCAATCACAAAGACATTTTTACCTTTGTCAATCTGGCGAACAAAGTCCACCACATCCCCAGCTACTGGCTGGTAATTGCTGACAGGCAGGTGCCTATCATGCGTAAAGACATAGTTTTCCGTAGCTTGATAAAAACTTTCTACATCTTGCAAATCTTGGATTTCCTCAAAGGTTCGCTTGCCCATGATGGTGATATCCATTTGCCTGTAAAAGTCATCATAGCCTGTATCCTCTACAGAACCAAGCTGATGCAGCCAGTCTATCCTGTGCTGGCTGTCTGCCAAGTAGCCATCCATGGTGATACAGCCGTAAAAATATACTGCCATTCTTGTAGTTACCTTTCTAGTTCCTTTGCTATTGTCAAAGCGATAGTGAAAAAAGTCATGGCATCAGCTGTCCGCTCTTCATGGCGGGCATCCCAGGTTCGGTTATGATGATCCACATAGTCAGCTGTGTAGAAGAACTGATAGACTTTACTCTTGCGAAATTGACTCCAAGCCATGATAGCCGAAGCTTCCATGTCCACCACTTGGGCTCCAGCAGCTAAGCGACGCTTGACCTTATCAGGCGTTTCTCGATAAAAGGCATCAGTCGTCCAAGACTTGGTTCGGATATGCTCAATGCAAGATTTGTTCAAAGCTTCTTCCATGGTTAAGAGCAAAGTTTCGTCATAAGCTATCTCATCACTTGCAGGAGCGTAATGGTAACTTGTACCTTCATCACGTAAAGCTGAACTAGGTAAGATAATCTTATCTGCCTGAATAGACTGATCTAGAACTCCGCAAGAACCCAAAACAATAAAGTTCTTAAATCCTCTTGCTTTGAGTTCTTCTAAGAGTCCAACAACCATCGGGGCTCCAATCGTAGCTATAGCAACTGCTACCTTACTCCCATCTTTCTCATAGATATACCATGGAAATCTACCATTTAGATTGGTTAGATAGCCGCCTTCGTAAACATCTTCAAACTGCTTTACTCGTTCAACGATTTCTCCATTAAAAGATAAAATAATCGTGTCACAGATTTCTCCACCACCTCGAATACTTCGATCAGTTGGTTCGATAACCGCAGGTACATTTTCGAATTCTTCTAATAGCATTTGCCTAACCTCCTACCCAAAGCATTACTACCCTCTACAACCCCGACGATCTGTGACTGGCTTCCCTAGCATGTTCGAGTTTATTGACGTAATACTCCCGTTTTTCTTCAACTTCGTGGATCGTCGGCTCATCTTTCTTACCATGAACGCGGACGATCTTGGCCGGAATACCCACAACCGTCACATCACTAGGTACGTCTGCCACAACAACTGCTGCTGCACCAACCTTGGCATTTTCACCAATTTCCACCGGTCCGATGACTTGGGCATGGGCTGATATAAGAGCTCCTTTTCGCACAGTCGGATGGCGTTTACCTACATCCTTCCCTGTCCCACCAAGAGTCACTCCGTGATAGAGAAGAACGCCTTTTTCAACAATCGCTGTCTCTCCAATCACCAAGCCTGAACCGTGGTCGATAAAGACACCTGAATCAATCTGGGCACCTGGATGAATCTCGATTTGGGTCCAAAAGCGCCAAAACTGACTGTGCATCCGAGCCAGGAGTTTGAAGCCGTGCTTCCAGAGAAAATGCGAGAGACGGTGAGCCGCTAAGGCCTTTACACCTGGATAAGTCAGCAAAACTTCCAAACTGTTGCGTGCCGCTGGATCATTTTCTTTTACAATATCAATGGTTTCGCGCCACCATCCCATACATTTCTCCTTTCTTATTCTGAGTCTTTTAGTTTGTGCGTAAATTCTTTCTTAGGTTTGTGATCCTTGTGATGACGTGGACGGTGAGGTCGCTCAGACTTTTCGCCTTTTTCATCATGCTCAGGTTTTGGTGGACGAGGAAGAAGAGCCTTCATAGAAGCATCAACACGTCCTTTTTCATCAATCTTGATAACTTTAACATCGACTTCATCACCGATAGCTACCAAGTCTTCGACACGGTTAGTACGAGTCCAAGCCATTTCAGAAATGTGCACAAGTGCATCTGTCTTATCAAAGAGGTTGACAAAGGCACCAAATTTCTCGATACGAACAACCTTGGCATGGTAAACTTCATCCACTTTGGCTTCACGAACCAAACCAGCAATGATTTCTTTGGTACGGTTAATGGCATCTTGGTCACTAGAGTAGATAGATACATTACCTTCTTCATCAATATCAATCTTAACGCCTGTTTCAGCGATAATCTTGTCGATGGTTTCTCCACCCTTACCGATGACAATCTTGATCTTGTCGACATCAATCTTGATAGTATCGATTTTCGGTGCAGTTGGAGCCAATTCTGGACGAACTTCAGGAATGGTAGCTTCAATCACATCAAGAATTTCAAAACGCGCTTTCTTGGCTTGGGCAAGAGCTTCTGTCAAGATTTCTGCAGTAATCCCTTGAATCTTGATATCCATTTGAAGAGCTGTAATCCCGTCACGAGTACCTGCAACCTTAAAGTCCATGTCTCCAAAGTGGTCTTCCAAACCTTGGATATCTGTCAATACTGTGTAGTTATTTCCGTCTGAGATGAGACCCATGGCAATCCCTGCTACTGGCGCCTTGATTGGCACACCACCAGCCATAAGGGCGAGCGTTCCCGCACAGATAGAGGCTTGAGAAGATGAACCATTTGATTCCAAGACCTCAGCTACCAAGCGGATAGCGTATGGGAATTCTTCCAAACTTGGCAAGACTTGAGCAAGAGCACGCTCACCGAGAGCACCGTGACCAATTTCACGACGACCAGGCGCACCGTAACGACCAGTTTCCCCTACTGAGTATTGCGGGAAGTTATAGTGATGCATAAAGCGCTTCTTGTACTCTGGGTCCAAACCATCGATGATTTGAGTTTCTCCCATCGGAGCCAAGGTCAAAACTGAAAGAGCTTGAGTTTGTCCACGAGTGAAAAGGCCAGAACCATGTACACGAGGAAGGAAGTCAACAACCGCATCCAAAGGACGGATTTCATCGACCTTACGCCCGTCAGGACGCACCTTGTCTTCTGTGATCAAACGGCGCACTTCAGCGTGTTCCATTTGTTCCAAGATTTCAGCCACATCACGCATGATACGGTCAAATTCTTCGTGGTCTGCATATTTTTCTTCATACACTGCAGTCACTTGGTCTTTAACTGCTTGAGTTGCAGCTTCACGAGCCAATTTTTCTTCTACTTGAACCGCTTTTTGGAGGTCGCTGTTGTAAGCTGCAATGATTTCAGCTTGCAAGTCAACATCCACATGAAGCAATTCCACTTCTGCTTTTTCCTTACCGACAGCAGCAACGATTTCTTCTTGGAAGGCAATCAATTCTTTGACTGCTTCATGGCCTTTCAGAAGGGCTTCCAACATGATTTCTTCTGACAATTCTTTGGCACCAGACTCAACCATGTTGATGGCGTGCTTGGTACCAGCTACTGTCAATTCAAGAAGTGAACGCTCTGCTTGTTCTTGAGTAGGGTTGATGATGATTTCACCGTCGACATAGCCCACTTGTACCCCAGCGATTGGTCCGTCAAATGGAATGTCTGAGATAGAAAGCGCTAAAGATGAACCAAACATAGCCGCCATTGGTGCTGAGGCATTTTCATCATAAGAAAGCACGGTGTTGATCACTTGCACTTCGTTACGGAAACCTTCCGCAAACATAGGGCGGATTGGACGGTCAATCAAACGCGCTGTCAAAGTTGCATCTGTTGAAGGACGTCCTTCACGTTTCATGAAGCCACCAGGAAATTTCCCAGCCGCATACATTTTTTCTTCGTAGTTGACTTGAAGTGGGAAGAAATCCCCAGTTGCCATTTTCTTAGACATAACGGCAGCAGTCAAGACAGTTGACTCACCGTAACGCACGACAACTGCACCATTTGCTTGCTTAGCAACCTGACCAGTCTCTACGATTAACTCACGACCCGCAAAAGTCGTTTGAAACACTTGTTTTGTCATTTTAATCCCCTTTGGATTGATGAAATTATACGCCTTGCCTACAAAGATCAAGATACTAAGGTCGCAAAAAGCAAAGTAAAAATAGGAAACTGGCGAAGTCTTCGATGAAGACAAGACAGTTTATCTTTTTTACGCAGCTTTTCGGCCGAGTTCAATTACTCATGATAGCATAAATTGACGCAGTGTGCGATGCACACCAGGAAATCTATCTTTTTCACTAGGGATTTAGCCCGTGTTCAACTACCTAAATACCTTGAAAAGTTTAAAAATATTATTCTTTAGCATTTGTATCTTTTATAGCATAGCAGATTTGAATAGCTAAGAATCTGTTTATACCCTCATCTTTGTATCAAGTACGTACAGAGTCTATTTTATCATATTTTTCTTAAAAAGTGCGGGCTTTTCTATTAAAAAGGAACCATTCCCCTCGCTTGAGAAGAATGGTTTGTTTTTTTATTACCCTAAAGACTGATGATTAAATAAGGCATGGGTTGCTTGGTGGATGTATTTTGCTGTTTCAGCATTGTTCATGGTGTACAAATGCACACCTGCGACATCCTGAGTGACCAAGTCCACGATTTGATCCACTGCATAGGCAAGTCCTGCTGCTCTGAGCGACTCAGGGTCATGCTCATACTTGTCTAAAATGGCCTTAAACTTGCGTGGAAGATGGATGTTCTCACACGTTTTCAAGAGGCGAAGCGCTTGGTTACGGTTAAGAATGGGCATGATCCCTGCATGAATGGGAACATCAATCCCTGCCAAGGTACACTTATCTTGGAAATCATAGAAACGCTCATTATCAAAGAAAAGTTGAGTTACGAGACTTGAGCAGCCTGCATCCACTTTCTTCTTGAGATTTTGAATATCTGAGATCTGGTTTGGTGAATCTGGATGCCCTTCTGGGTAGCAAGCGCCAACAATATCAAAATGCGGTGCTTGTTCCTTGATAAACTCAATCAAGTCCGTTGCGTAGCGGAAATCCTTTTGTGGTTCCACATCAGGGATAATATCCCCACGTAGAGCCAAGATTTTTCGCACACCAACCTTGTCCAAGTCCGCAAGTGTCTCTGCAACCTTCTCCTTGGTCAGATAGATAGCTGGCAAGTGGGCAATAGTTGGGATCGCTAAGTCATTCTGGATAAAGTCAGCCAAACGAACCGTTGTTTCCTTGATATTAAATTTATTATTGCTGGCAGTCACACTGATAAAGTGAGGTGTCAGCTCCCGCATATCCTGCAAGGCTGAAATAATTTTATCATTACCCACAGCTGGGTTTGGAGGGAACACTTCAAATGAAAGTGACGGTGTTTGGCGTGACATAGTCATTATCCTTTTCTTTTTGATTTCATGATTGCTGAGCCAGCTAGGCCAAGCAGTTCCTTGATCAGTCAGTGTCAAGAGAGAAATTCTATCTTACAATTTCTCACGCGCAGCTTTTGCTGCTTCGACAAGGCGGATCAAGCTTTCTTTTGTTTCTGGAATACCACGTGTTTTCAAACCACAGTCAGGGTTGATCCAAACTTTCTTGCTTGGAACTTTGGCAAGAATAGCATCGATTGTGTGGTCGATTTCGCCTTCATTTGGTACACGAGGTGAGTGGATATCGTAAACCCCAGGTCCCACTTCTGTTTGGAAGTTTTTCGCTTTGAGTTCGTCCAAGATTTCAAGGTTTGAACGGCTTGCTTCAAAGGAAATAACGTCCGCATCCATGTTGTCGATAGCTGGAATGATATCTGTAAATTCTGAGTAACACATGTGAGTGTGGATTTGTGTGTCTGGTGCTACTGTTGAGTGTACCAAGCGGAAGGCAGGAATTGCCCAGTCAAGGTAGTCTTCGTACCAGTCGCTACGACGAAGTGGCAATTTCTCACGAAGAGCAGCCTCATCAATTTGGATGATTTTCACGCCAGCAGCTTCAAGGTCAAGCACTTCATCCTTGATAGCAAGAGCGATTTGAAGAGTTGAATCCTTGATAGAGATGTCTTCACGTGGGAATGACCAGTTGAGGATGGTAACCGGTCCAGTCAACATACCTTTAACAGGTTTGTCAGTACGGCTTTGTGCGTAGCTAGACCATTTCACAGTGATTGGGTTAAGACGAGTGACATCACCCCAGATGATTGGTGGTTTCACCCCACGCATACCGTATGATTGTACCCAACCATTCTTAGAGAAGAGGTAACCTGACAAGTTTTGACCGAAGTACTCAACCATGTCATTACGCTCGAACTCACCGTGTACCAGCACGTCAAATCCAACTTCTTCTTGCCATTTGATCCATTCGTCTATGGTTTCAGCAAGGAAAGCGTCGTATTCTTCTTGTGACAATTCACCCTTACGGTAAGCCAAACGTTTAGCACGAACTTCCTTAGTTTGAGGGAATGAACCGATGGTTGTTGTTGGAAGTGCTGGAAGTTTGAAAGCTTCTTCTTGGATGGCTTCACGTTCCGCAAAGGCTGGCAAACGAGTGTAGTCTGCGTCTGTCAAACCAGCGATGCGCGCACGAAGTTCTGCATTTTCACCAACACGTTCAGTCGCAAAGAGTTCTTTGTTAGCTGCAAGAGCTTCTACACCTTTACCATTGCGGATAGCATCCAAGTCACGAAGTTCTTCCAATTTTTCAACTGCAAAAGCAAAGTGATTCAAGATAGCTGGTTCAAATTCTTCGTTAGCAGTTGTAAATGGCACATGAAGAAGTGAGCATGAGCTTGTCAATACGATGTTTTCAGCTGGGATTTGCTCAAGAACAGCCAAGCTCTTTTCATAGTTGTTGCGCCAGATGTTTTTACCATTGACAATACCTGCATAAAGAGTCTTATCAGCTGGGAAACCACCTTTAACGAGTTCAAGAGTTTTCTTACCTTCAACGAAGTCAAGACCGATGGCATCTACTGGCAAGTTCACAAGGTCAGCGTAAACGTCACGAACGTCACCGAAGTAAGTTTGAAGCAAGACTTCAAGACCTTTTTTATCAGCCAAAAGTTTGTTGTAGAGGTTCAAGAAGAGAGCTTTTTCTTCAGCTGTCAAATCTTTGACAAGAGCCGCTTCGTCGAGTTGGATACGAGTTGCACCAAGTTCAGCCAATTTGGCAAAAACTTCTTGGTAAGCAGCTACAAAGCTATCTACGAAGTCTTCTGCTTTCACACCTTCTTCAAAGTCTGACAATTGAAGGAAAGTGAATGGTCCCACAAGGACTGGACGAGTGTTGAGACCAAGTTCTTTTGCTTCTTGGAATTCGTCAAAGATCTTGTGACCTGCAAGTTTGACTTGAGTGTCTTTTTCAAATTTAGGTACGATGTAGTGGTAGTTGGTGTTAAACCATTTCTTCATCGGAAGGGCACGAACATCCCCTTTTTCACCTTGGTAACCACGAGCCAAAGCAAAGTAGCGTTCAAGTTCTGATAATTCCAAGTTTTGAACAGAAGCTGGCACCACGTTAAAGAGGAAAGCAGCATCTAGGAAGTTGTCATAGTGAGAAAAGTCATTTGATGGGATTTCAGTGATGCCTTTTTCTTTGACAATGTTCCAGTGTTTAGCGCGCAAATCTTTTGCTGCTGCTAAGAGTTCTTCTTCTGAGATTTCTTTGCTAAAGTATTTTTCAGTTGTAAATTTTAATTCGCGGAATTCGCCCAAACGAGGGAAACCGATGATCGTAGTTGACATGATGTGTCCTCCAAAATTTGTTGTTGAAACTATCTTAACAGAAAAGAAACTGTCTGTATAATTGTAAATAATTAGGCTTTGATATAGTTTGAAACTATATCACACTTTTGATCAAAAGAAAAAGACTTGAGACCAGCGTCTCAAATCCTTTGTTTTACTTCTTTTGTGGCTGTATTTTAGTTAGAATACTCAAACGAGCTATTGACGATTCTCATCAGTGACTATGGCTTGTTATTAGAAAAGACTATAGGTTGATCCCCTTCTCACGAAGATTAGCTAAGCACTCCTCATAGTATTCAGCATTATGCTCACTATAGACGGGATTACCTAGGTTCTCCTCAGGCAAGTCTTCATAGGGAGGGCAGGTTTTGCCACGGTAGTTCTTGTCCAGCCACTCTGGACTGACATTGTAGCCACGGCCAACCATCTCCTCCATGATCAAGCGATGATAAGCATAGAGACGATAGGGCGAGTGGGTAAAAACATAGTCCACCGTCGCATGCTTTCTGCCCCAGCCATTGCCACGCAGGGCACAGCACTCTCGATGTTGCCCCAAAAGTTGCGGACGAGGAAGTTGTGAAATCAAAGCCTCATGCCAAAGTCTCATGGATCGCTCCTTTCAGTAAGGTCGAATGTTGCAAGTAGGTATTGGGATAGCGATCAAGCAACTCTCGAGTCTTGGCAATCAAATCTTCCTTAGAAGCCTGACCAAAGCGGTAGCGATCCAGCAAGATCATATAGCCCTTGCGCTCGGAATCTGTCGCTTTCTTTTTGAAATATCCCCAAATATGCTGAAAGGCATTGCAAACCTGACCCCTGTGTTCTGGGATTTGACAGGCACGGTCAATCATCTCTTGAACCAGACTCACCTCCACTTGTTCATTCTTCAAGTATTGGCGAATCTCATTGTAAATATTGCTGGAATGGCTCAAAACGAGGTATTTGTTCCTAGCCCAGAGTTGTTGGCACTGGGATTTTTGGTTAATTTGTTCCATATTTCTCCTTACTTTCTATCCGTTTCCAGGAAATATGGAAACAAAGTTTTGTCTAAACCTCTTTCAAAAAATGTATTATTTCTCCTATTTTATCATAATTCTATAAAAACCACTCGACCTGAGTAGAGCAAGTAATTTTTATAGAAAATGCTAATTTAGTGTAACGGTAAGAAATAAGCAATAAACTAGAAAAATACCCAAATTTTAAAATCCTAATCTCTGCGTCTATGTTCTCCATCTATTTTCTCATCAAATGTGAATCCTTTTGATTCCAGCTGATCAAGTTTCAGACGAATCTTTTTAATAACATCCTCCCTATAATCTTCAAAATCATGTGGTGGTTCAAAAGTGTATTTACCTATCCAAAGAGTATAGATCATATTTTCTGGGATAATATCAAAATCAAAATAATTCTCATCAGTAGATAGAATCCCTTGAAATTTCCAAAATGATAAAAATTCCTTATCTCCAAAACAATCTATCGCATTCCATATACTGCTATCCCATTTCTTAAATTGCCCAAATTTATTAACTGCACTAAGATAGGTCAATAGGAAGAAATCTTTCCGTTTTAGCTTTGCAAAATTTTCATTATCAATCTTTAGTTTTGTATAGTGAAGCCCTAAATCATAGAAGGTAAGTACTCTATGTTTTTCCATAAAATAAATGATTTCAGATTGGTCTAAACCTTCTTTTCTAAGAATAGTTTCCCAAAAATCTACTATTCTATCTATTATTTCCTTGCTTAAAGGAGTATTTCTCTCATATCTAGGAATTTCTTCATTCAATTTTTCTCCAACAATATAGTCCATTGCAGAGCTATTAAATGATTTCATAGACTCTTGTATGGTAATACGTAATAATCTTACTTTTTGCAGTTCTGAAAAAGATTTGTATTGGCTTGAGAGATATTGATAAAAATCTTTGTTATAGTTTGTCTCTCTTAGTTCTCTTGATAATTCATCACTGTCTGTTTCAAGTAATGTATTAAATTCCTCTTTTGTATGATTTAGAGGTTCCTCATAGAGAAAATAGGCTGATCTGTTCTTTTTATAGTTCGGTGGATATTGGTTAAGGTCTGATTGCTGAATGTCAGATAATATTTCCTGTATGCTTCGTCCAAACTTGAAAATCTCTGTAAAACTTGTTTTTTCATCATCCTTAACTTTTATTTCTTCGTTCTTTAATAGTTGTTTATATAATTCAGGATAAAAAAGATAAGCATAGATAATCCAAAGTTGTTGTTCTTCTTGAACATGTTCAAACTTCCCCCTTGAAAAGAATTCTTGATTGACGTAGTCATTAAAATGATTGCGATCTCGCAAGTTTCTGTTTTCAAAGCTGAACCTTTTCCAAAAATCATCTGACAATCTCGTACTAAATTTCTTTCCTAGTAAGTCAAAATAATCTTGCCAAATATTTGATGGATGAAGAACAAATGGTAGCTCTATTCTTCTATCAATTATTTTAGAAAGAAAATTATTGTCTTTAAGATGTACTTTCTCAATGTCTCCTACAAAGACAATCGGGAGCTTGCCACTGAGTAAACTAAAAATTTTATAACTCTCCTCTTGTTGTTTGTTAGACATTCGATCAAAATCATCAATAACTAATACTTTTCGAGATAATGATAGACATTTAGAAGTTAGTAAACAACTATAAAAACCATCTGATTTGATTTTAAAAAATTGATAGATTGCTACTAATAAAACAATACTCCCAATAATTAATTTAACACAAAAAGATTCAAAAAAAGAACTTAAACCCAAATCAACTACATTAGTCATTAAGATAGAAACTGCGACACATAAAACTATGAAAATCCTTAAAAAGCTATATACCAACGGGTGTAATTTTGAAAAAACAATCTCAATCGTTGAGCGGTTATCGCTTAATCTCCAAAAGTCTATCGTAACTAATTTTTTATTAGTATTCTTACCAACTTCAACTAGAAATTCTGTTTTTCCAGAACCCCAGTTCCCATTTAAGAAATAAGTTTTATTTTCTTCAAGTAATTTAGCAACATTTTTAGCTGCTACTGAAGTATCAATGTGCTTTAATGTAACAAATCTATCATCCATAGTATCTCTTTCTAAAAATAAAATAATTTATAACCTTATACTTTTACCAAAATTATACCACGAATCCACCAAAAAACGCCTTTAGATAATAATATATCTAAAGACGTTAATTTTTATCCAGCTACTTGTGTCGCTTCTTCTGTTTTCACTTTCTTATCCTTCTTACTTGAGCCAGTCAATCGACGCTTGCTATCTCGGATTGTGTTCAGGTCCTTGAGGAGTTGAGTCAGGTGTTCCTTTTCAGGATAGGCTTCTGCACTGGCTGCGGTATAGCGCATAAAGAGATCGTAGATGCTGGTTAGTTCCGTACGGACTTGTCTGGTCTTGCCGACTTCCTTGGCAGACTTATGCGCACGCGCCTGACTTTCCACCTGATCATATTCCTCCTGCGCACTAATCACCGCCGTCAGCATAGGGATCAAGCCTAGACTGGTCACTGCCGTGTGATAGGGTTCTTCACTGAGGGTTTTGAGTAAACTCTTGATTTCTGCTGTTTCCACATCATTGCTGTGCTTGGTGATATCCTTGTACTTGGCAAAGACTGGTTTCAAGGTCTCATGGGCTTCTTTGAGTTTGGTCTCCTTGATCTTAGCAAATCCTCTATGAAGGGTAAAGAGACCGACTAAGGCACTGTCACGATTGCGATCGACTTCGGTCAGATTGGTCGCTTCCTTCTTTTCCACTGTAGCTAGCTGGGCTTGGAAGTCTGCTAGCTTGCTCTTGAAGGAGTCAAGGTGCTTGCTATACATAGGCTCGTCCTTATGTGCCTTGGCAAAAACTTCTAGTAGTTGACCCGTGTCTACCATGAGACTTTCAAACTCACGATTGGTAAAGTTGGTGTAGCTTAGTGGACGGATAGTGAATGTTTTTGTCATGATGATAACCTTTCTATTTTTCATTATGTAAACTTTTAAATCCATTCTAATAGTTACTTTAAAAGATTTGTCCCACTTCCTCTCAACTATCAATATTTCCATCTAAAATGTACTTCTCAGGGCAAATCTTTTATTTCCAAAATAAAAAATCCCTATCTGACTGGAAACATATCCGTCTGTCAGCTAGAGACTCTTACTATTTTTAGATTTTAACTTTTCTAGCTTTAGAATACATCTAAACTTTAGGAAAGAGAACTATTCGAAAGTTCAAATACCTCAAAACTTTCTCAGCTAGACCATTCGAAGCTTAGAATACTTATAAATTTATGCATTTCTTACCATTCTAAGTTTAGAATGCATATAAACTTTAGTAAATTCATATCTTCGAAACTTCGAATAGCTACCTCCCCTACTCCAACCGGCTTTTAACCTTCTTCTTAGTCAAGATACGGTCGTTTTTGTTAGAGAGAGCTTGGATACGAGCTTCGAGAAGGGTTTTCCTTCCTGCCTCTGTTCGTGTGTAGACGAGATGATAACGTCCGATAGTCGGCGTCAGAAAGTCGAGGAATTTCTGTGCTTCTTCCTTGCGCTTGTCAAAAAGACTAGGCACGACATAGTAAGGTGACTGACCTTGTCGGACTTTCTCTGTCTTCAAGAGATAGCGCTGGTTGTCCACTGGAGCAAAGAATTCTCCCACAGTCTGCGCAAACAATTCCTTATCTCTCATACTACCTCCCTTGAGATAGGCGAAAACCAAATAATTTTCCTTATCCTCCTCTACCTGAACACGAGATTGGTCATTTGTTAGATGCCCCGAATCTAGCAGAGCCTTTCGGATCTGCTCACCCAGAGATTGCAAACGTTTATAGGGACTCTTATAGCAGAGGTAGCGCCAAGATGCAAAGGCCAAAAAGAGGAGACAAGCTGCTGTAAGCCACCAAACTCCAGTCAGTCTCATTCTAAACAACAAAACCAATAAATCCACTGCTAACAGCAGCAAAGACATGCGTACCCATTTTAATGCATCAAACTGGAGCATGATTGGAATTTTCTGTTTTTGAGTCGCAACTTCAGTGACAATCTCAAATTGATCTGCCACTACGAGAGAATCGTACCATTTTTTGCGCAAACCTGCTCGATCCTTGGATAACATCTTAATCCGTTCGTTATACTCTCTGATTTGCTTTTTCTTAAAAGGGGGCTTTGGAAAATCCAAACGATCCAAACCAGTCTCAATACTCTCCTGATTATAGGCCAGTCCAAGAAAATGTTCCATACGGCGAGACAAGGTTTGCAGATCCTGATTGCTATCTAGCATCGGTTCTTCTCCAGAGAGAGTAATGAGCGGCTCCGGTTGAATGGCTACCAAATGCCAGATATTGCTAGTCTTTTCTGGATGTCCTTGCCAGGTACGAATGGCACGTCCACGCATCTGATTACTCAGCATAAAGCTCCCCACAAAACTTCCAAGGATTAAAGAATTGACACAAGGGGCATCCCAACCCTCTCCGAGGAGAGATTTGGTTCCAACTAGGACTTGGATCCGACCGCGTTGGAAAAGTTCCGTCACCGCCGCTACAATACCCTTAGCCGTACTAGGGAATCCCACCTGCACATAGTCCTCTTGGTCTAACTGACCAATAGACGAAAAACTAAGATGAACCTGAGGCAAGAGTTCCTTCAACTCTGTTGCCACATTGGTGGGAAGAATAACGACACTCCCTGACAAGACAGCCAAAGATACCGGTATCTCATGCTCCTGAGCTTTCCGACGAATACTTTCAAAATAAGGAAGAACTCCCAACTGAGAAATCCCTGCCTGCCCATCGCCCAAATAGGTGGAAAAATCCTTGCGAATATAATCCGCCAAGACGAGTTGTCGCAAATCTTGTCCCATACTTTTATACTCAGTCAGAAAAATATCTGCAATACCAGACAATTTCCCCAAAGACTGATTTAAAATCTTGTCCCTAGACTTGGACTTGACTAGAGAAACCTGTCGCTGTTCGATCAACCCCCGTGCTTTTAACTCCGATTCTAACTTTTCCCTAAATCCATTTGAATCCTCGTACCAATCTGGAGTTTGATAGAGAACGCTCTGCAACAACAGCTCGAGCCAGTAGGAGTTCACCTGAGGCAGACGTTTCGCCCCCAAAAGATTCTCTAAAGAGTCAGGAATGGTCAAGCCCTGAGAATGCATATAGATCAAAATAGCCGACAAGTACTTAGGGTCTTCTAATAGAACATCGGATGAAATATCTCCTTTGAGTACCTTCGAACCTGATACTAGAGCTTGAAAGTCAGGATTGACCAAAAGCTGATGGATATACTCCCACTTTCTATCTTCAAACTGCCTGAGGTGTTCCGACTCTTCAGCTGTTGGTGAACAGATATAAACAAAATCCTGATGAGGGCAGAGGGTGTCTTCCTTGACTAGTTCAGGTACCGTGATTTCTTGGTCAATTTCCCCACACATTCGGTTATAGCGTTCCCAGAGTTCAGGTTCGCTGTCATAAGGTGGTGTCGCTGTCAGGGAGATGACTTGCAACTGTCCATACTGCTTGCGAAAGACTTCCAGACTTTTCCACCATTCATTGCGCAGGTGGTGGCATTCGTCCAAGCAAAGAGTAGCAACTTTCTGAGCTCTTAGACTTGCAAGCAAATCAAACCCCACAAAATCCTCTGCTTCTCCATCTTCTTGTGATTGCAATTGGTTCATAGCGCTATGAAAAGCCTGATAGGTCACAATCGTTAATGCCTTCATCTCCTTTAAGTTTTGGGAAACGAGATCTGAAAGCCTCTGACCCTCCCCTAGAAAAGCAGTTTGAATCCTATCTACCCATTGTTCACGAATGGTGACAGTCGGAACTAAGATGAGGGCTGGGTTGCCAAAACGAGCGATTAGCTCGATACCAATGGTTGTCTTTCCCAGACCCTGGTGCCGCCACTAGGTGAACATGCCCATCTGTTTGATAGTTCTGAAAACGATCTAGGACTTCCTTTTGGTACTTTCTCCATCTTCCTTTAAATTTTAAATCTAACATTTCTTTCACCATTATATCTCTTGACTTACTCCTTTAATTGTACCACACTTATATAAAAAGCAAGATAAGGAATCAAATTAGTCTTTATAAGAAAAATATGGTATAGTAGATCCATACTATCTATAAGGAGTTTCTATGTCACAGCATAAGCAAATGAAAGCTGTTTCTCCCCTTCTACAGCAAGTCATCAATATTTCATCTATCGTCGGGGGAGTAGGCACCTTGATTTTCTGTATTTGGGCCTATCAAGCAGGAGTTTTACAATCCAAGGAAACCCTATCTGCCTTTATCCAGCAAGCTGGGGTTTGGGGGCCACCACTCTTTATCTTTTTACAGATCCTACAAACCGTCGTTCCGATCATTCCGGGAGCTTTGACCTCAGTGGCTGGGGTCTTTATTTACGGCCACATCATCGGAACCATCTATAACTACATCGGCATCGTGATTGGCTGCGCCATTATCTTTTACCTCGTGCGTCTCTATGGAGCTGCCTTTGTCCAGTCGGTCGTCAGCAAGCGCACCTATGACAAGTACATCGGTTGGTTAGATAAGGGCAATCGCTTTGAGCGCTTCTTTATCTTTATGATGATCTGGCCAGTCAGCCCAGCTGACTTTCTCTGTATGCTGGCTGCCCTCACCAAGATGACCTTCAAACGCTATATGATTATCATCGTGTTGACCAAGCCCTTTACCCTAGTGGTTTATACCTATGGTTTGACCTATATTATTGATTTCTTCTGGAAGATGTTTTGAGAATAGAAAATAGCCTGATACTAAATATACTTTGGTATGGAAATCATGCCTATTTTTTGATAGTGAATCGAGAACTTACCTAGCCTTTCCGCCGTGATAAAAACACCTGAAATCTAATGGTTTCAGGTGTTCGGAAACTTTGAGACATTGGGCTCAAAGTTTAGGTATGGAATTTCGAGGAAAGTCGCTACCGTCCGTAATCACTTAAGGGAAGGCTCAAAAAACATTGTCTTCAAACAAAACATCCGCTTGGGCAACCAAACGGATGTTTTCTTTTTTTATTTTGCGACACTCTTAGCAAGGACAAAGTTCCCAAGTGTAGCAGAACCATTTCCAGCAACTGCTGGAGTCACGATGTAGTCACGCACGTCTGGTACTGGTAGGTAGCCGTTGAGAAGAGCTGTGAATTTCTCACGCACACGGTCCAGCATGTGTTGTTGGGCCATGACCCCACCACCAAAGACGATCACGTCTGGGCGGAAAGTCACTGTAGCATTGACCGCAGCTTGAGCAATATAGTAGGCTTGAACGTCCCAGACAGAACTGTTGAGTTCGATGTTTTCACCACGAATACCTGTACGAGCTTCGAGGCTTGGACCAGCCGCAAAGCCTTCCAAACAGCCCTTGTGGAAAGGACAAACGCCGTTAAATTCTTTCTCCACATCCATTGGGTGTTTAGCCACATAGTAGTGCCCCATCTCAGGGTGACCGACACCACCGATAAACTCACCACGTTGGATAACTCCTGCACCGATCCCTGTACCGATCGTGTAGTAAACCAAGTTTTCGATACGGCCACCAGCATTGTTACGAGCAACTACTTCACCATAGGCAGAGCTGTTTACATCGGTTGTGAAATACATGGGTACGTTGAGGGCACGACGAAGGGCACCAAGTAGGTCTACATTTGCCCAGTGAGGTTTTGGAGTCGTTGTGATAAAACCATAGGTTTTTGAGTTTTTATCGATATCAATAGGACCAAAGGAACCGATGGCAAGGCCTGCAAGATTATCGAATTTTGAAAAGAATTCGATGGTTTTATCGATAGTCTCGATAGGAGTTGTTGTAGGAAACTGTGTCTTTTCTACAACGTTAAAATTTTCATCTCCGACAGCACAGACGAACTTTGTACCGCCCGCTTCTAAACTTCCATATAATTTTGTCATGATAAACCTCTTATCTTTGTTTTCTCTATTATAGCACATTTTAAAGGGCTAGATTTCTCAATATTTTAGATTTTCCTCTGTAAATCTTACCATCCAAGTAAAAACGAACAAACATGATATTTGTTCGTTTTGTTTTTAGATTTGATTTTCGAAGAGGATTAGGCTTTCACTTCGATGATAGCGTCACCCTTGACAACAGAGCCACTTGCGACTGGTGTCACAGAAGCGTAGTCTGCTGTATTAGTCACGATAACCATTGTTGTGTCGTCAAGACCTGCAGCAGCGATTTTGCTTGAGTCAAAAGTTCCGAGAACGTCACCAGCTTTGACCTTGTCGCCTTGAGCAACTTTTTGTTCAAAACCTTCACCGTTCATAGTCACCGTATCGATACCAACGTGGATCAAGATTTCAGCTCCATTTGCTGTCTTCAAACCGTAAGCATGTCCTGTAGCAAAGGCGATCGATACTTCTGCATCAGCTGGTGCGTAAACCACACCTTGGCTTGGTTTTACAGCGATCCCTTGTCCCATTGCACCACTTGAAAAGACTGGGTCGTTAACATTCTCAAGAGCAACAACATCACCAACGATAGGAGTTTGGATTGTTTCGTTTTGAGGAGCTACTGAAATGTTACCAGTTGTTTCTTCTTGGACCAAACGTTCTGTCGCAACTTCAGTAGCAACCTCTTCTTCGTCCTCGTAACCAAACATGTAAGTAAGGGCAAAACCAAGAACGAATGATACAGCTACCATAAGAAGGTATTGAAGTAATTGGCCGTTACCAACGTAAAGCATTGTACCAGGGATGATGGTGATACCATTACCAGTACCAGCAAGTCCAAGGATTGAAGCCAATCCACCACCGATAGCACCAGCGATCAATGAAAGGAAGAATGGTTTACGGAAGCGCAAGTTTACCCCGAAGATAGCAGGCTCTGTAATACCGAGGAAGGCAGAAAGAGCAGCTGGGAAAGCAAGTGTTTTTAGTTTAGGATTTTTAGTTTTGACACCAACGGCAACAGTTGCAGCCCCTTGAGCTGTCATCGCTGCAGTGATAATAGCGTTAAATGGGTTCACATGGTCAGCAGCAAGCAATTGCACTTCAAGCAAGTTGAAGATGTGGTGCACACCTGATACGACGATCAATTGGTGAACTCCACCGATGACCAAACCACCAAGACCAAATGGCAAGCCAAGGATCGCTTTTGTTCCGAAAAGGATGTAGTTTTCAACAACGTGGAAGACTGGTCCGATGACAAAGAGTCCAAGGATAGACATGACCAAAAGTGTCACGAACGGTGTCACCAAGAGATCCAAGACATCTGGAACCACTTTGCGGAGAGCTTTTTCAAACTTGGCTCCGACCACCCCGATAATGAAGGCTGGAAGAACGGAACCTTGCAAACCAACAACAGGAATGAAGCCAAAGAAGTTCATAGCTGTTACTTCACCACCTGATGCTACTGCCCAAGCGTTTGGAAGTGAACCAGAAACAAGCATCATACCGAGGACGATACCAACGGCTGGATTTCCACCGAATACGCGGAAGGTTGACCATACAACCAAACCTGGCAAGATGATGAAGGCTGTATCTGTGAGGATTTGGCTGTAAATGGTAACATCTTCTGGAAGTGTCATTCCAAGAGCATTCAAGAGACCACGAACACCCATGAAGAGACCAGTTGCTACGATAACTGGGATGATTGGCACGAAAACGTCACCGAAAGTACGGATGGCACGTTGGAACCAGTTTCCTTGTTTAGCAGCTTCTGCTTTCATATCTTCTTTAGAAGATGTTGGCAAACCAAGCGCAACGACTTCGTCGTACATCTTGTTTACTGTACCAGTACCAAAGATAATTTGGTATTGACCTGAGTTAAAGAAAGCTCCTTGAACTTTATCCAAGTTCTCAATCACTTCCTTATTGATTTTCCCTTCATCTTTGACCATGACACGTAGACGAGTCGCACAGTGGGCTACACTGTTGACATTTTCACGTCCGCCAAGGGCTTCGATGACCTTTTTTGCAATATCCTGATTGTTCATTTGCAAAAATCTCCTTATAAAATTTTGTTCTTATTTGAAAGCGATTTTATTCGCCCTACGACTATTATTTTATCACGTTTCTAAAATATGTCAAGCGTTTTGCAGAAATTTTTAAAACCTTTCTTTTTTCTCTGATTATTTTTGCTCGTTTTTGAGGGTTATTCTCTTTTTCCTCAAAAAAATATCTTTATACTTGAGGAATCAAGGCTTTTATTTACATTTTCTTTCATTTTTTCGTGAAAATTTGCTAGATTTCCTTTACTTAATTTATGGCAATCGTTTGACATATTTTTCTTTTTTTTAACATAAAAGACTTGCTTTTTTTGTCGAAAACGTTTACTATTAATAATAGAATAGAACTTATGGAGGAAAGATAAAATGGAATGGACAACTGAGCGCCGTTATAGACGCTATGAAGACTGGTCTAATGATGAAATCAAACAAATCAAGGAAAAGATGGCTCAATCTCCTTGGCATACTCGTTACCATGTCGAGCCTAAAATGGGCCTTCTCAATGATCCAAATGGCTTTTCTTGTTTCGATGGCAAATGGATTCTCTTTTACCAGAACTTCCCCTTTGGTGCAGCCCATGGGTTGAAATCTTGGGTGCAGCTTGAAAGTGATGATTTAGTGCACTTTACAGAAACTGGAGTCAAAGTTTTGCCAGATACTCCATTGGATAGTCACGGTGCCTACTCTGGTTCTGCCATGCAGTTTGGCGATCAGTTGTTCCTATTCTATACTGGAAATGTCCGTGATGAAAACTGGATCCGTCACCCCTACCAGATCGGGGCTCTTTTAGATAAGGATGGCAAGATTACAAAGATTGACAAGATCTTGATTGACCAGCCATCAGACTCTACTGACCACTTCCGCGACCCGCAAATTTTTAACTTTAAAGGTCAATATTATGCTATCGTCGGTGGACAGGACTTGGAGAAAAAAGGCTTCGTCCGTCTCTATAAGGCTATAGATAATGACTACACCAACTGGCAAGAGGTTGGTGACCTTAACTTTGCTAACGACCGCACTGCCTACATGATGGAATGTCCAAATCTAGTCTTTGTAGGGGAGCAACCTGTCCTTCTCTACTGCCCACAAGGATTGGATAAGGCTGTTCTAGACTATGATAATATCTATCCAAACATGTACAAAATCGGGACTTCCTTTGCCCCTGAAAATGCCAAAATGGTAGATGTGTCTCCATTGCAAAATCTAGACTATGGTTTTGAAGCCTATGCAACGCAAGCCTTCAATGCTCCAGATGGACGTGCACTAGCAGTAAGTTGGCTTGGGTTGCCAGATGTTTCTTACCCATCTGACCGTTTTGACCACCAAGGAACCTTCTCATTGGTCAAAGAACTCACTATCAAAGATGGCAAACTCTACCAATACCCAGTCGCAGCTATCAAGGATCTTCGTGCTTCTGAAGAAGCCTTCTCAAATCGTACTCAAACCAATAACACCTATGAACTCGAGCTCAACTTGGAGGCCAATAGCCAAAGCGAGATTGTCTTGCTCGCTGATAAAGAAGGCAAGGGACTTTCAATCAATTTTGACCTTGTCAATGGACAGGTTACTGTTGATCGTAGTCAGGCTGGTGAACAGTATGCCCAAGAATTTGGAAACACTCGTTCTTGCCCAATCGACAAGCAAGCTACTACTGCAACTATCTTCATCGACAAGTCAGTCTTTGAAATTTTCATCAATAAAGGAGAAAAAGTATTTTCTGGTCGTGTCTTCCCACATGCGGACCAAAATGGTATCCTCATCAAATCTGGAAACCCAACTGGAACTTACTATGAATTAGATTATGGTCGCAAAACTAACTGATGTCGCCAAACTTGCAGGCGTCAGCCCTACTACCGTCTCACGGGTCATCAATAAAAAGGGTTATCTATCTGAGAAAACCATTCAAAAGGTTAATGAAGCCATGCGAGAGCTAGGCTACAAGCCCAACAATCTGGCTCGAAGTCTCCAAGGAAAATCTGCCAAGTTGATTGGACTTATTTTTCCAAACATCAGTCATGTCTTTTATGCGGAGTTGATTGACAAGTTGGAACACCAACTCTTCAAAAATGGCTACAAGACCATCATCTGTAACAGCGAGCATGACTCTGAAAAAGAACGAGAGTACATTGAAATGCTGGAGGCCAACCAGGTAGACGGTATCATTTCTGGAAGTCACAACTTGGGAATCGAAGACTACAATCGTGTGACGGCACCGATTATTTCCTTTGACCGAAACTTGTCTCCAGACATCCCTGTCGTCTCCTCTGATAACTACGGTGGCGGAGTCCTCGCAGCTCAAACCTTGGTCAAGACAGGCGCCCAGTCTATCATCATGATTACAGGAAATGACAACTCGAACTCACCGACTGGACTGCGCCACGCTGGTTTTGCCTCTGTTCTCCCAAAAGCGCCTATTATCAATGTTTCGAGCGACTTTTCTCCCGTCAGAAAAGAAATGGAAATCAAGAATATCTTGACCCATCAGAAACCAGATGCGATTTTTGCTTCGGATGATTTAACAGCTATTCTGGTGATCAAAATCGCTCAGGAGCTAGGTATCTCTGTTCCTGATGAGCTCAAGGTCATCGGCTATGATGGGACTTACTTTATCGAGAACTACTATCCTCACCTGACAACGATTAAGCAACCTATGAAAGAGATTGCCCACCTCACTGTCGATCTCCTCTTGCAGAAGATTGAAGGCAAGGAAGTCGCGACAACTGGTTACTTCTTACCAGTCACACTATTACCAGGAAAAAGTATTTAAGTACAAAAAACTCAGACGAATTCGTCTGAGTTTTTTTATGATCTTAAGTTTTCGAGATAGCGCTGGGCTGTCTCTAAGTTAAAGGTTTTATCTGCGATGAGGCGCTCAACGAGGGGAGCAACTTCAGACTCACTAGCACCTGCTAGGAGAGCTAGGGATTTGGCCTGCAATTTCATGTGGCCTTGCTGGATGCCCGTACTTACTAAGGCTTTGAGGGCCGCAAAGTTTTGAGCAAGACCGATGGACACGATAATCTGAGCTAATTCCTTAGCTGAAGGATTTCCCAGTAGTTCATGACTGAGGGCTACACGTGGGTTGAGACCGATAGAGCCACCCTTGGTCGCTACGGGCATAGGTAAGGTCATCTCACCGACCAATTCTTCTGAGTCCCTATCGAGACTCCATCGGCTGAGGCCTTGATAGCGTCCATCTCGACTGGCAAAGGCATGGGCTCCAGCTTCGATGGCACGCCAGTCATTACCCGTGGCAATCAAAATGGCATCAATACCATTAAAAATCCCTTTATTATGGGTAGCCGCTCGGTAGGGATCAGCCTGCGCAAACTGGCTAGCCAAAGCTATTTTCTCCGCAATTTCTCGTCCTTGGTCCCTTTGGGGACTCAAGTAGCGAAAGGCGATACGACAGCTTGCAGTCACCAGAGAATCGGTCGCGTAATTGGACAGGATTCCCATGAGACTCTGCCCCTGACTGAGTTCTTCTAAGACCGGCTTCAAGGCTTCTAGCATGGTATTTAGCATATTAGCCCCCATGGCTTCCTGGGTATCGATATGGAGATAGACGACGAGAAAGTCTGTTTCACCTTTGATCTGTTCTACATGCAAATCACGCGCCCCGCCACCACGTTTGACGATAGAAGGATAGGCTTGATTGGCAAGTTCCAAGAGTTCCGCTTTCTTGCTGGCAATCTTCTCTTGCGCTTGTTCAGGTTCAGCAACATGATAAAGGGCTACCTGACCGATCATCTGGCGCTCATGTACTTGAGCAGTAAAGCCACCTGCTCGCTTTATGATTTTGCTGGCATAGCTAGCCGCAGCAACTACTGAGGGTTCTTCTGTCACATAGGGAACTGTGTAGTCCTGACCGTTCACCAAAAGTTCTGGAATGATCGAGTAAGGCAGAGAAAAAGTTCCTACCACATTCTCACTCAGCTGGTCTGCAACTGCCAAGCTGACTTGCTCATTCTGCTCTAGACTCGTTTGCTTTTCAGGACTAAGGAGCGCCTGAGCTCGCAACAACTCAAGGCGCTCATGGTATGATTTTTTAGAAAATCCATTCCAACTTCTCTTCATTATTTTTCAACCTTGCTATAACGGCGTTGGTGGTCGAGAATTTCAACCAAGGCATAGTCTTGATGTTCATAGCCCGCAAATTGGGCTGAACCAGACTCATCCAACTGCACCTCTTCGAAGAAGACTTTTTCATAGTCTGCAACTGACAATGCTGTACGTTGCTTGAGTTTGCTCAAGCGATCCTTATCAAGGTAAGCCTCATAGCCTTCGACCAGCTCTCCACTAAAGAACTCTGAAACAGCTCCACTTCCATAACTGTAGAGGGCAATTTTATCTCCAGCCTTCAAAGTCTCTGCATTTTCCAAAAGAGAAAGGAGACCGAGAAAGAGGGAACCTGTGTAGATATTCCCAATCATCTGACTGTAGAGAATGGACTTGTCAAAGTTTTCTTGCAAACTATCCTGTTTTTCCTGAGACAAAGTTTTGTCCATCATCTTGCGCAAGCCTTTTAAAGCCAGCTTAGGATAAGGCAAGTGGAAGCAGATAGCCGCAAAATCATTCATAGTCCAATCATAGCGTTTCTTGTATTCATCCCAAGTCGTCGTCAGGCAATCAAGATACTGTTGAGTCGAGTACATGCCGTTTACATAAGGAGTGCTTGAATAGTTCGGACGCCAGAAATCCATGATGTCACGCGTTTGGGCAACGTTATCATTGTTAAAGGCCATGATGCGTGGATTCTGAGTAATCAACATCGCCACACTTCCAGCACCTTGAGTTGGTTCACCAGGAGTTCCCACACCATACTTGGCAATATCACTGGCAATGACCAAAACCTTAGACTCTGGAGAATTTTCCACATGCAATTTAGCATAATGAAGGGCAGCTGTCGCTCCATAGCAAGCTTCTTTGATTTCAAAGCTACGGGCGAAAGGCTGAATGCCTAATAGGCCATGAACAAAGACCGCTGCTGCCTTACTCTGGTCAATCCCTGACTCGGTTGCCACGATGACCATATCGATTTCTTCTTTTTCTTTGTCTGTCAAAATAGAGTTGCTTGCACTAGCTGCCAAGGTAACAATATCCTCAGTCAGTGGCGCAATACTAATTTCATTTAACAAGAGTCCCTTGCTAAATTTTTCGGGGTCAACTCCCCTTGCTTCTGCTAAGTCTTGTAATTTCAAGACATATTGACTGGTTGCAAAACCAATCTTATCAATACCGATTGTCATATTTACCTCTGTTTTTTCATTCATTGTAAAAAATCGTTTCATTCTATTTTATCACAAATAGGGGCAAAAGAGAGAAAAAAGACTTGATTCACCAAATCAAGTCTTTGTTTTGACTGCATTAGGAAGAGATTCCTCTCTGCTTTCGGATATAGTGATAAAGCTTTAGAATTACCGTTCCACTTGCCATTCCAATAGAAATAACAAGGGCTAACATAACCACCAAAGTCGCACTGGCAATAGCATGGCTGTAATCGCCTGTCACAAAGAAAGCTGTCGTTCGATAGGATAAATAACCAGGCACCAAGGGGGCAAGAATGGCCAAGACAAAAACCACCGCTGGTGTCTTATAGACAATACTTAAAATCTGGCTGATGCAAGAGCCAATTACTGCTGCAATAAAGGTCGCAATAATAACATTGGTTGGTTCTTTGAGCACGAGATAGAGGAGCCAAACGCCCATTCCCAAAATACCACCAGGTAGGAGCATGGAGCGTTGAACATTCAGTACGATTAGAAAGGTGATAATGGCGAGCAAACTCGCCACTGCTTGGAGCAAAATACTTGTTAGAGTCATCTTATGTCATCAAAACCAGGGCGACAGAGGTGCCAGCCCCTAAAGCGAGGGTAATGAGCAAAGATTCAAACATCTTGCTCATACCAGAGTTGATATGGTTGGTCATGATATCCCGTACCGCATTTGTCAGAGCAATCCCTGGAACAAAGGGCATGACCGCTCCTGCTATGATCAGGTCTGCCGTCGAAGGAAAGCCAGTATAGCGAGCCCAGAACTGGGCAATCAAGCCAAAAACAAAGGCACCCGCAAAAGCTGTTACAAAAGGAATTCGGATAAACTTCTCGACATAGAGAGAGAAAGCAAAACCAAACAAGGTCGCAACGCCTGCTCCAAAAGCATCATAGACATTACCGCCAAACATAATCGAGAAGAAAGGGGCGCTGAGGGTTGCTGCTACAGTCACTTGGAGCTTGCTATAAGGAAGAGCTTGATTTCTGATTTCCTTCAGCTTTTTAAAAGCTGTAGAAAGATCAATCTGGCCACCCACAAGTTCTCGTGATACTTGGTTGACATCACAGACTTTTTCGATGTTATAGGAGGATGACGTCACCCGTTTCATCCGAGAAATATTGGTGTTTTCAATCGAAAAGAAAATAGCTGCGGGCATGGCAAGAACATTGCAATCCACTATTCCCTGTGAATGGGCAATGCGAATCATGGTGTCCTCAACCCGATGAATCTCCGAACCACTTTTCAAGAGAATGGTTCCAGCTAGCATAATCACATCAATGACAGCATTTAACTCTTTTGATTCGTCCATTTTCTACTCCTATTTTCTACTCCCTTTATTCTATCACAAAAGTTCATGAAAAAAAATCTTTGTCATGAAATCATGACAAAGATTCGTTTAATCTCGAGAACTTTCACGGGTTCCTTCACTATTTGATTGGCTAGTTGAAGGAGTATTTCCTTGTTGGTTCCCCTGATTTGGAGTGGTTGTAGAACCCTGATTCCCTTGATTTGGTGTTGTTGTAGAACCTTGGTTCCCACGTTGAGTAGGGTTAGAGGATGAAGTTGACGGCGGTGTTTTCGGTTTATAAACTGAAATTTTGATACGTGTGTAAGTAAGGTCAACCTTTTCACCCGCTTTTGGTGTTTGATCTACAACTGTACCTTCTGCTGTTCCTTCAGGAGCTGTCGATACTTCAACAACCTCAATATTAGCCTCTTTTACTCCGACAATCTGAATCAGATTAGTCTTAGTAAATTCGAGACTTGAACCGATGTAACTAGGCATTCCCTTCTTAGCAACTGTTAAGGTAATCGTAGTGGCTTTTGAGAGATCATAAGTCGTACCTGCCGCAGGACTTTGTCTGAGGACGGTTCCAGGTTCGCTTTCGCTGGATACTTCCTCTTCCATCTTGATTAGATTCTCAGGAACCTTCTTCTTCTTGAGTTCAGCTACGACATCCGTATACTTGCGTCCAACATAGTTACTCAGTTGGAAGGATTGCTTACCTGAGGAAACAATCAGATTTACCTTGCTTCCTTCTTTCCGACCACTTCCAGCTTCAGGATCTGTTCGAATAACACGTCCTTCTGCTACTGTATCGCTGGCCTCTGACTTTTCTTCACCTACCTCAAAATTAGCTTTCTTCAGTGTTTCTTTAGCTTCAGCAACTGTCTGCCCTGCCACATTTGGGATGGCAATAGTCGCTGGAGTTCGAGAAAAGATCCAAATCAAAGAAGCCACAACTAGCAAGGCACTGGCCAGTAAAATCATATAGCGAGCTTTAAATTTTCGTTTTTTCGTTGATTTTGATACTGGTGCCTCAGCTACAACCTGCTGATCTTGCTGTTTTGATTGAGGTCGTTCTGGCTGTGGATTAGCCTTCGGAATAGAAGTCAAAGTGCTTTGTGGAACCTTGGGCAGAGTCTTAGTATCAACCTTGCTTGCCTCATCAAAGACTAGCTTTGGTTCTCTCCTACGATTTGGAGACAAACAGCTTGACAAGTCCACATACATCTCTGAAACAGATTGATAGCGATCCGATAGCTTCTTAGCAGTTGCCTTGATAACGACATTTTCCAAAGCTTGTGGTACTGCTGGATTCTCAGCAATAACAGATGGGAGTGGTTTTTGGAAATGCTGGAGGGCAATGGTCACTGCACTATCACCATCGTAAGGGATATGTCCTGTCAACATCTCATAGAAAATAATCCCCATGGCATAGATGTCACTCTGTACAGTTGCCTTGGAACCACGCGCCTGCTCTGGCGAGAGATAGTGGACTGAACCCAGCATGGAGTTGGTCTGTGTCAGACTGGTCTCTGCAAAGGCCACGGCAATCCCAAAGTCTGTTACTTTGGCAGTTCCATCTGGTGTCAATAGGATATTTTGAGGTTTCAAATCTCGGTGGATAATCCCTCTCGTATGCGCCAGACGCATCGCCAAGAGAATCTGTCCCATAATACGGACGGCTTCTTCGTTTGAGAGAGGAGAGTGTTCTTTAATATAACGTTTGAGGTCCAGTCCTGCTACATACTCCATAGCCAGATACTGCTGACCGTCTTCCTCACCAATATCTGTTATCCGAACGATATGAGGATGGTCCAAATCCGCCATGGCTCTCGCTTCACGTTGAAAACGTGCCACAGCAATCGGGTCCGTCTGGTAGTTGGTCCTCAGGACCTTGACTGCCACTTCTTCCCCATCTAGGATCAAATCCTTGGCCAAGTATACATCTGCCATGCCTCCTCGACCAATCTGCTTGACAATCCGATACCGCCCGGCAAAAATTCTGCCGATCTGGATCATTCTACTTCCTCCTCATTCATGTGAACAAGGGCAACCGTGATATTATCTAAGCCCCCTGCATTGTTTGCAAAACGAATGAGAGTTGCCGCCTTGTCTGCCAAGGAAATATCACTTGTTACGATATCGTAGATATCGCTTCCTGAAATCATATTGGTCAAGCCGTCACTATTGAGCAGGAGGTAGTCTCCTGGCTCTAGGCTGACCATGCCAAAATCTGGTTGAATTTCGTCTTTTTGCCCGATTGATTGGGTAATAATATTTTTCTGAGGATGACTTTCCGCCTCCTCTGGGGTTAGTTGACCAGCCTTTAGCAGAGCATTGACCAAGGAATGGTCACTCGTCAGCTGGCGATAATCTTCACCACGGATCAAACCGATACGAGAATCACCAATATGGGCATAAATAGCTTGATTGCCTATAATAGCGACAGCTTCTAGCGTCGTTCCCATCCCCCTATAGGCTTCGTCTTGCCCCATCTGATGAATTTTTTGATTTTCAATTTCTAGGTAGTGGGCAAACCACTCACGAACTTCATTGACAGTGTCAATTTGGGTATCAACCCAAGCCACGCCTAGGTCTGTTACCGCCATCTCACTAGCGATGTTGCCTGCACGGTGTCCTCCCATCCCGTCAGCCAAGAGGATCATGGTGCGTCCTGCTCGGTTGACAAAGTGATTGACATAGTCTTGGTTATTTGTTCGTTTCTGACCAACATCTGTTAATAATGCTATTTCCATTGTGTCAGTTCCTTCCTAATCAGATATCTTGCGGAACTGGCTGATAAAGAATCCATCACTTCCGTACAATTCAGGAGTAATTAAGATACAGCCGTCCTTCAAAATATCCTTGCATTCATGTTCTAGTTTAACCTGCTCGAACTCGGGATGACTTTCTAAAAATGCCTCAACGACTTGAAAGTTCTCCTCAGAGACGATAGTGCAGGTACTATACGTTATTATACCACCTTTTCGTAGCGTTTGACAAACACTACCTAATATTTCCAACTGAATTTCCTGTAAGGATGTGAAATCTGCTGTTTCTTTATTGTATTTGATATCTGGTTTGCGACGCAAGAGGCCAATCCCAGAACAAGGAGCATCTACTAAAATCTTGTCAAACGAGTTCTTCCCAAAAAACTCATGCACTTTTCTGGCATCTAATTTTTGCGTTTGCACTCGATCCGCCACACCCAGACGTTGGGCGTTTTCTTGGATCAAGTCCAACTTGTGGTCGTAAAGGTCCAAAGCTATCACCTTACCAGATGTAAGGTAAGAGGCCATATGAGCTGTTTTTCCACCCGGAGCCGCACAGGCATCAAGCACCTGCTCATCACCTTGTAGATCAAGGGTCGGAGCAACCAATTGACTGGACTCGTCTTGAATGGTAATGGCACCTTCTGCGAACAAATCATGTCCTGCAAAGTGGCCTTGCTCCTTGACCAGACCAGTAGTTGCCAAGAGAGAATCAGTCGCCTCTAACAAAGCTTTGATTTCCTCTTTTCGACTCAAGTTGGTCACCCGGATACTAGCCTTGTTGCGCACCAAGAGACTTTTAAAGATGGCTTGTGCTCTCTCTTCCCCGTATTCTTCCTTGAGCTTAGATACTAGCCAAACTGGGAGAGAATAGGCAATGGAATCACGCTTGTTTTTGCGTTTGATACTATCAATGTCTGGCCAGCCTTCTCGCAAAATACGACGAAGGACAGCGTTGACTAATTTTTCACTGCCTTTTTTACGAGCTTTAGCTAGTTCTACCGCTTCATTGACCACAGCGTGATTGGGAACCTTATCCAGATAGCGGAGTTGGTAGGTACTCATGAGAAGCAGGACATAGAGCCAGTTATCAAGCTTATCCCGGTCTTCGATAAAGTGGGACAGGTACCATTCCAGAGTCAGTTTTCGGGCTACCGTACCGTAGACAATCTCTGTCACCAAGCCCTTATCTGCTGCTGAGAGTTGACTGCCCTTGAGGTATTTGTTTAAGGCAATATTTGAGTATGCTTGGTTAACCAAAACATCCTCTAGTACTGCTAGAGCTAGACTTCTAGCCGTTTCTACTTTAGTCACCAAATCGTTCTCCTACAGTCAATGTCCGTCCCACTCCGTTGAGGAAGGAAGCGATATCCATCTTAGGTTTACCAGCTGGCTGCACTTGCTTGAGGGATAGAGCCCCTTCTGCCGTTGCGACGATCAATTCTTTCTTGCCAATATACAGAATCTCACCTGGAGCTCCCTGACCTTCTACAGGTAGGGCTTCATAGATCTTAAAGCGGTCTCCCTTGAGAAAAGTGTGGGCAACAGGCCATGGATTCATCCCTCGGATTTGGTTAAAAAGTTGACGGTTAGTCTTATTCCAGTCCAACTTTTCTTCCTCTGGCTTGATATTTGGCGAGAAAGTGACCTGACTTGGGTCCTGAGGCACAGGTTTGATCTCCCCAGCAATATAGCCAGGAAGGGTGTCCAAAAGCAAGTCACGACCAACAATCGCTAATTTCTCAAACAAGGTGCCGACATTGTCCTCATCTGTGATAGGAATACTGCGACGAGAAATCATATCTCCTGCATCCATCTCCTTGACCATCTCCATAATGGTCACGCCAGCTTCCTCATCCCCCTGAATCAAGGCATAATGAATAGGGGCGCCACCACGATGTTTTGGAAGGAGGGAAGCATGAACGTTGACTGCAAAATCCATGCTATCAAGAAGTTCACTTGGGAGAAACTGCCCAAAAGCAGCAGTGATAATCCCATCCGCCCCTAGCTTCATAATGGCTTCCATCTCTGGGCTTCCAGATAATTTTTCAGGTTGGTAGATAGGAAGACCAGCTTCTTTGGCAGCCTGCTTGACTGGGGTTTCTTGGATTACTTTTTTACGGCCGACAGCGCGGTCTGGCTGGGTCACAGCAGCTAGAATCTCGTAACGATCATCTGATAACAACCCCTTCAAAACTGTTGCTGAAAAATCGGGAGTCCCCATAAAGATTAGTTTTGTCATTTCTTCTCCTTCTTATAAAAATTGCTGCGGTTCATGGTCAATGCTGAGACGAAGCTCGCTATTTTCCCGTTCTTGAGTCAAGGCCAAAACCTGGTTAAGAGTCTGTCCCAGCTCATCTTCTAAACGGTATTTAATCAAAATCTGGTAATGATAAAGGTTGTGGGTACGGGCGATGGGTTTTGGCGTTGGTCCAAGGATTTTACTAGTTTCCGATAAACCTGAGCGCAAAATCCCCATGACTTCATAGGCACGTTTGACAACCTCTTCTTCGTTCTTGTGAGAGAGGGTAATTCCAATAGTAAAATAATAAGGCGGGTAACCAAGTTGGCGTCTGATGCCCATTTCATAAGCGTAAAAGCCTTCGTAGTCCTGTTCCTTGGCAAAACGAATGGCATAATGCTCAGGATTGTAAGACTGGATCAAGACCTGACCAGCCTTTTCCGCACGACCTGCACGGCCTGCCACCTGAGTTAAGAGCTGGAAGGTTCTCTCAGAAGAACGAAAATCAGGCAAGTTTAGGGCCGTATCCGCATTGAGCACTCCGACTAGGGTCACATTTGGAAAATCCAAGCCCTTGGCAATCATCTGAGTTCCCAACAAGATATCTGCTTCCCCTCGCCCAAACTGGTCCAGTAAGGCTTGGTGACTGCCTTTCTTGCGGGTCGTATCCACATCCATCCGTAGAATGCGAGCCTGAGGAAAGAGTTCTGCTAGTTCATCGTAGGCTTTCTGAGTTCCTGTACCGTAGTAGCGAATACTGCGGCTTTGACAATTTGGACAGACATGAGGAATTCCCTTCGAAAAGCCACAGTAATGGCAGTTCATGGTCTTGGTATCCATATGGAGAGTCAGAGAAATATCACAGTTGGGACAGCTATCTACCGTCCCACACTCCCGACACATAACAAAGCTAGAATAACCCCGACGGTTGAGCATGAGGACTACCTGCACTTTTTTATCCAAGCGGTCTTGGATAGCTTCTAGCAAAGGAGGGGTAAAGTTTGATGTCTCATTCTGCCCAATATAGTCCCGAAAGTCAATTACTTGAACCTCAGGAATCGTGGCTAAAGGATTGGCCCGTTGGGTTAGCCGCAAGTGTTGATAGACACCTTTTCCAGCCCGCGCACGGCTTTCCAGACTTGGTGTCGCTGAACCAAGAACCAGGGCTGCTTGATTGTACTGAGCCCGTAAAATGGCGACCTCTCTAGCATGATAACGGGGATTGCTGTCTTGTTTGTAGCTAGCTTCATGCTCTTCATCGATAATCATGACACCTAGATTTTTCAAAGGAGCAAAGATAGCTGATCGAGCGCCAACGACAACTTGAGCATCTCCACGCTCGACCTTGCGCCATTCATCGTACTTCTCACCATTGGACAGACCTGAGTGAAGAATGGCTACTTTCTCACCAAATCGAGCAATAAAACGCTCTGTCATTTGTGGCGTCAGAGAAATCTCAGGAACCAGTAAAATAGCTGTCTTACCCTTGTCCAAGGCTCCTTGGATAATCTGTAAGTAAACCTCAGTTTTCCCACTTCCTGTAATCCCTTGAAGGAGGAATGGAGGCTGTTGACTACCAATAGCACTGACAACAGCATCACGCGCCTGTCTTTGTTCAGGATTCAATTCCAAAGGTTGGCTGGCTTCAATGCCTTCGAAATAAGCCGCTGATCGTTGCACTTCCTTTTGGACTATGGACACAGCACCTTGTTCCACAAAGAAGTTGACTTGCTCGCGTGAGTAGGATTCTAACAAGCTAGCCAGAGGAGCACTTTCAGGATGAGCTAGCAAATAGTCTCTCAGCTCTGCCTTTTTCTTGGCACGTGCAGAAATCTCAATCTTCTCTAGCTGAGTAGCATCAACCTCATACCAAGACTGGGTCTTGACCTTCTTTTGATCGACTGCCTGGTATTCTAAACGGAGCAAACCTTTTCTCGTCAAGCGCATTATTTCTGCCTGCTTGGCTAAATCTAGAGAAGAAAAGGCTAGCGAATCTTCTGAACCAAACAAGCGCTCTTTGTCTTGCCGACTCAGACCTTCCAGAGGATAGAGAATCTTATCATAGCTAGAGTTTAAAAATCCTGGCAACATGGCTTTTAGGATGGAGATTTTGTAGGAAAAGACGGACTTGCGTAATTCCTCAGCCAACCAGAGTTGCTCTTGAGTCAAGACGGGGGAAAAGTCTAGCACTTCTGCAATCTCCTTCAAGTCCTGATCTTCCATCTCTTCTTCCGACTGGGACTCCAAACCAAGCACAATTCCTTGAATCAAACGATTGCCTTTGCCAAAAGGAACATGGACCCGCATACCGACTTCCAGCATCTCTACAAATTCCTCTGGGACCTTATAACTATAGGGCTGGTCCGTCTGCATCAGGGGAACATCCACGATAATCTTTGCGATTGCCATTTTCTCACCTCCTCCTTGTCAGTAAATTCTTGCAATAGAAAAAATAAGATTGAGTCCCCCCAACCTTAAATTTTTTCACCATCTTCTTTTTCTTTAGCGATTTGCTCTTTGATTTTCTTTTCTTCTTCCTCTTTGCGGCGTTTTTCTTCTTCGATACGGAGACGAACCGCTTCACGTTTTCCTTCTGGATCTGGGTGAATGGTTACATTTCCAGACTCGATTTCTTCCAAAGCACGAAGAGTTGATTTTTCAGACTTAAACTCTTGAGTTGCTGGCGCACCTGCTTCTAGTTCGTGGGCACGTTTTGCTTCCAAGATTACGAGTGAATATTTTGATGGCACCTTGTCTAGCAAGGTATCAATAGAGGGTTTTAACATCATTTGCTTGTACCTGTTTCCTATAGTTTATCGAGTAGTTGGAGATTTTGGCAACATCTCCTGGTAGTGACCAATGACACGGTCCACACGGAAGTGTTCTGCTTCGATCACACGCTTGACACGTTCAGCAGCGAGGGGCACCTGATCGTTGACAATGGCATAATCATACTCACGCATGAGGGCAATTTCTTCCTTGGCTTTTTCGATTCGTTGGGCAATCACTTCTGCGCTGTCTGTTCCACGACCTACCAAACGATCTTGCAATTCATCCAAATCTGGTGGCGTTAAAAAGATAAAGACAGCATCTGGAACCTTTTTCTTAACCTGAAGGGCTCCTTGGACTTCAATCTCAAGAAAGACATCGATTCCCTTATCCAGAGTTTCATTGACATAGGTCAAAGGAGTTCCATAGTAGTTACCGACATATTCTGCATATTCCAACATCTGACCTTGACGTATCAGTTCTTCAAACTCTTCACGAGTACGGAAGAAATAGTCCACTCCGTCCACTTCACCAGGACGTTGCGCACGCGTCGTCATCGATACAGAGTATTGAAATTGATTCTCAGAACTCTCAAAAATCTCTCTTCTAACCGTTCCTTTCCCAACTCCTGAAGGACCAGAAAAAACGATTAGCAAGCCTCGGTCTGCCATTATGTCTCCTTTAGTTAGTCTGTGAAATAAAGTAAAATTTCTCTCGGACACTGATGATAGCGTCAGTTATTCTTCTACAGTCTTTCTATCTAGTGTAACAAAAAAGCAGTAATTTTTCAACTGCTCTTTCTTATTTATTTAGCATAATCTACTGCACGAAGTTCGCGAATCACGGTTACCTTGATATTTCCTGGGTAATCGAGATTGTTTTCAATTTTCTCACGAACTTTGTGAGCCAAGATTGTGACTTTGTCGTCCTTGATTTGTCCTGGATTAACCATGATACGGATTTCACGTCCTGCTTGAAGGGCAAAGCTATTTTGCACTCCTTCAAAGCCATTGGCGATTTCTTCCAAATCATGGAGACGCTTGATATAACTTTCAAGAGATTCACTACGAGCACCTGGACGCGCTGCACTCAAGGCATCTGCTGCAGCAACAATCACTGCAATGACGCTTTCGGCTTCGACATCGCCGTGGTGGCTAGCAATAGTATTCACCACAACTGGGTGTTCCTTGTACTTACGTGCCAATTCCGTACCAATCTCAACGTGGCTACCTTCAACCTCGCGGTCAATAGCTTTCCCGATGTCATGAAGGAATCCAGCACGACGGGCAAGAGCTGCATTTTCACCAAGCTCACTGGCGATGATACCAGATAACTTAGCAACCTCAATCGAATGACGCAAGACATTTTGTCCATATGAAGTACGGAACTGCAAACGTCCCATGATCTTCATCAAGTCTGGATGGAGGTTTGGCGCACCAATCTCATAGGCAGCAGCCTCACCGTATTCACGGATCTTATTGTCAATCTCTTGACGGTTTTTCTCCACCAACTCCTCGATACGAGCTGGGTGGATACGGCCATCCTTGAGCAACATTTCCATGGTCATACGAGCAATTTCACGACGAATCGGATCAAATCCTGACAAGGTTACCACTTCCGGTGTATCATCAATGATGACATCAACCCCTGTCAAACTTTCAAAGGTACGAATATTACGCCCTTCACGACCGATAATGCGCCCCTTCATGGTATCATCTGGTAGGTGAACTGTCGAGTTTGTTGACTCTGCCACATAGTCACCAGCGATACGCTGCATAGCCTGAACCAAGATATCTTTCGCAATCTTGTCTGAACGTTCCTTGACTTCTTGCTCTGCCTCACGAATGCGGCTAGCAATTTCCTTGGTTAAGTTTTCCTCTGTCTGAGCCAAGATAATATCTCGAGCCTCAGTTTGAGAAAGGGAACCGATACGTTCAAGTTCAGCTTCTTTTTGTCTTTCGACTTCCTCTAATTGCTCTTCACGTGCATCAAGGTTTTTTGCTCTATCAGAAATACTTTGTTCTTTTTGTTCAAGTGTTTTTTCTTTGTTCGTCAAATTGTCGTCCTTACGGTCAAGGCTCGCAGCTCTCTCCGTCAAACGACTTTCAATTTGCTTGAGCTCCTGACGTTCTGACTTAAATTCAGCGTCCACTTCTTCACGGTATTTTCTGGCTTCCTCTTTGGCCTCCAATAGTGCTTCTTTTTTAAGAGACTTGCTTTCGCTCTTAGCTTCATTTAGCAATAAATCCGCTTCGCGCTCAGCTTGTCCTCGTAAATTAGTTGCTTCTTGTTCAGCATTTAGAAGCATCAACTCTGCAGCTTCTTGAGATGATTTCATCTTAGCTGAGATGCTGACATATCCAATGACTAAACCAATGATGACGGCAAAAACAACAATCGCAATGGTCATGATTTCCATGTTTTTACCTCATTAAATTTGTTTATCGAATGACATACATTCCTTAATATTCTATCATAAAAAACCGATTTTCACAAACCCAAATTGAAGAGTTTTGTGTGAATTTTTGAAGAAATTCCTTGGATTTCCAAGCAAGATTAAGAATCTTTAAAAATTTAAATTTCCACGAAAAACGAGGCAAAAAGCCTACCTTGCAGTAGACTTAGTAATGATCTTTGAAGGACAAGAAAGCCACGCTATCCCCATCTATCATATAAATCAAGCGATTTTCTGCATCAATGCGACGTGACCAAGTTCCTTGATAGTCATACTTGAGTGGTTCTGGTTTCCCCATTCCTACAAAAGGATCGCGTTGAATATCCTTGATTAATTTATTGATTCTTTTTAATGTTTTCTTGTCCTGGTTTTGCCAATAGCAATAATCTGCCCAGGCATCTTCTGTAAACTTGAGTAGCATTTCTCACTCCTCAATCACATGCACCTGAGTGCTTCCAGCACGAACTTGAGCCATTCCTCGCAAGACCTTGTCAGAAAGTTCCTTATTTTGAGCGATTCTCAGGGTTTCCTGAATACTGTCCCATTCGCTCTTTGATAGGACTACAATATCCTCATCTGGATTTTTATTGACCACCGTCAAAGGCTCAAATTCATCGTTTACCTTTTTCATGTAGTCTTTTAAATGATTTCGGAATGTTGAGTAAAGAACTGCTTCCATAACCATACCTCGTTTTACCTCTTTTCCACTATTATACACAAAAAGAAAGAAATTGTCAGGAACTTGTACAAGATTTTTCTTTTCTATCTATTTATTCGAAAATCTTCTAAAAAAGCCTACCTTTCAGTAGACTTAGTTTGTTTCTATTCTAATCGGCACTCGGCCAAAATTCTGCTCTGCGATGCTTGGCTGTCCTAGTTGGTAGATCTGGTCTGCCTTTTGGGTCATGCTATCCCAAGGTTCTTTACCTATGCGGCTGACTAGATGGACCTGCCCTTTCAGAGACCTGAGGTGTTGTCTGCCTTTTTCAGTAAATCCAAGGACATGAATGGCTTCTGGTAAGTCGCTTTCTCTGGCCTGCACCAATATATAGGTCAAGAGGCGTCTGACACGCGCCTTGGTATAACGCTTGGTCGCAACCGCCTCGACCAATTCGTCAACAGACTGGGCCGTCTTGATAGCTCCCTTGATGCGCACAGCCATTTCTTGATTGACCTGATAGATAGTGGTTAGGTCTGGATTTGACAAGATTTGATAGCGTAAGAGTTGAAAATAATCTTCCCAACTCACCTTACTCGCCTGCTCAAATAGGGCAAGAGAAGGCATAAAACGGTCTAAGAAATCTTTGTCTGATTGGTGCTGACGGAGAGCTGTTGCTGAAGCAAAGTCCACATCCTTGTCTACAGAGTGATAGTCAGCCCCCTGACGCTGAAGCGGCTCAAGCTTGATGTTTCGTCCGACAACGGCTTTGGCGTAAGCAAGAGCTAGGACATGATTGGGGGTATTGCCAGAAAAATCAAGACCAGCAAATTCCTTCCACATGGCTTGGGTTTTCTGGGGATAAGAGAGGGAATCAGGCAGATTATCCACAAATTTCTCCATCTCAGCACCATGCTCTGTGTATAAGTCAGCGATATTTTGATAATCTAAAACTTCTTCTGTCCCAAAAGCGAGGCTATCAATGCCCAACCGAGCCAAGGTATCCACAGCTCCTTGGCCGAAGAAGTCTGCTGCCTGAACACTGACTAGAAAGGGCAATTCCACTACCAGATCCGCTCCATTTTCCAGCGCCATCTGGGCACGTGTCCACTTGTCCACAATAGCAGGCTCTCCTCGCTGCATGAAATTCCCAGACATGGCAACGATTTTCAGTCCCTCCGCCTGATCTAGCAGGTATTGGTGCCCATTATGAAAAGGATTGAACTCCGCGATAATACCTGTGATGGTCATGATGTTCTCCTACTTCTGCGCGACAAAAAACCAACGGGTACTTGTCTCTGTCGGCTCCTTGTCCTCAAAGTCCGCATAAAGTTTGAATGACTTAAATCCAGCCTGTTCCAATAAAATATCATAGGTCAGAATCTCATAAGTCCGCTCCTCATGTACTTCATCGTGCCGACTAAAGGAACCGTCAGCCTCCTTGACAAAGAAAGTCAACTCATGCACGATGGAGTGAGGAGCTTCGTCCTCATAGGTGTCCCAAAGCATGGCAAAATCTTCCGCATTTTCATGGTAAGAATAGCCTGGAAATACTTCATCCGTCTGGTAGGTCGAATGTACATCAAAGATGAATACTCCGTCTTCATTGAGGGCATTATACACTTCCTTAAAGACGTCTCCTACCTCGACCTCATCCTGCATGTAGCAGATAGAGTCCGAATAACACGTGACAAAATCATATGTACCAACCTTGGATAAATCCAGCATATTGCCTTCAATAAAATCAATCTTTTGTTTGGCTGAAGCAGCTCTCTTTTCAGCAATCTTCAGCATATCCGCGCTCAAATCAAGTCCAGTCACATCAAAACCAGCCTGAGAAAAGCGGACAGACTGGATACCCGTCCCACAAGCCAATTCCAAGAGTTTCTTTCTCTCCTTGGTCTTAGGCAAATGGCGCAGCGAAAAATCCGTCCATTTATCGTATAAACTGTCATCCATGACCGCATCATAGACCGCCGCAAAGGTTTCATAAGTCGCCATAATTAAGATACAAAGAGCGTTAAAAGCAAGGAGAAAATGGGAAGCTTTCTGCTGTATCGTCAGATACAAAGGAAGTTACTCTTTTTCTCGCAGCTTTTAGCTCGTGTTCAGTTTCGAGATGAACAAAACACGACGCTCTCACCTTTCTATCAATTTTTTCTAAAATAAGCAAATAAAACCCAGTTGACTGCAACTGAGTTCATCTACTACGCCAAAGTTTCGGATAAATCTACTGACTCCGCCTCATGCCATAGTTTTTCTAGGTTATAGTGGGCACGCATTTCTTCTGAGAAGATATGCACAACAACACCACCGAGGTCTAGTAAGACCCAGCCTCCAGCTGCATCACCTTCGACATGACTACCTTTAAAGCCTGCTTCAGCTATTTTTTCACAGATATTATCAGCGATAGCATCCAACTGACGGCTATTCATCGAGCTAGCGATAACAAAGTAGTCCGTCACGCTGGTCAAATCTTGTACATCAAGTGCGAGAATATCCTCCGCACGTTTCTCATCCGCCGCTTTCACGACTAGTTCTAATAATTCTTTTTCGTTCATTTAGTCCTCTTTCAAATAGTGCACAAAGGCGTTATGGGTTTCAAGGGTTTGGGGATAGATGGGGAATCCCTGATGAGCTAGATGCTCCACGGTACGAGCTGTTTCGTAGGCCACTGCCTTATTGAGCGATAGCTCAGCAATTTCACGCGCCTGATCCACGCCTGGGAAGGCACGATTGTGCTCAATGTAGTCTGCGACGTAGATAACCTTATCAAGATCAGTCATCTGGTCAGCCCCGACTGTATGGATCTCAATGGCCCGCAGAATTTCTGAATCATGCAAATCCAAATCTTCTTGAATCTTGTAAATCCCAACCATCCCATGCCAGACATTATTGCCCCAGTTTTTGAGGTCAGGGTCTAATTGGTAACGGTCAATCAAGTCTAGAAATTCCTGATCTGACAACTTTTTAGCGTAGTCATGAAGGAGGCCTGCTAGACCTGCTTTCTCGGCATTGACTCCGAATCGCTGGGCAAGCTCTATAGCTGCACGCTCCACACCTAGACAATGAGCTAAACGTTTTTCAGGTAGAAGCTCTGCCATTTTTTCCAACAAAGCCTCACGGGAACAGTTGATATAGTCTTGGTATGCCATCAGTAGAGCCCCTCCTTCTCGATGTAGTCTAGCACTGGCTGAGGTAGGAGAAAGTTGGGTTTCCGACCTTGGGCAATGAAGTCACGCACCATGCTGGAGGAGATGTCCATGAGAGGCACATCCACCCAGATAACTGGATAGGAAGTCCCTGCCTTGTAACGTGGGCGCTGAACTCCAACAAACTGAACCATGTCGACCAGCTCATCAATTCGATACCACTTAGGCAGATAGTCCACCATATCAGCCCCGATAATGAAGTAATAATCCGTATCTGGATGTTGCTCTGTCAAAATCTTCATGGTGTCGTAGGTGTAGGAAATGCCCTTGCGCTCTAGCTCAATGGTTTCAATGGCTAGACCTTCAATCCCCTCAATCGCCAACTCAAGCATCTTAAGCCGATGGTGCTCGGGGATGGTTTCTTTTTTATCCACGTGAGGTGGTTGGTACTCAGGCATGAGCAGGACTTGGTCCAGTCCCAACTGTTGTCGTACTTGGTCCGCCACAACAAGATGGGCATTATGAACAGGGTTAAAATTCCCTCCTAGAATCCCGACTTGTTTGCGCTTTTTCTCCTTGATTTCTGGCTCCAACTCTACCTTGGTAAAGGGAGTCAATAATTCGATTGCCATAGGCTCGTCTTCCTTTAATTCTCTGTAAAAACAGTTGTTTGGAGTAGGGTTTTAGATTTCTTTAACTTTCTTGGAAATCTTGCGATTTTCTTTCTTGCTGGATTGTTTAAATAAAATCAAGATGCGTCCGATTTTTTGGACTGTATCCACACCGATTTCTTCTTCCAAGATTTCAGCTACTTCGTGGATGTTTTCATCTGTATTTTGCAAGAGTGTGACTTTAATCAATTCGCGGGCGTCAAGAGCCTGACGGACGCTGGTTTTGATTTGGTCGTTGAGTCCATTTTTTCCGATTTGGATAATGGGTTTGAGGGTGTGTGCCTGGCTGTTGAGGAAGGCACGTTGTTTTGATGTTAATGACATAATTTCTTTAAAAGAGTTTCTTTTTATACTTTTCTGAAGTGGTGACGGACGTCAGCAAAGTCCTTCGGACTTTCATGACTAAAATTTGAGCCTAAGGTCTCAAATTTTCCGCAGTTGGTACAACTCCTTGTACCAACTGACACCACGGCGAAAAGTATTCGTTATGGGCTCGCAAAGCTCGCCCTAATCCAGACAACCCTTTCCTTTCTGTGTTTAAATGATTGCTTTGCGTGTGACGACGGCGACGCCTTCTGATGCCCAGACAGCGACTTTGGCGGTGCCTGTTACGCGGATCCAGCCTAGTCCTGAGATGACTAGATCAGTCTTGTCCTTGATATTAAATACATGTTGGACAAGTTTTGGAAAATCTTCTTTTTCCTTGCTATTTGGTGGTGTCAGAAGGGTTCCAAGGTGCTTGTCATAGAAGGCACTAGCGCCTTCTAGCTTGGTACGATGGAGTTTGAGTTCATTATCAAAGAAAGCAGTAAAACCTTGCTTTTCTCCTGAAATGAAGTCAAATCGTCCTAAACCACCTAGAAACAGGGTTTGTTCAGGATTGAGCTGATAGGTTTTGGGCTTGATTTCCTTTTTAGGGCTGACATACTTGAGGTTTTTAGCCGTCAAGTAGTGAGCCATCTGGTGACGGTGGATAATCCCCGGCGTATCATAGATATAAGAACCATCATCAAGCGGAATCTCAATCTTGTCCAATGTTGTACCCGGGAATCGAGACGTCGTGATGACATTCTGGTCACCCGTGATTTCCTGAATAATAGCGTTGATGAGAGTTGACTTTCCAACGTTGGTCACCCCAACTACATAGACATCACGGCCCTTACGGTAGTGTTCAATCTTGTCAATGACTTCTTTAATGGCATGCTTGTTTTGAGCTGAAGTCAGGACGACATCAACAGGACGAAGTCCTTCTTCGTGGGCACGCTCCATGAGCCACTGGCTAATCTTTCCCGGTTTTACTGACTTGGGCAGGATATCTTTTTTATTTCCGACCAAGAGAACATCATTGCCCGATACAAAACGTGGCAGGCCTGGGATGACAGAACCATTAAAGTCAAAGATATCAATGACATTGACCACCAAGGCATCACTGTCTCCCACCTCGTGCAAGAGCTTGAGGAAATCATCGTCCGTCAACTGTACATCTGTGATTTCATTGTAATGACGGAGACGGAAACAACGTTGGCAATAGACTTCACCAGTCTCCAACCCTTTTTCAAGTGCTGACTGGGGGGTAAATCCAAGACCAGCCTTGTCTGTCGTCTGAATGGTTGCTCCACAACCAATACAGAGAATTTCTTCCATAGTTAAATTCCTTTTTTATATGTAATTGGTCCGTACTTTTCTGTAATTTTTCGCATGACACGGCGCTCGCGAGCTCGGTTAATATGCGTTTTGATGGAGTCGTGTTGGACCAAGGGTTTGACTAAGATCGAACGAATACCCGCACGATGCGCTGCCCGAATATCGGTCATGAGCTGATCGCCGACCATGACAACTTCATTTTTCTCGTAGTGAAATTCCTTCATGGCACGATCAATCCCAAATGTGAAAGGCTTCAAGGCCCAGTAGACGTAATCAATCCCAAATTTCTCAACTGCTCGTTGAACTCGTTTTTTGGTGTTGTTTGAGACTACGATGATGCGAATGCCCGCGTCCCGAAGGTCATGTAGCCATTGCTTCATCTCTGGCGTTCCATCAGGGTTATTCCAGGCAATGAGGGTATTGTCCAAATCGACCAAAACAGCCTTGATCCCCTGCGCCTGCAGGCTTGGGACTGTCAGATCATAAACTGCTTCCACAGCGAAATCTGGCATATAGTTTTCAATCGCCATTCTGGCTCCTTTTCTTTTTAATTTCTAGCAATTTTCTTTAGATACTGAGCTAGGATTCCCCACAATATTAAACTAGCTAATAAAATATAAATCCAAGCATTTGGTTCATCTGTAAACGGTAAGGGAACATTCATTCCGAAAAATCCTGTAATAACCGCAAGGATAGCTAGCAAGACTGAGATAATTGTCAAAGTTGTCAAATTATCATTTAGATTATTATTTAGGATGTTGTTGTAAGAGGCTGAGAGTTGTTGCAAAACTTGGGAAATCAAGTCTGTCATCGAAACCAACTGATGGGCTTCAATCATGGCATCGTCAAACTGCTCTCTTTCTACCTCATCAAGATTGCGATAAAGAGCATGCCCTTGGATATGTTCCAAGAGGAGACGATTTTGTTTGGCAGCAGCTGTCAAGTAAACCATACCAGTTTCTAAGTCAGAAAGGGCAAAAAGATTTTTTTTAGTTGTTTTTTGACGAAGAAGTGCACTGATTTCATCCTTACTTTTATCCATCTCTTCAATAACTGGATAATAAGCATTACTAATAATCTCTAAACTGGCAAAAAGAAATTTGTAGATGGAAATAATTTCATGGCTTTCAAGGTAGGTCTCCATACGTTCAATCACATAAGTATTCTTGTGATTGCTGATAGTGATCAACCGTTGTTTTTCAACGATAAAGGTCATCGGAATCGCTTCATAATATTCTTTATCTTTTTCTAAATCAAGAACATTATAAATGAAGGTTACCGTCCCCGTTTCACGGTTATAATCCATATGAGCGCGTTCATTTCTATCTAGAGCATACTCAATGGTTTCCTTGTCCAATCCATAGACCTCAGAAAGATCTTCCATGTTTTTAATCTTGTCCACATCAAGGTCTATCCAGGTACAATCATGACCTAGTTTTTTCTCTACAAATAGCATACTCTCTCCTTTACCAAACTCTTTCTATTGTACCACAAATCTGCTAAAATAGTCGGACTATTCAGTACGAGATAGATTGCTGACGACGGTGATATTGCGATTGGGAACAAAGTGAAGGGCTTGGTCGTCACTTCGAAGTTGGGTCGTACGGATTCCTACGCTGACAACCTTTCCAGATACGGTAATAGGACCATTTGTGAGGACCACCTCGTCACCCACATCGAACTGGCGTTCAAAGAGGATAAAGAAACCATTGATAACATCAGACAGAAAACCTTGTGCGCCCATCCCGATGGCTACCCCAGCAATTCCTGCCCCAGCAAGGAGGCTGGAAACTGGCAATCCTAAAATGGACAAGATACAGTAAATCAAAAAGAAATAAAGTGTGTAGTTAAAAATATTCTCAAGCAAACGAGAAATGGTCTTTTGTCTGCCTGCATCCCGATTTGAAAATTTAAGCGAGGGCTTGACAATCTTTCGTACAGTCGCATGAAGCATCTTTTTAGCTATATAAAACAACAGAAAGAGAATCAAAAGAGAGATCACCTTGGTCAAGAGATTCTCTAATACAGTTGTTACATCCAATTTATCAAGATAACGTTGAAAAAATTCTTGCATACAAAACTCCTTTTTAGTATTATACCATAAATTATCCAGCCATATTTTTCATAAATATACCGACATCCCCCAAAATTCAAAAAAGGACTTGCCTCAACGACATATTTATACTATAATCATAAACAATACACTTTGAAGGAGACTATTTATGAAAAAAATCATTCGTGCCTGGAACAAGGCCAGCCTCATCAAACGTATCCTAATCGGCATGCTTCTTGGAGCCTCCCTAGGCTTGCTTTTCCCTAGTTTGTCAGGTATTGGCATTCTCGGTGATCTGTTTGTTGGGGGATTAAAAGCCATCGCTCCTGTTTTGGTCTTTACCCTCGTTGCAAATGCCCTTTCACAACATCAAAAAGGGCAAGATACCAATATGAAGACGGTTATTTTTCTCTATCTACTTGGTACCTTTGCTGCTGCCTTACTCGCTGTACTGGCTAGTTTTCTCTTTCCTGTCCAGATCACTCTTAGCAGTGCTAGTACAGAGATTGCCCCACCAGACGGCATCGGTCAAGTTCTCAGCAATCTTCTGCTAAATCTCGTAGATAATCCCCTAAACGCTATCGTCCAAGCTAATTATATCGGGATCCTATCCTGGGCTGTTGTCTTTGGACTTGCTATGAGAGAAGCTAGTAAAAACAGCAAGGAATTGCTCAAAACCATGGCAGGAGTAACTTCCAAGATTGTGGAGTGGATTATCAATTTGGCTCCTTTCGGAATTATGGGCTTGGTCTTCAAGACCATCTCTGATAAAGGAATTACCAGCCTTGCTAACTACGGAATTTTGCTAGGACTCTTGATTGCAACTATGGCTTTTGTGGCCCTTGTCATCAATCCCCTCATTGCCTTTCTCTTTATGAGAAAAAATCCTTATCCCCTTGTTTTTAAATGTTTGCGTGTTAGTGGAATTACAGCTTTCTTTACTCGTAGTTCTGCTGCTAATATTCCTGTCAACATGAAACTCTGCCAAGATCTCGGACTCAATCCAGATACCTACTCTGTTTCTATTCCCCTTGGCTCCACTATCAACATGGCTGGTGCAGCCGTAACCATTAACATTCTCACTCTAGCTGCAGTCAATACTCTGGGAATCTCTGTCGACTTTGGTACAGCCTTTGTGCTCAGTGTCGTAGCTGCCATTTCTGCCTGCGGAGCCTCTGGAATCGCTGGTGGATCACTCCTCCTCATTCCCGTCGCTTGTAGTCTCTTTGGAATTTCAAACGATGTTGCTATGCAAGTAGTCGGAGTTGGTTTTGTCATCGGTGTCATCCAAGACTCCTGCGAAACTGCCCTGAACTCTTCTACCGACGTCCTCTTTACAGCAGTAGCTGAGTACGCGTCGGCACGTAAAAAATAGATTTTTTAAGACAAGTCTTCCAAGTCTTGTCTTTTATACTCTCATTCTAGTATTTTAGGAAATTTTCATGTCTATCACCCAACGTACGACAAAACTGATCTTAGCGACCTGCCTTGCTTGTTTTCTAGCTTATTTTTTAGATTTATCATCAGCAGTTTCGGCTGGAATTATCGCCCTCTTAAGCCTATCTGACACGCGCAGAAGTACGCTGAAATTAGCCCGTAACCGCCTCTTTTCCATGCTCCTAGCACTCGCTATCGGTGTTCTAGCCTTTCAACTGACAGGATTTCACATCTGGAGTCTCGGTCTCTATCTGGCTCTCTACGTGCCCCTAGCCTATAAAATGGGCTGGGAAATCGGCATCACCCCTAGCAGTGTCTTGGTCGGCCATCTCTTGGTACAGAAGTCTACCTCTCCAGACCTCTTGATCAATGAAGTGCTCCTCTTTCTCATCGGGACAAGCTTTGCTCTATTGGTCAACCTTTATATGCCCTCTCGTGAGAAAGCCATCCAAAGCTACCACCTTCAGGTCGAAGAAAAGTTAAAAAGCATCCTGCTTCGCTTTAAATACTATCTGTCAAGAGGAGACGGGCGCAACCAAGCCCAACTCGTTGATGAATTAGACGAACTCCTTGATGAGGCCCTCAAGCTAGTCTATTTGGATCACTCGGATCACCTCTTTCACCAGACGGACTACCATATCCACTACTTTGAGATGAGACAGCGGCAAAGTCGTATTCTGCGAAATATGGCCCAGCAGATCAATACTTGTCACCTAGCCGCAAGTGAAAGTTTGATTTTGGCTCAACTCTTTTCAAAGATAGCAGCCCAGCTAAGCCAGACCAATCCTGCTCACGACCTGCTTGATGACATTGAACGTTATCTGCAAGTCTTCCGCAATAGGAGTCTTCCAAAAACGCGTGAAGAGTTTGAAACCCGTGCTACCCTCCTGCAACTATTACGCGAAGCCGAAACCTTTATTCAGGTCAAGGTCGATTTTTATCAGAAATATGGAAACTAGAACACAAGAACCTCAGAGAATTCACAAAAGGTGAATACTTCTGAGGTTCTTTGATTTACAGTTCTCAACTTGAGCATACTTTTTGGAAAAAACTCCGCTCTAATATCTATCTCAAATTTTTCAGTACTGAGCTATGACACGGAGTTTGGCAAATCTACTCTATTTGCCAAATGTAGTTAGTAAGACTGGTTGCTATTTAGCTTCCTTATCATTACGACGGTAAAGTCCATGAATCGAAATCATTCGCGGACTTTTTCTAGTAAAGCTTTTAGGTAAGGCGCCATAGCGGTTACCGTCAAATGACAGCAACTTTATGTTGCTAGTCATTTGTAACGATTTACATCTTCTCTTCCAACTCTACATCTGGATACTTATCCGCAAACCAACGGAGAGCAAAGTCATTCTCAAAGAGGAAGACTGGTTGGTCAAAGCGGTCTTTGGCCAAGATATTGCGGCTTGAAGACATCCGTTCATCCAAGTCCTCAGGCTTGATCCAACGAACGGTCTTTTTACCCATTGGGCTCATGACCACTTCTGCATTGTACTCGCCTTCCATGCGGTGCTTAAAGACTTCAAACTGGAGTTGACCAACAGCGCCTAGCATGTACTCGCCTGTTTGGTAATTCTTATAAAGCTGAATAGCTCCTTCCTGCACCAATTGTTCAATCCCCTTGTGGAAGGATTTTTGTTTCATGACGTTCTTGGCAGAAACTTTCATGAAAATCTCAGGAGTAAAGGTTGGCAGTGGTTCAAATTCAAACTTGTTTTTCCCAACAGTTAGCGTATCCCCAACTTGATAAGTACCTGTATCATAAACCCCGATAATATCACCTGCCACGGCATTTGTCACATTTTCACGACTTTCCGCCATAAACTGGGTAACATTAGATAGTTTGGCACCCTTACCAGTACGAGGCAGATTGACACTCATACCACGCTCAAATTCACCCGATACGATACGCACAAATGCAATACGGTCACGGTGACGAGGATCCATGTTAGCTTGGATTTTAAAGACAAATCCTGAAAAATCCTTGTCATAAGGATCCACAATTTCCCCGTCTGTTTTCTTGTGTCCATGTGGTTCTGGAGCAAACTTAAGGAAGGTCTCAAGGAAGGTCTGCACCCCAAAGTTTGTCAAGGCTGAGCCAAAGAAGACCGGAGTTAACTCACCTTCAAGAATGGCTTCCTCTGAGAATTCATTTCCTGCTTCATTCAAAAGCTCAATATCATCTTTTACTTGTTCATAGAAGGGGTTGCTGCCAAAGAGCTTTTCCCCATCTTCCAAACTGGCAAAACGCTCATCCCCTTTATAGAGCTCCAAGCGTTGGTTATAGAGGTCATAGAGACCCTCAAAGGCTTTCCCCATCCCGATTGGCCAGTTCATTGGGTAGCTAGCAATACCTAGGACTTCTTCCAACTCCTGCAAGAGGTCCAGTGGCTCACGACCGTCACGGTCCAGCTTGTTCATAAAGGTGAAGACCGGAATGCCACGGTGTTTGACAACCTCAAACAATTTTTTAGTTTGGGCCTCGATACCCTTGGCAGAATCCACTACCATGACAGCAGCATCCACCGCCATCAAGGTCCGATAGGTGTCTTCTGAGAAGTCCTCGTGCCCTGGTGTATCTAGGATATTGACGCGTTTGCCGTCGTAGTCAAACTGCATAACAGACGAAGTGACCGAAATCCCACGTTGTTTCTCGATATCCATCCAGTCAGACTTAGCAAAAGTCCCTGTTTTCTTTCCTTTTACGGTACCAGCCTCACGAATCTCGCCCCCAAAGTAGAGCAACTGCTCGGTGATGGTTGTTTTCCCGGCGTCCGGGTGGGAGATGATAGCAAAGGTACGGCGTTTCTTGATTTCTTCTTGAATAGTCATAAGTTCTCTTTCTTTTCTTTTAGGATAATAGTGAATGCTAGAATTTATTTTTTAATTTTACATCGGAATATTTCAATCCTTTCAACTCTTCATTATATCGGATTTTGGGGAGTTTTTCAATCGCTCATCCGATGAAAAAGGTAAACTAGAGCACAGATTGCACCTGATTTCTCTTTTTCCACCGTTTCTTGAACAAGATATCAAAGAGAAGCAAAGCTAGAGAAAGAATAACCGACACAAGGAGGTACTTTATCCATAGAGGAGCATTTGAGATAAATGGTGTATCCCTTAAGAGGCCATAATTTCCACCAGTCACCTGATTAACCCCAACTAGAAAGAGATTGAGAACGAAAGTATAGACTACGATCATATACTTCTTAAGTAAGTTCTTGTCATAGTGATTCATCAAGTAAACCAAGGAATTCACCAAAAGGGCATAGTGCCCAATCAAAAATGAAAAACTGGTGATGTGTGGAAAATCATAGGGGTCAAAAACGGGGTAAACCAAGGCAAATACCGCTCCACTTGCTCCTAAGAGGGCAAAATATTGCTTGCTCCGCCATTTATCTGGTAAGAAAACTACCGCAAACATGGCTAAACGGCAATGATAAAAAGGGAGACTGTTTGAAAACGGAATCCCAAAGCCAACATACCAACTATATAGGGCAAGTAACTGGAGGATCTGAATCCCCTTAAACAAGCGGACAAATTTCGGATTTTTGTGATAAGCAAGTGCTCCATAAATACAAGGCACTAAAGTAAGCATCATAATCCCATACCAAAAGAGCGGAATGGGAGGAGGTACGGTTTGAGTTCTAGTGATGAATTGATGGAACATGTTTCTATCCTAACTCTTATTTTTTCTATTCTCTAGTTTAAACATTATAGCGAATTAAAAACGATTTTTCAATTTCTATTTCTTTTCGCTTTGCCTTAGCTTATTTATAGGAAAATATGGTAAAATAGAACAGACTAAAAATCATCATTTCACGAAAGGATGCAAGATGAAAATTACGCAAGAAGAGGTAACACACGTTGCCAATCTTTCAAAATTAAGATTCTCTGAAGAAGAAACTGCTGCCTTTGCGACAACCTTGTCTAAAATTGTTGATATGGTTGAATTGCTAGGCGAAGTCGACACAACTGGTGTCGCACCTACTACGACCATGGCTGACCGCAAGACCGTACTCCGCCCTGATGTAGCCGAAGAAGGAACAGACCGTGACCGCTTGTTTAAAAACGTACCTAAAAAAGACAACTACTATATCAAGGTACCAGCTATCCTAGACGATGGAGGGGATGCCTAATGACTTTTAACAATAAAACCATTGAAGACTTGCACAACCTCCTTGTCTCTAAGGAAATTTCTGCAACTGAATTAACCCAAGCAACGCTTGAAGATATCAAGTCTCGCGAGACAGCTATCAACGCTTTTGTCACTATCGCTGAAGAGCAAGCCCTTGCACAAGCTAAAGCTATTGATGAAGCTGGAATTGACGCGGACAATGTCCTTTCAGGAATTCCGCTGGCTGTCAAGGATAATATCTCTACAGACGGTATCCTCACGACTGCAGCCTCAAAAATGCTCTACAACTATGAGCCTATCTTTGATGCGACAGCCGTTGCCAATGCCAAAGCCAAGGGTATGATTGTTGTCGGAAAAACCAACATGGATGAGTTTGCCATGGGTGGTTCTGGCGAGACTTCTCACTATGGTGCCACTAAAAATGCTTGGGACCACACCAAGGTTCCTGGTGGCTCATCAAGTGGTTCTGCGGCAGCCGTAGCTTCTGGACAAGTCCGCTTGTCACTTGGTTCTGATACAGGTGGATCCATCCGCCAACCTGCTGCATTCAACGGGATTGTTGGTCTCAAACCAACCTACGGGACAGTTTCTCGCTTCGGCCTCATTGCCTTCGGTAGCTCATTAGACCAGATTGGACCTTTTGCTCCAACTGTCAAGGAAAATGCCCTCTTGCTCAACGCGATTGCCAGCGAAGATGCTAAAGACTCTACTTCTGCGCCTGTCCGTATTGCCGACTTTAGTTCAAAAATCGGTCAAGACATCAAGGGCATGAAAATCGCTTTGCCTAAGGAATACCTTGGTGAAGGGATTGACCCAGAGGTTAAGGAAACTATCCTGAACGCTGCCAAACACTTTGAAAAACTCGGTGCTATCGTTGAAGAAGTCAGCCTTCCTCACTCTAAATACGGTGTTGCCGTTTACTACATTATCGCTTCATCAGAAGCATCCTCAAACTTGCAACGCTTTGACGGTATCCGTTACGGCTACCGCGCAGAGGATGCGACTAATCTTGATGAAATCTATGTAAACAGCCGTAGCCAAGGTTTCGGTGAAGAGGTGAAACGTCGTATCATGCTAGGTACTTTCAGCCTTTCATCAGGTTACTACGATGCCTACTACAAGAAAGCTGGTCAGGTCCGTACCCTCATCATTCAAGATTTCGAAAAAGTCTTTGCGGATTACGACTTGATTTTGGGACCAACTGCTCCAAGCGTTGCCTATGACTTGGATTCCCTCAACCACGACCCAGTTGCCATGTACTTGGCTGACCTTTTGACCATCCCTGTCAACTTGGCTGGACTCCCAGGAATTTCAATTCCTGCTGGATTCTCTCAAGGCCTACCAGTCGGTCTGCAATTGATTGGTTCTAAGTACTCAGAAGAGACCATTTACCAAGCGGCAGCTGCCTTTGAAGCAACAACAGACTACCACAAACAACAACCCGTGATTTTTGGAGGTGACAACTAATGAACTTTGAAACAGTCATTGGACTTGAAGTCCACGTAGAGCTCAACACCAATTCAAAAATCTTCTCACCTACTTCTGCCCACTTTGGAAATGACCAAAATGCCAATACAAACGTGATTGACTGGTCTTTCCCAGGAGTACTTCCGGTTCTCAATAAGGGTGTTGTTGATGCTGGTATCAAGGCTGCTCTTGCCCTCAACATGGACATCCATAAAGAGATGCACTTTGACCGCAAGAACTACTTCTATCCTGATAATCCAAAAGCCTACCAAATTTCCCAGTTTGATGAACCAATCGGCTACAACGGCTGGATTGAAGTCGAGCTAGAAGACGGTACGACCAAGAAAATCGGTATCGAACGCGCCCACTTGGAAGAAGATGCTGGTAAAAACACCCACGGTACAGATGGCTACTCTTATGTAGACCTCAACCGCCAAGGGGTGCCTTTGATTGAGATTGTATCTGAAGCAGACATGCGTTCTCCTGAAGAAGCCTATGCTTATCTGACTGCCCTCAAGGAAGTTATCCAGTACGCTGGTATTTCTGACGTTAAGATGGAAGAAGGTTCGATGCGTGTGGATGCCAACATTTCCCTTCGTCCTTATGGACAAGAAAAATTCGGTACCAAGACTGAGTTAAAAAACCTCAACTCCTTCTCAAATGTCCGCAAAGGTCTTGAGTACGAAGTCCAACGCCAAGCTGAAATCCTTCGCTCAGGTGGTCAAATCCGCCAAGAAACACGCCGTTACGATGAAGCTAACAAGGCAACCATCCTCATGCGTGTCAAAGAAGGTGCTGCAGACTACCGCTACTTCCCAGAACCAGACCTACCACTCTTTGAAATCTCAGACGAGTGGATTGAGGAAATGCGCACTGAATTGCCAGAGTTTCCAAAAGAACGCCGTGCGCGCTACGTATCTGACCTTGGCTTGTCAGACTACGATGCTAGCCAGTTGACTGCAAACAAAGTCACTTCTGACTTCTTTGAAAAAGCTGTTGCCCTTGGTGGCGATGCCAAACAAGTCTCTAACTGGCTCCAGGGCGAAGTCGCTCAGTTCTTGAACGCTGAAGGTAAAACACTGGAACAAATCGAATTGACACCAGAAAACTTAGTAGAAATGATTGCCATCATTGAAGACGGCACTATCTCTTCTAAGATTGCCAAGAAAGTCTTTGTCCACCTGGCTAAAAATGGCGGTGGCGCGCGTGAATACGTGGAAAAAGCAGGCTTGGTGCAAATCTCAGATCCAGATGTTCTGATTCCAATCATCCACCAAGTCTTCGCAGATAATGAAGCAGCCGTTGCCGACTTCAAGTCAGGCAAACGCAACGCAGACAAGGCCTTCACAGGATTCCTTATGAAGGCAACTAAAGGCCAAGCCAACCCACAAGTTGCCCTTAAACTACTCGCCCAGGAATTGGCGAAGTTGAAAGAAAACTAGACAGAACAAAACCAGCCCTAAGGTTGGTTTTTTCTTCTCTACCAACTCCCAATAACTATTTTGGCTTTATTTCCAGAGTATTTTATGGTAAAATGAAGAGTAATAATATTTATTAAAGAGGTAAAAACATGATTGAAGCAAGTAAATTAAAAGCTGGTATGACCTTTGAAACAGCTGACGGAAAATTGATCCGCGTTTTGGAAGCTAGCCACCACAAACCAGGTAAAGGAAACACAATCATGCGTATGAAATTGCGTGATGTCCGTACTGGTTCTACATTTGACACAAGCTATCGTCCAGAGGAAAAATTTGAACAAGCTATCATCGAGACTGTCCCAGCTCAATACTTGTACAAAATGGATGACACAGCTTACTTCATGAATACAGAAACTTACGACCAATACGAAATCCCTGTAGTCAACGTAGAAAATGAATTGCTTTACATCCTTGAAAACTCAGAAGTGAAAATCCAATTCTACGGAACTGAAGTAATCGGTGTCACCGTTCCTACTACTGTTGAATTGACAGTTGCAGAAACTCAACCATCTATCAAAGGTGCTACTGTTACAGGTTCTGGTAAGCCAGCAACGATGGAAACTGGACTTGTCGTAAACGTGCCAGACTTCATCGAAGCAGGACAAAAACTCGTTATCAACACTGCAGAAGGAACTTACGTTTCTCGTGCCTAATCTCTAGAAAGAGGTCATTCTATGGGAATTGAAGAACAACTTGGCGAAATCGTTATCGCCCCACGTGTACTTGAAAAAATCATTGCTATTGCTACAGCAAAAGTAGAGGGTGTTCACTCTTTTTCAAACAAATCAGTGTCTGATACCCTTTCGAAACTTTCTATCGGCCGCGGTGTTTATCTTAAAAACGTAGACGAAGAACTCACAGCAGATATCTACCTCTACCTTGAGTATGGAGTAAAAGTTCCTAAAGTAGCCGTTGCTATCCAGAAAGCTGTCAAAGATGCAGTCCGCAATATGGCTGATGTAGAACTCGCTGCTATCAATATTCACGTTGCAGGTATCGTTCCAGATAAAACACCAAAACCTGACTTGAAAGATCTATTTGACGAGGACTTCCTCAATGACTAGTCCACTATTAGAATCTAGACGTGAGCTCCGTAAATGCGCTTTTCAAGCTCTCATGAGCCTTGAATTCGATACGGATGTCGAAACTGCTTGTCGTTTCGCCTATACTCATGATCGTGAAGATACGGATGTGCAACTTCCAGCCTTTTTGACAGAGCTAGTTTCTGGTGTACAGGCTAAAAAGGAAGAACTAGACAAGCAAATCACACAGCATTTAAAAGCAGGTTGGACCATCGAGCGTTTAACACTCGTGGAGAGAAACCTCCTTCGCTTGGGAGTCTTTGAAATCACTTCATTTGACACCCCACAGTTGGTTGCTGTTAATGAAGCTATCGAGCTTGCAAAGGACTTCTCAGATCAAAAATCTGCCCGTTTTATCAATGGACTGCTCAGCCAGTTTGTAACAGAAGAACAGTAATTAGAAAAAGTGTTTGACAAATATCAAACACTTTTTTCTTTACTTCCTACTATCTAAAAAAACGATAATATATAAAATTATGAACAAATATCCATATGGACTTTGCATAAATGAAAAACTTGAAAGAACGATAGTAAAGGAGAGAACGACAATAGCACAAAGAATCAAACTGATGAAAGCTCGGTTCGTTAACACCAAATGACTGAGCTCAAAGATTAGGGTTGGTAAGATGACATCTAAATAATACTTTGACTTAGGAAAGAAGGTGTTCATAAAATCCCCTCTAGCAATCGCCTCCTCCAAAATGTACTGTTTTCATTTTCTTCCCACACTAGTCTAGACTAAAATAATTTCCGAAGTTCTAATTACACAATTAAAACTACCAAAAAGACTAGAACAAATTGTTCTAGCTTTTAAATTATCTTAGTATTTTCTAAAGCGTTGGTAACGTTCTTCAATAAGTTGGTCGAGTGGTAGTTCTTGCAACCTATCTAGTTCTGCACGCAATTCATTTTTAACACGAGCTTGTAGTTCTTTACTGGAGAGGCCTGCTTCTGAGATTACCTTATCTACGATTCCCATTTCTAGGAGTTCGTGTGAAGTGATTTTCATCAATTCCGCCGCTTCCATAGCACGACTTCCATCCTTCCAAAGGATAGAGGCAAAACCTTCAGGGCTAAGTACTGCATAGATTGAGTTCTCTAACATCCAGACACGGTCAGCTACGGCTAGTGCCAATGCACCTCCAGATCCTCCTTCACCGATAATAATCGCGATGATTGGAACCTTGAGGTCACTCATTTCCATCAGGTTTCGAGCGATTGCTTCCCCTTGCCCACGTTCCTCGGCTCCTACACCAGGGTAAGCACCCGCCGTATTGATAAAGGTCACAACTGGACGACCAAACTTTTCTGCCTGTTTCATCAGGCGAAGAGCCTTACGATAGCCTTCTGGATGTGGTTGGCCGAAATTCCGTTTGAGGTTGTCATGAAGACTCTTCCCCTTTTGGATACCGACGACAGTTACTGCTTGGTCACCTAACCAGCCAATTCCACCAATAACCGCACCATCATCGCGGAAAGAGCGGTCTCCATGCAATTCGATAAACTCGTCAAAGATTCCATTGGCAAAATCAAGTGCAGTCAAGCGACTCTGCTCGCGTGCCTCTCTGACTATTTTTGCAATATTCATCCGCGACTTCCTCCATGCAATCTCACTAATTTAGCAATTGTTTCAGGCAATTCTCTCCGTTTGACAATTGCATCAACAAATCCATGTTCAAGCAGAAATTCTGCCTTTTGGAAATCATCCGGCAAGGTCTCACGAACTGTATTTTCGATAACACGACGCCCAGCAAAACCGACCAAACTCTGTGGCTCCGCTAGGATAATATCACCTTCCATAGCAAAAGAAGCGGTTACCCCACCTGTTGTCGGATCGGTTAAAATAGTTAGGTAAAAAAGTCCTGCCTTGGAATGTCGTTGAACTGCTGCAGAAATTTTAGCCATCTGCATCAGGCTCATGATTCCTTCTTGCATACGGGCTCCACCAGAAGCTGTGAAGAGTACGACTGGCAAGTTTTCTACCGTTGCATACTCAAACAAATGCGTGATTTTTTCACCCACAACGGTTCCCATAGAAGCCATGATAAAGTTAGAATCCATGATTCCAAGGGCAACTTTTTGTCCCTTGATGCTAGCTGTACCAGTCAGGACAGCTTCATCCAGACCTGTCTTTTCACGCATACTAGCTAGTTTTTTCTGATAGCCAGGAAAGTTTAATGGATCTTGAGTTTCAATCCCCGTAAACATCTCCACAAAGCTGTCAGAATCAATCGTCAAAGCCAAGCGTTCCTGAGCTGAAATACGGAAAGTATAGCTACAATGGGGACAAATTTGCTCACTTCCAAGATCCTTTTGGTAGATGATATGTTTACATCCAGGACACTTGGAGAAGAGTTCATCCGGAACCTCAGGCTTGGCTTGTGGTTTCTGCCTTACGGAACGATTAGGATTGATCCGAATATACTTATCCTTTTTACTAAATAGAGCCATAACTCCCCCTTTTAGTTCTCATACTGTTTGAAAGTCTATTCTTTTTCTTGGTATTTTGGCAAGAAAGTTTCCATCAAGAAGGAAGTATCGTAGTCACCAGCGATAACTCGGCGGTCTGAAATCAGATCCAACTGGAAGTCTGCATTGGTTTGCACTCCTTCAATATCAAGTTCATAAAGTGCCCGTTGCATCTTCATCAAGGCATCAAAACGATTCTCCCCATGAACAATGATTTTGGCAATCATACTATCATAGTATGGGGGAATGGTATAACCTGGATAAACTGCTGAGTCCACGCGCAAGCCAACTCCACCACTTGGTAGATAGAGATTGGTAATTTTCCCTGGGCTTGGAGCAAAGTTAAATGCTGGATTTTCTGCATTGATCCGGCACTCGATAGCATGACCTCGTAGGACGATATCTTCTTGTTTGAAAGGTAAAGGTTGCCCGGCCGCAATGCGAATCTGTTCCTTCACAATATCGACACCTGAAACAAACTCTGTGACTGGGTGTTCAACTTGCACACGAGTATTCATTTCCATGAAGTAGAAATTGCCACTCGCTTCATCGAGAAGAAATTCAATCGTCCCTGCATTTTCATAGCCTACAGACTCTGCAGCTCGAACAGCCGCAGCACCAATTTCATTACGAAGGGTTTTGCCAATAGCAATGGATGGACTTTCTTCTAAGACCTTTTGGTTATTCCGTTGGAGTGAACAATCCCGTTCACCAAGATGGACAACATGACCCTCTTGATCTGCAAGAATTTGAACTTCGATATGGCGAGCTGGATAAATCACACGCTCAAGATACATAGCGCCATTTCCAAAATTGGCCTTGGCTTCACTGGATGCTGTCTCAAAAGCTGCGACCAAGTCTTCTGCCTTTTCAACCTTACGAATCCCTTTTCCACCACCACCTGCCGATGCCTTTAGCATGACTGGGTAGCCAATCTTTTCTGCAACTGCAAGCGCCTCTTCAGCCGTATGAACTTCACCATCAGATCCTGGGATAACTGGAACCCCAGCCTTGATCATTTGCTCACGCGCATTGATCTTATCTCCCATAGTATCCATTACAGCGCCAGAAGGACCGATAAACTTAATCCCCACTTCATCACACATCGTAGCAAACTTGGAGTTTTCGCTAAGAAAACCAAAACCTGGGTGGATGGCTTCTGCTTCTGTCAAGACTGCAGCAGACAAAATAGCGTTGATATTGAGATAAGATTCTGTCGCCTTACCGGGTCCGATACAGATAGCTTCATCTGCTAGGAGTGTGTGAAGGGCTTCCTTATCAGCAGTTGAATAAACTGCTACGGTCGCAATGCCCAATTCACGCGCAGCTCGAATAATGCGAACCGCAATCTCACCACGGTTGGCAATCAAAATTTTACGAAACATGGAGAACCTCCTTAGTTTCCAATTGCAAAGGTAAGAGTACCACTCGCTGCAAGCTTACCATCTACTTCAGCCTTTGCCTCAACCACAGCAATCGTACCACGACGTTTAACAAAAGTAGCCGTCATAACTAATTGGTCACCTGGTACAACTTGCTTCTTGAACTTAACCTTGTCCATGCCAGCGTAGAAGACCAGTTTCCCTTTATTTTCAGGTTTGGACAATTCCAAGACACCAGCAGTCTGAGCCAAGGCTTCCATGATAAGAACACCTGGCATAACTGGGTATTGTGGAAAATGACCATTGAAGAAAGGTTCGTTGATGGTCACATTTTTAATGGCAACAATGGTATCCTCGCTCACTTCCAAGACACGGTCCACTAGGAGCATGGGGTAGCGATGGGGTAGAGCTTCTTTGATTCCTTGAATATCGATCATTTGATACGTACCAATCCTTTACCGAACTCAACCATTTCTTCATTTGAAACGAGAATTTCTGTCACCACACCATCCTTAGGTGCAGGAATTTCATTCATGACCTTCATGGCTTCGATGATCACCAAAGTCTGACCTTTTTTAACACTATCTCCGACTGTGACAAAGGCAGGTTTATCTGGTCCAGCAGCCAAGTAAGCCACCCCTACAAGTGGGCTCTCAACGACATCACCCTCTGGAGCAACAGTTGTATCAGCTGGTGCTGGAGCTTCTTCCACTGCACTCTCTACTGGAGTTGAAGGGGCAGAAACTACTGGACTTGCAGCTACTGCAGTTGGCGCTGGAACAACTTGAGCTGGCGCTTCAGAAGCCATTCTTGCTTCATTCTTACTGAACTGCAATTCGTCCGCTCCGTTTTTATAAGAAAATTCTCTCAAACTTGATTGGTCGAATTGAGCCATCAAGTCCTTGATCTCATTTAAATTCATAATTATTTATTCTCCCAACGTTTGAAAGCAAGAACCGCATTGTGTCCACCAAAACCAAAAGTATTTGAAATAGCATAAGGGATTTCTTGCTCCAAGCCTTGTCCATAAACGACATTCGCTTCGATATAGTCTGACAACTCGCTTGTTCCAGCTGTTTTTGGCACGAAGTTATGACGCATAGCTTCGATTGTAGCGATGGCTTCTACTGCCCCTGCAGCCCCAAGCAAGTGTCCTGTAAATGACTTGGTTGAAGATACAGGTACTTCTTTACCAAGAACAGCTACGATCGCACCACTTTCACCTTTTTCATTAGCAGGAGTTGAAGTTCCGTGGGCATTGACATAAGCCACTTGCTCTGGAGAAATTTCTGCTTCTTCCAAAGCCAGTTTAATCGCCTTAATCGCGCCTTGACCTTCTGGATGAGGTGAAGTCATATGGTAAGCATCACAAGTATTTCCATAACCAACCACTTCAGCCAAGATAGTCGCCCCACGTTTTTCAGCATGTTCAAGACTCTCGAGAACCAGCATTCCAGAACCTTCTCCCATCACAAAACCATTACGATCTTTGTCAAATGGAATAGAAGCACGAGTTGGATCTTCTGTAGTTGATAGGGCAGTCAAAGCTTGGAAACCAGCAATGGCAAATGGAGTGATAGAAGCTTCTGATCCACCAACTAACATAACATCTTGGAAACCAAACTTGATTGAACGGAAGGCATCCCCAATGGCATCGTTTGATGAGGCACAGGCTGTATTGATTGATTTACAAATCCCGTTTGCTCCGAAGCGCATAGCAACATTTCCTGAAGCCATATTTGGCAAAGCTTTTGGAAGAGTCATTGGCTTAACGCGTTTTGGACCTTTTTCATGCAAACGGATAACTTGATCTTCGATTTCCTTGATACCACCGATACCAGAAGCCACGATGACACCAAAGCGATCTTTATCGATTGCTTCTACATCAAGATTTGCATTTGTCACCGCTTCTTGAGCCGCATACAAGGCATACAAAGAATAGTTGTCAAAACGGTTGGTATCTTTTTTGACAAAGTATTTATCAAATGGGAAATCTTGAACTTCTGCCGCATTGTGCACAGCAAAGTCGCTGTGGTCAAACTTAGTGATTTCTCCAATTCCAATTTTCCCAGTTTGCAAACTGTTCCAAAATTCTTCTGGAGTATTTCCGATAGGAGAGGTCAATCCGTAACCTGTTACTACAACTCGATTTAGTTTCATCTGTCTTACCTATATCTTTCCTTATTTTTTACATGCTAAGTCCGCCATCAACAGCGAGAACTTGTCCAGTCAAATAGTCCTGTCCAGCCAGGAACACTGTAGCATCTGCGATATGTTCTGCTTGACCAAAATGTTTCATTGGGATTTGAGCCAATGTCGCTTCCTTGACCTTATCAGACAAAACAGCAGTCATATCTGACTCGATCATCCCTGGTGCAAGAGCATTTACGCGTACATTGCGATTGGCAACTTCACGTGCTACTGACTTGGTAAAACCAATCAAACCTGCTTTAGAAGCTGCATAGTTGGCTTGTCCGATATTTCCCATCAAACCGACCACACTAGACATGTTGATGATCGCACCTTCACGTGCCTTGATCATCTGTTTCAAGACTGCTTGCGTCATGTTGAAGGCACCTGTCAAGTTGATCTTAATCACTTTTTCAAAGTCTTCTTCGGTCATCTTGAGCATAAGCGTATCTTGAGTGATCCCAGCATTGTTGACCAAAACATCAACAGAACCGAGTTCTGCAATCGCTTGATCTACCATACGCTTGGCATCTGCAAAGTCTGAAACATCACCTGAGATCGGTACTACTTTGACGCCGTAGTTTGAAAACTCAGCCAGCAATTCTTCTGAGATTGCTCCGCGACTATTCAAAACTACATTAGCGCCTAGTTGGGCAAATTTGTGAGCAATGGCAAGTCCGATACCACGACTTGAACCTGTTACAAAGACATTTTTGTTTGTAAGTTGCATTCTATCTCTCCTGTTTCCTGTTGTATTTTGTGGGAGAAGGGATCATTAGTTTCCTAACAAAGCATCCAAGCTTGCTTGGTCTTCAACGTTAGCTAGCTTAGCTGTTTTATCGATTTTTTTGACAAAGCCTGATAGGACCTTACCAGGACCAATTTCAATAAAGTTGGTTACCCCAGCATCCTGCATCACAGCAATACTTTCATAAAAACGAACAGGTTCTTTGACCTGACGCGTCAAAAGCTCTTGGATTCGATCTTTTTCCATAACAGCAGCTTCCGTATTGCCAACTAGTGGGCAAGTAAAATCAGAGAAACTCACTCCCTCAAGAGCTCCAGCTAGTTGCTGACTGGCTGGCTCAAGAAGGGCTGTATGGAAAGGACCAGATACATTTAAAGGAATCAATCGTTTTGCTCCTGCTTCCTGCAAGAGTTCAACTGCGCGGTCAACCGCAGCCACCTCACCACCGATAACGATTTGGTTTGGGGTGTTGTAGTTGGCTGGAGTCACTACTCCAACTTTAGAGGCTGTTTCACAAGCTTCCTCAATCACTTCAACTGGAGTATTAAGAACAGCAACCATCTTTCCAGAGCCTGCAGGTGCAGCTTCTTCCATATAAGCACCACGCTTAGCAACCAAGGCAACTGCATCCTCAAAGTCCAAGGCACCACTTGCTACAAGAGCAGAATATTCCCCAAGAGACAATCCTGCTACCATATCTGGCTGGTAGCCCTTTTCTTTCAATAGTCGGTAAATAGCAACCGAAGTCGCTAAAATAGCTGGTTGCGTATAGCGAGTCTGGTTTAACTTTGTTTCTTCCTTATCAATCAAGTCACGAAGGTCATAGCCCAGTACTTGACTGGCTTGGTCAATTGTTTCCTTGACGATAGGGTAGCGATCATAGAGATCACGCCCCATTCCTAGATACTGAGCACCTTGACCTGCAAATAGAAAGGCTGTTTTAGTCATTTCTTACAACTCCTGCCCAACGAGAGGCTTCTTCTTGAATTTTTTTGGCTGCGCCATAGTATAGATCTTTTAGGATTTCTTCGACAGTTTCCTCTTTAGAAACCAAACCAGCGATCTGACCTGCCATGACAGATCCACCTTCTACATCTCCATGAACAACAGCTTTAGCAAGAGCACCAGCTCCCATTTGTTCAAAGATTTCTAAATCTGGATTTTCTTGTTTAAAGGCATCTTTTTCAGCCTGCTCAAAGTCACGTGTCAACTGGTTTTTAATGGCACGAACAGCATGTCCAAAGTGTTGAGCTGAAATAGTCGTATCGATATCACGCGCTTTTAAGATTTTTTCCTTGTATTTTGGATGAGCGTTAGATTCCTTAGCTACTACGAAACGCGTACCAACTTGAACGGCCTCAGCACCAAGCATAAAGCCTGCAGCGACACCCTCACCGTCCGCAATTCCTCCAGCTGCAATAACTGGAATTGAAACAGCTGCAGCAACTTGGCGAACCAGGGTCATAGTTGTTAATTTACCAATGTGTCCACCGGCTTCCATTCCCTCTGCAATAACTGCATCTGCACCGATTTTTTCCATGCGTTTTGCCAAAGCAACACTAGGAACAACAGGAATAACTGTAATGCCTGCATCATGGAAACGAGCCATGTACTTGCTTGGATTGCCCGCACCAGTTGTAACCACCTTGACCCCTTCTTCAATCACGAGATCAACGATGTCTTCTACAAAAGGGGACAAGAGCATGATGTTGACACCAAAAGGTTTGTCCGTAAGTGATTTGATTTTATCGATATTAGCCTTTACGACCTCTTTAGGTGCATTCCCACCACCGATGATCCCTAGACCACCAGCTTTTGATACTGCACCAGCCAAGTCACCATCCGCAACCCAGGCCATTCCTCCTTGAAAAATAGGATAATCAATGTTCAATAATTCTGTAATACGTGTTTTCATAGTGCCTCCATCATTCCTTGCTTACGTAATAGTTCGATGAGTTTATCATTTGAGTCTCAAACTATTACCTAAACAAGAGGGAGCGGGTTTCCCCTACTCCTTCTAGTAATATGTTAATTATTTTGTTTGCTCTTCAACGTAGGCAACTAAGTCACCAACTGTTTTCAAGTTATCTTCTGCTTCGATTTGGATATCGAAAGCATCTTCGATTTCAGAGATTACTTGGAACAAGTCCAATGAATCTGCATCCAAATCATCAAAAGTAGATTCAAGTGTTACTTCTGATGCGTCTTTCCCAAGTTCTTCAACGATAATTTCTTGTACTTTTTCAAATACTGCCATGATAGGACTCCTTTAAAATATAAAAAATTTATAACTATGTGTTTACCACATGATTACCTAGATTGTGAGAATGAGTGTGCCCCATGTCAAACCTCCGCCGAAGCCTGATAGGAGAATAGTCTGGCTACCATCTAAACGAATCTTGCCATTCTCCACACACTCTGAGAGCAAAATCGGGATGCTTGCAGCACTGGTATTTCCATACTCCATCATATTGGCAGGAAGCTTGTCTCGGTCTACACCGATTTTCTTAGCCATCTTATCCAAAATGCGGATATTTGCCTGATGAAGCAAGAGATAATCCAGTTCCGATGCTGCGATTGGACCATTTTCAATAGTTTCTTTGATCGATCTAGCAACATCTCGATTTGCAAAATCAAAAACTGCTCGTCCATCCATCTTCAAAAAAGCAGGAACTGCCTCTTGATCTGAGAAAGGAGAAGCCAAAGCCGTTTGGCCATAGGTCAAACACTCGCTCCGAGAGCCATCCGTATAGAGACTTTCCACAAGGAAGTGCCGTGTTTCGCTCGTTTCCAAGAGAACCCCACCTGCACCATCTCCAAAGAGAACAGCTGTCGAACGATCTGACCAATCAACTGCCTTGGATAAGGTCTCAGCCCCGATAACAATCCCTATTTTGAACTGTCCAGAGCTTAAAAACTTTTCAGCAGTTGAGAGAGCGAATACAAAGCCACTGCAAGCTGCCGTCAAATCAAAGGCGAAAGCTCCATGCGCCCCAATACTTGCCTGAACTCGAGCCGCCGTAGAAGGCATCATCGAGTCTGGAGTAATCGTCGCTACAATGATAAAATCAATCTGATCCGCTGTTAAGCTCCCTTTAGCTAGCAAACTCTTAGCAACTTCTGTCGCCAAATCACTCGTTGACTCCGTTTTTGAAATATGTCTCTGTTTAATTCCTGTCCGACTTGAAATCCACTCATCGCTTGTATCCATGATTTGGGCCAAGTCTTGATTAGTGACCACTTGCTCTGGAACATAATGAGCAACCTGGCTTATTTTTGCAAAAGCCATTATTTCAAATCCTCCAAAAATTGATAAAGGTTAGTCAAGCCCCTGCCCATCACTTCTATTTCTTCAGAACTCATACCATCGATAATTTTCTCGACCATGGCCTTGTGGAAACGTTTATGAAGGCGGTGAACCAAACGACCTTTCTTTGTCAAATGCAGGTAGACCACACGACGATCCTGATCAGAACGAATGCGCTCAACATAACCTTTTCTTTCGAGATTATTCAAGCTGGTCGTAACAGTTCCAAGAGTGACCATCAGTTCTTTAGAAACCTTACTTGGTGTCGCCTCTGGGAACTTGCCAATCACATCAATCGTGTGCATTTCTTTGATGGAGATGTCTTTGAAACGACTACCTCGTAAGCTAACCTCCTCAATCACAAGGACATTATTAAAAATAGATGTTAAATACTCATTCACTTGTTGGTAGTCCAAAGCATTCCCTCCTTCTCAAAAAAACTTTTGCATTCAAAACATTTGACACAAAAAGTATATCAAACTTCAAAGAATTGTGCAAGTATTTTTTTATTTTCCTGAAAATTTTGGTCGTCTTCTTTCAGAATGAGCTCGGACTCCTTCTTTAAAATCTTCAGTTAAAGATAAAGATTCTTGCAACTTTAATTCCAATTCAGCATAATTCTGCCAATCCTTAAATTGGCTTTCCCAAACCAACTTTTTAATGGCTGCGTATGAGTTTGCTGAGCCTCGTCTTAATTTCTTCAGAACTTGTTCTCTAGTTTTTTCTAATTTATCAGCTTCGCAGACACGGTATACCACGCCCCATTCCAGTGCTTTTTCCGCAGTCAAAGCTTCTCCCGTCATGGCAAGTTGCGCAGCCCGTGTTACCCCTATACTACGACTCAAGAGATGAATCCCACCAGCGTCCGGCGCCAATCCCACTCCAACAAAGGCTTGGATGAATTTTGCCTTATCAGTCGCCAAACAAAAATCGACTGCCACTGCCATATTGGCTGCAGCGCCAGCAACTGCTCCATCTACCTCCATCAAAACAGGTTTAGGGATCTGCTTAATTTTATAGGAGATTGTATTGACTAATTCTGCAATCTTATTCAAAGAAGGAATGTCATCCTCATCCACTGCACGCTTCATCTCAACCAAGTCTCCCCCAACTGAAAAGACCTTCCCATTAGCGTTAATCAAAATGAATTGAACAGCTTGATCCTGCTCTGCTAGGGTTAAAGCTTCTAAAATCTCCTCACACATTGGTATATGGAAACCATTTGCCACTTCGGGACGATTCAAAGTAATGATAGCAAGATCATCTACGATCTGATACAAGATATGATTCATAGCTTCTCCTTTTATAAGGTGATAAAATTATTTCATTGCCAAAGTATACCTTTTTTTAGATAAAGAGGCAAGAGAAAACCAATCGAAAGTGTCTCGGCTGATCAAAACGCTCACTTTATCCTAAAGACTATACTATTTTCTTCATTGAAAAAAGCCCCTCTTTCTGCTATAATCGTATAAAATACTTACTTGAGGAGTCCCTATGAAGGTTGTAAAATTTGGCGGAAGCTCTCTTGCCTCTGCTAGTCAGTTAGAAAAAGTTTTAAACATCGTTAAAAGCGATAAAGAGCGCCGTTTTGTGGTCGTTTCTGCACCCGGAAAACGCAATGCTGATGATACCAAGGTTACCGACGCTTTGATCAAATACTATCGTGACTATGTAGCGGGAAATGATATCAGCAAGAGCCAAAACTGGATCATCGATCGCTATGCGGCTATGGTGAGCGAACTAGGCTTAAAACCATCAGTTCTAGAAAAAATTTCTAAAAGCATCCGTGCCTTAGCGACTCTTCCTATTGAAGAAAATGACTTTCTCTATGACACCTTCCTAGCGGCTGGAGAAAACAACAATGCCAAACTTATCGCAGCTTACTTTAACCAAAACGGCATCGATGCGCGCTATGTTCATCCAAGAGAAGCGGGAATTATCGTAACAAGCGAACCTGGAAATGCTCGCATCATTCCATCTAGCTATGACAAGATTGAAGGCTTGGCTGATAGCAACGAAGTCCTTGTTATTCCTGGTTTCTTTGGGGTCACTAAGGAAAATCAAATCTGTACCTTCTCCCGTGGTGGATCCGATATAACAGGTTCCATCATCGCTGCAGGTGTTAAGGCTGACCTTTATGAAAACTTTACAGATGTCGATGGTATCTTTGCTGCCCATCCAGGTATCATTCACCAGCCTCATTCTATCCCTGAATTGACCTACCGTGAAATGCGTGAGTTGGCTTACGCTGGATTTTCAGTCCTTCATGATGAAGCCCTCCTTCCTGCCTACCGAGGAAAAATCCCTCTTGTCATCAAGAATACCAACAACCCTGACCATCCGGGTACTCGTATCGTTCTGAAACACAGTAGTGATAAATTCCCCGTCGTTGGAATCGCTGGTGATTCTGGCTTTGTCAGCATCAACATGTCGAAATACCTCATGAACCGTGAAGTTGGATTTGGTCGCAAGGTTCTGCAAATCCTTGAAGATCTTAACATCGGTTGGGAGCACATGCCAACTGGTATCGATGATCTTTCAATCATCCTCCGTTCCCGCGAATTGACTCCTATCAAGGAAGAAGAAATTCTGCGTCAACTCGTTCAAAAGGCTGAAGTGGACCATGCTGAAATCGAACATGACCTTTCCATCATTATGATTGTCGGAGAAAAAATGAAGAGTCACATCGGTGTAACAGCTACAGCGACACGTGCTTTGTCTGAGAATAAAATCAACATCCAGATGATGTCCCAAGGTTCAAGTGAAGTTTCCATCATGTTTGTTGTCAATAAAGACCAAGAAAAGGCAGCTATCAAGGCTCTCTACCATGCCTTTTTCGATGAAAGTAAGGAAGACTAATCATGGCCCAATCTCTCAATAAAGTCATTGACCTCCAAACCACTGGAACGTCTTACCTCTCTATCTCTGGAAAAGTTGGAAAATTTCTAGTCGGGGACCAAGCCTTGGAGTTTTATCCCGATGTCAATGTCGAACAATATATCCAGATTCCCTGGTCCAGCATTCAGCAAATCGGAGCCAACGTAAGTGGCCGCAAAATCAGCCGCCACTTTGAAGTCTTCACCGATCAAGGTAAATTTCTCTTTGCCTCAAAAGACTCTGGGGCTATCCTCAAAATCGCTCGGGAAAAATTAGGAAACGACAAGGTCGTGAAACTTCCGACTCTGCTCCAGACCATTGGACAAAAATTTAAAAATCTATTTGCAAAAAAGTAGAAACTTTAGTATAATCATAGCAACGGATAAGTAAGTTATCCTCTTCTTTCAGAAAGTCTGCGGGTGCTGCGAGCAGATAGAGGAGATAAGTGAAATTCTACCGTTATCAACAATTAAATACAGAATCAAGTGCACACCTGTGAAGTTGGATGGAACCGTGGCCCTGCCACTCCAACGCTTTGTTAGGTGTGCTTTTTTCATAAAGGAGTTCTTATGTTAGATATCAAACGTATTCGTACAGACTTTGATGCTGTCGCTGAAAAACTAGCTACACGTGGTGTAGATGCTGCTATCCTTAACGAAATGAAAGAAATCGACGCTAAACGTCGTGACATCTTGGTCAAGGTTGAAAATCTCAAGGCAGAACGTAACACAGTTTCTGCAGAGATTGCTCAAGCCAAGCGCAATAAAGAAAATGCTGATGACAAGATCGCTGCAATGCAAGCTCTCTCTGCTGAAGTAAAATCTCTCGATGCTGAATTGGCAGAAATCGATGCTAAATTGACAGAATTTACCACTACTCTTCCAAACATCCCTGCCGACAGCGTTCCTGTTGGAGCTGATGAAGATGACAATGTGGAAGTCCGTCGTTGGGGGACTCCACGCGAGTTTGACTTTGAACCAAAAGCTCACTGGGATCTTGGGGAAGACCTCGGTATCCTTGACTGGGAACGTGGTGGAAAAGTGACGGGTGCTCGTTTCCTCTTCTATAAAGGACTTGGGGCTCGTTTGGAACGTGCTATCTACAACTTCATGTTGGATGAGCATGGTAAAGAGGGCTATACGGAAGTTATCACACCTTACATGGTCAACCATGATTCTATGTTTGGTACTGGTCAATATCCAAAATTCAAGGAAGATACCTTTGAATTGAGTGACACCAACTATGTCCTCATCCCTACAGCTGAAGTGCCTCTTACAAACTACTACCGTGATGAAATCCTTGACGGTAAAGACCTACCAATCTACTTCACAGCTATGAGCCCATCATTCCGTTCTGAAGCGGGTTCTGCTGGTCGCGATACTCGCGGCTTGATTCGTCTGCACCAATTCCACAAGGTTGAAATGGTCAAATTTGCCAAACCAGAAGAATCTTACGAAGAATTGGAAAAAATGACAGCCAACGCTGAAAACATCCTTCAAAAACTCAACCTTCCATACCGTGTCGTTGCCCTCTCTACTGGGGACATGGGATTCTCAGCTGCTAAGACTTATGACTTGGAAGTTTGGATTCCAGCCCAAAATACCTACCGTGAAATCTCAAGCTGTTCAAATACAGAAGATTTCCAAGCCCGTCGTGCTCAAATTCGTTACCGTGATGAAGCAGACGGCAAGGTGAAATTACTTCACACTTTGAACGGTTCTGGACTTGCAGTTGGACGTACGGTGGCTGCTATTCTTGAAAACTACCAAAACGCTGATGGTTCTGTAACTATTCCAGAAGCACTTCGTCCATACATGGGTGGAGCTGAAGTTATCAAACCATAAAAAATAAGGCCTAGCTAGAAGATAGCTAGACCTTTTTTCGTAACCAAATCAGATAAGCACCCAATACAAAGAATAAAATACTTAAGCAAAGGAGGGTTTCCACAAACACTAGATAATCTAAGATAGGCAGTTTTACAATTCCTTGAGCCATTTTAAGCGATGTAGCTGTGATGATAGTTGGGAAGGTTAAGGCTGAGAAAGCTGGTTGAAAGCCTTGTTTTAAAATATTGGGCAAGCGAGTTAAAACAAAGAAAAAGAAAGATTGAGACGCCAAAATCATGACGATTAAGAGCCATGTTGGCAAGCTTGCCCCTCCAACCCGAACTAGTGAGGCCAAGAGTAGGGAAAAGGGAGCACAATAGATTCCTTCCTGTCCAAGCAAGGCTACTGGGAGTGGAGTTTTCTTTAAATCCCTATAAATAAGGGGATAAAGATAGAAGGTCAAGACAAAACCGAAACTCAAGGTCGCATAGGCAATTTCAACGATGCCTACCAGAGGATAGGTCAAGGCAGCTACTGCTATCCCCACATAGAGCACAGTCCAGCTAGGAGTCGCATTGACTCTCTTGCCTGGACAGGCAAATTTGATGGTAAAGTAAGTGATTAAAGCGAGGTCCAAGAGAAAGGAAAACCACCAGAGCCCTTGTGATATCAAAGGAAGATGAGGGAACAAACGAAAGACATAAGTCGATAAAATCATCCCAGCCATGGGAAAGGTAGCCATTCCAGATAAAAGAGGGGGCTTGGTCAATTCTTGCTTGGTTTCTTCCCAATTAAAAAGATGAACAACAAGAAAGAAAATCCACAACACTAGACCAGTCAGACTCAATAAATGCGACAGAACAGGCAAAGTATCTGCAATCAGATTTCCTGCACCTGCTAAACCTAATAAACAGCCAGAAAATACTAAGGGGAGCTTTTTCATCCGAGCCTCCAATAATCATGTTATTATTAGTATAGCATAAAAGCGCTTAAAATAGCATAGAAAAATGAAGACTGGATTGCTCAGTCTTCATTTTTTCTTTCTGATTCGAACTAGGCATAAGGTTGCAATTCTGGATTAATTGGCGTATTGGCTAGGTTGTTGGCATAGTTGCAAAGACTGGCAAGACTAACACCGAGAACCACATCCAAGGCATTTTGTTGCGTGTAGCCAGCTTCCAAAAATTCAGCCAAGGCTTCATCTCCTACACGCCCTTTGGTATTGATGACCGCCAAGGTAAACTTAGCTAGAGTATCTAGTTTTGGGTCTGTCTCGATTGGAGTACGGTTGCGGAGAGCTTGGAGAAGATCATCATTCATCTGGATTTGTTTGATTGAAAAGGCTGTGTGACCTGCGACGCAGAAAGCACAACCATTGGTTACGGCAGCTGTGATTTGCACTACTTCGCGTTCCACTGGTGTCAGGCTATTGCGACGGTTGATGGCTCCGACAGTTCGGTAGGCTTCAAGCGCGGTTGGGGCATTGGCCAAGAGACCGATTAGGTTGGGAATATAGCCGTTGTTGTCTTTTTGTACTGTTTCAAGAACTTCTTTTACTTCTGCTGGTGCTGATTCTACTGTGTGGATGGTAAATCTTGTCATAAGAAACCTCTTTTCATTTTATTGTCATTTAGTCTATCATAGAATTTTCCACTTGGATAATATATATTTTCAATCGCCATGATAGGAAATGTCTATGAAATGAAAAAAATCACACTAAAAGTGTGATTAGGTTAGTGTTTAAAATACTTTTTAGTCTCAGCAATGACGACTGGCGACAAGACTAAGAGGGCAATCAAGTTTGGTAAAGCCATCAGGGCATTGACGATGTCTGCGATAATCCAAACCATATCCAACTCGATAAATCCTCCCAACAAGACCATGACTACAAAGACTACACGATAAAGCCAAATAAAGCGAACGCCGAAGAGAAACTCGAAACAGCGTTCCCCGTAGTAATTCCAGCCGAGAATTGTCGTAAAGGCAAAGAGTACAAGGAAGATGGTCAAGAGGGCAGGTCCAAAGTGTGAAAAAACTGTTGAAAAGGCTGACTGGGTCAAGGCAACCCCATTTAAATCTCCGCTCCAAACCCCAGTTACCAAGATTGTTAGACCTGTCAGAGTACAGATAATCAAAGTATCAATAAAGGTTCCTGTCATGGAAATCAAGCCTTGCTCGACAGGCTCATTTGTCTTAGCTGCAGCCGCTGCAATGGGAGCAGAACCAAGACCAGATTCGTTAGAGAAGACTCCTCGCGCCACACCATTTTGGATAGCCATCCGAATGCTGGCACCTGCAAAACCACCTACGGCAGCAGCTGGACTAAAGGCTGAAGTAAAGATCAGGGCAAGTGTGGCTGGGATTTTCTCGATATTAAAGAGTATAACTGTAAGAGTTCCTAAAATATAGACAATAGCCATAAAAGGAACGACTGCTGTCGAAACCTTAGAAATGGATTTGAGGCCACCAAAGACGGCAATTCCTACAAAAATGGATAAAATAAGAGCCGTGATAGCTGGTTCCACTTGAGCCGTATTTTGAATGGATTCTGTAATCGAATTGACTTGGGTAAAGGTACCAATCCCTAGAAGGGCTACCAATACACCAGCTAGGGCAAAGAAGATAGCAAGTGGTCGCCACTTTTCTCCCATTCCCAAAAGGATGTAGTGCATGGGGCCTCCAGCTACAGCTCCATTTGCATCCTTGCTACGGTATTTGATGGCCAGCAAGCCTTCGGCATACTTGGTTGTCATCCCAAAAAAGGCCGCCATCCACATCCAAAAGAGGGCCCCTGGCCCACCAACCTTGATGGCTGTCGCAACCCCGATGATATTTCCCGTACCAACGGTGGCTGCTAGAGCCGTACATAAGGCCGCAAAGCTCGACACATCGCCGTGCCCCTTGTCCTTGGTAAAGATCAACTGAAAGGCCTTAGGGAGACGAGCTACCTGCAAAAGACCTAGTCGGATGGTCAAATAGATACCCGTTCCGACCAATAAGATCAAGAGGGGAGGCCCCCAAACGAAAGCATCAAGCGCTTTTAGCAATTCTAACATTTCCTTCTCCTATCTTTTCAACCCCAAAAGAAAGAGCACATGCAAGATACATGTACTCTGGAATGCTTAGATAAATGCTAAAAAGCGGTCTATCTTAGCTCTGTCCTTTTACCTGAGAGTTTGAGCAGTTGCCTGCCTTGCCCCTTCGGTGCCTTTACGGTCTCTCCAGAGTTCCGTCCATTTACAGTCATAGAAAACAAACCTTTCTCCATTTCTATTAAACTTCATTCGGTGTTGGTATTTTATTTTTTATTATTCTACAAGAAAAGTTAGCCTTTGTCAATGTTTTCTATGAAAATTTTTAGTTTTCATTTCTTTTTTTCAGAAAGATTGACTCCTTCTTCTCTCTATCCTCTAAAGGTCACAATGGTGGCACCACTGCCTCCAGCATTTTGTGGAGCATAGCCAAAACTCTTGACATGCTTGTTTCTTTGCAGGTATTTGGTGACGCCCTCACGGATGACGCCTGTTCCGATACCATGGATGATGTCAACTTGCGCCATGTTATTGAGCAGGGCTTGGTCGATAAAAGCGTCCAGCTCATTCATAGCCTCTTCGTACCGTTTGCCTCGGAGATCCAGTCTCGCTTGTGGGCCACGACCAGATGCACGTTTCACAACATTGACTTGTTTTTTCTTGACTGGGGCTTCTTGTTGGGCCTGAACAAGATCAAATTCTTTCTCTTCCAAGGTCATCTTGATCAAACCGACTTGGGCTTCCCAGCGACCGTCCTTGAGCTGATTGGTCAAGGTTCCACGTTGTCCATAACTGAGAACCACGATATCATCCCCCACCTTTGGAGCTCGTTTTTTCTTGGCCTTTTGAAGGACCTTGTTTTTAGACAAGTCCACTTTTTCAGGAGCCAGTTTTTTCAGCTCTGCCTTGGCTTCAATGATTTCGTGGGGTTTGAGTTGAGACTTACTGTGGAGGTTCTTGAGAATCTGGTCACTCTCACTTAGCGCTAGTTCCACAATCTCGGCAGCCTGTTCACGAGCCTTATTGAGCTCAGTTTCCTTTTCACGATTAAGCTCGTTATAGAGTTTTTTGAGTACCCGGTTCATCTTGAGGTTTTCTTGCTCCACCTCACGGATATTTTCCAAGCGTTTACGACTTTCAAGCGTTTGCTCTTCCAATTGCTCAATGATACGATTGACATCATTATCTTGGTTGACCTGCTGGCTGGCATCTCCTACGATGACATCTGACAAACCCAGACGTTTGGCAATTTCAAAGGCATTGCTTCGACCAGGAACTCCCTGCATAAAGCGATAGGTTGGACGCAGGCTGGCTGTATCAAACTCCATGCTGGCATTTTGCACAAAGGCTGTCTCAATACCATAAGCCTTGAGCTCTGGATAGTGGGTCGTCGCCATAGTCTTGACCTGACGCAGACGAAGATCCTCCAGAATAGCCATAGCAAGGGCTGCACCTTCCTGTGGATCGGTACCAGCCCCGAGCTCATCTAGCAATAAGAGCGAATGTTGGTTGACCTTGCCAAGAATATCTACGATATTGGTCATGTGGCTGGAGAAGGTAGACAAGCTTTGCTCGATAGACTGCTCATCCCCGATATCTGCGAAAATCTCTTCGAAAATACCGACACGGCTTCCTTTATCAGCTAAAACGGGCAATCCAGATTGGGCCATGAGTTGGGTCAAACCCAAGGTTTTGAGCATGATGGTCTTCCCACCAGTATTGGGACCTGTAATGACAATGGCAGTTAATTCCTTGCCAAAGTGTACATCGTTTGCAACAGCATTTTTGACCAAAGGATGGCGAACATGAAGGAGCTGAATCTCTTGATTCTCTGAAAGTTGAGGAACGACTGCTTGTCTTTCTTGGATGAAACGCACTTTGGCACGAATCAAGTCTAAATGGCCGATAATCCAAGCGTCATTGGCAATCTCAGCAGCATGAGGGCGGACGCATTCTGAGAGCTCCTGCAGGATACGAATCATCTCATAGCGTTCGTCTGCTCGCAGACTAGCGATTTCTTCGCTCAGTTTCACAACCTCACGTGGCTCGATATAAACCGTATTCCCACTAGCAGAGATGTCATGGACAACACCTGCAATCTTATTGCGATAGGTGTTCTTGACTGGTAAGACTTGACGGCCATTTCTGCTAGCAATAATGCCTTCGGTCAACATCTGCGCTTTTTGTTTAAGTAAGTCTTGCAAGACATCTCGAACTTGACTCTCGCTATCATGGATTTTCCGACGGATACGTGCTAGCTCTTCGCTAGCAAAATTTTCGATAAATCCTGCATCATTTAGGGATTGAAGACTCCCTTGCAAGTGTGGAAAATCATGTAGTTTTTCAAACCATCTCGCCAACTGCTCCAAGCGTACGTTTTCAAGATTGGCATAAAAATTTTGTAACTCTCTGCTAGCAAGTAAGACCCGTTTGAGGAGTAGGAACTCCTCAATACTGAGGTCCGCCCCCATCTCCAGACGCTTGCAGACAGCTGAAATCTCACGTGTCGCTAGGATGGTAAAGTGAGGTTGCTCCACAAAAAGCGCCTGCATTTCCTCCATCTCTGTAAAGGATTGTTTGATCTTATCCACCTTGGCAGTTGGAGCCAAGACTTTTAACTCCTCTAGGCCTTGTTCTGTCAAGAGATGAGGTTCAAACAAGGCTTTGATTTTATTAAATTCTAAGGTTTCTAGTATTTTTGTATTCATATTTTTTCCTTGTATGCTGGTTTACAAGATTATAGTAACTAGAGGTTTTGACCTAGCCGTCCAATCTGTAAACAAAGGGCTAGGAAAAATCCCGCCCTTTTTATCCGATTAAATTTGTCACCCAGAGTTGTTTGATAAGGTTTGTCGTAAAAGGGATACTTTGGATGATGTGTTTAGCTACGATACTTTTTTCAAGTGAATTTTGAACGGCTGCCATAGATACAGTTGCAAGAATGGTCAAAGCCATTTGCAAGACAAATAAGGTTACCAATAGAGACAAAGCCCCCGCACTAACTCGGAACCACTTACCACCTAGTGTTTTAACTGGAATCAAATGTAGAAACAAACCGATAAAACGTCCGATAGTGTAGCAAATTCCGAAAACTAGGAGGTAGGCCAGACCCGCATAAAAGACTTTATCTAGTTGAAAAAGCTGGTCTGAAGGGAAGAAAAAGGTTCCCTGCCCTTCCTGAGGATTAGCATAAGGGACAAGCAAGTGAAATTGATCTCCCAGCGATTTATAAAACTGCCCAGCAACAAAGGCTGAAATCACTGCCACGAGGAAATAATAAACTTGTAGCACCAAACCTCTACGGTAGCCGATGTAAAAACCCCAAGCTAGAACCAGTAAGAGAAGGATCGAAATCATAGGGAATCCTCAATCTTGCTCTGCTCTTGCTTGACAGCCACTAACTTATTTCGAAGGTCTTTAAGCTCCTGCTCCTTATCGTCAAACTCAATCTCGCGACTGAGCTGCGTCGATAGGCTGTTAATCGCTAAAAGGAGGGCAATGGTTTCATCATCCGCTCCAGGCATTTGTTCCTTAATTGCTTGGTATTTTTCAGTCGCAACCTTGGCAATTTCCTCCATAAAGAGGTTGTCATGCTCGGTTGTCAAGGTTAATGTCTTTTTCCCGAATGTAAACTTATATCGATTTAGATTTGCCATAAAATTCACCTCACGATATTATACCAAATTTCGCTAATTTTGTCAGTTTTTACCAATTCTCCTGCTTTTGTGGTACAATAGAGACTATGGCAAGTATCACACTCACACCAAGTGAACAGGAAATTCAGAGCTTTTTAAGTCAGTATCAGAAGGCTCTCAGTCCTAGTAAAAATCCTTATATTCGCTATTTTTTGCGACTGACTCAGGCAACCGTTTCTATCTACACTTCTGGAAAAGTCCTCCTGCAGGGCGAAATGGCTGAGCAATACGCCAGTTTCTTTAGTTACCAAGTTCAACAAGAAAACAGTGGACAAGATTTTCCTATGATTGGGACTGATGAGGTGGGAAATGGTTCCTACTTTGGTGGGCTAGCTGTCGTGGCCTCCTTCGTGACACCTGACCAGCATGACTTCTTGCGAAAACTCGGTGTGGGGGATTCAAAGACCCTGACAGATCAAAAGATTCGTCAGATTGCCCCTATCCTCAAGGAAAAAATCCAGCACCAAGCGCTCCTCCTTTCACCGAGCAAGTACAACGAAGTTATCGGAGAGCGTTACAATGCTGTTTCTGTAAAAGTTGCCCTTCACAATCAGGCTATCTTTCTCCTTCTCCAAAAAGGAGTCCAGCCAGAAAAAATCGTCATTGATGCTTTTACAAATCCTAAAAACTATGACAAGTACTTGGCGCAAGAAGCCAACCGTTTTCCAAACAAGGTTAGTTTGGAAGAAAAAGCCGAGGGGAAATATCTGGCTGTTGCTGTTAGTTCCATCATCGCGCGGGATCTCTTCCTCGAAAGCTTGGAAAATCTTGGACGAGAACTAGGCTATCAACTGCCAAGTGGCGCTGGAACTGCATCTGATAAGGTTGCTAGCAAAATCCTTCAAGCCTATGGCATGAAAGGGCTCAACTTCTGTGCCAAGCTTCATTTTAAAAATACTGAAAAAGCCAAAGCACTTCTGGAAAGGTAAATTATGAATTATTTTAAAACATTTCTAAAAGAGTGGGGACTCACATTCCTCATCATTATACTAGTCGGTCTCAGTCGTCTCTTTCTATGGACCAATGTCCGCGTGGAAGGACACTCTATGGATCCGACCCTAGCTGATGGAGAGATTCTCTTTGTCGTCAAACACCTCCCTATTAACCGCTTTGACATTGTAGTTGCCCATGAAGATGATGGAAATAAAGACATCGTTAAACGCGTCATCGGCATGCCTGGTGATACTATTCGCTACGAAAACGACAAGCTCTTTATCAACAATCAAGAAACTGACGAACCTTACCTAGCAGACTACCTCCAACAGTTTAAAAACGATAAACTACAAAGCGCCTATTCAGGGAAAGGCTTTGAAGGGGATAAGGGGGTCTATTTTAGAAGTCTAGCCCAGAAAGCTCAGGCCTTTACTGTCGATGTGAATTTCAACACCAGCTTCAGCTTTACCGTACCCGAGGGTGAGTACCTCCTCCTTGGAGATGACCGTTTGGTTTCTAGCGACAGTCGCCATGTTGGAACCTTTAAAGCCAGTCAAATCAAAGGAGAAGCCAAATTCCGTTTCTGGCCACTCAACCGTATCGGAATCTTTTAAAACCAGCAACCAGATGCTGTGATAGTCTTTTTGAGTTAGCTTTTAGGATTAGATTGCAACTTGGCAACATCTTGTACCAAGTCCCAAATCCAAGAAAAACCTAACTGAAAGCTCTATCCCAGCTCTTTTTCTATCAAAAAGGAAACCTATGGAAGTTTATTTTTCAGGCACTATTGAACGCATTATTTTTGAAAATCCCAGTAATTTTTATCGCATCCTCCTCCTAGATATCGAAGATACCAATGCTGAGGACTTTGACGATTTTGAAATCATCGTTACAGGAACTATGGCTGACGTGATTGAGGGCGAAGACTACACTTTTTGGGGACAAATCGTTCAGCACTCCAAGTATGGGGAACAGCTTCAGATCAGCCGTTATGAGCGAGCAAAACCGACTCGAAAAGGGCTAGTTAAGTACTTTTCCAGTAGCCATTTCAAAGGAATCGGGCTCAAAACTGCTCAAAAAATCGTTGATAGCTATGGTGAAAATACCATAGACGAAATTCTGGAGCATCCTGAAAAGCTGGAAAACATTGCAGGACTCTCTGCCAAAAACCGTGAGGCTTTTGTTTCCACCCTCCGTCTTAACTATGGGACAGAGATGGTCTTGGCAAAACTTGCCAACTACGGCATTCCCAATAAACTAGCCTTTCAGATTCAAGACTTTTACAAGGAAGAAACTCTCGATATTGTCGAAAATTATCCCTACCAGCTGGTCGAGGATATCAAAGGATTGGGTTTTACCATTGCAGACCAACTAGCGGAGGAACTAGGCATCGAAAGTCAGGCTCCCGAGCGCTTTCGTGCTGGCCTTGTCCACAGTCTCTTTCAAGGCTGTATGGATACGGGCGATACCTACATGGAAGCCCGAGATTTGCTGGAACAGACCCTGACTCTCCTCGAGTCTTCCCGACCCGTGGAACTCGATCCCAGTCAAGTTGCTCAGGAATTATCTCATCTGATCGAAGAAGACAAGGTTCAGCAGATTGATACCAAAATCTTTGATAACAGCCTCTTTTTCGCCGAAGAAGGCATTCGCAGTCACTTGGTTCGTATCCTTGAAAAAGGAAAACAGAAAAATCAGGATTTAGAAACCATTCAAAATCATATCGCTACTGTCGAGGAGGAACTGGGTATTGAGTATGATAGCATCCAAAAACAGGCTATCTGTGACGCTATCCAGAACAAGGTCTTTATCCTAACAGGTGGACCTGGTACTGGTAAAACGACTGTTATCAATGGGATTATCGCTGTCTATGCACTTTTAGAAGGACTTGACCTCAGAAAAAAAAGCAACCTGCCTATCCTTCTAGCAGCTCCAACTGGTCGAGCGGCTCGACGCATGAATGAATTGACAGGTTTGCCTAGCGCGACTATTCACCGCCATTTGGGAATGACGGGTGACGATGACACCAGCCATCTAGAAGATTATCTGGATGCCGACTTTATCATCGTGGATGAATTTTCCATGGTGGATACTTGGCTAGCCAACCAACTCTTCTCCAATATCTCCTCTAACAGTAAAATCCTCATCGTGGGTGATAGCGACCAGCTACCTTCTGTTAGTCCTGGACAAGTCCTGGCTGACCTGCTCCAGATACCCCTGATTCCGCAGACGCGCTTGGAACGGATTTACCGTCAGAGTGAAGAATCAACTATCGTCACCTTGGCTAGCCAGATTCGACAGGGAATCTTGCCAGCTGACTTTACCCAGAAAAAGGCCGATCGCTCCTACTTTGAAATCATGAGTAGCCATATCCCAGCTACGATTGAGAAAATTCTTGGCGCTGCCCTCAGAAGTGGCATTCCAGCTCGCGATATTCAGGTGCTAGCACCCATGTATCGAGGAACTGCTGGTATTGATGCCATCAACCAACTCATGCAAGACCTCCTTAATCCACCACAAAAAGACCAACTCAGTTTTGAAGCTCCCCAATGCCACTATCGAACAGGGGACAAGGTCATTCACCTAGTCAACGACGCTGAAGTCAATGTCTTTAATGGAGACCTAGGCTACATCACAGACCTGATTCCTGGAAAATACACCGAGTCCAAACAAGACGAGATTGTCATTGATTTTGATGGCAATGAAGTCGTCTACCCACGTAACGAATGGTACAAGATTCGACTGGCCTATGCCATGAGTATTCATAAGTCTCAGGGAAGTGAGTTCCCCGTTGTTATCCTGCCCATCACCAGTGCTAGCAAGCGCATGCTGGAACGCAATCTCATCTATACAGCCATTACACGGGCCAAAAGCAAGCTCATCCTTCTTGGCGAATTACAGGCCTTTGACTATGCTGTCAAACATATCGGAACTGCCCGTAAGACCTATCTGATTGAACGCTTTCAGGATCTGGTCGATTCAGCTGACCAAACCAGCCCAGTCCCTACCGAAACGACAAATCAAGAGGATTCTCCTCTATCCTATATCCTCACCGAGGAAAACTGGTCTAGTATTCCCACTATGATTGGGATTACAGACGCAGACCTTAAAGAGATTTTTGGAAAATAGAGTATCAGAAAACCCACCTAGGTACTGCACCCCCATACTGGAACAAGAGAAAACCCCTCTTATTCGACCAGTTTTATGTACTATACAGGAGACTGGTCATTTAATTTCTGTTGAATTCTAGTTTCATTATAAAATATGATGTAATTTTTGACAATATCTGTTATACTATCTTTTGTTAAGTTTCTCCACTTATGGGGATAGAAGGTTTCAGACTTGAGAACAGAATGAAACCATTCGATACAGGCTAACTTAGTTTCTACTGAATATGCTTTTTTGATCATAACAAAACACTCCTGTTTCTAGTTTACCAGATTTCAACAGGAGTGTTTTCTTGCGTCTCATTTTATTGGTGCAGTTCACAGAGGAGCATTACGAAAATACAATTCTCCATAGCGATCAAGGATGGCAATACCAACATGATTCTTATCATCGGTTTCTAGAGAGTAAGGGAATTCAGCCATCTATGTCACGCAAGGGCAACAGCCCAGACAACGGCATGATGGAGTCCTTCTTCGGCATTTTGAAGTCGGAAATGTTTTACGGATATGAGAAGACATTTAAATCACTTAATCAATTGGAACAAGCTATTGTGGACTACATTGATTATTACAACAACAAACGAATCAAAGCCAAACTAAAAGGACTTAGCCCTGTGCAATACAGAACTAAATCCTTTCAATAATTATTTGTCCAACTTTTGGGGATCAGTACACAATTCTGATGGTTTTTTATTAATTTTTATTCTTCTATTATTTGATGCTTCGTTTTTATTTTCTAGGGATATTACTTTAAACTACTTCTCTTACTGCCTTGAATTTAAATTTATTTCTTATATTCATCTTTTAATAAGTCATAAAGTGTTCGGTATTTATTTGGGATTTTTGATTTTTTAATACTATGCACTATCTTTATAGCATCTAGAAGTTTATCAACATCAGAAAAGTATTCTTTTACAAAGTCATATGACTTCACGTTGCTAAGTTTTAATTTTTGCTTACAATAATCACTAGGCTTAGCAAGGCCTGATCTATTAAAATCTTCATTTTTTTCTTCACTAACAATTATTAATAACTCGATTTCAGGAGGTGTAATTACATTTATAACTTCAATCTTTTCTTCAAAAATTTTTCTATACTTAGCACTTCTAAAATTAAAATTTTCTCTTTTTGAATCTAATATCCTGAACAAGGCAATCTTAGAACCATAATCTTTACCCATGTATTTATCACAAAATTCCTTTGCACCTCGAGTTTTTATTGGACCATTATTAATCAGGTAATCATCATTTTCAATAAAGATACAATGATTCTCTAATAATATTTCAATAATTGCCTCTTCAGCAGCCCCTTCACAAATAATCGCACTATATTTTTTTGGCATATTTAAGACCTACTTTTTTAAGAATCTTTCTTTAATAATATTTCTTAATGAATTTTCCGATGAATACTTTGGAGTAGAATTATCAATTATCCCTTTAATAAAGATATCACCTATACTTATATCATTTCTTTTAATAATGTTTGAAAATTTTTCAATGTCAATTTGTCTCTTTTTTCTTACAATATAGATTGAATCATTTCTGGGAATTATATCTAATAGTTCCGAATAATGAGTAGAATAAATCAGAACAGCTCCATTTGGATTCATTTTTCTATCCAAAAAAAGATTAATGAAAGTAGAAACAATTTCTCTATTAAAATGATTTTCTAATTCATCAACGATTATCACTCCACCTGAACGTAACGTGAAGAACGCATCCATAAATAATCCAAGTCCTTTAACTGTACCTGATGATAAAATACCATGTAACTCGGATATAGAGTCAAGCTCAATTGAATTAACTTGATCTTTAAACTTAAGTTTAACTCTTACAGTCTTATTTTCTTCATTTTTTAAGAATTTTAATTCCTCAATACTTGGATCCAAATAGGTAATTAATTCATGTGGAATATTACCAAAACCGCTCAGAAGATTAAAATTTGTATAACTTAGTGTATCTCTATAATATAATTTCTCAATCTTTTTTAAATTAAAGAGAATATTTATTATGCTAACATCAGAACTTAACCCTAAATGTGTTTTATCACCATTATTCCTTGTCATTATATGATCTTCCTTTATGGAAGTGAAATCAAATATTTCTTTTTTTGAGCGTACTGGTTTTGCCTTCTTTGCTGAGAAGGTTTCATCAACAAAAAAGTATTTATATTCCCCCTCATCCTCATCGTATCTTCTAGAAATGACTGATTCTAACTTATTAATTGTTTGTTTCCCATTAGTTTCATCATAAAAGAATATAGTATATTTTACTTGTTTATTAATATCTAGATGTAAAACATTACTAGCGTCAGAACTTTGCAAGATTACTCTTGGACTGTAGTTTATAGATTTAGCTTGGATAATATTTAACGCAACTATTATTGCATTTAATATTTGAGTTTTACCAGAAGCATTTAATCCAGTAAAAGTAAGAGTTCTATTAGCATAGAAATTATTAAATAGATGGATCAGTTCGTGTTTCTCATCTGAGCTAACTCGTGCTTCGGAGAAAAAGTCTATTTCAATTTTTTTATCAAATAAAGCGACGTCTTCAATTATTATTTTCAATAATTTCATTTCATTACTCCTAATTATGTTTTATAACTATTTTATATTAATTTCATAAATTAAACAACAGATAACTACTGATTTTTGTAATTATTTGTTATATTTTGCTAGAATATATTATTGCAGAGGGAGGATTAATTCATTTTTTATATATCCTGCCAGTTCTTAACCAGTTTTATTACTAATTAAAACACTAATTTTATCCATTTTTTTAAAATATTTAAAGTAAAGTGGCATAAAAAACTAAAAGCTCATGGAACTACTCCCCAATAATGAGACAAGAGAAAAAACCTCTTATGTGACCAGTTTTCTATACTCTACAGGAGACAGGTCATTTAATTTCTGTTAAATTCTAGTTTCATTATAAAATATGATGTAATTTTTGACAATATCTGTTATACTATCTTTACTTAAGTTTCTCCACAGGTTTCAGACTTGAGAACAGAATGGAATCATTCGATACAGGCACTATCCGCTGGTGTTCCTTTTCGGGACATGGAGCGGACGATGCCTTTTTCTATACAAGCCTGATAATATGCTTTTGAGGGGTAGACAGAACTCTGGTCGCTGTGTAAAAGTATCCCCTTGAAGTAGCTCAAGTTGATTAAGTATGTTGAGCACAAAGTCCGTATCTTGGCACTAGGAGATGATATAAGCTACAATTTCACGATTATAGAGATCCATGATCGAAGATAGATAAAGTCTACAGTTTCCAAAGCAGAGGTAGGTGATGTCTGTGACAAGCTTCTCCATAGGCTTACCTGCCTGAAAATCACGATCCAGCTTATTGTCTGTTACATGGTAAGGATTCCCTAATTTAGGTCCCTTCTTGGGACGGACACGGCAAAGGCAGCACTTTTTCTTCATAATATGATAGACCTTCTTGCGATTAACGATGAGGTTATAAACTTTCTTGAACAAGCGAGTGATGGTTCGGTAGCCGTAAATAAAGAAATTTTCCATACAGAGTTTTTCTATTTTATCTGCTATTTCATCCCTTTACCATAAGTATATTCTTTCCCCACAGGTTAGTGGAAACGGTACAATTCATCATTCTGATACCATCGCCACCAGTTCTTAACCTGACTAGCATTTTTGATACTAAGGGTATCCATGATAACCTTATTTGATTTACCTCCCTTCTTCATTTCGATACAGGCTAGCTTAGTTCCTACTGAATATGCTTTTTTGACCATAACAAAACACTCCTGTTTCTAGTTTATCAGATTTCAACAGGAGTGTTTTCTTGTGTCTCATTTTATGGGTGAAGTGCCAGCAGGTGGGCTTTTCTCTTTTAAGATTATTTTACTGTTGCAGTGCTTGTGATCAATTCAACAGCTTTTTTGATTGCGATATCGTGTTTCAACATATCAGCTGAAAGCAAGTTTTGTACTTGTGCCACTTCCATGTTGTAAGTTGCTGCCAATTGTTCGATTTCTTTTTGGATTTCTTCTTCAGTAGCGTCAAATCCTTCAGCCTTCGCAACTGCTTCGATAACAAGGTTAGTCTTAGTACGTGACTCAGCTTCTGCTTCGTATTGTTTGTGAAGGTCTTCTTGAGTAGTTCCAGTGATTTGGAAGTACATGTCAGGGTTAATACCTTGACGTTGCAAGTTTCCAAGGAATTCATTTACTGAGCGGTGAACTTCCTCGTGGATCATTTCTTCTGGAAGTTCTACGATTTCAGCGTTTTCTACAGCTTTATCAATTGCTGCACCTTCAAGAGCATCTTTGTATGCTTCTTCTTTCGCAGCAGTCAATTCTTTGCGGTATTTTTCTTTCAATTCGTCAAGTGTTTCCACTTCTTCGTCGATGTCTTTTGCAAGTTCATCGTCAAGAGCTGGAACTTCTTTGGCTTTTACTTCGTGGATAGTTGTCACGAATTTAGCTTCTTTACCTGCAAGGTCTTCTGCTTGGTAGTCTTCTGGGAATGTTACAACTACATCAACAGTTTCGCCAGCTGAGTGACCAACCAATTGGTCTTCAAAACCAGGGATGAATTGTCCTGATCCAAGTCCAAGTGAGAAGTTTTCACCTTTTCCACCGTCAAATTCAACACCATCGATAGAACCAACGAAGTCAATGACAACAGTGTCGCCATTTTCAGCAGCACCTTCTTTGATAACCAATTCAGCCAAGTTGTTGCGTTCGCGTTCGATACGTTCTTCAACATCAGCGTCTGTGACTTCTTTTTCTACATCTACTGATACTTCAAGGTTTTTATAGTCACCCAATTTAACTTCAGGTTTTGTCACAACTTCAGCTGTGATAACCCAGTCTTGACCTTTTTCCATTGAAGTCACATCGATTTTTGGTTGCGCAACGACTTCAAGACCAGCTTCTTTTACAGCTGCTTCATAAGCGTTTGGCAAAAGAGCGTTCAACACATCTTGGTAAAGTGTTTCTTCACCAAATTTTTTATCAAAGATAGGACGTGGAAGGTGACCTTTACGGAAACCTGGAACGTTAAGAGTTTTCTTTACTGAGTTGAAGACACGATCCACTTCTGGTTTGATCTGGCCTTGAGAGATCGTGAAAGTCAAGACACCACGGTTTGTTTCTTTGTTTTCAAATGATACAGACATTCTGTCATTTCTCCTTAAAATTTTTTAAATACAGTCTATTATAACATAAACGGGCGACTTTTTTCAAGTAATGAATGCGCTTTTCAACGATGCTAGAGATACTTGCTGGCTTCCTTGATACTAAGTTCAGCCATTCTTTCCCTGTTTTTTTCGATGAAACATGCTACCCAGTCTGGATTGGTCTTGGAGTAGTCTCTTAGAGCCCAGCCGATGGCTTTATTGATAAAAAATTCTGTCTGGTCCAGATTGTTTAGTAGGACCTTTTCCATCAGTTGGACATTTGTTTTCTCTTTTCTTAACAACTGGTGGTCAATAGCGACTCGCCTCAACCAGATATTGTCTGATAGGCTCCATTTTAAAAGCACTTCTTCAAGTTCCGGATGGTTAGCCACCAAACTTCCTACTACTCTATCTAAGATATCTACCGTGTCCCACCAAGACTTGGTCACGACCAGACGCTCAAGCTCAGGCAAGTCATCCTTCGTTAGATAAGACTGCATGGCTTTCAAATAGTTGGCAGCCACATATTGGTATTCTCTAGGCTCCTTTTCCCAGCAAGTGTCTACAAAATCCCAATCGATAATTCTTGTTTTTTTCGCTTCTGGAAAATACTTTTTATAGAGTGCATTTCTTTCAGGACCTGCAATACCTAAAAAGGGAAATTGATGACGCATATAGGCTTCCATAGACCCTGCTTTTTTCGGATCTTTTGCCGCTTCTAGCTCCACAAGTAAATCTGTTAGATTCATCTAAAAATCCTCATGCCCGACCAAGTGGTGCTGAAAGGCATAGACCGCCGCCTGGGTGCGATCACTAACCTCAAGCTTGGCAAGAATGTTGGACACATGGGTCTTGACCGTCTTGAGAGAGATAAAGAGTTCATCAGCGATGCGCTGATTTTCATAACCCTTGGCGATGAGTTGAAGCACATCACGTTCACGCGCAGTCAATTCCTCATGAAGCTCGATATGATTGCGATGGTATTCGACTTTCTTGCTGACCTCTTGTTCAATGGCTAACTCGCCAGCAGCCACCTTACGAACTGCATGAAGCAGTTCGTCTGCACTAGAAGTCTTGAGCATATAGCCTTTTGCACCAGCATTCAAGACTGGCATGATTTTTTCATTGTCCAAGTAAGAGGTCACAATTAATATCTTGGCTTCAGGCCATTCTTTGAGGATGGCCAAGGTTGCATCAATCCCATTCATCTCAGGCATGACGATATCCATGACAATGACATCTGGACGCAGTTCCAAGGCCAAGTCAATACCTTGAGCCCCATTGGCAGCCTCGCCCACAACTTCCACATCGTCTTGGAGATCAAAATAGCTTTTCAAGCCCAATCGAACCATTTCATGGTCATCTACAAGTAAAATTTTCATCTATACTCCTTTATCATTCCTTGTCTAGCAGGGGAATACGGATATCAACCGCCAGTCCTTGCTTTGGAGCTGTCAAAAGTTGAATGTTTCCTGCCATATCTTCGACCCGCTCCTTGATATTTCGCAGTCCATAACTCAAGTCATCTAAGCTCCCCAACTGGAAACCAATCCCATTGTCCACCACCTTCAGTTGCACTTCAACATCTGTCTGATAGAGGTAGACATCTAGGCAAGATGCCTGGGCATGGCGTAGGGTATTGCTGATCAACTCCTGCAAAATACGGAAGATATGTTCTTCAATCTTCTTGGGCAATTTAGACACGTTTTGCTTGAGACTAACCTTGAGATCACTCTTGTCCTCTAGCTCTTTTAAGAGGATTTGAATCCCCTCAACCAGACTCTTCTCTTCCAACTCAACTGGTCGCAAATGTAAGAGCAAGACCCGCAAATCTTTCTGGGCTGTTTCAAGGATAGATGCAACACTTTGCAACTGGGTCTGCATCTTTTCTCTATCCAGCTTCAAAGCCTGCTGACTGACACCTGATAAAATCATATGGGCCGCAAACAACTCCTGACTAACCGTATCGTGCAAGTCACGTGCAATCCGCTTCCTTTCTTTCTCAATGATTACTTCTTTCTTGACCAGACTTTGATTTTCAGCTTTTTGAACAGCTTCAGTCAAGAGGTTGAGCTTACCAGACAAGGACTTAAAACTGGCGTCCAAGTCTGGATCTACAAAGGAAACTACCTCTTTTCCTGCTAGCAGTCGCTTGAGGTTGACTTGCATTTTTCTGCGAGAGACTTCTTCTATCACGCGCCAAAAGAGGACAAAAAAGAAGGTCATGGAAAGGCTAAAGACCAAGATCAAGAAGATGAGTTTCTCTGTTTTCTCAATATCCTGTAGCAAATAGGACCAATCCAGTTCAAAAATATCAAGTAGACTATTGGTCAAAAAGAGGATAAAGAGGAAAGAAGTCAGCCCGATTAACAGATACGATTGCTTTTTCATCCTCTGACCACCTCCACATCGCCAACCATAGTAGTTAGGAAAATCTTGACGCTCTTGTTACTCTTGAGGTAGTCTCTGGTTTCCTGATGATAGTGTTCATTGCGAAGGGATCTCTTAGGTTGATTGAGGAAAGTTAGATCTCCATAGAGGCAGTTGACACTGAGACTGATTTCCACATCTACAGGTACGATAATCTTAGTCGTTCCGACCATCTTTCTAAGGATAATGACATTATCATGATTGGTTAGGATAACTCTTTCTAGATGAATGGTGTCCTTACCCATGAGACGAAAGAGATTGATATCATCAAACTGGCAGGTCTGGTGACTAGAGAAATGATGGAGATTACCAAACCAGCGATTCTTTTCATTTTTAACCGTCACCACCTCTTCAAAGACTAAGTCGGTCTCCTCTCTTTCTTGATTCATCATTGGATAAAGAAGAAAGAGACTATAGATAACTGCCACAAAGATAGCTAAAATCACAAAGGGATTGAGCATGACGATGAAAAAGAAAAGAATGGTTGCCACAAGGAGGAAAACATTATTGCCTTCTTTCCCTGTATAATAGCGGAGCAAGAGCAAAAAGAGGAATAGAATCAGCAAAAAACGCGAAAAATGCTCTGATACCATCAAAATCAGAGCTCCCGTCAATAAACAGGCTTCAATAAATAAAAAGATTTGAAATTTTTTCATAGCTATATCCTCTCTTTTCTATTTTATCATAATTCAAAAAAGTCACCTCGGTCTGAGGATGGAAAAAGGAGATAGGACAGAAATCGCTCGTACAAGCTAGGTTCTTTCAGCCCACTACCGTTGGACAAAAGACTACAAAAAAGGGCGGGATTCTTGTCCCGACCTCTCTACATCTGATCTTTTGCTTCTTTGAGTTTGCCATAAAGAATATAGTCTACGTTTTGCAGATCCGCTATGGTTGCACAATTAAGGGCACACATGATCAAACGCAGATCGTCTTTCCATCCTTGGATGATGCTAATCACTTCCTCGACTGAGTATGTTTCAACCAACTCAAGAACGGTACGTGACAGTCCTACAGCCTTGGCACCAAATACCAAGCACTTAATCATATCTAGCGGATTCCGAACACCTCCACTGACCAAGAGTTCGACCTTGTCTTTCCAGCCTTGGGCATTGAGGAGGGCTTGCATAGTAGACTGGCCCCATTGATTGAGGTAGTCACGCTGGCCACTGCGACGGTTTTCAATGTAAGCAAAGCTGGTACCTCCACGACCCGACAGGTCAACCGTTCGAACGCCCAGTTCATAGGCTCTCTCGATGGTCTTCACATCCATTCCAAAGCCGACTTCCTTTAAGACAATGGGAACAGGAATTTGCTTGCTATAGTCTGCCAGATGCGATTGCCAGCTTCTGAACTTCCTTTCTCCCTCGGGCATGAGTAATTCCTGCATGACATTAACATGCACTTGGAGGAGAAGAGGATTCATCGCTTCTACAGTCTGAAGTCCTAAATCAACAGGTTTGTCCAATCCAATATTGGTTCCAAGGAGGAGCTTTGGATGGCTAGATTTGACAGAAAAAGAGTCATCTGTTGGATCTTTGAGGGCTGCGCTATAAGATCCCGTTACAAACAAAATCCCACAGGCTTCTGCCACCTGAGCCAGTTTTTGATTGATTTCTCTCCCCTTATCGCTCCCACCTGTCATGGCATTGATATAAAAAGGAAAGTCCCACTTTCGACCTGCAAATTCTGTAGACAAATCAATCTCATCCAGGTCGTAAAGAGGCAGGGAAGAATGAATCAACTCCACCTCATCAAAGCTATTATAGGAACTTTTCTGCTCAAGGGCATAGCGGATATGCTCGTCCTTACGATTTGTCGTCATGTCCTATCCTTTCTTGGTATAAGAGCTCAATCCCCAGATCGGCCCAGCGATTTTTTATGGTTTCAGTTGATTGCACATCAAAACTCAAGGCAATGCCACAGTCACCACCACCAGCCCCACTGCTTTTGGCAACGGCTTGCAAACCTTGGCTGGCTTCTTTTAGCTGTCTCAGCGAAGGCGTATAAATATCTAAACTCAAGCCTTCTAAAAGCTGACTGGCTGTTTCCACCTGCTCGATGATGTTTTCTGCATTCCCCTGCTCCAAGGCTTCTACCAAAGCAGATACCGTTGCTTTTGAGGAAGTTAAAAAGTTCTGGTCTATGTTTTGCTTGATTTGCTGAACCATTTGACTTGATACGGCCACTTCCTTGGTCCATCCCACTAGGAAATCACATTCTAGGGTTGGTTTCACTTGTGAGATGGAAAAGCCCCAGTCACGCTCCAAAACTGTTGCCAAGCTTTCTTCTTGCAACCAAGCAGCTATCTTCTTTCGATCAAAAGACTGGTAGAGAACCAAATCCTCTGCCACAATACAGGCAAGGTCTCCCATAGAACCATTGTCGCCTCGCTTGAGCAAGACCGCGCTAGCCAGCTTGAATAAGAGATCCTGATCAACTGAAAGATTATAAAGAGCTAACAGAGCCTTGATCACCAAGACAACGACGCTACCACTCGAACCCAGACCAAACTTTTTGCCTTCGCATTCCATTTTTCCACGGATTTCCAAGGCAAAAGGTCGTAAAGTCTGACCACTATTGGAGACGAAGTCCCCCATCAAAGCAATCGTTTCTTGAATCAAGCTGTAGTCAGGATTTGGCGTCAAGTCCACTGCGAAATCAAACATGTCTGAGTAGATACGATAGTTCTCAGAAAAAGCAATCTCAGCCTTCATATAGATGGGGATGGCCTTTATTAAAGCTAACTGTCCTGGCTCTAAAATAGCATATTCACCTGCCCAGTATAGTTTTCCACAAGTTTTAACAGCAATCATCTTGACTCAAATCCTTTGTTTTTGACACAATCAAGCGGTAACGTTGACCAAAGATCTCAGATAAATGCTCCAAATCTTTCTCCTGACAGAGGACCTTGACATTGGGACCAGCATCCATGGTAAAGTAGCAAGCCTCCCCTTGCTCACGAAGTTGGCGGACAAAGTCCATCGCTTCATAAGTCGCTTCCGTCAGATATGAAAAGGCTGGTGATGCTGTTTTAGTCGTAGCATGCATAGCAAGCGCATTTTTCTCCGTTAATTCCCCAACCTTTGCAAAATCATTCTCTTTGAGATAAACAAGCATATTCTGATAATCCTTCTCAGACTGGCGAACCCAATCATCAAAGGTCGTTGAAGTTTCCACACAAAGTTTCATACCATCACGACTGGAGATTGGTTTTTTCTTGTCCTCTAGCACCAACATAATCATAGCTAGTTTCAAGTCTGTCTCAACAGGGTAAATTTCCCCACTATCCTTGTCCCAGGCACCGAGTGGCCCATAAAAACTACGAGAGGACGAACCAGAAGCAAACTTAGCCTCCTGTGCCAACTGACTCCGATCCAATCCAAGCTGGAAATAAGCATTGCATGCCTTGACCAGAGCGGACAAACCACTAGAACTGGATGACAAGCCAGCCGCAGTCGGCATGTTGTTGTGGGTATCGATACGGACAAAACCTTCCCCAGCCGGACGGTAACGGTCAATGATTTTGCTCATCTTGGCATGCTCAGCCTCATTTTGTAGCTGACCATTGATATAAAAGGCATCAGCAGTCGCATAGGCTGGCAGAGGCGACAAGGTCGTCTCTGTATACATGTTTTCCAAAGTCAGAGAGATACTGCTAGTAGCAGGCACCATCTCTTTTTCTTTTTTCTTTCCCCAGTATTTGATAATGGCAATATTTGCGTAGGAACGTACTGTTACAGGCTTTCGATCCATGTCTGAACAGCTCCTTTCTCTTCTAATCGTTTTGCTAGTTCTTGCGCTTGGTCCAGATTAGCTACCAAGGCGATAATACAGCCCCCAAGTCCACCACCACTCATCTTGGCACCTAGAGCACCATGTCTCAGAGCCGCTTCAACGAGGGAGTCTGCCTCAGGGCTACTGACACCAATTTCTTTTAAATGTAAATGCGCTTGACTGAGGATTTGTCCCAGTCCCTCAGCATCTTTTTGTCTAATCGCATCCTCTGCTTGCTGGGTCAATTCTCCCAAGGCATGCAAAAACGGTAGGGCATCCTTCCCCTTGCTTTGAACCACTTGGATGGCTTCACGAGTGTGACCATAAACACCCGTATCTGCAATCACCAAATAGGCAGATAGGTTCATCTCAAGTTCTGTAAAACCAACATTCTTGATAAAGCGAATGGGCTGGTCACTGAGACAGGTCTTGGCATCCAACCCGCTCGGATTCATATGGGCAATCATCTCAGCCCGATTGACCAAGATTTCTAGCACATCGTGAGGCAGGTCGGCTTGATAGTAGTCAAAAACAGCTCGGATGGCTGCTATGCTGATAGCAGCTGACGAACCCATTCCCCGTTTTTCAGGGATAGCCGAGTCAATCACACAGCGAATGCAGGCTTCTTTGATATCCAAATACTCCAGCGAGGCATACACCGCCATGGACAAGGTATCCTCCTCATAAAGACGCCACGGGCTTTCAGCAGGGACCACCTTGCAGGTCACCTCCACCTCTAAGAGAGGCAGAGAAATAGCTGGATAGCCGTAGACTACCGCATGCTCTCCTATTAAAATAATCTTACTATGTGCCTGACCGACACCAACTTTTTTTGTCATGTTTTCCTTTTTGCTAGACGAAAAGACCGTCTCATTTCATACAGTAGTATTTTCTCCTATCTATTTTATTATATTTTCACAAAAAAAGCGATTGTTTCCTTCACAATCGCCTCTTTCATTATTGGACCCATTCGCCATTATAGTTGACGTAGTAGCCATCTACTCTTGTACTAACTGCTAAAGCACCTGAACTATAAGCATAGTACCATTTGCCATTAACCTGGAACCAGCCTGTCTTCATATCTCCATTGCTTGCATGTAGGTAGTACCAAGTCGAACCATCTTTCACCCAACCGGTTGCCATAGCTCCTGATGAACGAAGATAGTACCACTTGTTACCTACATAAGCCCAACCTGTCTTCATATCTCCATTTTGAGCATCTAAATAATACCAAGTTGAACCATCTTGATACCAGCCAGTTGCCATAGCTCCTGATGAACGGAGATAGTACCACTTGTTACCTAGATATTTCCAACCAGTTTGCATAATACCAGTTGTTGGATCTAGGTAGTACCAAGTCGAATCATCGTTTATCCAACCCGCACGTCTTTCACCACCAAGGTAGTCTTTCCCTAAATGATCTGTTTTTGCTAGATAGTACCAGTTAGATTGATCGTAGAGCCAACCTGTTTTTAAAGAATGATCTTCATTAAAGTAATAATTTGCTAATTTAAGGACTTCTGGGCCTTCAAAGCCTTCACCATGTTTTTTGCCAACATTTAATGAATCCTTAAGTTCTAATTGTTGCCAGCCAACAAATTCTTGAAGTACCCCATCTTGGTTAAAGTAGTACCACTTCTGTTGAAGGCCAATTTCGAAAACTGGACGATTATCAAATAAATCATCACGATACCCCGTCCCAGGAATTTCTAAGTATTGCCAACCGACAACCATCTCTCCTCCATCACCAAAATAGTAGGTTTTACCGTCTATTTTATGCCAATAGATCGCTTTGTGGTCATCTTTTATATAGTATTTTCTATTATCCTTATCAACAAACTGTCCACCCGTGGTATCCGCCAATACTGTACTTGTCGCTAACAGACCAAGAAAGAAGGCTGCTAGTCCAACTCGCATCATTTTTTTCAAAAATTTCATTTTAGTATCCTCCGCAACTGATTGTAGCAAAGACTTCACTGTATGTCAATATATAGGAATTCCTCAAAAAAAGCAGTTACACAACTGCAACTGCTTTTCTATTCTTGCATGGTGTAACCAACACCACGCACTGTTTTAATGTAGCTTTTTTGACCTTTTACATCAAGCTTGCTACGTAGATAACGGATATAAACATCCACGATATTGGTTTCTGTCGCACTTTCGTACTTCCAAACACTTTCCAACAACTGCTCACGAGTCAAGACCTTCTTGCTTCCCATGAGAGTGGCCAAAAGGTCATACTCACGGCGCGTCAGAGCAATCATCTCCTCGCCACGATAAACGGTATGATGTTCTACATCCATACGCAGATTGCGGTAAGACGTTGGGACCTTCATCTGACTACAGTGTTGGTCGATAAAGTCCCGACCTCGGAAAATCGCTGAAATACGAGCCACCAACTGATCAATAATCACTGGCTTATAGATGTAAGAAACGGCGAAGCGCTGGATTGTCTCAATCTGGTCTTGCAATTCATCGCGATGGTCCAAGACCATGATCACTGAGGCAGGTTTTGTCCGACTCAGTCTCTCTGCAAAATCCTGGGCCGTCATATCCCCCAGACGAGCATTCAGTAAAATCAAGTCATAATCTGTCTGGAGAGCCATGGAGAGGGCTTTTTGTCCCTCCTCGACCAGATCAACACGGTATTGCTCTTTTTGGAGTTCCAGACTGAGAAAATGAGCAAGATTTCGTTCTTTCTCAAGTAATAAAATCCGTTTCCCCATGGCAGACCTACTTATTTTTCGTCATACCAAGAGTAGTGGAATGTTCCTTCTTTGTCTTTACGTTGGTAAGTGTGGGCACCAAAGTAGTCACGTTGCGCTTGAATCAAGTTAGCTGGAAGGTCAGCTGAACGGTAGCTATCAAAGTAAGTGATAGCTGCTGAGAAGGTTGGCACTGGTACACCAGCTTGAACAGCAAGAGCTACGATATCACGCACTGCTTGTTGGTATTTGGCAGTAACATCCAAGAAGTACTCATCCAAGAGAAGGTTGGCAAGGTCTGCATCGCGGTTGTAGGCATCTGTGATCTTTTGCAAGAAACGAGAACGGATGATACAGCCATCACGCCAGATAGATGCGATATCCGCAAATGGCAAGTTCCAGTTATTTTCTTTAGAAGCCACACGCAATTGAGCAAAGCCTTGTGCGTATGAAATGATTTTTGAGAAGTAAAGAGCTTGACGGATCTTTTCGATCAACTCAGCCTTGTCTCCTTCAAATTTGAAGGTAGCTGGCTTTGGAAGAACCTTGCTGGCATGTACACGTTCTTCTTTGTAAGTTGAGATATAGCGAGCAAATACTGACTCAGTGATCAGTGACAATGGCACACCAAGGTCAAGTGATGATTGACTCGTCCATTTACCAGTTCCCTTGTTCCCTGCAGCATCGAGGATGTAGTCTACGATTGGTCCATCCTGACCTTCATCGTCTTTACGGCTCAAGATATCAGCTGTGATTTGGATCAAGTAGCTGTCCAATTCACCCTTGTTCCACTCAGTGAAGATTTCAGCCATGTCTTCTGCAGAAAGACCAAGCAAGTGTTGCATGAGGTCGTAGCTTTCTGCGATCAATTGCATGTCACCATACTCGATACCGTTGTGGACCATTTTCACATAATGACCAGCTCCATCAGGACCGATGTAAGTCACACATGGTTTGCCATCTTCTGGTGCTTTAGCTGAGATTTCTTCGAGAACATCAGCAACCAATTCGTAGGCTTCTTTTTGTCCACCAGGCATGATAGAAGGACCTTCAAGGGCACCTTTTTCACCACCAGAAACCCCAGTACCGATAAAGTTGATGCCTGAGTTTGCCAATTCTTCATTACGACGGATTGTATCTTTGTAGAAAGTGTTTCCTCCGTCAATCAAGATATCACCCTTGTCAAGGTGGGGAAGAAGAGCTTGGATAGTTGCGTCTGTACCAGGTCCAGCTTGAACCATCAGCATGATACGACGAGGTTTTTCGATTGAGTTTACAAAACTTTCAACGTCATAGCTTGGTACAAAGTTCTTTTCAGGATGGCAAGCAATTACGTCTTCTGTTTTTTCTTTACTACGGTTGTAAATGGCAACTGTATAACCACGAGATTCGATATTTAGGGCAAGGTTACGACCCATTACGGCCATACCAACGACACCAAAGTTAGCTTTTGTCATGTGACACTCCTCTTGTTTAATATGTTTTATTTTATCATTTTTACCTTTGAAAGGAAAGAATTTTGTAACGGAGTCCTAGTAGTCCAAGTCATCTGCATGACCAGCTCCATTACCGACAAAGTATCCAGTCTTACAGTTAAGAGTGAAGAGATAGGTTCCATCTGGTTTGTAGAGGTTATAATAACCATTTCCGTTTACGATATTGACACGTTCTAGGATATATTGATTACCAGTGATATAGCCACGAGCACGCGATGTTGCTAAGATTTGTTCAAGGACACCATCTGCAAACGTCCAAGCAGGGTTGTTGCCATCCTCTACAGCTGATTGGTTGTACGGTACACGACTAGCACTTCTTTGGAGATTGACACCATCGCTAGACAAACCTCCACTTTCTGGTCTGCTGGCAGGTGCCGAACTAGATGATGCAGACGAACTGCTCGTACTGCTATCAGTCGTTGTACTTGAACTTTCTTGGCTACTGCTACTTGAACTAGAACTAGAGGCGCTTGTTTGCCGGCTCTTACCCAGGCTAATGGCCTTATCTAACAGTTTATCTAGCTCTGTATTTCCTGTTTTAATTTCTGTAAATTTAGCATCTGCCTTGACCTTTGCATTGGTATCCAAGACACCATCAGTAATTGCTGGAGTTTCAAACTGATTATTCACTTCTTGCACAGCCTTGATTTGAGTTTCTAAACTATCATACTTAGATTTTGCAAGGGTATACTCTCGACTGCCTTCGAGTTTATCTAGCTGAGCCTTGAGTTGGTTCAACTTGTCAAACTGACTATTTTTCAAGGCTGTTTTATTAGCATCCGTATAAAAGGCATCGTAGAGGGTATTAAACTCTTGTAGAGCCGCTTGTGTTTCTTGATTGCTAGAAGATGATTGAGATGACTGGATAGCTTGGTTGGAGCGAGTTACTTGACGATAGATATAGTAACTACCTGCCAAGATAAGGGCCGCTGCCAATGCCAAGGCTGAACCGATAACAAATACGCGCTTCTTTTTAGAATTAGAAACTGTTTCGGGTTCTGCCTGAGCTGAGCGTAAAAGTAGAGCTGTCTCTTCCTCTTCTTTCTCATCAGTAACCTCTGCTGGCGTTTGCTTTTCCAACACAAGCGGTTCCAAGTCTTGATTTTCCTCTCCCAAAGGAGGCAAAATCATGTCCGAGCTTGTAGTTTCCACTGAGTCTGACACCGTTTCTTCTGAAACTGTATCGGGTTCCTCCATGATCGACGCCGACTCTTCAGTGATTTCTGAGACTTCCTGTGTCAATTCTTCTTGAGCCTGAACTTCCTGCAGTTCTTCTTTTTTAAATTGACGTGTTTCAAACTTGTCGGCTTCGATTTCCTCGCGGTGCTGTTTGATGTATTTATCCAAGATATTGTCCTCAGGCAATACTCCAGCTTCAACTTCTTCGTTTTTACGGATGACTTGACCAACTGTCAGATCTTTCGCCTCGTCAAAATCAAATTTGGACTCTTGATGCTCTTTTTTATGACGATTGTGTCTTTTTTTACTCATCTGTCTTCCTTTCTACTTTACCTCTTGGCGCTTCACACGCTGACCAAAGTATTGATACAAATCCACTTTTAAGGTTCCGTTATAAAGTTTGCGCTTTTTATCCGCTGGACTTCCGTACTTACTTTCAAAAGCTTCGTCACTCGTCAGGATAAATTTGCTCCAGGTTTTCAGTGGTGCAAAGACCTGCCCCATTTCTGCATAGAGTTTTGTAACTCCTGCATCATCAGACAAACGTTCACCATATGGTGGATTGGAAATGATAACGCCATTTACCTTGTCTGAACGCAAGTCCTGTACCCGCATTTGTTTAAAAGTGATATCTCCAGCTACACCAGCTGCTTGAGCATTGGCCTTAGCAACCTCAACCATCCGAGCATCAATATCACAGCCCATGATATCCAGTTCAAGTTCACGGTCAATTTTCTTAGCAGCCTCTGTGCGAACTTCTTGGATTAACCGATCGCTAACCCAGTTCCATTCTTCAAAAGCAAAGGAACGGCGAAGCCCAGGGGCCATCTTTCTAGCAATCATAGCCGCCTCGATACAGAAAGTTCCTGAACCACAGGTCGGATCAATCAAGGGCTTGTCTGGATACCAGTTAGAGAGTTGTAAAATGGCCGCCGCCATATTTTCCTTGATAGGAGCTCCACCCTTTTCCGTACGATAACCGCGCTTAAAGAGGCTAGAACCTGTCGTGTCAATCATGACAGTTGCCACATCTTTAAGGATGGACACCTCTATCTTAAACTCAGGACCAGTTTCCATCAAGGGAACACCTTCTGGACGGGCATAGTGTTTTTGCAGTTTCTTGACAACTGCCTTCTTGGAAATCGCCTGAACACTAGGCTCATTGTGCAGTTTAGACTTGACACATTTGGCCTTTGAAATAGGGAAACGTGCTCCAAGTGGAAGATAGTTTTCCCAATCTAGAGCAAAAACTCCTTGAAAGAGTTCCTCAAAGGTCTTAGCTGGAAAGCTGCCAACTACAATCTTGATGCGATCAGCCGCTCGAAGCCAAAGATTGGTCTTGATGATTGCCTTCACATCTCCTTGAAAACGGACACGGCCATTTTCAACCTGACAATCATAACCAAGGTCTCGAACCTCACGTCCAACGACAGCCTCGAGACCCGCCGCAGCAGTTGCGATTAAATTAAATTGTTCTTTCATTTCTAGTCTTGCAAGACCTTTCTCTTGTTCACTTTAAAAAATGAGGTTGAGAAAAAATTCTCAGCCCCAACCTATATGCAATTTTCTATAAGCCATGTTTTGTTCCAGAAGTGACTAGGACCACTTCCTTCGATAATCATCTGTCTACCGCTAACAGCCTGTAACTGATAACAGTCAGAGTACTACGTTCGTTTCCGTGCACTCCATGCCCCGACCAAAATTTGGGTTGCTAGCTTGAGGGGTTTACCGCGTTCCACTCTCTCTGTTTCCAGAAAGACTCCGTCACTGTGGCACTTTCAAGCCTACTCTGACCTATCCGAAGACTTAGCCATTTCAACTGCCGTAACGATCTCTCGTCCCTAGGCTTATGGATTCGCCTAGCACAAACACTACAGGCATCACAGCCTGTGCTAGCATGGACTTTCCTCATGAGAAGTCTCGCTTCTCACGCGATTATCCAAAAATTGCATCTAATATATACCTGATTATAATTCAGGATTATCTACGATTTGCTTGCCGAATACTTCTTTTTCAAGTCGATTCAATCGTTTTAAAATATCGAAGTTTGTCATTGGAGTTGAACTTGTTACTTCGATAGAACTTTGTTGAGTAGAACTTGTCTGTGGCTTGTTAGACAATTCCTCCTTCAAATCAGCAATCTCCTGACGAAGAGATTTAACCAAAGCCGCGTAAGTCTCGTAGTCCTTGATCACATCATCTAGGAACTCGTCTACCTCTGCCTTACTATATCCGCGAACTTCACGTCCAAACTCTTGTTCAAAAATATCTTTTGCCGAAAAAATAATACTTGCCATTTCTCTCTCCATTCTTGATTGCTATTCTTATTATATAAAAAAAGACAAACAAAAATCAAGGTCAAAGCCTCACTTTTCGGAAAAATTTTCTGCTATTTCATTCAGATCCTCAAATGTTAATCTTTTTGTAACATAGCCCTCTTGATTTTTCATCATTTGGTAAAAATAGCCTAACTTGGTTTCATTTTCTTCGTCATAAAATAGATAGCATTCATCCGTATTTTCCAGCAGAAATTTCTGATAATCACGTAGTTGCCCCTTGTGTTCATATTGTGGATAGGCATATTTAACAAAATCAACCTGCTTGAACTCACTCAATTTCGCTTGATTGGCTTCATTCCAATTACTGCCATGGGTTTCAAAATCAAAAATGGTCGCTAACTGAAAGCCATAGTCTGCTTGCATGTCTTTTGCCACCTGAAGTACCCAGTGCTCAAAGCCCAGAGTTCCTGTAAAGACAAGCCAGTCCACCCCTTCCTCAGATAGACGTTCCAGGTCTCTCCGAATGGCTGTCTTGATAATATCAACGCGAATATCCTTGTCATTAAAGAGACCAAGGTCAAAGGCAGAATAGCCTAAAATCAAGGCTGTTGTCATTTTTAACCCTTTCTTTGTAAATTTATGATATAATAGAGTGATGTTATTGTACCAATAAGGAGAATTATGGTCAACTATCCACATAAAATTTCATCACAGAAGAGACAGGCTCCCCCGTCACAAACTAAAAATTTCGCAAATCGGGGAATGTCTTTTGAAAAGATGATCAATGCTACGAACGATTATTACTTGTCGCATGGGCTGGCTGTTATCCACAAGAAACCGACTCCCATCCAAATCGTACGTGTCGACTATCCCCAACGAAGTCGTGCTAAGATTGTTGAAGCCTACTTTAGACAGGCCTCAACGACTGACTATTCAGGGGTTTATGATGGATACTACATCGACTTTGAAGCCAAGGAAACCAGACAAAGGCAAGCGATTCCGATGAAGAATTTTCATCTTCACCAGATTCAGCATATGGAACAAGTCCTTGCCCAGCAAGGAATCTGCTTTGTCCTCCTTCACTTTTCTTCTCAGCAAGAAACCTACTTATTGCCGGCCATTGATTTGATTCGTTTCTATCATCAAGATAGAGGACAAAAGTCAATGCCACTTGGATATATTCGAGAAAATGGATATAAGATTGAACAAGGCGCTTTTCCTCAAATTCCCTATCTCGACGTTATCAAAGAACATTTACTAGGTGGTAAAACAAGATGAACAAACAAACTTTCCTGCGAATAGCTAAGTATGTCAGTATCTGCCTTTTGACCTTATTTATCGCAGCTATTATGCTAGGCGGAGGCCTTTTTCTCTACTATGTAAGCAAGGCTCCAGCCCTATCCGAAAGCAAGCTAGTCGCAACAACTTCTAGTAAGATTTATGACAGCAATGATGAACTTATCGCTGATCTTGGGTCAGAGCGCCGTGTCAATGCACAGGCTAATGAAATCCCTACGGAGCTGGTCAATGCAATTGTCTCTATTGAAGACCATCGTTTCTTCAGTCACCGAGGAGTAGATACAATTCGTATCCTAGGCGCTTCCTTACGAAACCTCCGTGGTGGGGGTGGTCTTCAGGGTGGTTCTACCTTGACACAGCAGTTGATTAAACTAACCTATTTCTCAACGTCAACATCTGATCAAACACTTTCACGTAAGGCACAGGAAGCATGGTTAGCCTTTCAGCTAGAACAAAAAGCGACTAAACAAGAGATTCTGACTTACTACATCAATAAAGTCTACATGTCAAACGGTAATTATGGAATGCAGACAGCTGCTCAAAATTACTACGATAAGGATCTCAAAGATTTAAGTTTGCCTCAATTGGCTCTCCTAGCTGGAATGCCCCAGGCTCCAAATCAGTATGACCCCTACTCTCATCCAGAAGCGGCACAAGAACGCCGAGATCTGGTTCTCTCCGAGATGAAGGGACAAGGTTACATTACAGCCGAACAATACGAAAAAGCCATTAACACTCCTATTACAGATGGACTTCAAAGTCTAAAATCTGCTAATAGCTATCCTCCGTATATGGACAATTACCTCAAAGAAGTGATTGACCAAGTCGAACAAGAAACGGGCTACAACCTTTTGACAACAGGAATGGAAGTTTATACCAATGTTGATCCTAAAGTTCAACAACGTCTCTGGGATATCTACAATACTGACGAGTATGTCAACTATCCAGATGATGAATTGCAGGTAGCTTCAACTATCGTAGACGTGACAAACGGGAAAGTCATCGCTCAATTAGGTGCCCGCCACCAATCAAGCAATGTTTCCTTCGGTATGAACCAAGCTGTCGAAACCAACCGTGACTGGGGTTCAACTATGAAACCCATCACAGATTACGCGCCAGCCTTGGAGTATGACATCTACGACTCAACTGCCTCTATCGTTCATGACGTACCTTATAACTATCCTGGGACCAACACCCCTGTCTACAACTGGGATAAGAGTTACTTTGGAAATATCACGTTGCAGTATGCTCTTCAACAATCACGGAACGTTACAGCTGTAGAAACTTTGAATAAAGTCGGTTTGGATAGAGCCAAGACCTTCCTAAATGGACTCGGTATTGACTATCCAGATATGCACTATGCCAACGCGATTTCAAGTAACACAACCGAATCTAACAAAAAGTATGGAGCAAGTAGCGAGAAAATGGCTGCTGCTTATGCTGCTTTTGCAAACGGTGGTATCTACCGTAAACCGATGTATGTTAACAAAATCGTCTTTAGTGACGGTAGCTCAAAAGAATTCTCTGACCCTGGTACTCGGGCAATGAAAGAAACTACTGCCTACATGATGACAGAAATGATGAAAACGGTCCTAACCTACGGAACTGGTCGTGGTGCCTACCTATCATGGTTACCACAAGCTGGTAAGACTGGTACATCAAACTATACAGATGACGAGATTGAAAAATACATTAAGAACTCTGGTTATGTAGCTCCAGACGAAATGTTTGTCGGCTATACGCGTAAATACTCGATGGCTGTCTGGACCGGTTACTCTAACCGACTCACTCCTATCGTTGGTGATGGCTTCTACGTTGCTGCTAAGGTCTACCGTTCTATGATGACCTACCTCTCAACAGATGACCATCCAGGGGATTGGACCATGCCTGAAGGCCTTTACAGAAGCGGGGAATTTGTCTTTAAGAATGGAGCACGCAATACGTGGACCCCTTCATCATCTACTCAACAAAGTTCCACATCTGAAAGTTCTAGCTCAACATCTGAGAGTTCGACTTCTCAATCAAGCGCAACCACTACTCCAAGCACAAGTAGTAGCGCAAATAGCAATCCTAACAATAATAATACGCAACAATCAAATATCATCCCTGGTCAACAAAATCCTCAACCAGTACAACCATAGTTATAAGAAGGCTCCTGAAATTATACTGATCTCAGGAGTTTTTGCTTGTCTGATACACTATTCTATCTGTCTGCCACTCAGACTTGAGTAAAAGAAAAAGATTGAAGAAAATTGTCCAAAATGGACTTTTTCTCCAATCTGGAGTTGACTTATCGTCAACTCTTTTGCATTATTTCACATGTTTTGCGAGATCTTCTTGAGCCTTTTTATTTGACTCTTCTTTTTCTTTCAACCATTTTTCTTGAGCTTTTTGGTATTCTTCTGCTGTCACTGGTTTATCTTGTAGATCTAGGTATTTATACAAGAGGGCTTCGCTCGTACCCTTGTTACCTGAGTAAGCAAACGGAAGAGTAAATGGCACCATCTTAGACAACATTGGACGACCAGTTTTAGAAGTTGTTGGGATGAGCAAGGCACTGTCGGTCAACCAAGCTTGGGCAGCAGCATATTTTTCATAACGTTTTGAAACATCAGAAACTTCTTTTCCTGCTTCGACAACCATTTTCTCGTAATCTTCCAAACCAACTTGCTTAGCTGCCGCGTTGTTGGTTCCAGAGTCAAATCCTAGGTAAGTCTTTGTATTTTCTCCGACAGATGGCTTGATGATATCAAGGTAGGTAGATGGATCCGCAAAGTCTGGAGACCAACCAACGTTATCTGAGAGATCCCAATCTTCACCAGCAGCTGTTTCGGCAAAGTAGGTGATGTTCAAGACATCGTCTTTTTGAAGTTGTTGGATATCGACAACCACATTATCTGTTCCCAAAGTTGCTTCAAGTGACTGTTTCAAAGATTGCACACGTTGAACTTTCGTCGTGTTTGTTTGGTCTACAGGCATATCCAAGTGGATTGGGAATTTCACACCTTCTGCTTGAAGAGCTGTCTTAGCCTTGGCGAATTCTGCTTTGGCTTTTTCTGGATTGTAAAGACCATCTTGGGCATCATCCAAGTTCACGTTGCTCCACTCGTCACCGTATGTCACCAATTTTTCTTTGACCAACTCACCAAAGTTTTTGCCATCTGCTTGAACAAATGTAGGTGGGACAAACAAGTTACGAAGCAGTTTAGTCGCACCACTTGCACCATTTACTTGAGAAGCATAGGCAGTTCTATCAAAACCAAAGGCAAGCGCTTGACGGAAATCTTTGTTTAGAAGAGCTTTCTTGGTTGATGTTTTTTCTTCATCCGTTGTCTTAGAAGTATACTTATAAGACTGGCGATCAATATTCGTACCTACTAAATAAGTAGTCGAATCCTGTTGGGTATAAACGATGTTATCTTTAAATGATTTCTCAATCTCTGGGTAGCTAGCGCTTGTTGGGAAGAGACGTGCCATAGTAAAGCTTCCATCCTTGAAGGCTTCAGCTGGTTTGTTGGTATCTTGCCCATCCCAGAATGACAACTTGACCTTGTCAATGTGGACATTCTCTTTATCCCAATAGTTTGGATTTTTCGCAAATTCAACAGAAGATTTAGCAACAATTGATTTGAGTAAGAATGGTCCATTATAGAGAATACTACTAGGATCTGTCCCTTTGGCGAAATCATCCCCTTTAGAGTTCAAAAACTCTTCGTTAACTGGAGCCATTACCCCCATTGTTGTCTTAGAATTCCAGAAGCTTTCTGGTTTATTCAAAGTGTACTGAACTGTCTGATCATCCAGAGCCTTAATTCCTACTTGTGAGAAATCTTTGATTTCCCCTTTTACATAGGCATCCAACCCTTTGATCGATTCTTGGACAAGGTAAAGAGCATCTGATTTTTTATCAGCAGCATATTTAAGTCCTGTTACAAAGTCTTGAGCTTTTACTGCCGCGTATTCTTCACCTTCAGAAGTATACCATTTTGCATCCTTACGGATAGTATAAGTGTAAGTCAATCCATCCTTGGATACAGACCAATCCTCAGCCATAGACGGCACAAAGTTCCCGTAGCGATCATTTTCTAGCAAACCATCAACCACGTTACTGGTAATATCTGCTGTCGCAGCCTTACCAGTTGTCAAATAGTTCAGGTTATCAGGGTCTGTCTCATAAATGTATGAGAATGTCTTCTCACCTTTAGCGCTTGAACCTGATCCAGAACATGCAGCTAAAGTAGTCGCCGCCAATAATGTCACGCCCGCAAGGGCAAATAGTTTTGAACTTTTCATCATTTTCTCCTTTAAAACTTTCTCTCCATTATAGACTCTTTTCAAAAAGATGTCAACAGAATTTTCAGAATTTTTAGGTTGTTTTGGTATATTCTGAAAAATAAAAAAGAAGACCATGTCGTCTTCTCTTGTGCTTGGTTATCTGTCTCCCACGGTAGTTACATTGAGTCACATTATTGAACCAAAACATTTATTTTAATTTAATATACTTCTGTGGTAATAAAACAACATTCAAAAATGGAATTTTTTTCAATATATAGATAAATGCCAGCCCAAAACAATTCCGATAACAATATGAAGTAAAGTAGAGCTAATTCCCACTTTCAACATCAGAATTAGAATCATACTACAAATTGGGGAATGGAGGATATAGACGCTCTACTAAAACTAAAAATATTGAGAACCCTTTTCCAAAATCTATCCAATTGATTCTAATTTTTGTCATTTTCAAACTCTTTTTCTATAACTTCGAGCGCTCGTTCAATCACAACATGCATATCGTAATATGTATAATCTGCTAAGCGTCCCCATTGCTTCTCAGTATAGACCGCTTCTAACAATTAATTTTTTCCATTTTTATTATACTAAATCAATCTCTTTCAAAAATATCACGTGTATAGACTTTTTCCTTGACATCTTCTAATGAGTTATCATAGCGATTAGCAACAATGGCATTACTCAGTCGTTTGAATTCCTCTAAATCATTGATAATGGAACTTCCAAAAAATGTACTCCCACTTTCTAAAGTTGGTTCATAAATAACTACTCTTACTCCCTTAGCTTTTATACGTTTCATAATACCTTGAATAGAACTTTGACGAAAATTATCGCTATTACTCTTCATGGTCAATCTATAGATACCAATAATAATATCTTTTTCTACTCTCTCATTAAAAACATTATGGGCTGAATAATCATAATAACCTACCATCTTAAGAACCTGATCGGCAATAAAGTCTTTACGTGTCGAATTGCTCCGTACTATAGCTCCTATAAGTTCTTCTGGTACATCTTCATAGTTGGCAAGAAGTTGCTTGGTATCTTTAGGAAGACAGTAACCACCATACCCGAAGGAAGGATTGTTATAGTGAGAGCCGATTCGTGGATCCAAACCAACTCCATCAATAATGGCTTGAGTATCTAGCCCCTTCATCTCAGAATAAGTATCCAGCTCATTAAAATAAGAAACACGCAAAGCTAGGTAAGTATTTGCAAAAAGCTTGACCGCCTCAGCTTCAGTAAAGCCCATGTACAATGTATCAATATCTTCTTTTAAAGCGCCTTCTTGGAGCAATCCCGCAAATGTCTCAGCAACACTTACCAAGCGTTCATTATTTTTATCTGTCCCTAAAATAATACGGCTGGGATATAAGTTATCGTAAAGTGCTTTTGACTCACGCAAAAATTCAGGACTAAATAAGATATTTTCAGTCTGAAATTTCTTTCGAGCTGACTCTGTATAACCAACTGGAACCGTACTTTTAATGACCATGATAGCATCTGGATTATATTTAAGCACCGTTTCAATGACAGACTCTACAGCAGAAGTGTCAAAGAAGTTCTTCTTTGGATCATAGTTAGTTGGAGCTGCAATCACAACAAAATCCGCATCTTGATACGCTTCTTTTGCATCCAATGTAGCCACTAAATTTAAATCCTTTTCTGCCAGATATTTCTCTATGTAGTCATCTTGAATAGGTGACTTTCTTTGATTAATTAACTCGACCTTCTCAGGAATAATGTCCACCGCTATTACTTGATGATGCTGAGCCAATAAAACCGCAATGGATAGGCCAACATATCCCGTACCTGCTACTGCTATTTTCATACTTTTTCTTCCCTCCCATTCTCATATATTTGCCTATCATTCTACAAATTAGAAAATATATAGATTTCTTCAATTAATTATTCTTTAACATTATTGTAGAACATGTACTAGTATTAGTAAAAAGTATACTTAAAAATAAGAACTGGAATCCATAACTTGGAAATATTAAATCAGTTTCTGTTACCGCATACATAAACCAAGCTAATAATAAAATCAAACTTTTATTGTCTAAATATTTTTGTAGTTTTACAAATAAGACTGATAAGATAAGTAGCCATATGATGCCAGCATTACTCATCAAGAAGGAATAAAACGAATCAAAAGTGAAACTAGTTAATCCCCAAATAGGATCCCAAACAATTTCTTTATCAACATATTGACCCCAGAATGTATAACCAAAAAAGGTTCTTGCATATGCAGCTAATTTAATACGTCCAGTCAGGATATTATCAATAAAAATTGAAAACTTATTATTAGAAGGATAAAATTGAAATGCCAAAACTCCTAAAAAAGTAGAAATACAAAAGAATGAGTATCCTATCCATCTAAGTTCAAGATTTTCAACAAACATATCAATATATAAAAGAGCAAAAATTACTATAGATACTAGTAGAGCTGTTCTAGTCTGCGTGAAAAAATAAAAGAAGAACTGAATAAAAAGACAAAAAGTTACATGATAATATTTCAAACGATCTTTGATTAACCAAATAAACATAAGACATAAGTTAGATAGTACAATAGTAAATTTATTGGGATGTATAAAACCAAATGTAAATGCTCTGACAGTTTCGTTTCTTCGGATATTAATAAGAATTTCTCGTTTATAATCAATTATATACATAAGAAGTGATATAAAAATTGATATGAACATAATACTTAATGATACAATAAATATAATTTTTATTACTCTTCTTAAATCATAATGAATCGTACCAATCAACATAAACCAACTCGTAAAGTAAACATAATTTTGCATTTGTATACTAGTATAAAACAGTAATGTAGTAATTAGAATTATACTAATTATAAATTGTAATGTGTACTTTCTTTTCTCAAAAATATGTAAAAAAATCAATATATAACCTAAAATAACAAGGATATTTTGAAATTTTTGAGGAAACACAAAGTCAAAAACTGGAATCGAAGAAACTAACATCTTTAAAGTCAATAAAACTATAGCAATATCAAATAATCTTATAGAAAATTTATTTTGCGGTACATTATTTAGATACGGCATTGGTTATTTTCCTCTTACAATATAATAATTTCCTATAATTCTCAACTCCTATAATTTTTTTAACAATCAACTGTACTTTTCTTTTTAAAGTTCTTGTTTTCCAAGTAGCACTATAATGATGAATACTAATCGTTCGTTCCGTAAGCCTAACCTCCTTGACCTCCTGATCATAACCACAAAAGTAATCATCTGGATAAATTGCTAATCCATCAATTATTTGGAACTGATTATTTTTTTGAAAGTTATTTTTTAATAGATAATCTGTAATAATTGTATTGACAGTTACCAAATGATTGATATCAAAACTTGCTTGCTCATAATATTGCACCATATATTTTGCTATCTTATCATCTGGCATACAAGCATATACAAGTCCTGGATTTACTTCACCAATATATTCAAAACCTGTAAAAGATGAATGAGCTAATATATCATCTGGTATTGTTTTTAACAACTCAACATCCGTATCAAAATAGATCCCACCATACTTAGATAAAATTTTAAAACGAGCATAATCCGATGCAAATGCCCATTTCCTAGATTCATATGCAGACTTCGCAAATTGTGAATCTGATAAATCAAAATTATCCTCATTCCATTCAACAATCTCATAGTCTGGCATATATTTTTTCCAAGAATTAATACATTTTAAGACAACATCTGGTTTCTCACTTCCACCGAACCAAATATAGTGGATTTTTTTAGGAATCATATAATCTTCTCCTCATTCTTTAATAATATTAAACCGATTTAGTATTGATATTTTCCAACTTGAAAGCAAATTTTCTCTTAGTATCATAAGACCAAATATATATATAATACTATAAATAACCCCTGAAATTACAATATAAATAAATAAAGGATAGCCAACAAAAAAATCTTTCATAATATATAACATAAACGTACTAAATATAAATACTACAATAATCTTTAAAATATTTAATCTTTCAAAATAGCTCCAACCATCCTTTCCCAAGTATATTATTTCATATAATACCATAACAGCTTCTCCTATAGAAGTTGCAATACCTGCCCCTAGTGCAGCAAATTTGGGTATCATAACAAAATTCAAACAAATATTTAAAACAACACCAATAATACTTGCCTGAATGGTTACATTTTCTTTACCTATAGATACTAGGATATTGGTTCCATACATAATAGAGTAGCCAACAAATATTGCACTAAAAATGGATACTTGAAGTGTCGGGATAGCCCCTAAGTAATTCCTACCCGCAATAAAAAGAATAATTTCTCTGGCATTAATTACAATATAGCCAATAAAATATAAAGAACTTAGCATAATAAATGAAGAACTTTTGTTTAGTATTTTCTTTGCTTCATTATACTTTCCTTCTTTATAATATTTGACTAAACGAGGTAGTACAACTGTCCCTAAAGAAGTTACTACACTAAGCACTATAGAACGAATTTTTAATGCTGTTGAATAGTAACCAATTTCTGTATCACTAGTTAGAAATCCCATCATAACGACATCTGTATTCTTATAAATAGTCCATGATACAGATAAAAAAAATAAAATTAATAACGGCTTTATATGTTGCTTTAAATTCAATCTTTGAGAGATATTTTCTAGTAGGAAAGTTCTAGATCTAAAAAAATTCAAAATAAAAGAACCATGACTAGCTAAAACTGTAATTGCCGCATATACCATATAGTCATCTTTTGTTCGGACGACTAAAAACATCAAAAGGAAACCTAATATTTTAAAAGTCAATGTTCTAATTGAAATATACGAATAGTCTTCCAATGCTTTGTATAACCACTCTATTCCTATAATATTGAGAGGAATTGTAGATGACGTGATAATAATAAGCTGCCATTCCTGTCTAAAACGAGGAATTATTATTACCATAGTTGCTAAAAGAAGCATCACAAGAAATCCTACTAATAAATTAATGACTAACAATTCTCTAACAGTCTGACTTAGCTTCTCCTTATTTTTAATATATCCTGCACAGACTTTAACACCATATAATGGCATCCCTAACATTGCAAATGTTAGGGCATAATCAATAATTGAAGAAGCGAACGTTACTCGTCCCAACCCATCTGCCATCAGAACCCTTGAAACATATGGGAAACTGATGAGTGGAAAAATAAAACTGGACATAGTTAGAATTGTATTGAAAATAAAATTTCTAGTAATAGATTTTTTAGTCATTATTTTTTCGTTTCTAATAGAGTATTATAAATTTTTTTAATTTTACCATGCATACTATGAAAACTATACTTCTCTTCAACCAACTTATGATTATTGCTCCCCATTAAACTTACAACATCGGGATTGTAACTTGCTTCTAAAATAATATTAGATAACTGAGAAATATCACCCGGTTGAATTAACCAGCCATTATCCTCGTGTATAATTTCAGGTATGCCACCTACAGGCGTTGATATGATTGCTAATCCAGAAGCCATAGCTTCCAATATTGCCATCGGGAGCCCCTCATTATAAGAAGGCAATATCAAAGTCTGATTAGCTTGAAATAGTATTTTTTTATCTCTCTGATTAACCCAATCATATATTGTAATATGATCAGTCAAATTCAGATTTGATATCTTTTGACGTATGTCTTCAAGTTCTCCATCTCCAGCCATTGTCAAATGCAAATTAGGATTTATAGCCACTGCTTGATTCATGGCATCTATTAAATCATAGGCTCCTTTTCTTTTGCCCATCCTTCCTAAAAAAAGAAAGTTGTTGCTTGTTATACTTTTCTTTTTTTCTACATAAAAAGAAGTGTCTACACCATTTTCAACTATTACAATTTTTGCATTTATATTAATATTTGAAAAAAAATCATACCAAGTTTGGGAAAGTACAATCACATAATCAGATAATTCTAACATTTCTCTAACTTTATTTTTTTTATACTCAGGAAGTGAGTCATAAAATATTTGAAATTCTGCTCCATGAATATGCAAAATAGCTTTTTTATTTTTACTTTTAAGTAATTTCAAATACAGTAATTTTCTCCAACAACTCCCTCTTGTAGCAGTGTGAATATGGTATATGTCATAATTACCAGAATGAACTACAAATTTAAGAAGAGCATAACTAGAATAGGTTAACCGTGTTACAAGAGAGCCATCAATAAAAGATTGATAAGCAGTTATATCAAAATCACCTGACAATAACGGGCTATATGTCAAATCTCTAATAACAGCGCTCATACCACCTTTAGATAAATTTATACTAGGCCCAATTTGCAAAACTTTTGTCATCTAAATTTCCTTTCAAAGACTATCTATGTATTGTCGTATATCTTCTAAAAGTGCATAACTATTAGAAATATATGGCTTTGTTGTAAAAGTCTGAGCTTTTTGATAAACAGTTCCTAACTGCTCTATATCAAAGCATGGCAAAATATAACCTTCCTCACCAAGAACTGTGATGATTTGTAATTGGTGATTATCCACATGTTCTCCAAACTGCTCTAATCGTGGAACCGCTATAATTTTTTTTCTTAATTTCAAAGCTTTAACAATACTAGCAGTCCCACCATGTGTAATTACCATACTAGCTTCTCTCATCTTCTCATTCATATCAATTGAACTCAAAAATGAATTATAAGAAAAGTATTTAGGTTTATAATCAGAAGCTCCAATCTGAGCAAACACCTCTTCCTTTATCACTTCTAATTCAATAAGTTGATCTATTTTTTTTAACAAGCGATTAAAAGGGTGTTTTTGAGTCCCTACAGTTATAAAAATCACCTAATAAAGCCCCCCTTTATAAACAGCATTTGGGTAGATATCTAGCATACTCTCCCATTGCACATAGAATCTATCTGCGTAACGGTATAGTATTCTACCTGTTAAAGTAGGAGTGGTCACTTTTGCAAAAGATTCAATATAAATTAATTTAGCCCCAAACATTTTTGAAAGCAAACAAAACGGTATCATTGCAAGAACACCTGTACAGATAACTACTTTTGGGCGTATTCTTAACAGTATATAAAGTGATTTCAAGGAAATCCAAATCAATTTAACGATCCAAAAAAATTCCAAACGATTAATTTGCAAAAGATAAAACACCTTGTTTATATCTTTCTTCTCAGACTCTCCTTTGTTATAATCAGTATATTCTGTGATTAAATAGCTGTCTTGTTGTCTCATAATCGGTTCAAGCTTCATTAGTTGCTCATAATGTCCCCCTGACGAAGCACAAAAACATACTCTTTTTTTATTTTTCATTCCTTTACTTCGCTCCATCCTTCATCAATACAACTTTAACTGTCTTCAATAAAATTTCAATATCTTTCCAGATTGTCCAACCATCAATATAGGCCACATCTAATTTGACAACTTCATCGAAATTCTTGATCTCACTTCGTCCACTGACCTGCCATAAACCTGTTATCCCAGGTTTAAAACTTAGACGACGTTTTTGTTCTGGAGTATAGTGCTCATATTCATCCACTGTTGGTGGTCGTGTGCCAACTAAACTCATATCTCCCTTTAGAACATTATAAAACTGTGGCAGCTCGTCCAAGCTAGTCTTCCGTATAAAACGACCAATTTTCGTGATACGTGGGTCATCATCCACCTTAAACATTCCACCCTGCATGGTATTTTGTTCCATGAGTTCTCTTTTTTTGTCCTCAGCATCTACACACATGGAGCGGAACTTATAAAAAGTGAACTGGCGACCATTTTTTCCAATACGCGTCTGAGCAAAAATAGCAGAGCCCCCATCCTTTCGAATCAAAGGGACCAGTACAACACTGACTAGAGCACATAGTATCAGCCCTACCAATGCACCTACGATATCAATAATCCGCTTAGCAATCACGTGGCTAGTCTTATAAAATGTTGTAGAAAAAGTCACAACGTTTAATCCTACCATCTCACGAATTTGCTTGTTACGTGCCAAACTACGATCAAAAGCATTTAGATTGACTGTTACATCAATTCCCATCGTTTCAAACTGAGAGATAAGCTCTCCAATATTGTATTTTTCACTTGGAAGATTGATAAAGACTTCATCGACCACCTCATGAGTCGCAAAGTCTACTATCTCCTCCTCTGCTACTACCTTTAAAGAATTATGCTGAAAATTTGGTTTGTCTAAGACACTGACAGCCACCAACTCCCCAACAATTTCATTTGCGTCTACTAATCTATCCAGTACCTTTTCGACACGAGAAGTTGCTGTAAGTAGGAGAATCTTCTTACTTCCTTTAAAGTTGGGATAAGCCCGCTTCCAATACCACTTGATAAATAAGTTTAGCACATAGACTAAGAGAGCATGTAATGTGAGGAAGTAAATCATACCTCGTCTGGAAATACTAAATCGATCTTCTAAGAAAAAGTTAGAGATACTAATTGCTAGCGCAAAGAAAGCTATATATTTTAATGTCTGGACAAACTCAATCAAATATCCCCTTTTAAAGAAATCCTGTCCATAATCACTGATATAAAAGACAAAATAGTGGAGGATATAAAGTGCAATAGCTGTTGTTGGAACGATCTCCGTTTCTCTCACGGCACTAAGCAGATAAGTCACTAAAATGACAAGAAAACCCTGAATTATTGCCAATGAAGGCTTTACTACTTTTCCATTCATCTCTATCCCCCAACCTATTTTTTATTTTTTCCCGTAATCTCCATAACTTCCATAAGAACCGTATTTGTCTACCGAAGTATCGAATTTATTCAACACAATTCCTAAAAACGGCTTCCCTGTGTGTTCCAGTTGTTCTTTCGCTTTTTGAATATCCCTTCGATTTGTTTCACCCGCTGCCGTCACTAAAATAGAAGCATCACATTTTCGCGTAATGATAGCTGCATCAATCACGGTACCTACAGGAGCAGTGTCTACAATGATGTAGTCAAAATATTTACGCAAGGTTTCAAGCATTGTACTGAAATTCTTACTTTGAAGAAGAGCCGTCGGATTCGGTGACACAGAGCCAGCCTGAATCACAAAGAGATTTTCAATAGTGGTATCACAAAGCCCCTGTGACAGGTCTGTGGTTCCTGATAAAAATTCTGTCAGTCCTGTAATCTTATCCCTTGCTTTAAAGACACCTGACATAACAGAATTGCGAATATCTCCATCAATCAGCAGCGTTTTATAACCTGCACGCGCAAAAGCCCAAGCGATATTGGTGGAAGTCGTTGATTTTCCTTCTCCTGGATTCACAGAAGTGATAGAAAATACTTTCAAATCATCTCCACTTAACTGTAGATTCGTGCACAAGGCGTTATAATATTCCTCTGCCTTTTTTACAAGATCCAATTTTTCCTGTGAGATTTCTAACGTTGGCATAACTTCCTCCTATTTCATTTTGTCCAAATCTGGAACGACCCCTAGAAGCGGAATTTGCAGTACATCTTCGACATCTTCAGGACGTTTTACACGTGTATCAAATAACTCAATCAAAAGAACAGTAATTACTGTTACGACGACTCCTCCAAGGAAACCAAACAAGGTGTTGCGTCGAACATTTGGAGAAGAGGGAGTCGTAGCTGGTCGCGCTTCTTCAAGTGTCGTTACATCAGATACTCGCGTTACAGCGATGATCTTTTCTGCAGCAACTTCTCGTAGAGAATTAGCGATGCGGCTGGCTTCCTCTGGCTGTTTATCCTTGACAGAGATTGAGACGATACGAGTGTCCGCTGGTACAGTCACTTGAACTTTGCTGGCTAATGTTTTTGCTGGCATATCCAATTTCAAATTTGTCGCTACCTTTTCCAACACATCCTGTGAAAGGATAATTTCGCGGTAGTCTTTAACTAGATAAGATCCTGCCTGCAAGTCCTGATTTGTCAGTCCCGGCTTGTCTCCTTGATTGCGATTCACTACATAAATTCGCGTGGTACTCGTATATTCTGGCTTAACAACAAAAGTGCTATAAGCAAAAGCTCCCGCCCCTGTCACAAGCGCCACTAATAAAATAATTAGCTTGCGTTTCCACAAAGTTTTAAGTAATTGAAATACATCGATTTCTATCGTATTTTGTTCTTTCATCATTTCTCCTAAATTAGTTGATCCATTACAATTTTTCGAGGATTGTCTATAAAAAGTTCCTGAGCCTTCGCATCTCCGTATTTTCGGGCAACAAGATCATATGCTTCTGCCATACGAGGAGGTCTGCCATCTAAATTGTGCATATCACTTGCAATTACATGAACCAAATCCTGCTCTAAAAAATACTGGGCTCTTTTTTTCATGAATTTATAACGTTCTCCAAAAAGTTTGGGTTTGAGGACATGCGCGCTATTTACTTGCGTGTAACAGCCCATATCGATCAGTTCTCGAACGCGTTTTTCATTATTTTCAAGAGCATCATAGCGCTCGATGTGGGCAATGACTGGAGTAATTCCCAACATCAAGATCTTGCTCAAGGCGCTATGAATGTCGCGATAAGGGGTGTTCATACTAAACTCTATCAAGGCATAACGACTATCATTGAGGGTCGGAATCCGCTTTTTTTCCAGTTTATCCAAAACATCTGGTGTATAGTAAATTTCCGCCCCATAAGCAATGACCAAGTCACTCGCAACTTCCTTAGCTATTTCCCGAACCTGAAGAAAATTTTCTGCTATCTTCTCTTCCGGAGTTTCAAACATGCCCTTGCGACGGTGAGAGGTAGAGACAATGGTTCGCACCCCCTGCCTGTAGGCTTCTGTCAAGAGGGCCTTGCTCTCCTCTCTTGACTTGGGGCCATCATCTACATCAAAGACAATGTGCGAATGAATATCAATCATTTCATTTTCCCTCCAACACGTCTTGAATAGCAGCTTTGACAGATGCAAGGCTACTGTCGTCAATTTCCATCATATAGAGGTTACTATCTGGCATCGCATAAGAAGGAAGGTCCATCCGTCCTGTACCTTTCAAGTCTTGCGAGTTCACTTTGTAAGTTCCACCGCTTTCTAACTGAGCATTGACCAAGTTCATCATGGTCTCAAGTGGCATGTTTGTTTGTATAGAATCTTGCAAGCTATCAATGATCGTACTATAATTTTTCAGTGCTTCAGTTGAGGTTAATTTCTGAAGGATCGCCACAATCACCTTTTGTTGATTGCGCCCACGGTCACGGTCACCATCTGCCAGGGAATAGCGCTCACGAACAAAACCGAGAGCCTGTTCTGAATCAAGATGAACATTGCCTACAGGGAATTGGAACTTCCCGTGTAGAGCTGTGAATTCCTGATCATTATAAACATCTACCCCACCCAACAAATCAATCAATTTCAAGAAAGAAGTGAAGTTCAATCGCACATAGTAATTGATATCCACTCCATAGAGATTTTCTAAGGTGTGAATAGACGAATCAATCCCATAAATGCCCGCATGGGTCAATTTATCTTTTTGATTATTTCCACCATCAGCGATTGGTACATAGGCATCACGTGGCGTTGTGGTCAAGAGGATTTTCTTGGTAGCACGATTGACCGTCATCAGGATATTGACGTCTGAGCGCGATACAGAACTAATCGGACCATAGGTATCAATACCACTCACATAGACATTAAAAGACTGACTCTTTGAAGTTTTAGGAGCTTCTACTTTTTTAGTGAATCCTTTGGTATAAATCTTTTTAATCTTTGACGCATAGTCCGGATACTCTGACTCGATGATATTTTCAAAGACGCTATTTAAAACAATGGCCTTGGTGTCACCTGCAACCAGACTCTTGTAAGCCGCCAAGTAAGACGAACTCTGGTCAACCGTCAAGTCAGTGTTCTGGCTCGACTTGATATCAGCTAGTAGTTTTTGAATATTTTCATTATCAGTCCCAGTCGGTGCCGTTACACTCGTCAGCTGTTTAACATTCCCAATCTCGCTATCTGCTAAAACAGCGACACTGATAGAATACTCTGAGCAATTAGAAGTCGCATTTAATCGATTGGTCAGTCCAACAAACTGCTGTACTGCAAAGAGTGACACAGAGCTGACAAGGATAGAGAGCACCAATAGAAAAATGGTGAACTTCTCAGCTTTTTTATAGATAATCAAAAGCAGCCCTGCTAAGGCAACTAGTAGAACCAACGCAGTTGCCACTAGATTAAGATATCTAAAAGCAAGGATATTATATTTAAAAATCAAAAACAGTAAAAAGCCAGCCAACAATAGGTAAGCAGCCAACAAGGCTATGTTAATGCTTCGTTTTACTCTCCCCGAGTGAGATCTCTTTGAACGCTTAGTCATGATACCCCCGTACTCAAATAATTAGAGTAATTATATCACAAAAACAGGATAATTTCCATTCATTCCTACAATTCTCAGCGTTTTCATTTCTTTTTTCTTGATCATTTTTTGAAGTTATGGTTTTCAGCATTGAGAGTTTTGATAAACAAAAACAAGGCCTCTTGAAAGAGACCTTATTTCGCTGTCATTTGATATGATTTTTAAATTCTTTTTGGCTCTTTTCGATAGCCTTTTTACTTTCTTCTTCCCACTTAGCCTTGGCTTCATCAAATTGTTTCTTGGTAACAGGGTCTTTTTGCAATCTCATGTACTTATAGTTATTTCCGTCACCCTTGATTCCCACTAGAGAGTAGGCACGTGTAAACGGAGTTACTTTAGTTACAGAGGCTGTACCGCCATTTGACATAGCAGACATCACCAAAGAATTGTCGATCATCCAAGCTTGAGCTTCAGCGTATTTTTCATAACGCTTAGCGACATCTTTGTTCTCAGCATCTGCTTCTTTCAGGAGTTGTGTATAGGTATCTAACCCTAGACTCTTGATGAGCTCTTGGTCATCCTTGGCGTCAAGACCAAAAATCTTGAGATAGAAGCCGGTTTCAGCATTGAAGGGGTCTAGATAAGTTGATGGATCTTGGTAATCACCAACCCAACCATCAAAGTTTAGGTCGTAGTCACGAGCTGCTGGATTGGGTGCTAGAAATGCGACATTTCCAAAGTCATCTGTCGAAAGCTGTTGAACATCAATGACGATATTGTCAGAACCTAGTACTGTTTCAAGGGTTTGTTTAACCGAGTTCATACCAGAAACCGCATTTTTATTCGTCTGATCAACAGGAACATCCAAATGGATTGGGAAAGTCACGCCTTGGGCTTCTAATTCCTTTTTAGCTTCTGCAAATTTTGCTTGGGCCTTTTCCTTGTTAAAGTAGGCATCTTGAGCATCTGCCAAATTGATACCTGACCACTCAGTCCCATAGTTCACAAGCTTAGAAGCTGTTACTTCTCCAAAGGTCTTATCTCCCACTTGAACAAAAGTTGGAGGAACAAGGGTATTACGAAGGGTTTTGCTCGCTGCTTCTTCACCATTTGATTGAGCAGAGTAGGCTGTTCGATCAATACCAAAGTTGATAGCCTGACGGAAATTTTTATTTAAGATAGCTGTTTGAGCTGATTTCTTTTGTTCGTCCGTTGTTTTAGCGGTATGGTTATAGGTCTTGCGGTTGACGTTAAAGTTAAAATACCAAGATGTCTTGTCTTGCAAACTATAAACGATATTGTCTTGGTATTTTTCTTTCGTCTTAGCATAGTTCGAACTATTTGGATAGACTCCTGCAATCGAGTAAGCACCACTTTCAAAGTTTCGAATGGTCATCTCCTGATCAGAGCCATCAAAATAAGCCAGTTTAACTTTTTCAATGGTTACTTTATCATGGTCATAATAGTGTGGATTCTTCACATATTCGATCGAAGATTTTGATGTAAAATCTTTTAACAGATATGGTCCATTATAAAGGATACTGTCTGGTGTCAAGGTACCAAAATCTTTATCCTTTGATTTCAAGAACTCTTCGTTGACTGGGAAAAGGATACTATTGGTTGTCTTTGAATTCCAATACGGTTCTGGTCGAGTCAAAGTATACTCGACTGTGTAATCATCCAAGGCTTTGACACCAACAGTTGAAAAGTCATTGGTCACACCCGTCACATAGTCATTCAATCCCTTGATTGAATTTTGGATCAGATCCATGGCTTGCCCCTTGTTGTCCGCAGCATATTTGATCCCAGCGACAAAGTCTTGGGCTTTGACTGGAGCATATTCCTCACCATCAGCCGTATACCACTTGGCATCTTTTCTAAGCTTGTAGGTATAGGTCAAACCATCTGATGAAACAGACCATTCTTCAGCCAAAGCTGGCGCTAGATTTCCATAGCTGTCATTTTCTAACAAACCATCTACGAGATTGGTAATAATGGCAGTGTTATCTGCATAATAATCCAGAAGATAGTTAAAAGTTGTTGGATTCGCACTAAATGTTGACGAGTAGGTGCTGGTATCTGTGTTGGACTGTCCACATGCCGAAAGCAAAATTCCTGTCGCTAAGGCAAGACCTGTCCCAATCAGTCTTTTTTTCATTTTGATCATCATTCACTCCTTTTGTGTCACTTCTTGTAACATAACCATATTCTATCAAATCCATCCAAAAATGTAAAGTTACTAGTTTTCCAGCGAATGATTAACCTACACCAGCATTGACAGCTCTAGAATACAATTAGCCGCTGAGTGTGCAAAAATAAATAGGCAACTAGTTTGGTTCTCGAGAATCTTTTTGGACTGATGGAAAATAAAATCCAAGACATCCATCCCTTTTCAGACCTTCCTAAAAGATGAAATTAAGATTAGCAACGTCTTCGATCGCCTAATTCTAATGTAAAACTATAAAAAGTCACCAAACGCTATTCCTTTGATTTCTGTGATTTTCATAAGTTTAAGAAACAGATCTTTATCCCTCTGAATATAAAAAACAGAGAGGACAGTCGCTGTCCTCTCCAAATCTTAACCGACATCAATCCGCCACAATTAACACAGAGCTTGATGAAGTTAGAAATTCATTTTATTTATAATTGTAAGCCCAGTAATAATCTCCATTTCCACTAACTACTGCTGCTACAGCTCCTTCTGTCGCATTTGGATCCAAAAGCAATTCTCTCAAACCGCCATTTGCCCATTTCTTGACAACAGTAGCTGCATCTTGATCACGACGACCAACAAAACCTGAGCTATCGTATTGGCGAGAGATTTGGTTTGCTTTTGGTAGAGCTTGATTTTGATAAATCTCATCTGACCAAGTCAATTCTTTCAAACCTTGTTCCTTACGAATTTCATTGATTCCAGCGAATGCTTCTTTGGCCTTTTCCATATAGTAATAATTCGTATCATCCGTCGCAGCAACGCGGAAGACAAACTTCACATAACCAAATTCTACATCGCGGTATTTTTCTTCATCCACTCCACTCTTGAGGTTGGCAACTAAGACATAATCTCTAGCCCAAGGATCATTTTTGGTTTTCTCAAAGATATCCTCATCTTCGATTTCCCAAGTGACTTTGGCATCCCAACCCGCGTTATCTAAAAACTTAGGATTTAGTTTTTCAATCACATAATTTTTGAATTCCTCGACATTTTGGAAAGGAAGTGCTTGTCCTGCCTTGGCGGTTTCGACCAGATTAGTCGAATACAGTTTCACGCTAGAGTTTTGATCGCTATAGCTATATTCATCGTCTACGGGATTTGAATGCAAGTTCGGATCCAGCGCTGGGTCTGTTGGATCTGTCATTCCATGCAACTTCCACGCATCCCCCATCCACTTCCAGTAAGGCGTGTAACCTGTAACTTCATCGTTCGAGCTAATATAGTAATAGTGATTGGGGCCATCAAAGGCGTAGTTTGGATCATTCTCCAGAACCTTATCACCCGGTTTTCCTGGCGGAATGACCAATTTGGGTTTGCTTCCATTTGGAGCCCATAATAAGTGCTCTAAACCTGGTGCTGGTTTTTCAACATACGGAGGAATCTGATTTTCACTCGGTTCATCTGTTGTTACCAAAGCTGGAGTCTCTGGACCGGTCGAATTACCTGGTTTTGGCGCAAACGGATCCAACTCACCATCCGCTCCATTGAATGGGGGATTTTCTGGAAGTTCGATTGTTCCCGAGTCAAATGGTGCATACTCACCATTTGCACCTCCGTAAGACGGAGCCTCTGGAAACTCAATAGTACCTGATTCAAAAGGATTAAATTCCCCGTCAGCTCCATTGAATGGGGGATTTTCTGGGAGTTCCACCCTACCTGGATTTTCTAATTCTTTTTGATTATCCGCCGATTTCTTGACAAACACCCACCGACCGTTTTGGTAGTAGTAATAATCCCCATTTTCTAATACATAGTAATGGTAGCCATTCTCGTATCGATAGTGGTTATCATTTACTAAGTTGTTCGTTGAAGAATTGTTGTCACGATTATTTGTTAGTGGTTTCCACTCACCATTACGGTAAATATAGTAACTACCATCATTCATACGATAGTAGTAGTTGCCATTCCAGTAGAAATAGCGACCACTATCTGGCTGTCGGTAATTGTATCGATTCCAATAATTATAGTCATAACCCCAATCATCGGGGTCATCATCCCAATCATCAAAATCATAGTCCCAACTATGACGGGAATCCCAACGATAATCCGCATGAACCGTTGGTGTTACAGAAGCTGAAACTGCAACTGCTGTCGCCAGAGCCGCTCCCGCCAAAAGACCATATTTTCTATTCATTTTAAATTAAACCTCCAAAAAAGAACCGCTGGTCATAACGTTCGGAAAACTATTGTGCACTATTCGTTTTTCGGACTGTAAGCAAGGAATATATTTTATAAAATATAAATTGAATTTATTGAACACTTTATTTATATTTATTGCGTTCAATAACAATTATAGCACTTTCATACATTAAAATCAAAAAAATAACATAGTTACTATTATTTTATAAAAATAGTGTTTTTAGTTGTTAAAATAAGCATTTTATAGTTTTAACCCTAAAACTATAAAATGCTAGATACTTACTTAGGAATTGTTTTAGATTCATTTAAATTGCATAAATATGCTTTAATTAATTTGTCATATAAATATTAAAGTTCGTTTTTCGAGATTTTTGCTCGCTCTATTTCACAATACACTAGAATTATCTTAAAAAAGCGTCGTTTTAAGTGTTAACTGCTCCGAAACTAATTAAAAAAGCTTTTACGACAACTGGTATCTCAAAATCAGAAAAAGGAAGCACAGATTTTCTGCAACTTCCTTTTCTGTTTATAGACTATTTGATGTGTTTTTCTAGCTCTTTTTGGTATTTGGCATTTGTTTCGATTTTTTCTTTCTGCCATTTCTTGAGAGCTTCTTCGTATTCTTTTGTAGTTACGACATCATTTTGCAATTCCAAGCCCTTAAAGACAAATGGATCTCCCTTGATTCCAACTTGAGAGTATGCTTTTGTAAATGGTACAGTACGGCTAACCGTTGGAGAACCACCTGAAGAAGCAACTGGGATTAAGAGTGAGCTATCCGATACCCAAGCTTGAGCTTTAGCGTATTTTTCATAACGCTTATTGAGGTCGCTAGTTTCAGATGCAGCATCATCCAAGAGTTTCTTGTATTCGTCCAGACCAACTTGAGCCATCACTTCTGGATCTTTTCCGCGAGTGATCCCCAAGTGTTTAAGGGCAGAACCCTTCTTAGCATCAAGGATGTTGAGGTAGGTAGCTGGGTCTTGATAGTCAGGTCCCCAACCAGTTCCATTCAAGTCATAGTCTTTTTGGGATGGTACCTTGGCTTGAGACGTAATGCTCATTTTTTCATTATCTGTCATTTGAAGGACATCGACAATGACATTTTCAGTACCAAGTGTTGACTCGATAGACTGCTTGAGTGAGTTGGTTTGTTGAACGGCAATGACATCTGTTTGTTCAACCGGGATGTCCAAATGGATTGGGAAGGTAACCCCCTTGCCCTGCAATTCTTCCTTGGCTTTAGCAAAGGCTGCCTTAGCTTTTTCAGGACTGTAAATCGTATCCTTGCCATCTGTAAGGGCTACATCTTTCCACTGGTCTCCATAAGAAACGAGCTCTGCCTGAGCCAACTCCCCAAATGTCTTTTCACCTACTTGAACGTAGTCATGAGGCACTAGGCTATTACGGATAATTTTGTCCGCACCTTCTTCACCATTCAACTGGGCAGTGTAAGAATGACGGTCAAGGGCAAAGTTCAGCGCCTGACGGAAGTTCTTGTTGAGAAGAGCTTCTTTCGTTGAAGTTTTTTGAGCTTCGTCAGTCTTGGCTGTTTTATTGTAAGACTGGCGGTTTACGTTAACAGTTAGATAGTAGCTAGTCGCTTCTTGTGGACTGTAGACAATCTTATCGCCGTACTCTTTTTTAGTTGACTCAAAGTTTGAGCTTGTTGGGAAGAGACGGGCTGTTGTATAAGCACCTTGTGTAAAGCTGCGAATCAAAGATTCTTGATCTGATCCATCGTAGAAGGTTAGTTTAATATTGTCAATCTTAACATTATCCTTATCCCAGTAATTTGGATTCTTTTCATATTCGATGACTGATTTTGAAGTCAATGATTTCAAGAAATAAGGACCGTTATAAAGGATGCTTGATGGTGTTGGAGCACCGTAGTCGCCCCCTTTAGAATTCAAAAATTCTTCATTTACTGGGAGCATGGTTGCAGTTGTGACTTTAGAGTTCCAGAAACTTTCTGGTTTGTTGAGCGTGTATTCAACCGTATAATCATCAACAGCCTTAACTCCTACGGTAGAGAAATCATTGCTTTCTCCACTGACATAAGCAGCCAAACCTTTGATAGAGTCTTGAAGGAGGGATAAGCCATCTGATTTACCGTCAGCTGCGTGTTTCAGACCCGTAACAAAGTCTTGAGCCTTGACTTCAGCGTATTCTTCTCCATCAGAAGTATACCATTTTACACCCTTACGAAGTTTGTAGGTATAGGTCAAGCCATCTTTAGATACAGACCAGTCTTCCGCAAGTGATGGAATTAAGTTCCCATATTTATCATTTTCCAAAAGACCATCGACAACGTTTGCTATAACGTCAGAAGTTGAGCTCTTGCTCGTCACACTGTAGTCCAAAGATGATGGATCCATAGCATAGACATAAGAGAATGTCTTGGGAGCATCAGCTTTCTTTTCGTTTTGCCCACAAGCAGTTAACAGAAGGGCTGCACTCAAGACAGCACCTGCTCCTAAGAGCCACTTTTTCGATTTCATAAGTAATCTCCTTAAAGATAGTGTTTTCACCATTATACCCTATTTTTTCATAAAAGCAAGGACTTTCACCAGATTTTTTAGAAAATTCTAACAAATATTTTTTAAAGACTTTTCTACACAATTTTTAGTAAAAAACCTCAAACTTCAAAAGCTTGAGGTTCTCTCATTTTAGTCAGTCATTTCCACACAGAAGGCATCCCATGGAGCCAAGGTCTGTTTCTCAAGCGCTTCTTGAGCCACAGTGTTTTCAATCAAGACAGATTTAACTTTTCCTTCTACTGCAAAGTTTTGTTTTTCATTGGACAAGTTAGCCACAACTAGGAAGCGACGGTCACCGTCCTTGCGGATATAGGCAAAGACCTTATCAGCCGTATCGAGTAATTCAAAATCAGCTCGAATCAGCCAGCTGTTCTCCTTACGGATTTGCACGAGTTTTTGATAGGTATAGAAAATAGATTCTGGATTTGCCAGTGCTTCTTGAACGTTGATTTCTTCGTAGTTTGGATTAACTGCCAACCAAGGTTGACCTGTTGAGAAACCAGCATTTTTGCTTTCATCCCATTGCATCGGAGTACGTGCATTATCACGACCGATGACACGGATGCTGTCCATGATTTCTTCTATCGGAACGCCTTTTTCAAGAGCTTCACGCGCATAGTTGAGGGATTCAATATCTTCTACTTGCTCCAGTGTTTCAAACGGATAGTTGGTCATTCCAATCTCCTCACCCTGATAGATATAGGGAGTTCCTCTCATGAGATGAAGCAAAATCGCAAAGGCTTTAGCAGATTTTTCACGGTATTCGTGGTCATTTCCCCAGATAGAGACGATGCGAGGGAGGTCATGGTTATTCCAGAAGAGGGAATTCCAGCCGTCCTCAACTCCTAACTCTGTCTGCCATTTGTTAAAAATTTCTTTTAACTTCCCTACATTTAACTCTTTTTGGTAGTGCCACTTAGGTTGCCCTTCCTGGTACTGAAGACAGATGTGTTCAAACTGGAAGACCATTGACAATTCTTGTCCCTTTGGATCCGAGTAGAGTTTGGCAATTTCTGGTGTTGCGCCCCAAGTTTCTCCCACTGTCAAGAGATCTTTGTCGCCAAAGGTCGCCTGATTCATTTCCTTGAGATAGGGATGGAGCATGGGACCATTATTGACCACTTTCTCATCAGGAATTTTCCCAATCATGTCAATGACATCCATACGGAAACCACCAATGCCCTTATCAATCCAGAAGTTCATCATCTCGTAAATTTTCTGGCGCAGTTTTTCATTCTCCCAGTTGAGATCAGGCTGTTTCTTACTGAAAAAGTGGAGATAGTATTGACCCGACTTTTCATCGTATTCCCAAGCAGACCCACTAAAGATAGACTCCAAATCATTGGGCTCATCCCGCCAGATATAGTAGTCACGCTCAGGGCTATCAGGATTCTCACGGGCCTCGACAAACCAGGCGTGTTCATCCGAGGTATGATTGACCACCAAGTCCATGATAATTCGAATATCACGTTTCTTAGCTTCTGCGATAAGTTGGTCCATGTCCTCCATGGTCCCGAAAATAGCTGCAATCGCTTGATAATCAGCAATATCATAGCCATTATCGTCCATAGGGCTGTCATAAACGGGAGAAAGCCAAATCGCTGTGATTCCTAATTTGGCTAGATAGTCTAACTTACTAGTAATTCCTGGCAAATCACCAATTCCATCTCCATTACTATCCATAAAACTCTTAGGATAGACTTGATAGACTACGGCATTGTGCCACCATTTTTCTTGCATCTTCTTACCTCATTATTTTAATAATCTATAGTCTATGATAGCGCTTTTTTAAACTTAGTGCAAGCGTTTGCCTAATCTTTTTGGTTTCTTTTTTACCTTTATAGTTTCCTAACTTCCGATTTTTTATTATAATGGAGGTCAGAGGTAAAAAAATGAAAAAACAAGCTTTTAGTTCTGAACAATATTTGAATCTGCAACGCGACCACATTTTGGAGCGTATCAACCAATTTGACGGCAAGCTCTACTTGGAGTTTGGTGGCAAAATGTTGGAAGATTTCCACGCTGCTCGTGTCCTTCCTGGTTATGAGCCTGACAACAAAATCAAGCTCTTGCAAGAATTGAAAGAGCAGGTTGAGGTTGTGATTGCCATTAACGCAAGCAACATCGAGCATTCTAAAGCGCGTGGCGACCTAGGCATTTCTTATGACCAAGAAGTCCTCCGTTTGATTGACAAATTCAATGAATTGGGCATTTTTGTCGGTTCGGTTGTCATCACACAGTACGCTGGACAACCCGCTGCAGATGCCTTCCGAAATCAACTTGAGAAAAACGGAATTGATTCTTATCTTCATTATCCAATCAAAGGATATCCGACTGATATGGATCACATCATTTCTCCTGAAGGTATGGGGAAAAATGACTACATCAAAACCAGTCGCAAGTTAATCGTCGTAACGGCTCCTGGACCTGGTTCTGGAAAATTGGCAACCTGTGTGTCCAATATGTACCATGACCAAATCAACGGTATCAAGTCTGGCTACGCTAAATTTGAAACCTTCCCAGTTTGGAATCTACCCCTTCATCATCCAGTCAACTTGGCTTATGAGGCTGCCACAGCAGACCTTGACGATGTCAACATGATTGACCCTTTCCATCTCCAAACCTACGGAGAAACCACTGTCAATTACAACCGTGATATTGAAATCTTCCCAGTACTCAAACGTATGTTGGAACGCATTCTCGGTGAATCTCCATACGCTTCACCAACAGACATGGGTGTCAACATGGTTGGCTTCGCTATTACAGATAATGAGGCTGCTATCGAAGCTTCTAAGCAAGAAATCATCCGCCGCTACTATCAAACAGTCCTTGATTTCAAAGCTGAAAAAGTCGGAGAAACTGCTGTCAAGAAGATTGAACTTCTCATGAACGACCTCGGTATCACACCTGCAGACCGTAAGGTTGCTGTTGCTGCACGCCAAAAAGCAGAAGAAACTGGTGGTCCTGCCCTAGCTCTTGAATTGCCAAACGGGGAAATCGTAACTGGTAAAAACTCTGAGCTCTTTGGTCCTACAGCTGCTGCCTTGATCAATGCCATCAAGAAATCAGCTGACATCGCTAAAGAAGTGAAACTAATCGAGCCTGAAGTTGTCAAACCAATTCAAGGCCTTAAGATTAATCATCTAGGCAGCCGCAATCCTCGCCTCCACTCAAATGAAATTTTGATTGCACTTGCAATCACGGCTATGGAAAACCCTGATGCTGCGCGCGCAATGAAGGAACTTGGTAACCTCAAAGGAAGCGAAGCTCACTCAACCATCATCTTGACCGATGAAGACAAGAATGTCCTTCGCAAACTAGGTATCAACGTAACCTTTGACCCATTCTACCAATATGATCGCTTGTATCGGAAGTAAATAAACGAGGCTGGATAAAACTCAATTTGGGTAAAAATCCAGTAAATCTTTACATGATAAAAGATAAAACGCATAATATCAAGGCTTTTGAACACTTGATATTATGCGTTTTTATGATTTTTTCATCCTCATTTATTTCAATGAAATTGCCAACTCAACACAGGCTCCTCCTTGGTCTGGATTGAGCAGGGTCAGACGGCCACCGTGCAAGAGAGCGACCTGCTTAGAAAAGGCTAAGCCGATACCATGATGGGGATTAGCTGAATTGCGGCTTTGGTCACTCTGGTAAAAGAGCTGTTCCGCTCCCAGCAGCATCTCCTTTGAAAATGCAGGGCCGTTGTTCCAGATAGCAAAAACCAACTGGTCCTGCTGCACTGATACCATCAGCTTCACTTCCTTTTGATCCGGGTCAGCATGTTCAAGCGCATTCAGTAAGATATTGAGTAAAGCCCGTTTGAGATAGTCCAAATGAACTGACAAAATCAGACTAAGATCACAATCTTCTTGGAGATAAAAACGATAGCTTTCCTGTTTGCTGAACAGTGCCCAGTCGTCCTGTAGATCAGCCAAAAAGTCCCCTAAGGAAAGCTGACTGAACTGATTAGCATCAATCTGAAAAGTCTTAGCGTAATCAATCAAAGAGCCACAATACTCTTCCATCTTGTGACTGGCCTGCAAAATCTCAACAGCATAGTCTGCCTGTGGATAGCCCAACTGCGCCAATTCCAAGAGCTCAGCATTCCCCTTAATCACAGTTAGGGGCGTTTTCAAATCGTGCGATGTCGCTGATAACTGTAAAATCAACTCCTGATTATGCTGCTGCTCTTTTTCTAGAAGACGAGCATTTTCTTGGTGGCTGCTCCGTAAATCGCTATAGACTTCGAGCATTTCCTCAATCCGAAAAAGCTGGCTTTGATTTTCTTCCAAAAGCTTCTCGCTCTTTAGCATTTTTATTTCGCTGTCGATTTTTCGGAGTAATTTCAAAATATGATAAAAAGTAATCAGCAGCAAGCTGCCTGCCCAGAAGAACAAGGTGAAAAGGACGTAATCACTTCCTTGCGTAAATTCATAGCCGATAAGCACAAAAATCAAAACATGAAAAAATACGATTTTTAAACTGGTTGTCCAGACTAGGCTTTTGAAATTTCGGGTTCTAATTGCCATCTATAGCCTACTCCTCTCACTGTTACGATTGCTTGTAGCCCTTCTTGTTTGCATTTTTGACGAATCTGATATACATACTCTGAGATGGAGCGAAGCTGTGTTTCTGAGCTTTCTGGGTAAAGCAAGGTATGCAGGCGTTCAGCTGAAAAGGTCTGCTTGGGATTGCTAGCTAGTAAATGCAGCAACTTAAACTCTCGCTCTGAAAATTTCAAGACTTTACCAAAATAGGCAACTTCATAGCGCTCTGGATAAAATTGACAAGAAGCAATTTCAGAATATCGCTCCTCCCGTCTTTCCTCCCGCCGAAGATGAGCTCTGACACGCGCCAGCAATTCTTTGGTCCCAAAAGGCTTGACAATATAGTCATCTGCTCCGCGAAAGAGCCCTTCCACCTTGTCCGCCTCTAACTCCTTAGCTGTCAGAAAGATAATTGGACACGAAAGATGAGGACGAATGTAGGAACACAGCTCAAAACCATTAACAGGCTCCATCATCACATCTAGCAGAATCAAATCATATCCAACAAAATGTGTCAGCTCTAGCTCTTCTATCCGATCAAGCGTCGTCACATCATAAGCATCGAGCTCTAGGACGTTTTTCACCAGCTTCAAAATGCTCCGGTCGTCATCAACTACCAAAATACGATACTGTCTCATATTTTCCATTATAGCATACCTCTAGCGAACATCTCGTTTCAAGGTTAAGAATATAGCAGAGCTCCAAACCAAAGCTAACCATAACAGCTGTATCCCCAGCCCTGATAGGTCTAGTGAATGCTGAAGCCTTTCATACTCAAAAAGATTTAGCGTAGCCAGATCGGGCAGGTATTTTGCTTCCTTGATAAAAGTTGCCAATAAACGACTTAGACCAATCAAGAGAGGAAAGAGCACCGACACCGGCACAACCCAAGATTGAAATAGCAAAGCGAGGCCGGCAGTTAAAAAAGCAAGAAAAATATTGCTAAGAAGACCAAAAGAGCTGTAATAGAGGAATTTCCCCAGTAAGGACCAGCTAAAGTCCAGGTCAAATCGAGCCAGCATAACAAGGAAACAGCTGCTTATAATGATACTATAGAGAACCAAGAGCAGCAAGAACAGAAAAAGGATTTTCCCAGCCAACCAAGCCCTTCTATTTGATACGGTTAGAAAATTCGTTCGCATCCCAGACTTGACAAACTCCTGAGCAAAATAGAGGGAAGTAAAGATGACGATGACAGGCTGCGCCAGATAGAGAGCATGCAAAGCCTCGCTCAGAGCCTTCGTCTGGCCAACTGCTGTCTGACTATAGTCAAGATTCATTAGAAAAAATGGAACAGCTACCAGAGCCACCAAGGCTGCACCAAGAGCGAGATAGTAAGAACGGAACTTAATCCATTCACTTCTAAGCAGAGCTTTTATCATCAGTATCGCCCTCCTAAATCAGTCTTCAAAAAGCGCAGAGAGGCCATGACGCCGATGACTAGTATCCATGCGCCAAGTATTAACAGCCCTTGCAAGGGATTGTTAGCATATTGGGAAGTTGGCGTTGCAGCAAACAACTCTCCTGCTGGCTGTGGCAGATAAGCTCCCCAACTCGTGTGAGCTGCCAGGTAGTTTCCCAGATTATAGATCTGTGGTACGAGAAAAAGCAGAGGAACCAGCATGGTCCGAGCCAATAAACCTAACAAAAATGAAAGGATTCCCGATAGAGTTAGAGATAAGGTTTTCCACAAAATCAAACTCCAAGCTGCCTGATTGAGCAGAATCGGATCAAGCCCTTCCCTTCCTAAAGCCAGATGCATGACCATATAACTAAAGTAAATCGATAAAAAGCTAGTGACAAGAGAAAAACACGTGAAGGTCATGAGTTTCCCCACAAGCAACTTCAGGCGGTTATTACAGGTCAAAAGGCTGGTTCTCAAGCTATGAGACTGAAATTCCATAGCTCCCAGAATTCCAGCTAAGATGACCAAAACCATGCCTGCCATAGAGGCACCATTGAGGCCTAGATATTCCAGTGGGTCAATGGCTTCTGCGAGGCCGGGAACAGTCTCAGGTGTGGCATCCAAGCCGACAGATAAATACTGTCGACCTTCCAGCCAGGATACGGCAGGCACCAAGAGCAGCATGAATGCCATACTCACTCTGAAAGCCTTGGTTGAGCGGATTTTCAACCATTCTGAATGCAATAAGGACATCGTTTCTTTCATCTTATACCTCCTCTGTCAAATCAAAGAAGAGATCTTCTAGACTGTCTGAATCTTGCAGCACCTCTTCCAATCGTCCCTGCTCAATAATTCGCCCATGATGAATCAAGACGACATCATCTGTCACCATTTGCACCTCTGATAGGATATGAGAAGATAGAAGTACCGTTTTCCCTAAATCAGCCTGCTGACGGATGAACTTTCTAAACCATTTGATCCCACTTGGATCCAGTCCATTAGTCGGCTCATCTAATATGAGAAACTGAGGATCACCCAGCAAAGCTGCTGCCAGACCCAGCCGCTGACCTTCCCCCAGAGACAGGCTTGATAAGAGGTCCTTCCTCTTATGAGCAATTCCAGTCATCTCCAAAACCTCATCGATCCGAGACTTGGGAATAGCATTACTCGCCGCAATAATTCGCAGGTGGTCATAGACCTTTCGATTTGGCAGACCGCCAATGCCATCAAAGGCTGCACCTACCGTTCTGAGCGGATAAGTCATTGACTGATAGGTTTGTCCATCAAAAGTCGCAGTACCAGACGTCGCCCGATCTAACCCCAAGAGAATCCTCAAGGTCGAACTTTTCCCTGCACCATTTGGACCCAGAAAAGCTGTAATCCGACCACTTCTAGCTGTAAAAGAAATATCTTTTAAAATCTGCTTGCTGCCATGCTTCTTGCAGACCCCTTCTATTTTCACCATATGTTCCATACTGAACTCCTTTATCTTTATTTCCTCCAGTATATCCAATCTAGTTCAGAATTAGTTCAGAGATTAAGCAGAAATTCTAAAAGTTGATCCCACCTTTCAAAAGTCACTCTAGCTTCATTAGAAAGAACTCAGTTTTTCTTTTCCTTTATCTTTATAATCCTGAGGGTTTTGTATGGAGACTTTGTTATAACGTTAGTCTCAAAAAGTCATTTATCAAACTTCATCAAGAGCACCCTTTATGATATAATGAAAGAAGCAAATTGAAAGGATTTACCATGTCAAAAGAAGTTATTGTTGAAAGTTTTGAACTTGACCACACCATTGTTAAAGCACCCTATGTTCGCTTGATTGGGGAAGAAACGGGCCCAAAGGGAGATGTTATCTCCAACTTTGATATTCGCTTGGTACAACCAAATGAAGACTCTATCCCTACCGCTGGCCTTCACACTATCGAGCACCTCTTGGCCAAACTCATCCGTACCCGCATTGACGGCATGATTGACTGTTCGCCATTTGGTTGCCGTACTGGTTTCCATATGATTATGTGGGGACGTCACACCAGCGCTGAGATTGCAGCTGTTATCAAGGATTCGCTCAAGGAAATCGCTGAAACCACTACTTGGGAAGATGTCCCTGGAACAACCATCGAATCTTGCGGAAATTACAAAGACCACAGCCTCTTTTCTGCTAAAGAATGGGCGAAACTCATCTTGGAACAAGGAATCTCAGATGATGCCTTTGAACGCCATGTCATCTAAACACAAAAAGGAACCAGCTTTTTAGTTAGTTCCTTCTTTTTTTATTCTCAAAATCTTGAGTTAGGCTTTTTCACGAATGACCAAAACGCCATCTTCCATATCTGCTTCCAGATGTTTAGCATCAAGGTTATCCAAGTGGAAGTCTGTCACCTTATCACGAATTTGTTGTTCAACCACGCGACGGAGAGGACGAACACCCATAACTTCGTCATAACCTTCTTCTGTGATATAGTCTTTAGCCGCTTGGCTGACTTCCAAATCAATGTCTTTCTTAGCCAAGGTTTGGTTGACTTCAGCCAACATCAAGTCCACAATCTTAGAAAGGTCTTCCTTATTCAAGTGTGAGAACTCGATAACTGCGTTAAAGCGGTTGAGGAATTCTGGACGGAAGAATGGTTTCAAACGATCCATCAATTCTGGTTTATCTGCATCTTCTGTCAAGTTGGCTTCATAGCCAAATCCAGCATTTGATGTTGCGATAATGACAGTGTTTTTAAAGTTAACGGTATTTCCTTGACCATCAGTCAAACGACCATCATCCAAGACTTGGAGGAGAAGAGTGATTACTTGAGGATCAGCCTTTTCAATCTCGTCCAAGAGAATGATAGAGTATGGATTGCGACGAACACGTTCTGTCAAGGTATTGCTATTGTCATCATATCCCACATAACCGGCTGTTGTACCGATCAATTTAGATACGGCTGTGCGATCACTATATTCAGACATATCCAAACGGATAATCGCATCCTTGGTTCCAAACATATCGAGCGCCAATTGCTTAGCAAGCTCCGTCTTACCAACCCCAGTAGGCCCTACAAAGAGGAAGCTACCGATTGGGCGATTGCCTTCATCAAATCCTGCACGGTTACGACGGATAGCACGAGCTACAGCTTCTACTGCCTTATCTTGTCCGATCACCTTGTGTTCCAAACGATGAGCCATATCTTTTAAACGTTCGATGTCGGATGCTCCCATTTGAGACACTGGAATACCTGTCATTCGTTCCACAGATTCAGCCACATCGTTGATGCTTGCAGTCACTTTCATGTCTTCTGTGTGGTTTTCGACTTTTTTCTCTAATTCTGCAATACGTGTTTTCGCATTGAGAGCTGCTTCAAAGTCTTCTGCCTCAACTGCTTTTTCTTGCTTGTCTTTTTCTGCCTCAATTTCACGTTCAACAGCATGAACATCTGTTACAGGATGTTGAGCTGCCAAGTGAGCAGCCGTTACATCGACAAGGTCGATAGCCTTATCTGGCAAGCTACGTTGAGGAATGTATTGGATAGAATAATCCACTGCTGCTTTCAAAACTTCGTCTGGCAAGATGACATTGTGGTGTTGTTGATAGAGGTCACGAATCCCTTGAAGGATTTTAAAAGTATCCTCTGCCGAAGGAGCATTGACCTTCACTTCGTTGAAACGACGAGCAAGAGCTGCATTTTTCAAGATGGTGTTACGGTATTCGTCTTGAGTTGTCGCTCCAATAACGGTCAATTCACCACGAGAGAGAGCTGGCTTGAGAATGTCCGCAAGCCCTTTAGAACCACTGTCTCCACCAGTGCTACCAGCACCGAGAATTTGGTGAATTTCATCAAAGAAGAGGATAATATTCCCTGCTTCTTTTACTTCATTGACTAGATTTTGAACGTTTTCTTCAAAGCTACCACGGTATTGAGTACCAGCCTCAAGACCTGAGATATCAATGGAAATGATTTCCTTGTTCTTAATAGCAGCTGGGACATCTCCGTTCACAATTGCTTGTGCTAAACCTTCGACAACTGCTGTCTTACCAACACCTGCATCTCCGACCAGAACAGGATTGTTCTTGGTACGACGTGAGAGAATTTCGGATGTTTCTTGAATTTCCTTGTTTCGTCCGATAACAGGATCCAACTTACCCTCACGAGCTTCTGCTGTCAAGTTACGACCTAGTTTTGCAAGGACACCGTCTTGTTTCATACCTGAAGAGTGTTGTTGCATTTGCGCATCAGATTCTGCATTTCTTGGTAATTGACCAGTTGCACGATAATGAGCAAATTCCTCAGGAGTCACTTCACGTCCATTAATCAAGTAGCGACGGTTTTCAGAACTGTATCCTCGCATACCACCCATCAATTGGTTAAACAAATCATCCATGTTGTTAAAGTTATTAAAGTTGTTATTCATATTCTTTACCTCGTTTATTGTTAATTATTTGCGATCTCTGATATTGACTATCTTTGACCTTTGTTTTAAAAATTTTAGACTAGCTAACTAGCTACCCTACGTATAATTTCTGGTTTTTCTTTTTTAAATAAGCCTTTTATAATCTTCTTTTCAAAATCTGTTAGATTTAACATAGGCCTCACCCCTTTCTAGGGTATCTATCGTACATTTTCAAGAAATAAAATCATTGAAAATGAAGTTTTCTAAGGAATTCATTTTCCTTATGTTTCTACTATATCATATTGGTCAGTAAAAGTCAATAACTTTTTGACCAAGTTTGACTATTTTTTAAAAAATTTTTTAAGCACACAAAAAGCCAGTCAGACCGACTGGCTTTTCTCTATTCCAATTGGATCTTAGCTCAATGCATCATCCATTGAAAGAACTTCGTGGAAGACACGTTGTGTCAATTCAGTTTTTTGTTCTGGAGTGAGGTATTTAGTATTTACACAGTATCCAGAGATACGTACGATAACGTCTTCACCTGACATAATCTTTTCGTAAACATCGTTCAAGTCCATAACGTTCAAGTTAACGTGTTGTCCACCGTTTTCAAAGTAACCATCAAGGATTGTTACCAAGTTATCCACTTGTTCGTCACGAGTCTTACCAAGAGCACGTGGAGAAACTTGAGTTGTCAATGAGATACCATCAGCTGCGTAACCAAAGTCAAGGCTAGCAAGTGAGTTCAAGTTTTGCAACCAGCCGCCTTTAGCTTTGTTAGATGGGTTAGCACCTGGTGAGAAGAATTCAAGTTTAGACAAGTTCACAGAACCATCTTCGTTGAGGTATACACCTTTGTGGACTGGTGAGTTACCAGTTTGTTTAGAGTAAGCAACGTTAGATGTGATTGTCAAAAGTGATACAGTAGCTTCTGCGTCTTTGTAAAGTTTGTGGCTACGTAGACGAGTTGTGTAAGCTTCGATCAACCATTCCGCCAATTCGTTTGAACGTGGGTCATCTTCACCCCAACGTGGGTATTCACCGATTGTTTCGTAATCGTAGATGTAGCCATCTTCATCACGAATTGGTTTAACGGTAGCGTATTTAATCGCTGACAATGTATCAACTGTGTTAGCAAATCCACAGATACCGAATCCCATGTTGGCACGTTGTTTAGTTGGCAAGAAGGCCATTTGAACAGCTTCGTAGTTGTACTTGTCAGTCATGTAGTGGATGATGTTCAAAGCATCTACATAAGTGTCAGTCAACCAGTCAAGAGATTTTTCAAAGTTCGCTTTAACTGATTCGAATTCAAGAACTTCGTCACGGATAGGATCGATGTCAAATACTTTGTAGTCTTTGTGGACATCGTCGTAACCACCGTTCAAACCAGTAAGAAGGGCTTTAAGAACGTTTACACGAGCACCGAAGTACTGGATGTTGTGGCGTTGATCTTCGTTTTCGGGGTCAAGTGGTGACACACAGCATGAGATACAGCTCATTTCTCCGTATCCATCTTTAGCCATTGTTGTTACACCTTCGTATTGGATAGAAGAGTGTTTGTGGCTCATATGCATACAGTAGCGACGGAAGTTGTATGGCAATTTATCAGTCCAAAGAACTGTCAAGTTTGGTTCTGGAGAGTTACCGATGTTGTCAAGAGTGTTTAAGAAACGGTAGTCCATCTTAGTAACACGGTGACGACCGTCGTTACCCATACCAGCCATAGAAGTGGTGATGAAGGTTGGGTCACCTGAGTACAATTGGTCATAAGCTTTTGTACGAGCAAATTTAACTGTACGAAGTTTCATAACGAAATCATCAACGAACTCTTGGATTTCTGATTCAGTAAATGTACCACGAGCAAGGTCACGTTCTGCAAAGATATCCAATACGATTGGCACACGTCCTAGAGATGTTGCAGCACCGTTGATAACACGGCAGACAGCCATGAAGGCGATGTTAACCCATTGGATTGCTTCTTTCGTGTTCATCGCTGGTTTGCGGACATCAACTCCGTAAAGGTCACCCAAGCGAACGACTTGTTGCAATGCTTGGTATTGAAGGTTTACTTCTTCACGAAGACGGATTGTTTCTTCATCAATTTCTTTAATTGCATTCCAGTCGTTTACTTTTTCTTGCATCAAGTAGTCTGCACCGTAAAGAGCAAGACGTGCGTAAACACCGATGATACGTCCACGTGAGTAGGCATCTGGAAGACCAGTTACAGTGTGAGCGTGACGAGCACGACGAATGTTTGAAGTGTAGGCACGGAAGATACCGTCGTTAACTGTTGTTACGTATTTAGTGAAGATTTCGTGAACAGCTGGATCTGGTTCGTATCCATTTTCTTTCAAAGTAGTTTCAGCCATACGGATACCACCTTTTGGCATGAAGTTCAATTTGAAGAGTTCATCGTTTTGGATACCAAAAATCAATTCGTTTTCTTTGTCGATAAATCCAGCAGGAATATCAGCAATAGATGTTGGACGAGTGTCCATTGGGAAACGAGTTTCTTCGTAGTGTGCTTTTGTTTCTTCTACGATTTTTTTGATGTGAAGTGAACGTTCTGTTGGTCCAGCAAGGAAACTTTCATCTCCATCATAAGGTGTGTAGTTAGCTTGAACGAAGCGAGAAATACTTGCTTTTTCTTTCCAATCTACGCCTTTGAAGCCTTCCCAAGCTTTATCAAAAATATCTTGTGCTTCAACAACTGTTTTAACAACCATGTTAATGTCCTCATTTTTCTTTCTAGCAACAGCTATCTGTTACATTCATGAGACCAGTATACCATACAGTAACCGATTTCAACAAGCGAAAAAAGGCTTTTTTATCACTTTCTTTTCTAATACAGTCCGTTTATCGTTACGATCTGTATTATATATTTGAAAGAATGAGTGCTCTTTTCCATTTTTTCAGAAAAAAAGGTATAATGAATAAAAAATGACATTAGAAAGGAAGCCAAATGCTCATATTTCCATTGATAAATGATTTGTCCAGAAAAATCATCCATATCGACATGGATGCCTTTTTTGCTGCGGTGGAGATCAGAGATAATCCTAAGTTAAAGGGCAAGCCTGTCATCATTGGGAGCGACCCCAGGCAAACAGGTGGGAGGGGAGTCGTTTCTACCTGTAGCTATGAGGCACGAGCTTTTGGCGTTCATTCAGCCATGAGCTCTAAAGAAGCTTATGAGCGTTGTCCTCAAGCTGTTTTCATCTCAGGAAATTATGAAAAATACAAGGCTGTGGGACTTGAGATTCGAGCCATTTTTAAGCGCTATACCGATCTGATTGAACCTATGAGTATTGACGAGGCCTACTTGGATGTGACAGAAAATAAACTCGGTATCAAGTCAGCCGTCAAAATAGCTCGTCTCATCCAACAGGATATCTGGCAGGAACTACACCTGACTGCTTCTGCAGGTGTTTCTTATAACAAATTCCTAGCTAAAATGGCTAGTGACTATCAAAAACCACATGGTTTAACAGTTATCCTCCCAGATCAGGCCCAAGACTTCCTCAAACAAATGGACATTGCTAAATTCCATGGTGTGGGCAAAAAAACAGTGGAAAGGCTTCATGAAATGGACATTTATACTGGCGCAGACTTATTGGATGTCTCAGAAGTCACTTTAATCGATCGGTTTGGCAGACTCGGCTTTGACCTTTATCGGAAGGCTAGAGGCATTCATAACTCACCAGTCAAGGCCAATCGCATTCGTAAGTCCATTGGCAAGGAGAAAACCTATGGAAAGATTCTCCAATCTGAAGAAGATATCAAAAAAGAGCTGACTCTTCTCTCAGAAAAGGTAGCCCTCAATATCAGCCAACAAGATAAGGCTGGAAAAATCATTATCCTAAAAATACGATATGCTGACTTCTCCACTCTGACTAGACGAAAAAGCCTCCCGCAAGCAACACAGGACGCTAGTCAGATTTCTCAAACTGCCCTTCAACTCTACGAAGAACTAGCTGAAAAAGAAATTGGCATTCGTTTACTAGGAATTACGGTGACAGGATTTTAAAAAGCTTGAGGGGAGTTTCATTAGTTTAAATCAAATGAGGTTGGAACAAAAGTGTTTCAGTCTCATTCTGTTTTAGAAATAACGCTTAGAACTTGATAACTAATCACTAAAACAGCCCGAGCAACTATCTTAAATTGCTGATTCAGCAGGCTGTATCAACCTTATTCACATTTTAGACTCTAAAAATTCCTAATTCAAGGAAACTTCTTTCCCTTATTTCCCTCCCTATTTTCCTAAAAACAGTGATGTCTATAAGAAATGGTAAATTTCCAAACTTATATTTGGACTATGATATTGAGTATTAATTTCTGTACTTCAAACTAAAAATAGTAAGATAGATTTCAAATAGTTTATGGTAAAAGATTCTATTTATTAGCACAAATGGTAAGAGTTGACACCTTCATTTATATTTGATAAACTGGAAAATATAAAAATACCGTCTGGTCGGTTTTTAAAAAGGAGCCAACATGAAAAAATCTATACTAGAAAAAACAAGCGATTTTGTTACAAAACAAAATCAACGTGTACATCAACAACAAATACGCCATCACGAAGCCATTCAAAAGCAAAGAAAGCTACAAAAAGAACAGCTTTACCGATTAACACAAGGAGAGAGCGGTATCCGACATGCTCGTTTGGGAGTGAAATGTGGGTATGCTACACTCACTGGTGGTCTCATCACTACTTTGTTTAGTCCTTGGAATGGTTTAGGAATAATGGCCATCGGTGGGATTTCAGTTCTCTCAAACTTGTATCACATCAAACGTATAGAAGCAAAATTAAAAAAGTAGAGTGGTTTTCTTAAGGAAGGAGGCTTGTTAGACTGCTCAAATATTACCTTTTCTTCTTTTTTTGATAAAATAAATCTAATAAAACAGAGAGAAGGAACATAATGGTCGCAAAAACAGAAAAATCTCAAGCAATGATTGAAAAAATTTTAACGACGGCTACACAGCTTTTTATTCAAAACGGTTATGAAAAAACAAGTGTGCAAAACATAGCGCAAACAGCTGGCATTTCAAAAGGAGCCATTTATCACCATTTTCAATCAAAAGATGAGATTGTTTTTGCAGTTTTAAAACAGCGTTATCAATTGATGAAGAAGGAATTGCAAGACTGGTTGGAATCCACCAATCATTTAACTGGAAGAGAGCAGCTCAAAGAAACCTTTCAGTTTAGTTTAAAAAGTCAGAAAACTAACTACGAAATGTTGAATCACGCGCCTCTTGATGCGGAGTTCATGCTGACTATTATCCGTTACAATCTGCGTATAGGAACTCCCCTTATTGCAGATATTATAAAAAAAGGAATAGAAGATCAGTCCATCCAATCTATCCCCTTCCCTAATGAAGCGGCCGAGACAATCTTGCTTTTGACTAACTTTTGGGTAGAAGGGAGTATTTTTGAAAATTCTTCCGAAAAAATAGTTGATCGTATCTATTTTTTACAATTTATGCTTCAATCCATCGGCTTAGATATTTTTGATGAATCTTTGATCCAAGAAATTTTAAGTCAATCAAATTAAATAAAATCTTTTCAAGATTTGGATAAAAGTAGGACAAGGCGACATAACAACGTAATAAAAGATAAACTAAACAATTATAAAAAAATAGGATAGTTCCCCAAATGTTTTTTTGGCGAACTATCCTATTTTATTTTCAACTTATACAAATAAACGCACAAAACTATAGAGCAACAAGACACTACCAAGTACGATACGGTATTTACCAAAGAGTGTAAAGTCGTGTTTCTTCACATAGCTGGTCAAGAAACGAATAGCAACCATGCTGACTGCAAAGGCAACTCCCATAGCGACTAAAAGCAAGAATAGTTGACCAAAACTCAAGAGTTGACCAGATTTAATAAATTTGAAAATCTTTAAAGCACTAGCTCCGAACATGACAGGAATTCCGAGGTAGAAGGTAAACTCCGTTACAACAGAGCGGCTTGTTCCATTCAACAAACCACCGACGATAGTGGCACCAGAACGGCTTGTCCCCGGGAAAAGGGCGAGGACTTGGAAAAGACCGATGTAAAGAGCTGTTTTATAAGGCAACTTGTCTAACTCTGTTACTGTTGGTTCAATAGCTTGAGCCTTATTTCTTTTTTCAAGATAGATAAAGGCAACCCCGTAAATAATCAACATAATCGCAACTGAAACCATGTTATGGAAGTTGGCATCAAACCAATCATCCAGTTTAAAAACCAATAGCAAAGGCAAGGTTGCAACAAAAACTTTTGACCACAATTGCCAAGTTCTACGAACTTCGACCTTATTTTTACCAGGTTTGAAGGGATTGAGCTTATTAAAGTAAATGACCATAACTGCTAAAATGGCACCAAGCTGAATGACAACATTAAACATAGACATGAAGGCTTCATTTTGGTCCTTGTATTGTACAAATTCTTCAACCAAGATCAAGTGTCCTGTACTTGAAATGGGCAACCATTCTGTAATTCCTTCAACGATCCCAAAAAAGATTGACTTCAAAATTTCAATAAAATACATACATTACTCCTTTTTCTGTCCTCTATTATAGCATAATTTCGGATGTTGCGATAGATTTTTTAGAAGGCGCCGATGCTACCACCGCCTCCGCCTCCTGAGAATCCTCCGCCAGAACTTCCACTTCCAGAAGATACGGAGTAGTTGCTAGCTGTATTTGCAATACTAGCATAGTGACTCATTTGAGCAGTTGAATGATAAAACATACTGTGCCAGCCATAAGCTACGTAAAGATTGATATCTGGGTTCTCAACTTGAATCTGATAAGATTTCATCAAACGACTCACCTTGTCCGCATAACCAAATAAAGTAGCATAGACAAGGAGACGATTCCAAAGAACAATACTTTCTAATTCTGCCTTGTCTAGATGGGCGATATCGCGAAGCATGTTTTCAAAACTAGTCCAGAGATAGTACGCTTCTAGCCCTTCTTCATTTAAAACACCATCACGAGTATCAAATCGGGTCGTCCAATAATAGACGGCAGCTAACAGCAAGCCTGCAAATCCAAGGATAAGAAGTAGCAGAGAAAGATACCCGTGGGCATCCAAACTATACAAGAACCAGCCAAAACCAACGAAAGCAGGTAAAATCGTAAAGACACCTATCGTCAATCTCAGGATTTTTTCTCCATTACTCAGTGGACGATAATAATCTGGAAGTTGCAAAGAGGAAACCCGCTTTCTCACTCCATCCTGCATCTGCTTCAGAGCTTGCTCAAAAGACGACTTAAGCTTACGTCCTGTTTTCTGAATCCGTTTTTCATCAGCTGCTTTTGCACCTTGATAAAGACTAGCTGACACTTGGTAATCTGCAAACAAGTCTGAAACAAGTACTTCTTCTCTTCCTGAAAAGGCCAAATTAAGGCAATCTTTTTCAAAACTTGCCAATCCTTTTTCTTTTACGACTTTTAAACGGACCTCATCTTCATTTGAGATGATCGAAACATTTCCACGGTCAATCACATCCAATAAAGTTGCCTGAACGAGTTGATCAAAGGTGAACTTCCCTCCTCCCTTGGTCAAGGGGCTGACTTCCTCTAAAGAAGTGGAGTAAACAGTTTCTGATAAGACCATCGGTTCTAAGTCCATTGGCGGTTCATAGAGACGGTGATTTTTGTCATATTTCTTCGATGGGGAGGTTTTTCTTCTGTAAATGCGGTAGAAAATGACACTTAAGACTAAAGAAAGCGAGAGCAGTAAAGGGATAATCCACGTAGCCAGAGCTTTACTTTGAGCTTTTTCAGCAGTAATGGATTCCTCTATTTTTTCAAATTCTGCTAAACGATTACCTTTCAGTCCCTGATCCAAAGCTGGTTCAAAATCTTTTCTAGGCCAATAGGCATGCAATTCAACTCCACGCTGACGAGGTAGGTTCTGCAAATGAACACGATAATCACCATCTATCTTCTCTACCTTGCCCTCTGTAAAGAGTTTCCCTGTATGAAAGAAAAGTTTTTCAGCTCCATTAAAGCCCATTACCCGAAATTCAAAATTTTCGATAGGTTCTGAACTATCCGTCAGAGGTTGCCAATTAAGTTCCGCGATATCATCATATAGGAAAAGGAGATTTTTTAGTTGCCATGTGATTACCACTTCAACAGTATCTCCTCCTTGGCCTGGATTATACACTTTTACAGTATACCCTTCCGATTCTTCTATCACTTCACTATTGACATTCTCAATGGCACTAGCATTTTTCCATACCTGAACCTTCGGACTGGGATCTATTTCAAAGCCCTTTGGCATCTTACCAGAACGGCCAAGTCCTACTAGTTGTCCATTAAAATCCTCATCAAAATGATAGACTACTTTCTCCCTAAATTCTGCTGTATTATCTGCATGAATATACAAATCACCCTGATAAGAGCGAATCTTGAAATCAACTGCAAAAACAGAGAGTGGTAGAACACAAAACAAGCTAAATAAAAGCACGAAAAAAGTCTTTTTCACAACACAATCCCCCTTTTTATCTTTGCTATCATTATATCATTTTTTACAAGTAAAGGCTTACTTGTATTGAAAATATCACTATTTTTAGATACAATAGAGAGAGTCATTTTTAGACTAGAAATAGGAGAAAACATGAAAAAATTATGCTTATCTATCCTTGCTAGCCTAGCCCTTACCTTAGGACTAGTTAGCCAAGTCCAAGCCGACGAATATTTACGCATCGGGATGGAGGCAGCTTACGCTCCCTTCAACTGGACCCAAGACGACGATAGTAACGGCGCCGTCAAAATCGACGGTACCAACCAATATGCTAACGGCTACGATGTTCAAATTGCTAAAAAGATTGCCAAAGACTTAGGCAAGGAACCTTTGGTTGTAAAAACCAAATGGGAAGGACTTGTTCCAGCCCTTACTTCTGGCAAAATCGATATGATCATTGCTGGTATGAGCCCAACGGCTGAACGTAAACAAGAAATTGCTTTTTCAAGCAGTTACTATACTAGCGAACCGGTTCTATTGGTCAAAAAGGACTCCGCCTATGCCAACGCCAAATCTTTAAACGACTTTAGCGGAGCAAAAATCACATCTCAACAAGGCGTTTACCTTTATGACCTGATTTCTCAAATTCCAGGTGCCAAAAAAGAAACAGCCATGGGGGATTTTGCTCAGATGCGTCAAGCACTTGAAGCAGGTGTCATCGATGCCTATGTTTCGGAGCGCCCTGAAGCTCTGACCGCTGAATCTGCCAACTCCAAATTCAAGATGGTTCAGCTTGACAAAGGCTTTGAAACCGGAGAAGAAGACACCGCTATTGCCATTGGGCTTCGCAAGGACGATAGTCGCATCAGTCAGATCAATGCCAGCATCGAAACCATTTCCAAGGACGAACAAGTAGCTCTCATGGATCGGATGATTAAAGAGCAACCAGTGGAGGCGACAACAACGGAGGAAGAAAGTAGTTTCTTTAGCCAAGTTGCTAAGATTCTTTCTGAAAACTGGCAACAACTCCTGCGTGGTGCTGGTATCACACTCTTGATCTCCATTATCGGGACCATCACAGGGCTTATTATCGGGCTTGCAATTGGAGTCTTCCGTACAGCCCCTCTATCTGAAAACAAGGCCATCTATGGCTTGCAAAAACTACTTGGCTGGATTCTCAATGTCTATATTGAAATTTTCCGTGGTACACCGATGATTGTTCAATCTATGGTTATCTACTACGGTACAGCACAAGCCTTCGGTATTAACCTTGACCGTACACTGGCTGCCATCTTCATCGTTTCAATCAACACGGGTGCCTATATGACAGAAATCGTCCGTGGAGGTATCCTAGCAGTCGACAAGGGACAATTTGAAGCCGCAACTGCTCTTGGTATGACCCATAATCAAACCATGCGCAAGGTTGTCCTCCCTCAGGTCGTTCGCAATATCTTACCTGCGACTGGTAATGAGTTTGTCATCAACATCAAAGATACCTCTGTATTGAACGTTATTTCAGTTGTTGAGCTTTATTTCTCAGGAAATACTGTCGCAACTCAAACCTATCAATACTTCCAGACCTTTACAATCATTGCCGTGATTTACTTTGTCCTCACCTTCACCGTAACGCGTATCCTACGTTTTATCGAACGCCGTATGGACATGGATACTTACACTACAGGTGCTAACCAAATGCAAACGGAGGATTTGAAATAATGACACAACCAATCCTTGAAATCAAACACCTCAAAAAATCCTATGGGCAAAACGAAGTGCTAAAAGACATTTCTCTCACCGTCCATAAAGGAGAGGTTATTTCCATCATCGGAAGCTCAGGAAGCGGAAAATCAACCTTCCTACGTTCTATCAACCTACTTGAAACACCTACTGAGGGGGAAATTCTCTATCGCGGAGAAAACGTCCTTGCAAAAGGCTATGACCTTACTCACTATCGTGAAAAGCTCGGAATGGTTTTTCAATCCTTCAACCTCTTTGAAAACCTCGATGTTCTCGAAAATACGATCGTCGCCCAAACGACTGTCCTTAAACGAGAACGCTCTGAAGCTGAAAAAATTGCCAAAGAAAATCTTGAAAAAGTCGGCATGGGAGAACGCTACTGGCAAGCCAAACCCAAACAACTCTCTGGTGGCCAGAAGCAACGTGTGGCCATCGCTCGCGCCCTCTCCATGAATCCTGACGCCATCCTTTTCGACGAACCAACATCTGCCCTTGACCCAGAAATGGTCGGAGAAGTCCTTAAAATCATGCAGGATCTAGCTCAAGAAGGCCTGACTATGATCGTCGTCACCCACGAAATGGAGTTCGCCCGCGATGTCTCCCACCGTGTCATCTTTATGGATAAAGGCGTCATTGCTGAAGAAGGAAAACCAGAAGACCTCTTCACAAACCCTAAAGAAGAACGGACACGAGAATTTCTTCAGCGCTACCTCAACTAACAAACAAAGACTGCATAAAGAATGCAGTCTTTTTACTAACTCTTTTCAAAACAAAAGGCAGATCCACTTTAAGAATCTGCCTGTAAACCTAGTTTAATCTTCAAATTTTTCATGATTCTTGTCATAAAAATCAATCAAGCCTAGGGCTGTTTCAAATGAAATATTTTTCACTTTTGCACGACCTTGTGCCAAAGCAATAATTGACATTTCACGTGCATTTGTTTCCTTAGAGATACGGTAACCTGTGATTTTCTTATCACGAACCCAGCCAACAACTGATTCTACTTTTTCAAAGTTTGATTTAGCCATGTTCTTCTCCTATTTTGTTCTTTACGATACTGAAATATATCCATTCTTTTAGGATTATCCAAAAAACATCTACTTATTGAAAACAAATAATGAATTGTTATTACTTAGCTTTTAAAGCTGACAATATGCTTGTTCGTATATCTTCAACTCCATCAGGATTTGCTGGTAGGAAGATGGTGTTATTGCCCTTATTGTCTGCGAAATTATTCAAAGTATCTAAATACTGATTTGTTAATAGAATAGACATAATCTGGGCTTCTGTGAGTTCAACATTGGCTCCTTTTAATTCTTGAATAGAATCAGCAAGTCCGTCAACAATAGCCTTACGCTGTTCTGCAATCCCTACCCCGTGTAGGCGATCTTTTTCTGCCTCTGCTTCTGCCGCAGTCACGATTTTAATCTTATCTGCTTCTGCAAGTTCTTGCGCAGCGACTCTCTTACGTTGGGCAGCATTGATTTCATTCATTGATTGTTTAACTTCAGCGTCAGGCTCAACCTTCGTAATCAATGTTTTTACAATGATGTAACCATATGTAGACATTTCTTCTGCTACTTGTTTTTGAACTTCTAATGCAATTTCATCTTTTTTCTCAAATAGTTCATCCAAGGTCAATTTCGGTACAGACGAACGCAAGGCATCCTCAATATAGGATTTGATTTGAGCTTCTGGTCTCATTAGTTTATAGTAAGCATCTGTGACATTGTTTTCATTCACTCGATACTGAGTCGCCACATTCATGGTCACAAATACATTATCTTGTGTTTTTGTTTCCACGACGATCTCACTTTGCAATAGACGCAATTGCACCCTGGCCGCAATTCTATCAATTCCAAAAGGTGCTCGTACATGAATACCACTATTACTCAACTTTTGGTATTTACCAAAACGCTCAATAATAGCAACAGACTGTTGTCGTACCACATACACAGAGCTGACAATAATCGCTGATGCAATCAGCACTAGAATAAAGAGAACAAGTAAAACATGTAAAACCATGGGAATCTCCCCCTTTCGTCACCATCATTATAGCATCATTATAGGAAATTGGCAAATAATATGATAGCAAATTTATTTTAGACTAGCATATTATATAAAGTCTCATTCCCATTCAAATTAATATATGATGGGTCAAACTTCTCCATTCGATGAATCAATCCAGCATAATCATGCTTATTGGCAAGAGCTACCCCAATCAATACAGGACCTGTCCCCTTGCTTGCTCGTTTGATATATTCAAAACGAGTGATGTCATCATTTGGCCCCAAAATGTCATTTACAAACTCTCGTAGAGCTCCTGGACGTTGTGGGAAATTCACTACAAAGTAATGCTTGATTCCATCGTAAATCAAGGCACGTTCTTCCATCTCTGGCATACGGTTGATATCGTTATTTCCTCCAGAAATGATACAACAAATCGTCTTTCCTTTGATGTAGTCTGATAGAACTTCCAAGGCTGCAACGCTAGCAGCTCCGGCTGGTTCTGCTACAATACCTTGTTTGGAATAAAGATCAATCAAGGTTTCAGAAATCAATCCCTCATCCACTCCGATAAGCGTTTCAACATTCTTACGAGTCGCTTCATAAGTTAATTGTCCAACTTTTTGTACAGCTATCCCATCAGCAAACTTATCAATTTCTTTGAGTTTAACTGGTCCTCCAGCTTCAAAGGCAGCCTTCATCGAACGGGCACCATTGGCTTCTACACCAATTACTTCGATAGCGGGATTGGTTTCCTTAATATAAGTTGAAACCCCTGCAATTAATCCGCCACCTCCTACTGGCACCAAGACTGTATCGAATTCGATTGACTCTTTACGGGCTTCTTCAAGAATCTCATAGGCTACAGTCCCTTGACCGGCCTGTACATGCGCATCATCAAAAGGATCGATAAAGGTTCTATTTTCTGAAACGGTGAATTCTTGAGCCGCCTTAGCCGAAGCGTCAAAAGTATCTCCAACCAACTTGATGGTCACGAAATCTCCACCAAAAAAGCGAACCTGCCCAATTTTTTGTTGTGGTGTAGTGATAGGCATAAAGATTGTTGCAGGAATCTTCATCTCATTACAAGTATAGGCAACACCTTGAGCGTGATTCCCCGCAGAGGCACAGACTACTCCACGCTCACGTTCTTCTCTTGTTAGTTGAGAAATGGCATAATAGGCTCCGCGAATCTTAAAAGAGCGAACTCGTTGGGCATTCTCCTTTTTTAAATAGATTTTAGCTCCATATTTCTCTGATAAATAATGATCATATTCTAGCGGTGTATTGACTACTACACCACTTAAAACTTTGTGGGCTTTCACCACGTCTTTTGCACTTAGCATTGTCTCCTCCTCAAATACTTTTCAAGATAAAAGGCGAGTCAGGTACCCCCAACTCGCCTTCTGTTCTTATTCTCAAGAATTAGTTATAGATTTTGAATGCGTCGTCGTCATTTTTACCAACGAATGGCATTGCTTTACGCAATTCTGCACCGACTTTTTCAATTTCAAGGTTAGCTGCTTGTTCACGGTAAGCAGTTAATTTTGGACGTCCCGCTTTATAGTCATTTACAAAGTCATTTGCAAATGTACCATTTTGGATATCTGCAAGAACTGCTTTCATGTTTTCTTTGACTTGCTCAGTAATCACACGTGGACCTGATACATAGTCACCGTATTCAGCAGTGTTTGAAATAGATTGACGCATTTTCTTGAATCCACCTTCATAGATCAAGTCAACGATCAATTTCATTTCATGAAGAACTTCAAAGTAAGCCAATTCTGGGGCATAGCCTGCTTCTGTCAAGACTTCAAAACCTGCTTCGATAAGGGCAGTCAAACCACCACAAAGCACGGCTTGTTCACCAAACAAATCTTCTTCAGTTTCTTCTTTATAAGTTGTTTCAAGCAAACCTACACGAGCTGCTCCAACACCTTTACACCAGTCCATAGCAATGTTTTTCGCATTTCCTGTAGCGTCTTGGTAGACTGCATAAAGAGCCGGAACACCAAATCCTTCTTCGTAAGTACGACGTACCAAGTGTCCTGGTCCTTTAGGAGCACACATGAAAACATCTACATCTGCAGGAACTTTGATAAATTCAAAGTGGATATTGAAACCATGAGCAAATCCAACTGCATTTCCAGCTTCCAAGTTTGGAGCGATTTCTGCTTCGTACAATTCTTGTTGGATTTCGTCTGGTGCCAAGATCATGATAACGTCAGCCAATTTAGTTGCTTCTGCTACTGTGTAAGTGTCAAATCCGTCTTCTTTTGCTTTGTCAAAAGATTTACCTGGACGCACACCGATGATGACATCACGACCTGAATCACGCAAGTTTTGCGCATGCGCATGTCCTTGTGAACCATAACCGATTACGGCGATTTTTTTACCGTCAAGCGCTGCTACTTTAACATCTTTTTCGTATTCCATTTGAACTGCCATAGTTTTTCTCTCTTTTCTATTTTTATTGCCTTATAGGCTGGTTTAACAAATTTAAGTTATTTTTTATACTCATTGAAAATCAAAAAGTATTAGTCGCGGGTAAATCCAGTTGCACCCGTACGAGCGATATTTTTAATACCGTATGGTCGAATCACTCGTAATAAAGCTTCACTCTTTTCAGCATTTCCCGTCATCTGGATGGTGATTGAGCTTGGAGCCACATCTACTACCGTTGCACGGAAAGGTTGGATAATAGCCAAGATTTCTGCACGCTTTTCAGCAGGAGCAGATACTTTTACCAAGATAACTTCTCTTTCCAAGTGTGGTTTATCTGTGATATCTCGAATGCGAATCACATCAATCTGACGATTGAGCTGTTTAATGATTTGCTCTACTTCATCATGAGATGCTACATCAATAATGATGGTGATACGAGATACATTGGGGTTCTCTGTCGCACCAACCGAGATACTCTCAATATTGACTTGACGACGAGAAAGGACACCTGTAAAACGATTCAAAACTCCTGAACGGTTTTGCAATCTAGCTGTTAACATTCTACGCATGGAACTTCACCCCCAACATCTCATGATTGCTCTTACCGGCTGGTACCATTGGTAAAACCTGTTCCTTACGAGAAATATCCACCTCGATAAACATGGGCACATCCTCCAGAATGACTTCTAGATCCTTCTCTATCGTCTCTGGATTATCAAATTTATAGTTTTTGATACCGTAGGCCTGTGCCATCAGCTGGAAGTCAGGAAGAGTGTCAAAGACTGACTCTGAAGTTCTACCCTCATAGAAGGATTCTTGCCACTGACGAACCATTCCTAGGGAGTGGTTATTCAACATGACAACCTTAATCGGTACCTTGTAAATGTTCAAAATAGCTAGTTCCTGGTTGGTCATCTGGAAGCCACCATCACCGACAAAAAGGATGACTTCTTTTTCTGGATTGGCAATCTTGGCTCCGATAGCTGCAGGAACTCCGAACCCCATGGTACCCAAACCACCTGAAGTGACTAACTGACGCTCATTTTGGTAAGGATAATACTGAGCTGTCCACATTTGATGTTGCCCTACGTCTGTGACAACAATGGCATCTCCATTTGTCAACTCGCCGATGCGTTCGATTACTGCCTGCGGTTGAACCACACGTTCTTTCTTATCATAAGAACGAACGCGGTTCTTGTCCTTGGTAACTTTGTCAATCCACTTTTCAGTATTGTTATGAACAGTTGGTTCTGCCAGTAGCATCTGCAAGGCTTTCTTAGCGTCCCCAACCACTGGAATATCTGCACTGATAATCTTACCAATCTCAGCTGGATCTATATCGATATGAGCAACCTTAGCATTCTTAGCAAAGGTCTTAGGATTGCCAGTCAGGCGGTCATCGAAACGGCAACCAATACTAATCATAAAGTCCGCTTCGGTCATTGCAATGTTGGCCGCGAAAGAACCGTGCATACCTCCCATTCCTAGGAAGAGCGGATGGCTTGTCGCAATCGTACCTTGCCCCAAAAGACTGGTCACCACTGGAATTTGGTAACGTTCAGCAAATTCATTGAGCTCGGCAGCTGCTTCTGCATAACTAACCCCACCACCAGCTAGCAATACGGGTTTTTTAGCCTTAGACAATTGTTTCAAGATTTTCTTGATTTGCATGTCATTCGGATCAAGCGTTGGTTGGTAGCTTGGTAAATTTACCTTTGGTGAATAGATGAAGTCTGTCTCTAAGGCAGATACATCCTTTGGCAAGTCGATCACAACTGGCCCTGGGCGACCTGTGGTCGCGATATGGACAGCCTCCGTAATGATGCGAGGAATATCTGCTGTCTCACGGACTTGGTAATTGTATTTGGTAATAGGCATGGTAATACCAACAATATCCGCCTCCTGAAAGGCATCTTTCCCAATCCCAGCTCTTGCAACTTGCCCTGTAAAGACCAAAAGGGGAACGCTATCGCTCATGGCATCCGCAATCCCTGTAATAGCATTCGTTGCTCCCGGTCCACTCGTAACGACGGCAACACCCAACTTTCCAGTTGATTTGGCATAACCTTCAGCTTCATGTAAACACCCTTGCTCATGACGGCCTAAGATATGGCGAATACCTTTGAAATTATAAATCGCATCATATAGAGGCAAGACCGCCCCACCAGGATAACCAAATATAGTATCAATCCCTAAATCACGGAGGGTTTCCAAAACTAGGTCCGATCCCGTCTTAGGAGAATCTAAACTGATTTTTTCCATTGTTCCCCTTTCTCTTCTCTTAAAAATAGCTTGTTACTATCATACCATTTTTTCAAAAATTTTCAAGACAAAAGAATCAATTTTCTGAATTTTCTATCTAAAAGTGTTTTTATGACTATTTTCCTCATTTTTATTTATACATTATCGAATTTAGGAATCTTTAACTACTTTAATTTATCAAATGAATGTATTTTCTTTGTGAATAGAATTAGTATTTTCAGAGCTTACATAATAAGAGTACCCTATGTGTATAAGGCAAAAATAGAAAAAAGGAAGCCACTAAGTGACTTCCTTCTAGAGTGAGGACTGATTAGTCTTCACCTTTGTTTTTCTTAATGATTTCTTCTTGTACTGACTTAGGTACATCTTCGTAGTGGTCAAATACCATCATGAAGGTACCACGTCCTTGAGATGCAGAACGAAGAACTGTTGCGTAACCGAACATTTCAGCAAGTGGAACGTAAGCACGAACGATTTGGCTGTTACCGTGTGCTTCCATACCATCAACACGTCCACGACGAGCAGTTACGTGACCCATAACATCACCAAGGTTTTCTTCAGGAACAGTGATGGTTACAAGCATCATTGGCTCAAGGATAGCTGGTTGTGCAGTCTTAGCAGCTTCTTTAAGAGCAAGTGAAGCCGCGATCTTGAAGGCAGTTTCAGATGAGTCGACATCGTGGTATGAACCATCGTAAAGCTTAGCTTTAACGTCAACCATTGGGTAACCTGCAAGAACACCGTTAGCCATAGATTCTACCAAACCTTTTTCAACCGCTGGGATAAATTCACGAGGAACCACACCACCGACGATTGCGTTTTCGAATTCGAATCCTTTACCTTCTTCGTTTGGAGTAAATTCAATCCATACATCACCAAATTGACCTTTACCACCAGACTGACGTTTGAAGAATCCACGTGCTTGAGTAGAAGCGCGGAATGTTTCACGGTAAGATACTTGAGGAGCACCTACGTTCGCTTCAACTTTGAACTCACGACGCATACGGTCAACAAGGACGTCAAGGTGAAGTTCACCCATACCAGAGATAACTGTTTCACCAGTTTCAACGTTTGTTTCAACGCGGAATGTTGGATCTTCTTCAGCCAATTTTTGAAGGGCAATACCCATCTTATCTTGGTCAGCTTTAGATTTTGGCTCAACCATCAATTGGATAACTGGTTCTGGAACGTTAATTGACTCAAGGATGATTTTAGCTTTTTCATCTGTCAATGAGTCACCAGTTGTAGTATCTTTCAAACCAACGGCAGCAGCGATATCACCTGAGTAAACAGTGTCAATTTCTTGACGGCTGTTAGCGTGCATTTGAAGGATACGTCCGATACGTTCACGTTTACCTTTAGAAGTGTTCAATACGTATGAACCTGATTGAAGAACACCTGAGTAAACACGGAAGAATGTCAAACGACCTACGAATGGGTCAGTCATAATCTTGAAGGCAAGAGCTGCGAATGGCTCATCGTCAGAGGCTGGACGAGTTTCTTCTTCATCAGTATCTGGGTTGATACCTTTGATCGCTGGGATGTCAAGTGGGCTTGGAAGGTAGTCGATAACCGCATCAAGCATCAATTGAACACCCTTGTTCTTGAAGGCAGATCCACACAATACAGGGAAGAATTCAACGTTGATAGTTGCTTTACGGATAGCAGCTTTCAATTCTTCGTTAGTGATTTCTTCACCTTCAAGGTATTTCATCATCAAGTCTTCATCAGTTTCAGCGACTGCTTCCACCAATTTTTCACGGTATTCTTGAGCTTGGTCAAGGTATTCAGCTGGAATATCTTCTTCAAGGATATCTGTACCAAGGTCGTTAGTATAGATTTCAGCTTTCATCTTGATCAAATCGATGATACCACGGAAGTCATCTTCAGCACCGATTGGCAATTGGATTGGGTGTGCGTTTGCTTGAAGACGGTCGTGAAGTGTGCTTACTGAGTAAAGGAAGTCAGCACCGATTTTGTCCATTTTGTTAGCAAATACGATACGTGGAACTCCGTACTCAGTTGCTTGGCGCCAAACTGTTTCAGTTTGAGGCTCAACACCTGATTGTGAGTCAAGAACGGTAACCGCACCGTCCAATACACGAAGAGAACGTTGTACTTCGATTGTGAAGTCCACGTGTCCTGGTGTGTCGATGATGTTTACGCGGTGGTTATTCCATTGAGCTGTTGTCGCAGCAGATGTGATAGTGATACCACGTTCTTGTTCTTGCTCCATCCAGTCCATTTGTGACGCACCTTCGTGAGTTTCACCGATTTTGTGGATTTTACCAGTGTAGTAAAGAATACGCTCAGTAGTTGTTGTTTTACCGGCATCGACGTGAGCCATGATACCGATATTACGAGTTTTTTCAAGTGAAAATTCGCGTGCCATGAGGTTAGTTTCTCCTATTTTTTATTTTACAATCTATTATAACATTATTTAGAAAAAACGGATAGGCAGGACCTACCCGTTCTCAATGTTTATCTTGTTTTTGTTGGTTTCAACTTACGAGATGGTAAGTTGAATTGAACTCGGGCTAAAGTTAGTTAGCCGATTTGAGCCGGAACGGGATGCTGTGTGAAAAAGATAAACTTCCTTGTATTCGTCGAATACTGCGTCAGTTTCCTATTTTTGCCTTGGGCCTTTGCCGCTCTTAGTATCATAATTGAACCCGGGCTAAAAGCTCGGAAAATAGATAAGCTCTCCTAGAATCGTTGATTCTTCGTCAAGCTTCCTAATTTTCAGTCGCTTTTTTAACACCCTTAGTATCTTATTCTTACCAACGGAAGTGTGCGAAGGCACGGTTAGCTTCAGCCATACGGTGAGTGTCTTCACGTTTCTTAACAGCTGCACCAGTGTTGTTAGCAGCGTCCAAGATTTCTTTTGCAAGACGGTCTTGCATTGTGTGTTCACCACGAAGGCGAGCGATTGTTACCAACCAACGAAGTCCAAGTGTTGTACGGCGTTCTGGACGAACTTCAACTGGGACTTGGTAGTTAGATCCACCAACACGACGTGCACGTACTTCAAGTACAGGCATGATGTTTTCCATAGCTGTTTCAAATACTTCAAGTGCATCGTTGCCAGTAGCTTCTTTGATTTGCTCAAAAGCACCGTAAACGATTGAAGCAGCTGTACCACGTTTACCATCAAGCATAACGCGGTTGATAAGACGAGTAACTAGTTGTGAATTGTAAAGCGGATCTGGCAATACGTCACGTTTTGGAGCTCTATTTTTACGACTCATTTCTCTTTATCCCCTTTCCTTATGCTTTTGGACGTTTAGTACCGTATTTAGAACGGCCTTGTTTACGATCGTTAACACCTGCAGTATCAAGTGCACCACGGACGATATGGTAACGTACCCCTGGAAGGTCTTTTACACGTCCACCACGAAGAAGCACCACGCTGTGCTCTTGCAAGTTGTGTCCGATACCTGGGATGTAGGCAGTAACTTCGATAAGGTTGCTCAAACGTACACGAGCGAATTTACGAAGGGCTGAGTTAGGTTTTTTAGGTGTCATTGTTCCAACACGAGTTGCAACACCACGTTTTTGTGGTGAAGAAACGTTTGTTTGAACTTTTTTATGACTGTTGTAACCAACGTTCAAAGCTGGTGATTTAGATTTTTCTACTTTTGATTTACGCGGTTTGCGAACCAATTGGTTAATTGTAGGCATCTACATTCTCCTGTGTTTTTTTATTTTTGGTGATGATACACTTGGTGACAGCTACCATCTGTGTGTACTTTTGCAACATTTGTCAGCACGTCCCTGTACACTTTTGAGAGACCAAAAGTAAAAAGTACCGTCTATTATTGTAACACAATTTTTCCTTCATTGTCAAGATATTTTTCATTTTTATTCTGATCTTTTAACTCTTTGACACTAGCTTTCACCGCTTTTCTAAACAAAAAAGGGAGGCAATTTGCCTCCACCTTTCTAGTATGGATTTCCTTCGATTCAAGTTATCGTTTCGGAATTTTTTAACCCTTCTTATCAAAGCCAACCAGATTCTTTTGCGATGTTGGCTGCCTCTGTTCGATTACCAGCATCTAGTTTCGAAAGAATATTGGTGACATAGTTTCGGACGGTTCCATTTGATAGATAGAGTTGGTCTGCGATTTCTTGGTTAGACAAGCCCTGAGCGATTCCCTTTAAAACAGCGATTTCTTGTTCTGTTAACGGGTTAGGATGCGTCATCACCACTTCCATCAATTCAGGCGAATATTCCTTACGTCCTTCGAGAACCGTGTGCAAGGTTTGCATGAGGTCTGCAATGCTTCTTTCTTTTAAGACATAAGCATCCACTCCAGCCTTGACCGCACGTTCAAAATAACCGAGGCGCTTGAAGGTTGTCACCACAACCACCTTTGTTTCTGGCTTTTCTGCTCGTATCCACTCCAAGACTTCGAGGCCTGTCTTAACAGGCATTTCTACGTCAAGAATGGCGATATCTACAGACTCCTTTTCTAATAGTTGGATTGCTTCTTGGCCATCCTTGGCTTGTAGGACAGAATCTACATCTGGTTGAAAGGTAAGCAACTGGCACATAGCATCTCGCAACATACTTTGATCTTCTGCAACAAGTAGTTTCATCTTAGTTTCTCTCCTTATAAGGTAATCGAACCTGCACCTCAGTCGGCTGCTTCTGACTGATCACCTTTACTTCTCCTGAAAAAGGAAGGACACGGTCTCGAACGGTATGGAGCTCATCTCCTTTTAGAGAAGCAAAGCCACAGCCATCATCTCTTACTGTTAAAATGAGTTCTTTCTCTGTTCGTTCTAATTTTAAGTAGGCTTTCGACGCTTTGGCATGTTTGATGATGTTGGTCACTAACTCAAGTAAAATCATAGAGGCCGTTGATTCTAATTCCTGAGTTAGGCTAGCAGTATCTAGTTGGTGATTGATTTCCGTTTCAATTCCTGCAATTTCTAGCATTTTTTTAACAGTCGTAAATTCGGAAGCAAGGGTTCTTGTTTTAAGATTTTCAATGATGGTACGAACTTCATTCATGGATTCTTTACTGATTTGATGAATTTCTTTTAACTCTTTTTCCACTTGAGGATAGGCCTGCATTTGAAGAAGCTGGAGGGCAAGATCCGTCTTCACACTTAGCATGGCAAAGGTATGGCCTAGACTGTCATGGAGATCCTGGCCGATACGACTGCGTTCATTTTCAGCCAAGAAAAGATTGAGCTTGGCATTTTGTTTTCTCTTTTCTTCTTTTATTTCCTCTGATACTCGAATTCGATAGAGACCAAAGGTAAAGGCATCAGAAAAGACAAAGGTCACCAAGAAAAAGAGCAATTGCCAAGGACTAACATGATTGACCATATAAATCCCGGTTAAAATCAATGGCTGCAAGACAACAAAACTGACAAAACGCCAAGAGTGAAGAGAAATCTCATCCAGTTCATAAATGAGGAGGTTAGATAAGTAAAAGATAAACCATGTGAAACCCGAATTCAGCCAAACCGATGTATAAAAAATGTAGGCAATCATGACCCACCAGGCTAGCCACTGCACGGTGCGGTTTTGACTTAATAAAATCGAATAGAAGGCTAGGACAAATAATAATGTCCAGAACAAGGTCAAAGGCGGGTACTCTCCACTGATGACACCCGCTATAGGAAAGATGATAAACACTGTTGAAATATGAAACATATAATGAGTGTTTTTTAATTTTTCCAACATAGATTTATTTTACCTCGATCCGTTTTTTCAGTTGGATGACCAATACACCAAAGAAAACTGTATAACCTAGTACAACCAAGGCAGCAAGAATGTTAAACTCGTGGTGTTCCAAATAAGCAGAGACGACCTGCATAAGCTGGTAGGTTGGAGTCAGTTTTCCAATGGATTGGAGCCATTCTGGGAAGGAACTCAAAGGGAACCAGAGTCCACCTAGGACAGCTAAAGCAATGTAGGCAATATTTCCAATAACCGTCATCAGTTGAGCACTGGGAAGCAAGCTCACCAAGACCCCCATGCTGATAAAGACCACACTTCCGACCAGCAAAATAACTCCAATCACCAACCAGTCAATCCAAGGCAGAGTCACTCCACGAATCATAACCACCCGTCTAACGGGTGGTTTGCACCAGGGCTATAAGCCCAAATCACCAGCCAGCGCCTAAAGACGCTGGCTTTCACGTTGTTCAAGCCTCATTGCTCTTGACTCGTCACTTGCCTCTTAAA
>CAJNCW010000003.1 GCA_905221345.1 bacterium
AGCAACAGCGTGTCAGCTTCAATCAGTGCTAGCCAATCAGCAAGCACAAGCTTGAGCAACAGCGTATCTGCTTCAATCAGTGCATCTGAATCAGCAAGCACAAGCTTGAGCAACAGCGTATCTGCTTCAATCAGTGCGAGCCAATCAGCAAGCACAAGCTTGAGTAACAGCGTATCTGCTTCAATTAGTGCTTCAGTATCAACAAGCACAAGCTTGAGCAACAGCGTGTCAGCTTTAATCAGTGCGAGCCAATCAGCAAGCAACAACTCAAGTAGTACTTCAGTTTCAACAAGTACTTCAGTAAGCTTGAGCAATAGCGTTTCAAGCAGCTTGAGTACAAGTGCGTCACAACAATCTAACTCATTCAGCTATAGTAAGGGTGAACCAGAAAGCGAGTCTAAACCAGAGTTTAACCTTCCTAGCTACCTTGAATCTGTAAGTGCAAGTGAGTCAGTTTCACTCAGCAAGTCAGTAAGTGTATCATTGAGCGATAGTACTTCAGCCTCAATCAGCGCAAGTGAGTCTGCATCTGTAAGCACTAGCGTAAGCACAAGTCAATCAGCTTCAGCAAGCGATTCTGCATCTGTAAGCACTAGCCTAAGCGCAAGTCAATCAGCTTCAGCCAACGCAAGCAAGACACCAACACCAGGTGGAGGCTTCCACTCAGCAAGTACAAGCACTGGCCCAGGTAGTGTATCAAATTCAGGAACTGCAAGCGATTCAGCTTCACACAGTGTGTCTGTAAGTACATCATTGAGCGACAGTGCAAGCGCCTCAGCTAGCTTGTCTGACAGTGCTTCAATCTCAAGTGCATTGAACCACTCACAAGCTCCTGCACAACAACCTGCTGGACCAGGACATTCAAACGGTAGAAGACTTCCAAATACAGGAACTGCAAGTAACCAATTTGCTGGTCTTGGATTAGGAGTAGCTGCCTTGGCAACTGCCTCTCTTCTTGGCAAGAAGAAGAAATCAGCAGCTTCTGAGATGGACCTAGAGGACTAAGTCCCAAAAATCGACTAAAATGGAATTGTTGATATCATTTTAGCGATGAAAACAAGAACCCCAGATGGCTCAAGGCTATCTGGGGTTTGTTTGTGGGTTCATTTTTAATCTATAGGCCTTTTTAGTTCTTTCTGTCTACCTTTTTTGTTATACTAGTAGGAGTGATTATCTATAGAAAGTTTATGGGAGTCTGTTAATAAAAGCCTAGAAAAGGAAGAGCAGATTTTTCTCCCATAATGGTAAAAAAGTCTTATGTCTCAATCTTATATCAATGTTATCGGCGCGGGATTGGCGGGTTCTGAAGCAGCTTACCAGATCGCAGAACGTGGTATTCCAGTTAAACTCTATGAAATGCGTGGTGTCAAATCAACTCCTCAGCACAAAACAGACAATTTTGCTGAGTTAGTTTGTTCCAATTCCTTACGTGGGGATGCATTGACCAATGCCGTAGGCCTTCTCAAGGAAGAAATGCGTCGCTTGGGTTCTGTTATCTTGGAATCAGCAGAAGCCACACGTGTTCCTGCAGGCGGTGCCCTTGCGGTGGACCGCGATGGTTTCTCTCAAATGGTGACCGAAAAAGTGGCCAATCATCCCTTGATTGAGGTGATTCGTGATGAAATTACAGAATTGCCAACTGATGTTATTACAGTTGTCGCTACTGGTCCTTTGACCAGCGATGCCCTGGCTGAGAAGATTCATGCCCTTAATGACGGCGATGGTTTCTATTTCTACGACGCGGCAGCACCTATTATCGATGTCAACACCATTGATATGAGCAAGGTCTATCTCAAGTCTCGTTATGACAAGGGAGAAGCTGCCTACCTCAACGCTCCTATGACCAAGCAAGAGTTTATGGATTTCCATGAGGCCTTGGTCAATGCGGAAGAAGCACCACTTAATTCTTTTGAAAAAGAAAAGTACTTTGAAGGATGTATGCCAATCGAAGTCATGGCTAAACGTGGCATTAAAACCATGCTTTATGGTCCGATGAAACCAGTCGGTCTGGAGTACCCAGACGACTACACAGGACCTCGTGACGGAGAGTTTAAAACCCCTTATGCAGTTGTCCAACTTCGTCAGGATAATGCGGCTGGTAGCCTCTACAATATCGTCGGTTTCCAAACTCACCTCAAATGGGGAGAACAAAAGCGTGTCTTCCAAATGATTCCAGGTCTTGAAAATGCTGAGTTTGTCCGTTATGGGGTCATGCACCGCAATTCTTACATGGATTCACCAAATCTTCTGGAGCAGACTTACCGTTCTAAGAAACAGCCAAACCTCTTCTTTGCTGGTCAAATGACGGGTGTAGAAGGCTATGTTGAGTCAGCAGCTTCAGGATTAGTTGCAGGTATTAATGCGGCTCGACTCTTCAAGGGTGAAAGTGAAGCTATCTTCCCAGAGACCACAGCGATTGGAAGTCTGGCTCATTACATCACTCACGCTGATAGCAAACATTTCCAACCAATGAATGTCAACTTTGGAATCATCAAGGAGTTGGAAGGCGAGCGTATCCGTGATAAGAAGGCTCGTTATGAAAAAATTGCTGAGCGTGCCCTCAGTGATTTAGAGGAATTTTTAACAGTCTAATTTTTTTCAAAGAATTGCTCATGATACTATAAAAATCTTAGAAATTGTGATAAAATAGGTAGGATAAAAAAAGGAGAGTGAAAATGGCGAATCCCAAGTATAAACGTATTTTAATCAAGTTATCAGGTGAAGCCCTTGCCGGTGAACGTGGCGTAGGGATTGATATCCAAACAGTTCAAACAATCGCAAAAGAGATTCAAGAAGTTCATAGCTTAGGTATCGAAATTGCCCTTGTTATTGGTGGAGGAAATCTCTGGCGTGGAGAACCTGCAGCAGAAGCAGGTATGGACCGCGTTCAGGCAGATTACACAGGAATGCTTGGGACTGTTATGAATGCTCTTGTGATGGCAGATTCATTGCAACAAGTTGGGGTTGATACACGTGTGCAAACAGCTATTGCTATGCAACAAGTGGCAGAGCCTTATGTCCGTGGACGTGCCCTTCGTCACCTTGAAAAAGGCCGTATCGTTATCTTTGGTGCTGGAATTGGTTCACCTTACTTCTCAACAGATACAACAGCGGCCCTTCGTGCTGCTGAAATAGAAGCAGATGCCATTCTTATGGCTAAAAATGGGGTCGATGGTGTTTATAATGCTGACCCTAAGAAAGACAAGACAGCCGTTAAGTTTGAAGAATTGACTCACCGTGATGTTATCAATAAAGGTCTTCGTATCATGGATTCAACAGCTTCAACCCTCTCAATGGATAACGACATTGACTTGGTTGTCTTCAACATGAACCAACCAGGCAACATCAAACGTGTCGTATTTGGTGAAAATATCGGAACAACAGTTTCAAATAATATCGAAGAAAAGGAATAAGAAAGATTATGGCTAACGCAATTATTGAAAAAGCTAAAGAGAGAATGACCCAGTCTCACCAATCACTTGCTCGTGAATTTGGTGGTATCCGTGCTGGCCGTGCCAATGCAAGCTTGCTTGACCGTGTACATGTAGAATACTATGGAGTTGAAACTCCTCTTAACCAAATCGCTTCAATCACGATTCCAGAAGCGCGTGTTTTGTTGGTAACACCATTTGACAAGTCTTCATTGAAAGATATCGAACGTGCCTTGAACGCTTCTGATCTTGGTATCACACCAGCTAACGATGGTTCTGTGATTCGCTTGGTTATCCCAGCTCTTACAGAAGAAACTCGTCGTGACCTTGCTAAAGAAGTGAAGAAGGTCGGTGAGAATGCTAAAGTAGCTGTCCGTAATATCCGCCGTGATGCTATGGACGAAGCCAAGAAACAAGAAAAAGCAAAAGAAATCACTGAAGACGAATTGAAGACTCTTGAAAAAGATATTCAAAAAGTAACAGACGATGCTGTGAAACACATCGACGATATGACTGCCAACAAAGAGAAAGAACTTTTGGAAGTCTAAAAATAAACAGAAAAACTCAGTTGGCATTGCTGGCTGAGTTTTATTCGAAAGAAGGAAATATGAATACAAATCTTGCAAGTTTTATCGTTGGACTCATCATCGATGAAAATGACCGTTTTTACTTTGTGCAAAAGGATGGTCAGACCTATGCTCTTGCCAAGGAAGAAGGTCAGCATACGGTAGGGGATTCGGTCAAAGGTTTTGCCTACACGGATATGAAGCAAAAACTCCGCTTGACCACTCTAGAAGTGACTGCCACTCAGGACCAATTTGGTTGGGGAACGGTAACAGAAGTTCGTAAGGACTTGGGTGTTTTTGTCGATACCGGTCTGCCTGACAAGGAAATCGTTGTGTCACTCGATATCCTCCCTGAGCTCAAGGAACTCTGGCCTAAGAAGGGCGACAAACTCTACATCCGTCTTGAAGTGGACAAGAAAGACCGAATATGGGGACTTTTGGCGTATCAAGAAGATTTCCAACGTCTGGCTCGTCCTGCCTACAACAACATGCAGAACCAAAACTGGCCAGCCATTGTTTATCGACTCAAGCTGTCAGGAACTTTTGTTTACCTGCCAGAGAATAACATGCTTGGTTTCATTCACCCAAGTGAACGCTATGCAGAGCCACGTTTGGGCCAAGTTCTAGATGCGCGTGTCATTGGTTTCCGTGAAGTGGACCGTACCTTGAACCTCTCCCTCAAACCACGTTCCTTTGAAATGTTGGAAAATGATGCCCAGATGATTTTGACTTACTTGGAAAGCAATGGCGGTTTCATGACCTTAAACGATAAGTCATCCCCTGAGGACATCAAGGCAACCTTTGGCATTTCTAAAGGTCAGTTCAAGAAAGCACTCGGTGGCTTGATGAAGGCTGGGAAAATCAAGCAGGACCAGTTTGGGACAGAGTTGATTTAGGTCTTATAGACATGAAAAAGAAACTTGAAGAAATGAGTTTAGAGGAACTCTGGCAACTTTTTCCTATTTTTCTAGTAGAGCACAAGTCAGAGTGGAAAGACTGGTATGAATCGGAAAAAGCAAATCTGAAAAAAATATTGGGTGCAAATGTTATTAAAAGAATAGAACATATCGGTAGTACTGCTATCCCTAATATTTGGGCCAAAAATATCGTTGATATTCTGCTAGAAGTAGGTAGAATAGAGGATTTAGCAAGAGTTAGGGATTTATTGGTGAAGAATGGGTGGCTAGTGATGTCGGAGAGTCCTAACAGGATTTCGCTAAATAAAGGATATACAGAGCAGGGATTTGCTGAGAAAGTCTTTCATCTACATTTGCGAATGACGGGAGATCATGACGAGATTTATTTTAGAGATTATCTCTGCCAGCATCCAGATATCGCCCAAGCGTATCAGGAATTAAAACTCATTTTGTGGAAACAATTTGAACACAATCGAGACGCCTATACTGATGCGAAAACGGATTTTATAAATCACTACGTTTCAGAGGCTAAGTCCAGTAATTCTCAAGAATCATAAAAGTGTCATCAAAAAACTCTTGATAGGAGAAAGAATTGAGAAAATCATTTTACACTTGGCTCATGACCGAGCGCAATCCTAAAAGTAACAGTCCTAAAGCTATCTTGGCAGACCTCGCTTTTGAGGAGTCAGCTTTTCCAAAACACACGGATGATTTTGATGAGGTGAGTCGCTTTTTGGAGGAGCATGCCAGCTTCTCTTTTAACCTAGGAGACTTTGACGCCATCTGGCAAGAATACTTAGAACACTAGAGACAATGAGATGAGGCTAGTATTTTATTGTTCTCTTTGCTATAATAAAAAGAAATAAACGGATTAGAGAGGTTCTTTATTTGAAGGAACATTCAATAGACATTCAACTAAGTCATCCAGATGACTTGTTTCATCTTTTTGGATCCAACGAGCGCCATCTTCGTTTGATGGAAGAAGAACTCGATGTGGTGATTCATGCTCGTACAGAGATTGTCCAGGTTTTGGGAGAAGAGGCTGCCTGTGAGGAAGCCCGTCAGGTTATTCAGGCATTGATGGTCTTGGTGAATCGGGGAATGACGGTTGGCACACCAGATGTAGTGACTGCGATTAGCATGGTCAAAAACGATGAAATCGACAAGTTTGTCGCCCTTTACGAAGAAGAAATTATCAAAGACAATACTGGGAAACCGATCCGTGTCAAAACCTTGGGTCAAAAGCTATATGTGGACAGTGTCAAACAGCATGATGTGACCTTTGGAATCGGACCTGCAGGGACAGGGAAGACCTTTCTTGCAGTGACCTTGGCAGTAACTGCCCTTAAACGTGGGCAAGTCAAGCGGATTATCCTTACTCGTCCAGCAGTGGAAGCAGGTGAGAGTCTAGGATTTCTTCCGGGAGATCTCAAAGAGAAGGTCGATCCTTATCTTCGACCAGTTTATGATGCCTTGTATCAGATTCTGGGGAAAGACCAAACGACTCGTCTCATGGAGCGTGAGATTATCGAAATCGCGCCCCTTGCCTACATGCGTGGTCGGACCTTAGATGATGCCTTTGTCATTCTCGATGAGGCACAGAATACGACCATCATGCAGATGAAGATGTTCTTGACTCGTTTAGGCTTTAATTCTAAGATGATTGTCAATGGGGATATCAGTCAGATTGACCTGCCACGTAATGTTAAGTCCGGTTTGATTGATGCTCAAGAAAAGCTCAAGAACATTCACCAAATCGACTTTGTTCATTTTTCAGCTAAGGATGTGGTTCGTCATCCAGTTGTCGCTCAGATTATTCGAGCCTATGAACCAGCTCCAGTTAAAAATGAAGAGAAGAACGAAGAAACAGAATAGCAAAAAGAGCAGTTCAGATGAAGCTGCTCTTTATCGTATCTGTGTTAATTAGTTAATGTCTTTAGACAAGTTCATCAATCGAAGTGTAATCCTTATCTAGCCCTTGGGCAACTGGAAGACTAGTCAAGTAACCTTGGTAAGTTGTCACTCCTTCGCGTAATCCTTGGTCTTCAGTGACTGCTTTTTGGAATCCCTTGTTAGCTAAGGCTTCGATGTAAGGAAGGGTGACATTAGTTAGGGCGATGGTTGAAGTACGAGCGACCGCACCAGGAATGTTGGCGACAGCATAGTGGAGCACCCCATGTTTTTCATAGACAGGTTCATCGTGCGTTGTCACACGATCAGCTGTTGCGATAACACCACCTTGGTCAACGGCAACGTCAACGATGACAGATCCTGGACGCATTTGTTTGACCATCTCGTCTGTCACCAATTTCGGAGCTTTAGCACCAGGGATGAGAACGGCTCCAATCACAACATCAGCATCTTTCACACTTGCTTCGATGTTGAAAGAATTTGACATAAGAGTTTGGATTTGGTTTCCGAAGACTTCTTCTAGAACTGAGAGACGTTTGGCACTGATATCTAAAATAGTTACCTGAGCACCAAGTCCAAGGGCGATGCGAGCAGCATGTGTACCAACGACACCGCCACCGATGATGGTTACTTTTCCTTTTGGAACACCCGGAACACCACCTAGTAGGACACCAGAACCACCAGCTTGCTTAGTAAGGAAGTGGGCTCCGATTTGAACTGCCATACGACCGGCAACCTCACTCATAGGAACGAGGAGCGGTAGGTGACCTAGGGAGTCACGGACAGTCTCATAGGCAATTCCTGTTGTTTTGGCTGCTAGCATGGCATCTGCTAACTCTGGAGCAGCAGCCATGTGCAAGTAGGTGAAGAGGAGAAGATCGTCGCGCAAATAGCCATATTCAGAAGCTAGTGGTTCTTTTACTTTCACGACTAACTCAGCTGCCCAAGCTTCAGCAGCAGTAGCGACAATCTCAGCACCTTGCTTTTGATAGTCAGCATCAGTAAAGCCTGAACCAAGACCAGCATTTGTTTCGATGAGGACACGGTGACCACGGCTAACTAAGCTATAAACACCAGCAGGTGTGAGGGCAACACGGTTTTCATTGTTCTTAATTTCTTTTGGAATTCCGATTAACATAGAGATAACCTACCTTTCAATTGACGGTATTGTTTTAGTTGTCACATTCCAGTTCATAAATGAAAAATGTGATGGTTTTATTGTATATAAAACCGCTTCAAAAATCAAGAAAAACTTGTCATCCAAATTTATTTATGCTAGACTAGTGAGAATCAAGCTCTAATGGAGGAAAAAGTATGGAATCAATATTTGTGAAATTTGCCCAGTATCCATCTATAGAAACGAAGCGTTTATTGCTCCGACCTGTAACCTTGGACGATGCAGAAGCCATGTTTGAGTATGCTTCAGATAAGAAAAATAGGAGATTCTCGTGGACAAAAATCAAATTATAAAGTTAAAGGACGTTGAATTTGTAGGAATTGGTAATTTTGAAGGGGAAACAGTTTTTTTTAATAAGAAAACAGGCAAGATGTTCTTAGGTCATTCTAAAACGAAGTTTAAAGTGTCTCCTGTTGCTTTCTCAACAGGAGCAGCACTTATCCTTTATGTGATTGTAAGAGAAATAACAAAAGTTCAGGTTTTCAGTGGTTTTTGGCCCTTGATGTTTGGTTTTTTTCTAATGATCATTATCTCCAAACTTCTCTACAGACCTGCTTTGAATGAAGAATTAATTATTAGTCCTTTTGTGCTTTCAAACGTTGATACGATAACGTTTCTTCAAAACGAGAAGAAAAATATAGTTAAAAGCTATCTAATTATATTTTTGGCATTTCTTCTTCCAGTACTTTTTTCTATAGTTTATTTATTGATTTCTAGTTTTTTGTTTCTATTTTTAGCAATTGTATTTTTTATGTTTCCTCTATTGTTATTAAACACGAAACCAATACAAAGATATAAAGTGATTCATATGTTAGACAAAAAATATTCCACTAAGGAAAAGGATTCATGAAAAAATATTTAAAAAATATGGTTCCGATAGGAACAATTGATAAAAATCCAGTTTATTTTGATAAAAAAGATTCTAATTTATACATAGTAAGAAAAAAGACTTTTTTTTGGAAACTGCTAGCAGTAGCTTGATCATGATTCTTTATGTCATAATCGGAAAAGTCAATTCCAAATACTATTTAACCATTCTGGGAAGATATCAATTTCTAATGATTGGCATCCTGATTTCCTTTATAACATCTTTTGTTGTTTGTTATGTTACGTACCATCGTGAGAGGCAAGTGGAAAAACTTCAATTAGAGGAAAAAACAATGAGAGACTTTGTGTTAAGAGAGCGAAAGAATATCTTTTTGACCTATTTCTCTTTCATCATATTCCCACTAATGATAATATTTTTTGCACACCTCTTTATCACATATGGCAATCTTCCGTGGGGAGTTGTTTCAATTTTATGTATGACTATATATTTTATGTTCTTTTATAATAAAATCTTCCAAAGAGGAAAAATCATAAATGAACTGTATAAAACTTATAAATGAGAAAGATAATTATGAAAAGTAACACTAAAAATTTCATTGTCCTAGGTATATATCAGGAAAAATCTGTCTATTATAACAATGAGAATCATCAACTTTTATATCCAACAAAGGATAAAACTATTGGAGCAACTGCCATTACTGGTTACAGTTCAATTGCTCTTGTTTTATATATTGTTTTAAGAAGTATAAGTAAAAATGGGGAAGTACCAACAGATTTTCGGTTGCTGTCTTTGATCCTTGCTTATATTATCATTAGTATTGGTAGTAGCTTATTACTTTATTATGTTTTAAATCGTGTCATTGAGTTAGAAGAATTTCAAATTGATTTAAGAAACTATCAAAACTTTTTAAAGCAAGAAAAAAGGAATGTTTTAATATTATATATAACGATGCTCTATTTTTTGATTATAGGAATAGTGACTGCTGCAATTTTTATAAGTTCGGGTAATTATATTAGTCTTGTATTAACTTTATCATCATATTTTATTGTATACACTATTTTAAATACCAAATTGATTAAACGCAGCATGATATTGAGACAGTTATACAAAGAATTAGAAAATAAAGATATTTAATTGAAAAAAATTGATTTCTAGAGATTTTTAATCAATTTATCGAAAAATTAGAATAAGCTTATTAAGCTGTGATTTTTAATTAAACGGACTTAGAGTTAGGTCAATTTAGGAGGTTAATGTGAAAGAAAAAACAGTTAGAGAAGTTGAAGAATTAAATAAAGCATATTTTAAAAGTTTAGCGAATACTCGCGCATCTGCAAGTATGATGGTTATTTCATGGACAGGAGTATTTATATTAGCACTAGAAATTTTCGTTTTTTATTACTATTTTGATACAGTAGCTATAATAAATCCATTTATGAATTGGTTCTTTGATTTACTCTTGATTTCTTGTTTCTACCTTATTATTGCATTTTTCATCCCATTAGTTGGTCTCTTTGTATATAAGAAGCAAATTTTGTCAACAATTTTTCTGCTACTAGTCTATATGGTCATATACTTTTCTCTGCAGTTGATGATGCTTTTGATTATAGTTACTTCTATTTCAACGAAGGAATTTTCGCTTGGATTCCCTAAGTATTCTCCAATTTTTATTCCATTTTTGTTAATTTCTACAGTTTGTGGCTTTATTTATCAATATTTCTGGTTAAAACGCCAGTTAAAAAAAAGGCTTCTCTGTAAATAGGACAATGGGGAATTATTTTGCTAAATCTAATGCATATGGTAGAAACTCTCTTTACATCATTTTTGGACTTTCTATGTTGGCTGCCATACTTTCAGGTAAATTGATACTTATTGTTGGAATTCTTGGAGCTCTTCTTTTCAGCTATGCATTTTCTCAGTTGATTACAGAAGTTGCCTACCTTTTATACCTAAAAATTCAGAGCAAGGAGTATTGGGAAGATGTGCCTACGAAGAAAGAGACTTTTCGAGATTTATTTAAGGGTTTTAGTTTAAAGAAAGCTAAAATTCGTATTCCTATTGAAATAGTGTCATTTGTAATTTTTGTTCAAATTCTTTATAAATTTGGATATACGGATCAGGTAATCAGACATACACGTTGGCTGCTTTGGATTATCAAACTATTTATAATCTCAATAGAATTGGATATTTTGGGAAGTTTTATTCTTTATGTTATAAAAAAAGTAAATACTAGATTCAAAAAAGGAAAGAAAAAATGATGAATCTTCATTGTCAGTAGGACTCTGAATTATGTAATTATTGATTTTAAGAAACATTTAGAAATGCTTCCAAAGACCAGAAAATTCTCTGCTCTAGAATCAGTTATCTGGTATTCTTTGTTCGCGCTTCTTGTTGTAACTTCTTTTTTATGCTAGACTGGTAGAAAATATTTTTAAATGGAGGAGAAGTATGGAATCAATCTTTTTAAAACTAGCACAGTATCCCATAGTCGAGACTGAGCATTTATTGTTTAGACCTGTAACTTTGAATGATGCGGAAGCTATGTTTGAGTATGCCTCAGACAGAGAAAATACGCGCTACACTTTTCCAACCAATCAAAGCTTGGAAGAAACCAAGAATAACATTGCTCAGTTCTACTTGGCTAATCCCTTGGGACGCTGGGGAATAGAACTAAAAAGCAATGGTCAGTTTATCGGAACTATTGACTTGCATAAGATTGACCCCATTCTCAAAAAAGCAGCTATTGGTTACATTATCAACCAAAAGTATTGGAATCAAGGATTGACGACAGAAGCCAATCGTGCTGTGATTGAGCTAGCTTTTGAGAAGATTGGAATGAATAAGTTGACCGCACTTCACGATAAAGACAATCCCGCATCTGGAAGAGTCATGGAGAAATCAGGTATGCGTTTTTCACATGCAGAACTATATGCTTGTATGGACCAGCATGAAGAAGGCCGAATCGTTACAAGAGTTCATTATGTATTGACCAAGGAAGACTATTTTGCAAATAAATAAGCAGTTGAAAAGAAATTTTCGACTATTTTTTCTTTCTCTTGCGAATAATCTAAGAGAGGAGAAAATATGGAAGCAATTATCGAGAAAATCAAAGAGTATAAAATCATTGTCATTTGTGCTGGTTTAGGTTTGGTCTTAGGCGGATTTTTCCTGCTAAAGCCAACGTCACAAACACCCGTCACGGAAACGAATTTGCAGACCGAAGTTACGACCGTTGCAAAGGATTCATCGTCTGAAAAAGAAGTGAAGAAGGAAGAAAAGGAAGAATCGCCTGAGCAAGAACTGATCACAGTGGATGTCAAAGGTGCTGTCAAATCGCCAGGGATTTATGACTTGCCTCTTGGCAGTCGAGTTCACGATGCCGTTCAGAAGGCAGGTGGCTTGACAGAGGAGGCAGATAGCAAGTCGCTCAATCTAGCTCAGAAAGTCAGTGACGAGGCTCTGGTCTATGTTCCAACTAAGGGAGAAGAAGCAGCTAGTCAGCAGGCTGCCTCTGGAACGACTCCTTCATCAAGTAAAGAAAAGAAGGTCAACCTCAACAAGGCCGGTCTGGAAGAACTCAAGCAGGTCAAAGGCTTGGGAGGAAAACGAGCGCAGGATATTATCGACCATCGTGAGGCAAATGGCAAGTTCAAGTCAGTAGATGAACTCAAGAAAGTATCTGGCATTGGCACAAAGACCATAGAAAAGCTAAAAGATTATGTCACAGTGGACTAAAAACTTCCCTATTCCTCTAATCTATCTGAGCTTTCTGTTGCTCTGGCTTTACTATGCCATTTTTGGAGCGTCCTATCTCGCACTGCTAGGTTTTGTTTTTTTGCTCGTCTGCCTCTTTTTTCAATTTCCATGGAAATATGCTGGAAAAGTTTTAGCTATTTGTGGAGTTTTTGGATTTTGGTTTTTGTTTCAAAACTGGCAACAGACACAAGCTAGTCAAGACTTGGTTGGCTATGTTGAAAAGGTGAGGATTTTACCAGATACTATCAAAGTCAATGGGGATAGTCTATCCTTTCGGGGGAAGTCTGATGGCCGTACTTTCCAAGTTTACTATAAACTCCAGTCCGAGGAGGAAAAAGAGCAATTTCAAGCCTTAACAGATCTGCACGAGATAGAGCTAGAAGGAAAACTTTCGGAACCCGAAGAGCAGAGAAATTTTGGTGGATTTGACTACCAAGCCTATCTGAAAACTCAAGGGATTTACCAGACACTGACTATCAAGAGCATCCAGTCACTTAAAAAGGTTAGCAGTTGGGATATAGGAGAAAATCTGTCTAGTTTACGTCGAAAGGCTGTAGTTTGGATCAAGACGCACTTTCCAGATCCTATGCGCAATTATATGACTGGGCTCTTGCTGGGACATTTGGACACGGACTTTGAGGAAATGAATGAGCTCTATTCCAGTCTAGGAATTATCCATCTCTTTGCCTTGTCGGGTATGCAGGTGGGCTTCTTTATGGATGCCTTTAAGAAACTCCTCTTGCGATTGGGCTTGATCCAAGAAAAGTTGAAGTGGCTGACCTATCCCTTTTCCCTTATCTATGCAGGTCTGACAGGATTTTCAGCATCTGTCATTCGCAGTCTCTTGCAAAAGCTACTGGCTCAACATGGTGTTAAGGGTTTGGACAATTTTGCCTTGACTGTCCTTGTCCTCTTTATCATCATGCCCAACTTTTTCCTAACTGCAGGAGGAGTCTTGTCCTGCGCTTATGCTTTTATCTTGACTATGACAAGTAAAGAAGGGGAGGGACTCAAGGCTGTTACCAGAGAAAGTCTGGTCATTTCCTTGGGAATATTGCCTATTCTATCCTTCTATTTTGCAGAATTTCAGCCTTGGTCTATCCTTTTGACCTTTGTCTTTTCCTTTCTGTTTGATGTGGTCTTCTTGCCGCTTTTGTCCATCTTATTCATTCTGTCTTTTGTTTACCCAGTCACTCAGTTTAACTTTGTCTTTGAATGGTTGGAGAGCATCATTCGCTTGGTATCACAGCTGGCAAGTAGGCCTCTAGTTTTTGGTCAACCCAATGCATGGCTTTTGATTCTTCTCTTAGTTTCATTAGCCTTGGTCTATGACATGAGAAAAAACATCAAAAGACTAGCAGGATTCAGTCTCTTTATTGTGGGGCTCTTTTTCTTGACCAAGTATCCACTAGAAAATGAAATTACCATGCTGGATGTAGGGCAAGGGGAAAGTATTTTCCTACGGGATGTGACAGGTAAAACCATTCTCATAGACGTGGGAGGCAAGGCAGAGTCTGATAAGAAAATCGAAAAATGGCAAGAAAAGGCGACGACCAGCAATGCCCAGAGAACCTTGATTCCCTATCTTAAAAGTCGCGGAGTAGACAAGATTTACCAGCTGATTTTGACCAACACAGATAAAGAACATGTTGGTGATTTACTGGAGGTGACCAAGGCTTTCCATGTCGGGGAGATTTTAGTATCAAAAGGAAGTTTGACACAGAAAGAATTTGTAGCAGAACTACAAGCAAGTCAAACCAAGATACGCAGTGTGGCAGCAGGGGAGAATTTACCGATTTTTGGCGGTTCTTTAGAAGTCCTATCTCCAAGGAAGATTGGAGATGGAAGTCATAGTGATTCCCTCCTTCTTTATGGGAAACTCTTGGATAAGCACTTTCTCTTCAGTGGAAACTTGAAAGAGAAGGGAGAGAAGGATCTTTTAAAGCAATATCCTGACTTAGAGGTGGATGTCTTGAAAGTCGGTCAACATGGTTCTAAAACCTCATCAAATCCAGCTTTTCTAGAAAAACTCAACCCAGAGATTTCTCTCATCTCAGTTGGAAAGAACAATCGTGCGAAACTCCCCCATCAGGAAACCTTGACTCGACTAGAGACCATCAAGAGTAAGATTTACCGAACTGACCAGCAAGGAGCTATTCGCTTTAAAGGATGGAATAGTTGGCGAATCGAAAGTGTTCGTTAGGAAGAAACAATGTTATATATTAGTAAAATAAACAAAAAATCTGTTGCATAATAATGAGAAAAACGATATAATGAAAGTGTTTCCAATAGTAAAGATATAAATGCAATGAAAACATGAAAATTAGCAAAAGTTGTTTTATTAGCGAGTTTATCATCTATTGTTTTTGTCAGTCCAGTGGAGCAACTGTGACAGTTACTAAAAGTTATTGGTATGATTGGAATACCGCTTGGAAGTTTAGCATGAATTAGCACGGACGTAAATATGTAAACATTCCAAGATGGTCTGCTTATTATTCTATAATGACTAAAAAGTTGGTCCGATTGGCATTCTGTTCGTTATGAGGAACTAAACCTCTACACCGGAGGCTATTAATCGTTAAAGAGTGAGAAAAAGGAGGGCTGTATATGATAACTCTTACTCATGTTACCTTAAAAACGCGACAAGTCATCTTGCAAGATGTTGATTTCACCTTTAAAAAAGGTAGGATTTATGGCCTTCTTGCTATCAATGGCTCTGGAAAGACGACCCTGTTCCGAGCTATTAGCAGGCTGCTTCCCCTCAGTAGTGGACATATCGCAGTTCCTCCTTCTTTGTTTTATTATGAGAGCGTTGAATGGCTGGATGGAAACTTAAGTGGGATGGACTACCTTCGTCTCATAAAAAACATCTGGAAGTCAGACCTAAACTTGGGGGACGAAATCGCCTATTGGGAAATGTCTGACTATATCAATCTTCCCATCCGCAAGTATTCCCTAGGGATGAAGCAACGCTTGGTGATTGCCATGTATTTTCTCAGTCAGGCGAAATGCTGGCTCATGGATGAGGTAACAAATGGTTTAGACGAGTACTATCGACAGAAGTTTTTTGACAGGCTAGCACAAATCAATAGGCAAGAACAGCTGGTTCTTTTGAGTTCCCACTATAAGGAAGAGTTGATTGATGTCTGCGATAGCATCGTAACCATTCGTCAGGGGCAGATAGAAGAGGTTCCGTTATGAAAGATATTAGCCTATTTTTGTTAAAAAAAGTTTTCAAAAGTCGCTTAAACTGGATTATCTTAGCTTTATTTGTATCTGGACTCGGTGTTACCTTTTATTTTAATAGTCAGACTGCAAACTCCGTCAGCTTGGAGAGCGAGTTGGAAACTCGTCTTGTAAAAGATGAGAGAGTCATCAATGAATATGAAGAGAAACTCTCCCAAATATCTGATACCAACTCGGAGGAATACCAGATTGCTAAAATTAATTTAGAATCGCAAAAAAATCTTTTGACGCAAAAGAAAGAAATTCTGGCTTTGTTAAAAGAAGGACGCTGGAAAGAAGCCTACTATTTGCAGTGGCAAGATGAAGAGAAGAAATATGAAGTTATTTCAAATGAACCGACTGCTAGCTCTGACTTTAAAATGGCGGTTGACCGCCAACGAAAGATTTACCAAGCCCTGTATCCCTTGAACATAAAAGCGCACAATTTAGTTTATCCGGCCCACGGTATTGATCAGATTGTCTGGATTTTAGAGGTTATCATCCCAAGCTTGTTTGTGGTTGCTATTATTTTTATGATAACGCAACTATTTGCAGAAAGATATCAAAATCATCTGGATACAGCTCAGTTATATCCTTTTTCAAAAGTGGCATTTGCCATATCCTCTCTTGGAGTTGGAGTGGGTTATGTAACTGTGCTGTTTATCGGAATCAGCGGATTTTCTTTTCTAGTGGGAAGTCTGATAAGCGGTTTTGGACAGTTAGATTATCCCTACCCATTCTACAGCATAACGAATCAAGAGGTAACTATTGGGAAGATACAAGATGTGTTATTTCCTAGCTTGCTCTTAACTTTCTTAGCCTTTATCGTCATTGTGGAAGTCGTCTACTTGATTGCTTACTTTTTCAAGCAAAAAATGCCCGTCCTCTTTCTTTCACTCATTGGGATTGTTGGCTTATTGTTTGGTATCCAAACGATTCAGCCTCTTCAGAGTATTGCACATCTGCTTCCCTTTACTTACTTGCGTTCAGTGGAGATTTTATCTGGAAGCTTACCTAAACAAATTGATAATATCAATCTAAATTGGGGTATGGGGATGGTCTTACTTCCTTGTTTGATTATTCTTTTGTTAGTGGGGATTCTATTTATCGAAAGGTGGGGAAGTTCACGTAAAAAGGAAGTTTTTAATAGGTCTTAGCGTTCCTATACGGAAGGTGAGGAAAAACTAACACAGGGAGGGAACCAACTAGGTTCTCTCTTTTTGATGCGGACATCAAGAAGAAAACAGAAAGTTTTTGAAAAAATGACTTTTTATCTTGACAAGGGCTAGAAAACTTGGTATCATATAAAAGTTGAGAAAAGCAGAAGTGAGAGCTTCTCGCCTTGTGACATCAAGTTGCCTGGCCCTACGGATGAAAAGTTTCTAAGAAACGCTATCATAACGTGCGGGCTTGTATCATTACGAGTCCGCTCTTGTTTTTCTCTAATAATAAAAAAGAGGTGAAAACCATAGCAAAACAAGACTTATTCATCAATGATGAAATTCGTGTACGTGAAGTTCGCTTGATCGGTCTTGAGGGAGAACAGCTAGGCATCAAGCCACTCAGCGAAGCGCAAGCATTGGCTGATAGTGCAAATGTTGACTTAGTATTGATTCAACCCCAAGCAAAGCCGCCTGTTGCTAAAATTATGGACTACGGTAAGTTCAAATTTGAGTATCAGAAAAAGCAAAAAGAACAACGTAAAAAACAAAGTGTTGTTACTGTGAAAGAAGTTCGTCTGAGTCCAACTATTGACAAGGGTGACTTTGACACAAAACTTCGTAATGCACGCAAGTTCCTTGAAAAAGGAAATAAAGTTAAGGTATCCATTCGCTTTAAAGGGCGCATGATCACCCATAAAGAGATTGGTGCAAAAGTTTTAGCCGAGTTTGCTGAAGCAACACAAGATATTGCCATCATCGAACAACGAGCTAAGATGGATGGACGCCAAATGTTCATGCAGTTGGCGCCAGCAACTGACAAAAAATAATTGTCAGAAAGTTAAATAAAGGAGAAAAAATCATGCCAAAACAAAAAACACACCGCGCATCAGCTAAACGTTTCAAACGTACAGGTTCTGGTGGACTTAAACGTTTCCGTGCTTACACTTCTCACCGTTTCCACGGAAAAACTAAGAAACAACGTCGTCATCTTCGTAAAGCATCTATGGTGCATTCAGGAGATTTCAAACGTATCAAAGCAATGCTTACTCGCTTGAAATAATAGCCTAACAGTAAGTAAACAATTCTAGGAAATATTTGGAGGAAATAAAACATGGCACGTGTTAAAGGTGGCGTTGTATCACGCAAACGTCGTAAACGTATTCTTAAATTAGCAAAAGGTTACTATGGAGCTAAACACATCTTGTTCCGTACTGCAAAAGAACAAGTAATGAACTCTTACTACTATGCATACCGTGACCGTCGTCAGAAAAAACGTGACTTCCGTAAATTGTGGATCACTCGTATCAATGCGGCAGCTCGTTTGAACGGACTTTCATACTCACAATTGATGCATGGTTTGAAATTGGCTGAAATCGAAGTTAACCGTAAAATGCTTGCTGACTTGGCTGTTAACGATGCAGCAGCTTTCACAGCTCTTGCAGATGCAGCTAAAGCAAAACTTGGTAAATAATAATTGATAAGACTGGAACAGAATTGTCCCAGTCTTTTTAGAAATAAAGGAGAAAGCCATGGCTTCAAAAATGCTACACACCTGCTTGCGAGTAGAAAACCTTGAAAAATCGATCGCCTTTTATCAAGACGCTTTTGGTTTTAAAGAATTGCGTCGCAAGGATTTTCCAGATTATGCCTTCACCATTGTCTATCTAGGACTTGATGGTGATGACTACGAGTTGGAATTGACCTATAACTACGATCACGGTCCTTACGTGGTAGGAGATGGTTTTGCCCATATCGCTCTCAGCACTCCTGACCTTGAAGCACTTCATCAAGAACATAGCGCTAAAGGCTATGAGGTTACAGAGCCAAAAGGTCTACCAGGAACCCCACCAAACTATTACTTTGTCAAGGATCCTGACGGCTACAAGGTCGAAGTCATTCGTGAAAAATAATCCAGTAAAGTCAAGTAGAATGTTCGTTTTCTACTTGACTTTTTTTCTTTGAAAGAGTATACTAAGACAAATTTAACCTTTAAGGGGAGTCCAGAGAGACTCACAAGGTGTCAGATAAAAGGGATAAGGGGCTCTCTGTGGGGACTTTTTAAGTGTGCGCATGAGTTCTAGCCTAACCCAACTGAGGCCTTGCAAAAGCAAGGTCTTTTCTTTATCTGGTCCCCTTAAATTTAAGGAGGAAAAATCATGAATTCCACATGTAAGAAGCGTTTGGGTGCGATTCGTTTGGAAACCATGAAGGTGGTCGCACAAGAGGAAATTGCGCCAGCAATCTTTGAATTAGTCCTAGAAGGAGAGATGGTTGAAGCCATGCGAGCAGGCCAATTTCTTCATCTGCGTGTGCCTGATGATGCCCATCTCTTGCGCCGTCCTATTTCAATTTCGTCTATTGACAAGGTAAAAAAGCAGTGTCATCTCATTTATCGGATTGAGGGGGCTGGGACAGCTATTTTTTCAACCTTAAGTCAGGGAGATACTCTTGATGTGATGGGGCCTCAGGGAAATGGTTTTGACTTGTCTGCTTTAGACAATCAGAGCCAAGTTCTCCTCGTTGGTGGTGGGATTGGTGTTCCGCCCTTGCTCGAGGTGGCCAAGGAATTGCATGCGCGTGGGGTGAAAGTAGCCACAGTCCTCGGTTTTGCTAATAAGGATGCTGTTATCCTAGAAAAGGAATTGGCCCAATATGGTCAAGTTTTTGTAACGACAGATGATGGTTCTTATGGTATCAAGGGAAATGTGTCCGTCGTCATCAATGATTTAGACAGTCAATTTGATGCTGTTTACTCATGTGGGGCGCCAGGAATGATGAAGTATATCAATCAAAGATTTTATGACCACCCAAGAGCCTATTTATCTCTAGAATCTCGTATGGCTTGTGGGATGGGGGCTTGCTACGCCTGCGTTCTAAAGGTGCCAGATAGTGAAACCGTCAGCCAACGAGTCTGTGAAGATGGCCCTGTTTTTCGCACAGGGACAGTTGTATTATAAGGAGAAAATCATGACTACAAATCGTTTACAAGTTTCTCTGCCTGGTTTGGATTTGAAAAATCCTATCATACCAGCATCAGGCTGTTTTGGTTTTGGTCAAGAGTATGCCAAGTACTATGATTTGGACCTTTTAGGCTCTATTATGATCAAGGCGACGACACTAGAACCACGTTTTGGGAATCCAACTCCAAGGGTTGCAGAGACACCTGCTGGTATGCTCAATGCAATCGGTCTGCAAAATCCTGGTTTAGAAGCTGTTTTGGCTGAAAAACTTCCTTGGCTGGAAAGAGAGTATCCTACGCTTCCCATTATTGCAAATGTTGCAGGCTTTTCAAAACAAGAGTACGCTGCTGTTTCTCGAGGAATTTCCAAGGCTGCAAATGTAAAAGCTATTGAGCTCAATATCTCCTGCCCGAATGTAGATCACGGCAATCATGGACTTTTGATTGGGCAAGACCCTGATCTAGCTTATGAAGTGGTAAAGGCGGCTGTGGAAGCTTCCCATGTGCCAGTTTATGTTAAGTTAACCCCTAGTGTGACGGATGTTGTCACCATTGCCAAAGCCGCAGAAGATGCAGGAGCAAGTGGCTTAACCATGATCAATACCCTTGTCGGTATGCGCTTTGACTTCAAAACTAGAAAACCAATCCTAGCCAATGGAACAGGTGGAATGTCAGGTCCAGCAGTCTTTCCAGTAGCCCTCAAACTCATCCGCCAAGTCGCCCAAACAACAGGCCTTCCCATCATTGGAATGGGGGGAGTGGATTCGGCTGAAGCTGCGCTAGAAATGTATCTGGCTGGTGCCTCTGCCATCGGAGTTGGAACAGCCAATTTTACCAACCCTTATGCTTGTCCTGATATCATCGAACATCTGCCAAAAGTCATGGACAAATACGGCATTAGCAGTTTGGAAGATCTCCGTCAGGAAGTCAAAGACAATCTGAGATAAACTAGGTCTTCCTTATCGTCAACAAGACATAGAATCTTCATCAATTTGTAATATTTCCGTCTGTTAACTATGTTACAATAGGGTTTATAAAATAGTAATAGTGTAGATAGTTTTCTACTGAGGAGAATAAAATGAAGAAGATACTACTTGCAAGTACTGTCGTTCTTTCTATGGCAGGATTTGCAAAGACAACTGTATACGCTGAAGAATCTCAGGTTACGAAAAAAACTCAGACCACAGATGTAGTCGAGAAAAAAGAGGAAGCTGCTCCCAAGAAAGAAGTTCCTAAAGTCGAGGCGAAGAAAGAGCCAGTTGTAAAAGAGGAAAATTCTTCTAAAGATGACTCATCCAAAAAGGAAAAAAAAGAGGAAGTTATCAAGGAAGGTTGGCAGAAAGAACAAGGAAACTGGCGTTTTTATGAAAATAACCAGCCTATCGTAAACTGGAAAAAAATTAGTGGCACTTGGTATTACTTTGACAAAAATGGTATTATGCTCAGTAATACTATAGTTGATGGTTACCTTATCCAAGGTAATGGCGCAATGGCAGAAAACGCTTGGGTGAAAATATATGACCAATGGTACTATGCCACAGCTTCAGGCAAGATTTCTCGCAATAAATGGGAAAAGATTGAAGGTTCTTGGTATTACTTTGATCAAGATGGTGTCATGCTTAGCCGTACCATCTATAATGACTATCTTTTCCAAGGTAGTGGTGCAATGGCAGAAAACGCTTGGGTGAAAATATCTGACAAGTGGTACTATGCCACAGCTTCAGGCAAGATTTCCCGCAATAAATGGGAGAAAATCAAAGGGACATGGTACTATTTTAATAGCGATGGTGTGATGGCAAGTAGCCAGTGGAAAAGTGACTACTATCTGAAAGATAGTGGCGCTATGGCGGAAAAAGAGTGGATTTTTGATAAATCCTACAATAGCTGGTTCTACTTGAAATCAGGTGGGGCTTACGCTTCCCGTGAGTGGATTGGTTCATACTATCTTAAATCTGGTGGCTATATGGCCAAAAATGAATGGATTTTTGACAAAGATTACGATGCTTGGTACTACTTAAAAGATGATGGTCGATACGTAACGGGTACTTTTACGATCAAAGGTAAAGAGTATTCCTTCCAGAATAATGGGAAGTGGATCTCAGAGGCAAAATATTACAAAGTAAAACCGATTACTGCTTATGTTTATAGCGCTTCTGGTGAAAGATTGAGTTATGTATCACAGGGAACCATAGTCTCGCTTGGAGATGCCCAATCTAAAAAAGATAGTCAAATACCAGTCAATATTTCTGGTTTATCAGGCTTCATGAATAAAAGTGATTTAGCAGCTATTGATAAAGATAGTGAATTTGTCCCTCATTATACAAGTGATGGCAAGTATTTTTACCATGAGTTATCACCTTATGTAAGTCTCCGTGTTGCGCCACATAGCTCAGCTATGACTATTGGTAAGAAATATTATTCAACTGATGGAATTCATTTTGATGGTTTCACCATTGAAAATCCCTTCCTCTTTAGAAATTTGACTAAACCAAGTAATTACAGCGCAGCTGAATTGGATAAAGTTTATTCTTTGATGAGCATTAGGAATAGTCGCCTCGCTGGTAAGGGTGCTATTTTTAAGGAAGCTGAGGAACGCTATGGTGTAAATGCTCTTTACTTAATGGCCCATAGTGCACTTGAGAGTGCTTGGGGACGGAGCCAGATTGCCAAGGATAAGAATAACTTCTTTGGAATTGCGGCTTATGATTCGAGCCCATATACCTCAGCCAAAAAATTTGATGATGTGGACAAGGGGATTCTCGGTGCGGCTAAGTGGATTCGTGAGAACTACATCGATCGTGGACGAGATCACCTTGGAAATAAAGCAACTGGTATGAATGTACGCTATGCTTCAGATCCATACTGGGGTGAGAAAATAGCCAGCATCATGATGAATATCAATGGTAAACTTGGCGGAAAAGACTAGGGAAGAACAAAATCGGGAACCATGATAGATTGGTTGTCGATTTTTTGTTATAATAAAAATAAGTAGACAACAAAGGAGAACATCATGACATTTGAAGAAATCCTGCCTGGATTAAAGGCTAAGAAAAAATATGTACGAACTGGTTGGGGAGGGGCTGAAAACTATGTCCAACTTTTTGACACTATCGAACAAAACGGGGTTGCACTTGAAGTGACGCCTTATTTTCTAATCAACGTGTCAGGAGAAGGGGAAGGTTTTTCCATGTGGAGTCCGACACCTTGTGATGTTTTGGCGACAGATTGGGTAGAAGTGTATGACTAGACGTGTATTGATTACGGGAGTAAGTTCAGGGATTGGTCTGGCTCAAGCACGACTCTTTTTAGAGAATGGCTATCAAGTTTATGGAGTTGACCAAGATGAAAATCCACTCTTACAGGGTGATTTTCACTTTTTACAGAGAGATTTGACCTTGGACTTGGAGCCAATTTTTGACTGGTGTCCTCAGGTGGATGTCTTGTGCAATACTGCTGGTGTTTTGGATGATTACAAACCGCTTTTGGAACAGACTGCGCAGGAAATTCAAGAGATTTTTGAAATCAACTACGTGACTCCAGTTGAGCTGACTCGACATTATTTGACAAAAATGCTGGAAAATAAAAAAGGAATTATTATCAATATGTGTTCGATTGCCTCAAGCCTAGCTGGCGGAGGTGGTCATGCCTATACCTCGTCTAAGCACGCCTTAGCTGGCTTTACCAAGCAGTTGGCTCTAGACTATGCAGAAGCTGGGATTCAGGTCTTTGGTATCGCTCCAGGAGCTGTTAAGACAGCCATGACCGCTGCGGACTTTGAACCAGGTGGATTGGCTGACTGGGTGGCTAGTGAAACGCCAATCAAGCGCTGGATTGAACCAGAGGAAATAGCAGAGATTAGCCTTTTCTTAGCAAGTGGAAAAGCGAGCGCCATGCAAGGGCAAATCCTCATGATTGATGGTGGTTGGTCTTTGAAGTAGGAGGAGTTAGATGGAAATCAAAAAATACTTTGGAGTCTATGGTGTTTGCTATAAACATGGTTACCTTCTTTGTATTCAAAAAACAGCAGATCCCTACAAAAATAGGTTAGGCCTTCCCAGTGGTAGTCAGCAACTTGGTGAAGGACTGACGGAAACTTTGATTAGAGAAGTTATGGAAGAGACGGGATATACTGTTAGAAGCTACTCCAATCCTCGAATCTACGATGTTTTCATCAGGGAAGAGTTAAAAAATTTTATGGTTCACCATGTCATGGCCTTGTATGATGTTGAAATGAATGAGATTGCATCTCAAGTTACAATTTCGGAAGCTGTGTCTGATGATGCGAATGATTCACTCGGATATGTTTGGATGGATATTCAGAAAATCACAGAAGAAAATGCATCGCCATTAGTCTTGAAGGTTAAGTCTGAATTATTAGGATTTTCGGAACTGGACAAGACTTCTTACATGAATTGGAAGGTGAATGGCTATGAAAAACCAGCTAGCCCTTAGTGGCGAGAAAATCGCTGAAAAAGTTTACTCACAACTATTTCATCATGTTGGTATGATTCGTGGGGAATACTTGCTAAGAGAGCTCAATCAAAACATACTATTACCAAGTTGTCAGCAATTTGTAAAAGATTATCTAGACACTATCTGTTCCCTGTACTCAGATGAAGAGGTCTGGTATCGTTTTTCAGAATTAACGAATACAGAAGCTAATTGTCTAAAGGGGACTAAAGAGTATTTTGATGAAAATCATCCCTTATTTGGATATAGAGGAACTAGGCGTTTATTGGCGTGTCCGTATGAATTTCAGGCTGAGGCACATGTCGTTACAGAAGTTTATCAAACCAATCCCAATCTGTCTGTTATCTTTCCTTTTGTCAATGATGCTGAGCAGTTAAAGCAAGCTATTAGAGTATTGCGTCAGCATGGTTTTACTGGGAAAATTGCCACGATGATTGAATTGCCGTCAGCTTATTTTGACTTGGATAGGATACTGGAAACGGGTATTTCAAAGATTATAGTTGGAATGAATGATTTGACTTCTTTTATTTTTGCGACTGTGAGAAATAGTCAATGGCATGATATGGAAAGTCCAATAATGTTAGATATGCTAAGAAAGATGCAGGATAAAGCAAGGATGAAAAAGATTGACTTTGCTGTAGCAGGCTATCTGAATGATTCTTTCATACAAAAAATAAATCAGATGGGTATCAAATGCATTATCCACTACAGTTCTATTCCAGAGATTTTTGATTTAGAGATTGACCATCCAGACCACCTCAAACGTGTAAAAGAAGTAAGTAAAAAATTACAAAGGAGCAAACTATGACACCGCAAGAAATGTGGAATGCCTACAAACAAATCAACCCTACTATCGGCGATGAGATAGATGCCTGGGCTTTTGGAGTGGAAGCCGATCTCTTGGCAGATTTAGTTCTAAGAGGCGAAAAGACAGCAACCGCCTCAGCCTACGACCTCTATGCACTAGAGGATGAACCTCTTCCACAAGAAGGGACCTTCGATGTTATTTTAGACAGTCAAGATCAGGCTGTCTGCATTGTCAAAATTACCAAGGTTTCCGTTCAGCCCTTTCATCAAGTTTCTGCTGACCATGCCTACAAGGAAGGTGAGGGAGACAAATCTTTAGCCTATTGGCGCCAGGTTCATGAGGATTTTTTTACCGAGTGGATGAGGAAGGCTGGACTGACTTTTACACCTGACAGCAAGGTCGTTTTGGAAGAATTTCGCAAGGTCTACCCACTGTAGACTGCAGAAGGAAGAAAGTTTTGGAAATCGCCGTCCAATCCTTTTTTCTTAAGCAAAACATGATATAATAAGTTTGTTTGAAGAAGAGCAGCAGCTCTTAAACTTAGAATAGGAGAAAACTATGCAAGCAGTTGAACATTTTATTACGCAATTTGTTCCTGAACACTATGATTTATTTTTAGACTTGAGTCGTGAGACCAAGACCTTTTCTGGGAAGGTGACCATTACTGGTCAAGCACAGAGTGACCGTATTTCCCTTCACCAAAAAGACTTGGAAATCGCTTCTGTAGAAGTTGCAGGTCAAGCTCGTCCATATACAGTTGACCATGACAATGAAGCCCTTCATATCGAATTGGCTGAGGCTGGCCAAGTTGAATTGATTATTGCTTTTTCAGGAAAAATTACAGACAACATGACAGGGATTTATCCTTCTTACTACACTGTTGATGGTGTCAAGAAGGAAGTCTTGTCTACTCAGTTTGAGAGCCATTTTGCGCGTGAAGCTTTCCCATGTGTGGATGAGCCCGAAGCCAAAGCAACTTTTGACCTTTCTCTTCGTTTTGACCAAGCGGAAGGTGAATTGGCCTTGTCAAACATGCCAGAAATCGATGTTGAAAACCGCAAGGAAACGGGTATCTGGAAGTTTGAGACAACACCTCGTATGTCTTCTTACTTGTTAGCCTTTGTAGCAGGTGATTTGCAAGGTGTGACCGCTAAAACTAAAAACGGTACCCTCGTAGGTGTCTACTCAACCAAAGCTCACCCACTATCTAACCTTGATTTCTCACTAGACATCGCCGTTCGCTCTATCGAGTTTTACGAAGATTACTATGGAGTTAAGTATCCAATTCCTCAATCGCTTCATATCGCCCTTCCTGACTTCTCAGCTGGTGCTATGGAAAACTGGGGTCTTGTGACCTACCGTGAAGTTTACTTGGTTGTCGATGAGAACTCAACCTTTGCAAGCCGTCAAGAAGTTGCCCTTGTTATCGCTCATGAGCTTGCCCACCAATGGTTTGGAAACCTCGTGACTATGAAATGGTGGGATGACCTTTGGCTCAATGAAAGCTTTGCTAACATGATGGAATATGTCTGTGTGGATGCCATCGAGCCAAGTTGGAATATTTTTGAAGACTTCCAAACAGGTGGTGTTCCAGCTGCGCTTAAACGTGATGCGACGGATGGTGTTCAGTCTGTCCATGTCGAAGTCAAACACCCAGATGAAATCAATACGCTCTTTGATAGCGCTATCGTCTATGCCAAAGGAAGCCGCCTCATGCACATGCTTCGCCGTTGGCTAGGAGATGCTGATTTTGCTAAAGGCTTGCATGCCTACTTTGAAAAACACCAGTACAGCAATACCATCGGTCGTGACCTTTGGAATGCTCTCGGACAAGCATCAGGGCGTGATGTCGCAGCCTTCATGGATTCTTGGTTGGAACAGCCTGGTTATCCAGTTCTCACTGTCAAAGTTGAAAATGATGTTTTGAAGATTTCACAAAAACAATTCTTCATCGGCGAACATGAAGACAAGAACCGCCTATGGGTGGTACCACTTAACAGCAACTGGAAAGGTTTGCCAGATACACTCGAAACTGAAAGTATCGAAATTCCTGACTACGCCGCTCTTCTTGCTGAAAATAAAGGAGCACTTCGCCTTAATACTGAAAATACAGCCCACTACATTACAGACTATCAAGGAGACTTGTTAGATGCTGTTCTTGCTGAGCTAGAGACACTTGATAACACAAGCAAACTGCAAATCGTCCAAGAACGTCGTTTGCTTGCTGAAGCAGGGCAAATTTCTTATGCGGACTTGCTCCCAGTCCTTGATAAACTTGCTAAGGAAGAGTCTTACCTTGTGGTTTCAGCTGTTTCTCAAGTGATTTCTGCCCTTGAGCGCTTTATCGATGAAGGAACGGATGCTGAAACAGCCTTCAAATCACTAGTTGCTAAATTGGCTCGTCATAACTATGACCGTCTTGGTTTTGAAGCCAAAGACGGGGAATCAGATGAGGATGAATTGGTTCGTCAGTTGGCCGTTTCTATGATGATTCGCTCAAATGATGCAGAAGCTAGTCAGGTTGCTAGCCAAATCTTCGCAGCTCACAAGGAGAACCTTGCAGGACTTCCAGCAGCCATCCGTGCACAAGTTCTCATCAATGAGATGAAACACCATGAGACCAAGGACTTGGTCGCAACTTATCTGGACCTCTACACTCATGCCACAGATGCTGTCTTCAAACGTCAGTTGGCAGCTGCTCTAGCATACAGTACAGATGCTGACAATATCCAAACCTTGATTAGTTCATGGAAGGATAAATTTGTGGTAAAACCACAAGACTTGTCTTCTTGGTATTACCAGTTCCTAGATCATCAAACAACTCAAGAAACTGTTTGGGTATGGGCGCGTGAAAACTGGGATTGGATCAAGGCGGCTCTTGGTGGGGATATGAGCTTTGATAGCTTTGTTATCCTACCTGCCCACGTATTTAAGACAGAGCAACGTTTGGCAGAGTACAAGGAATTCTTTGAGCCACAACTTTCTGACCTAGCTCTTAGTCGTAACATCCGCATGGGGATCAAGGATATCGCAGCGCGTGTTGACTTGATTAAGCGTGAGAAAGCAGCAGTAGAAGCTGTTGTAGCCCAATATGCTAAAGCTTAATTCGTTCAAAATGTAAACAAAAACTCAACTTTCTATCTTAAAAGAAGAGAGAGTTGAGTTTTTTTAAGGCAATTTTGGTATAATAATCATAACAAGGAGGAGTTTCTGATGATAAAAATCTTATTAGTGGAAGATGACCTGGGTCTGTCAAACTCAGTATTTGACTTTTTAGATGATTTTGCAGATGTCATGCAGGTTTTTGATGGAGAAGAAGGTCTCTACGAAGCTGAAAGTGGCGTCTATGACCTGATTTTGCTTGACCTGATGTTGCCTGAAAAAAATGGATTCCAAGTCTTGAAAGAGTTGCGAGAAAAAGGAATTACGACACCAGTTCTGATCATGACTGCCAAAGAAAGTTTGGATGACAAGGGACATGGTTTTGAGCTTGGAGCGGATGACTACCTCACCAAGCCTTTCTACCTAGAAGAACTCAAAATGCGGATCCAAGCCCTTCTCAAGCGTTCAGGTAAATTTAATGAAAACACTTTGACCTATGGGGATATTGTTGTCAACCTTTCAACGAATGAAGTGAAGGTGGAAGATACTTCTGTGGAACTACTCGGAAAAGAGTTTGAGTTATTGGTTTACTTCCTTCAAAATCAAAATGTCATTCTTCCAAAGACACAAATTTTTGACCGTCTATGGGGATTTGATAGCGATACGACGATTTCCGTTGTAGAAGTCTATGTCTCAAAAGTTCGTAAGAAATTGAAGGGAACAGCCTTTGCTGAAAATCTTCAAACCTTGCGTAGTGTCGGGTATATTTTAAAAGATGTTCAATAAACTAAAAAAAACATGGTATGCGGATGATTTCAGCTATTTCATTCGAAACTTTGGAGTGTTCACACTAATCTTCTCGGCTATGACCTTGATTATCCTCCAGGTCATGCACTCGAGTCTCTACACTTCTGTAGATGAAAAACTGCAAGCCCTTAGTAGTAGTCCCCAAGCGGTTATCCAGTTAGCCCTGAATAGGGCAACTGAAGAGGTCAAGGACATCCAACCCGCAACCGCGGATGCCAGCAAGGCTGAAATCAAACCCAATGTCAGCTCTAATACGGAAGTCTTGCTCTTTGACAAGGATTTTAACCAACTCTTACTGGGCAATCGTTTTTTAGGCTTGGACAAGATCAAACTGGACAAGAAAGAACTGAATCACATTCGCCAAATCCAAGTTGTCAATAGCTACGGTCAGGAAGAAACCTACCGGATGATCTTGATGGAAACAAATTCGTCCACTGTTTCAAGCAACGTCAAATATGCGGCGGTCTTGATCAATACCAGCCAGCTTGAGCAAATCAGCCAAAACCACGAGCATTTAATTGTTGTAGTCATGGCTAGTTTCTGGCTCCTGTCTTTAATCGCCAGTGTTTATCTGGCACGTGTCAGTGTCAAACCCTTGTTGGAAAGTATGCAAAAGCAGAAGTCCTTTGTTGAAAATGCGAGCCACGAACTGAGAACACCTTTGGCCGTTTTACAAAATCGTTTAGAGACTCTCTTTCGAAAACCAGAAGCGACGATTATGGAATCCAGCGAAAGCATTGCTTCGAGTCTTGAAGAAGTTCGCAACATGCGCTTCCTCACGACCAATCTTCTCAACCTTGCCCGTCGTGATGATGGAATTAAACCAGAAATAGCAGAAGTTTCTCCGCAATTCTTTAAAACAACTTTTGCTAACTATGAGTTGATTGCTTCTGAAAATGATCGTGTTTTTGACTATGAAAATCGGATTTATCGTCCCTTTATGACCGATCAGTTGCTCCTAAAACAGCTCATGACCATCTTATTTGACAATGCCATCAAGTATACCGAAGAAGATGGGAAAATTGAGTTTGTGGTTTATGCTACAGATCGCCACCTCTATCTAACAGTAACAGATAATGGAATTGGAATCTCAGCTGCTGACAAGAAGAAAATCTTTGACCGATTTTACCGTGTAGACAAGGCGAGAACCCGTCAGAAAGGTGGCTTTGGTCTTGGACTATCTTTGGCCAAGCAGATCGTAGATGCCTTACGAGGAACGATTAGTGTAAAAGATAACAAACCTAGAGGAACAATTTTTGAAGTTAAGATCGCTATTCAATCTCCTTCAAAACGTAAGAATAAATAAAAAAGACAGTTTTATAACTGTCTTTTTCGATAACTAGAAAAAAGGCTGGTAGTAGTAGCAACCTTTATTTTGAAAATTTTCGTTTCATCATCTTTCGTTGAAGTTGTAAAAGTGCGAAGCTTGTTCCCATAGCAGCAATAAATGATAAAGCTGTATTCAATTTTAAGGCTAAAAAGATAAAGCTAAAAAGCACCATAAAAATACAAAAACAAGCAATATTGACAAAAAATAAAATTTCTTTTAAGCCAGAGCCGACTGGGGCTTCAGGTTTATAATCTTGGTAAAGCGGAGTTTGATTCGATTCGGGAATTTGTTCAAACTCATAAGCTTCTAATTTTCTTGCGGGCATGATTCTCTCCTTAACAGTACCTAACTATTTTATCATTTTTTATGCAGAGGATTGTTACAGAATGGTTACAAAACTACTAAAGTCTCTTATCATCTTCTAAGTCACTCTTCTTGACACCCACTAGAGAAAGTGATAACATGGATGCTACACTTAAAACAGATGACCTGACTTTCTCTATTATAAATATACTGAGAAAGGAAAGGATAACTTATATAAATTGATAGCAAGCTGAGGCTTTTTCCTAAGATGATTTGTTGAGTTGCTACCTTGATTCATTTTAAAAGAATAGGTAGAAGTTGTTTTGAATGGATGGAAGGACAGAGATTCTGTCTATAGGATTGGGTGACCTTCTTGCTACCTCTGGGGAAAGTTAAAGGAGATAAGCATGTATCTTGCTATCAAAGAAATATTACGAAACAAACTTCGATATAGTTTAATTCTAACTACCATTTTTCTTATCGCTTTTATGGTCTTTTTTATGACCAGTCTAGCTCTTGGTCTTGTGCAAAACAACCGGGCAGCTATTGATAATTGGCAAGCGACGGGTGTGGTTTTATCTGACTACGCAAATGATAATTTGACGGCATCTTTTATTCCTGAAAAGGACTACAAGGATAAGAATTCTGAAGAGGCTGCTCCATTGGGCTATATGTTTGCTGTAACCAATCTAGTCGATGGTAGTGAAAAGGTCAATGTTTCCATTTTTGCTCAAGACTGGGACTCTTTTATCTCTCCTAGTTTGACGGAGGGTCGTTATCCTGAAGGAGATGATGAGGTTGTCGTGGATCAGTCCTTTGAAAATTATGGAATTAAGCTAGGTGATGCCATTCAGCTCAATGGAAGCGAGGCAAGTTACAAGATTGTAGGCCTGACTCAGGGAAATAAATTTTTCACTGAGCCTGTTGTCTTTACGAGTCTGACAACTTATTGGACCTTACAAGGAACCTTGAAGGCCAATCGTTCCATCTCTGCCTTGGTATTGAAAAATGACATAGAAGTGACTGGCGATGGACTGAAACAGATTTCCATTCTAAAAATGATATCGAAAATTCCTGGTTACACACCTCAGGTTAATGTATTTTCAGGAATGATTCTTGCTATGATTGTCATTACAGGCTTGATTGTGGGGATTTTTGTTTATATCATTACCATCCAAAAACTAGGTCTTTATGGCATAATGCGAGCTCAGGGGATACAGATCAAAACCATTGTATGGTCTCTTTTCTGTCAAATCTTCCTTTTGTCTGGTATGGGGATTGCTTTAGCCTTACTGGCAATCGGAGGAGTGATTTTAGTCTTACCAGCTACCTTTTTTTTCTATCCAAGTTGGATTGCCTACTCTGTCCTAAGTTTGGTAATTTCCTTGATGGCCCTTCTAGGTGGTGTCATTTCACTTCCACGCTTGCTAAAGGTGGACCCGATTACTGCGATTGCAGAATGATAAGGAGAATAGTATGACAGCATTGATTGAAATGACTCAAGTGACAAAAACCTACGGGGAAGGAAAGATGAAAGTCGTAGCCCTGCATGAGACGAATTTTCAGCTAAATGCGGGAGAGTTCGTGGCTATTGTTGGGCCTTCAGGATCTGGAAAGACGACCTTTCTAACAACTCTAGGACAACTTCAGGAAGCATCGAGTGGAAAGATTCTAGTCAAGGGGAGGGAAACAGGCAGTTTGACGGAGAAGGAGAAAACAGACCTCCGTTTTAGAGAGTTTGGCTTCATTCTTCAGGCTTCAAACTTAATTCCATTTCTAACGGTCAAAGAACAGCTGGATTTGATTGACAGACTGGATAAGGGAAAAAATAGTAAAAGTGATCGAAAAGAACTCTTTGACTTGTTGGATTTGGAAAAAGTACAAGATCAGTATCCCAAGGCTCTATCAGGTGGCGAACGTCAACGTGCCGCGATTGCTAGAGCGCTCTATAACAATCCGAGCATCGTGCTTGCAGATGAGCCGACAGCCAGTCTAGACACCGAGCGTGCTTACCAAGTAACGGAGATGCTGGCTGCCATTGCCCATGAACAAGGTAGAGGAGTTGTCATGATTACACATGATACACGCCTTCTTGATAAGGTTGACCGTATTTATGTCATGAACGATGGCCACCTAGTTGAAGAAACACATGCATAATAAAGAGAGTGGACGGTGCTTGTTACTGTTCACTTTTTGATTGAAAGCTTTAAAAATGGCTTTGACTTTTTATAAAACTCCTAGTATTCATAGCTGATTTTTTAGAAATGTGGTATAATTTTTCTTATGGAAAAGATTATTATTACAGCAACTGCTGAAAGTATTGAACAAGTTGAACAGTTACTTGAAGCTGGCGTAGACCGTATCTATGTCGGTGAGAAAGATTTTGGCCTTCGTCTGCCAACAACCTTCAGTCATGAAGAGTTACGCACCATCGCTAAGCTCGTTCATGAGGCTGGTAAAGAGTTGATCGTTGCGGTTAATGCCCTCATGCACCAAGATATGATGGACCGTATCAAGCCTTTCCTAGACTTCTTGGAAGAAATCAAGACAGACTATATTACTGTTGGGGATGCAGGCGTTTTTTACGTAGTCAACCGTGATGGCTATTCCTTTAAGACCATCTACGATGCCTCAACTATGGTAACTAGTAGCCGTCAGATTAACTTCTGGGGTCAAAAGGCTGGCGCATCTGAGGCGGTTTTGGCGCGTGAAATTCCATCTGCTGAGCTCTTCAAGATGCCTGTGATTTTAGAAATTCCTGCTGAAGTGTTGGTTTACGGAGCTAGTGTCATTCACCATTCTAAACGTCCGCTCTTGCAAAACTATTATAACTTTACACATATCGATGATGAAAAGACGCGTAAACGTGATCTCTTCTTAGCAGAACCGAGTGACCCAGAAAGCCATTATTCCATCTTTGAAGACAATCATGGTACCCACATCTTTGCCAATAATGACCTTGATTTGATGACCAAATTAACTGAATTGGTTGAGCATGGTTTTACTCACTGGAAGCTGGAAGGTCTCTACACCCCAGGTCAGAATTTTGTAGAAATTGCTAAACTCTTTATCCAAGCGCGTAGCTTGATCCAAGAGGGGAATTTCAGCCATGACCAAGCCTTCTTGCTAGACGAAGAGGTGCGCAAGTTACACCCTAAAAACCGTTTCCTCGACACAGGATTCTATGACTACGATCCTGATATGGTCAAATAGGACACCAAAACCCGAAATAAAAATGTTCGGGTTTTTCAAGTGTATCCATGAAATAAAAACGGATACATGTTATAATAAAAGTAGCTCTTTAATGGAGGTGTTTAAGTGGAGAATCTGAAAAAGATGGCAGGTATCAAGGCTGCTGAGTTTGTCAAGGATGGTATGGTAGTCGGTCTGGGAACTGGCTCTACTGCCTATTATTTCGTAGAGGAAATCGGTCGTCGCATTAAGGAAGAAGGTTTGCAGATTACTGCTGTAACGACTTCCAGTGTGACCAGTAAACAGGCTGAAGGACTAAACATCCTACTCAAGTCGATTGATCAAGTAGACTTTGTCGATGTGACGGTTGACGGGGCGGATGAAGTAGATAGCCAGTTTAACGGAATCAAAGGCGGTGGTGGTGCCCTTCTGATGGAGAAGGTTGTCGCAACGCCCTCAAAAGAATACATTTGGGTGGTAGATGAAAGCAAACTGGTAGAGAAACTAGGTGCTTTTAAATTGCCAGTAGAAGTGGTTCAGTATGGCGCAGAACAGGTCTTTCGTCGGTTTGAGCGAGCTGGCTACAAACCAAGTTTCCGTGAAAAAGACGGTCAACGTTTTGTGACCGATATGCAGAACTTTATCATTGACCTAGCCTTGGATGTCATTGAAGATCCGATTGCTTTCGGACAAGAATTGGACCATGTCGTTGGTGTCGTAGAGCATGGCTTGTTCAACCAAATGGTGGATAAGGTCATCGTAGCGGGACGAGATGGTGTTCAGATTTTAACTTCAACAAAAGCAAACTAATCAACATAATAAGGAGATACACTATGTCAAAATTTAATCGTATTCACTTGGTGGTATTAGATTCTGTAGGGATCGGTGCTGCACCAGATGCCAATAACTTTGTCAATGCAGGGGTTCCAGACGGAGCTTCTGACACACTGGGACACATTTCAAAAACAGTTGGTTTGAATGTGCCAAACATGGCTAAAATCGGCTTAGGAAATATTCCTCGCGAAACACCGCTGAAGACTGTACCAGCTGAAAGCAATCCAACAGGATATGCAACAAAATTGGAAGAAGTATCTCTTGGTAAGGATACCATGACTGGGCACTGGGAAATTATGGGACTCAATATTACCGAGCCTTTCGATACTTTCTGGAATGGATTTCCAGAGGAAATTCTGACAAAAATCGAAGAATTTTCAGGGCGCAAGGTCATTCGTGAAGCCAACAAACCTTACTCAGGTACGGCTGTTATCGATGATTTCGGACCTCGTCAGATGGAAACTGGAGAGTTGATTATCTATACCTCAGCTGACCCTGTTTTGCAGATTGCTGCCCACGAAGACATCATTCCTTTGGATGAATTGTACCGTATCTGTGAATACGCTCGTTCGATTACACTTGAACGTCCTGCCCTTCTAGGCCGTATCATTGCTCGTCCGTATGTTGGTGAACCAGGTAACTTCACTCGTACAGCAAACCGTCGTGACTTGGCCGTTTCTCCATTTGCACCAACTGTTTTGGATAAATTGAACGAAGCTGGCATCGATACTTACGCTGTTGGTAAAATCAACGATATCTTTAACGGCGCTGGTATCAACCACGACATGGGCCACAACCAGTCAAACAGCCATGGAATTGATACATTATTGAAGACCATGGGACTTGCTGAATTTGAAAAAGGATTCTCCTTCACAAACTTGGTTGACTTTGATGCCCTTTATGGACACCGCCGCAATGCTCATGGTTACCGTGATTGCTTGCATGAGTTTGATGAACGCTTGCCTGAAATTATCGCAGCCATGAGAGAGAACGACCTTCTCTTGATTACTGCTGACCATGGAAATGACCCAACCTATGCTGGAACTGACCACACTCGTGAATATATTCCATTGTTGGCCTATAGCCCTGCCTTTAAAGGAAATGGTGTCATTCCAGTCGGACATTTTGCAGATATCTCAGCGACAGTTGCGGATAACTTTGGTGTTGAAACTGCCATGATTGGGGAAAGTTTCTTAGATAAATTGGTATAAGATGACGCGGTATGCTTTACTGGTTCGGGGCATTAATGTTGGCGGCAAGAATAAGGTTGTCATGGCGCAACTTCGTCGAGAACTGACAGAGTTGGGACTGGGAAAGGTTGAAACCTACATCAACAGTGGCAATATTTTCTTTACTTCGACAGATTCCAAGGCCCAATTGGTTGAAAAGTTAGAGACTTTCTTTGAAGTCCATTATCCATTTATTCAGAGCTTTTCTTTGCTGAGTCTAGGGGACTTTGAAGCGGAACTTGAAAATCTGCCTGAATGGTGGACCAAAGATTTGGCACGAAAGGATGTCCTCTTTTATACGGAGAGATTGGATGTGGCTCAAGTCATTGAGAAAGTTGAAAGTTTGGAACTGAAAGATGAAGTGGTTCATTTTGGAAGACTTGGGATTTTCTGGGGGAAATTCTCTGAAAAATCCTACTATGCAACTGCCTATCACAAGTACTTGCTCAAGATGCCTTTTTATCGCAACATCACCATTCGCAATGCTAAAACTTTTGACAAAATCGGTCAAATGCTAAAAAATAATAAAGGAGACACACAATGACATTTTTAGATAAAATCAAGGAAACAGCTGCTTTCCTGAAAGACAAGGGAATCCAAGCGCCTGAGTTCGGTCTAATCCTTGGATCAGGACTTGGAGAATTGGCAGAAGAAATCGAAAATCCAGTTGTAGTAGATTATGCAGATATCCCAAACTGGGGCCGCTCTACAGTAGTTGGTCACGCTGGTAAATTGGTATATGGTGACCTTGCAGGTCGCAAGGTCTTGGCTCTTCAAGGTCGTTTCCATTTCTATGAAGGAAATCCTCTTGAAGTCGTGACTTTCCCAGTACGTGTGATGAAAGTTCTTGGATGCGAAGGTGTCATTGTAACCAATGCAGCTGGCGGTATTGGATTCGGTCCTGGTACTTTGATGGCTATCTCAGACCATATCAACATGACGGGGCAGAATCCATTGATGGGTGAAAACTTGGATGACTTTGGTCCACGTTTCCCAGATATGTCTAAAGCCTACACTCCAGAATACCGTGCTACTGCCCATGAAGTGGCTAAAAAACTCGGTATCAAGCTTGATGAAGGTGTCTATATCGGTGTAACCGGTCCGACTTATGAAACACCTGCAGAGATTCGTGCCTATAAGACATTGGGAGCAGATGCAGTTGGTATGTCCACTGTTCCTGAAGTTATTGTGGCAGCCCACTCAGGCTTGAAAGTTCTAGGAATTTCATGTATCACTAACCATGCTGCAGGATTCCAAGAAGAACTCAACCACGAGGAAGTTGTGGAAGTGACTGAACGTGTCAAAGGCGACTTCAAGGGATTGCTTAAAGCTATTATTGCTGAATTGTAATGTCATGAGAGTTCACTTTATTTTACATGAAACATTTGAGGTTCCGGGTGCTTATCTAAAATGGGCTCTGGAACGAGGCCATCACATTACATCAACAAAGGTTTATGAAAAAGAACCTCTTCCTGAAACAATTGACGGAATTGATTTTCTGATTGTCATGGGTGGTCCTCAATCACCTGATGAGGATAGAGAAAACTTCCCATACTATGACCCTAAGGCTGAGCTTGCTTTTATGAAAGAAGCAATTGCCGCAGATATCTATATCGTTGGTGTCTGTCTTGGTGCGCAGCTCCTATCTGTTGCCTATGGCGCGGAGTATGAGCACAGTCCTGAGCGCGAGATCGGCGTTTATCCTGTGACATTGACGATGCAAGGTCTAACAGATCCTCATGTCAGCTTGCTCGGAGAAACCTTAGAAACTGGCCACTGGCATAGTGATATGCCAGGGCTGACAGAGGATGCTATTGTTCTTGCGACGAGTCAAGGTTGTCCTCGCCAAATTATTCGCTTCAGTCCAAAACATTATGCCTTTCAGGCTCATTTGGAATTTGATCCTGAAGCAGTAGATTTCTTGATTGCTGCAGACGGTGAAGCTGTTTTGGAAGAACAAAGTCAAAATCTGACTTTTGTTCAAAAACCTGAAACTATTCGTAACTACGATTATCGAGAAATGAATGCGAAACTCTATGCATTTTTGGATTCATTAACAAATTAAAAATAACAGAAAGGTAGAGCGTGTGTTCAGATTTGAACACGAGCGGAAAACTTTTCTAAAAACATTGAAAGGTAGGGTAGTTTGGTTTTGAATTGAACCTGTGCTATTCTCCTATTTATCATCTAAATTAAGAAAGAAAGGAATTGAACCCACCCTAAAAGTAGTGGGAAAAAGATAGTTGGTCTAGCGAGCATCGCTCACTGCGCCCAACTCCTATTTTCCCTTTGCTTTTTGACGGGTTTGGTATCTTATATTATGTCTATCCATATTGCTGCTCAGCAGGGTGAAATTGCTGATAAAATTCTTCTTCCTGGGGATCCTCTTCGTGCGAAATTTATTGCGGAGAATTTCCTTGAAGATGCTGTTTGTTTTAATGAAGTGCGTAACATGTTTGGCTACACTGGCACTTACAAGGGCCACCGTGTATCTGTCATGGGAACTGGGATGGGGATGCCATCGATTTCGATTTATGCGCGTGAGTTGATTGTGGACTACGGTGTGAAGAAATTGATCCGAGTGGGAACTGCTGGTTCTTTGAATGAAGATGTCCACGTCCGTGAATTGGTTTTAGCGCAAGCAGCTGCAACCAACTCAAACATCATTCGCAATGACTGGCCACAGTATGATTTCCCACAAATCGCTAGCTTTGATTTGCTAGACAAGGCCTACCATATCGCTAAAAAACTTGGTATGACGACGCACGTTGGGAACGTTTTGTCTTCCGATGTCTTTTACTCAAACTACTTTGAGAAGAACATAGAGCTTGGTAAATGGGGAGTCAAGGCTGTGGAAATGGAAGCAGCAGCCCTTTACTATCTTGCTGCCCAACACCACGTTGATGCACTTGCTATCATGACGATTTCTGATAGCTTGGTCAATCCAGATGAAGACACCACTGCAGAAGAACGCCAAAATACTTTCACCGATATGATGAAGGTTGGTTTGGAAACCTTAATTGCAGAGTAAAATGTAAAAGAAAATCCTGATTTCAAGTAAAATCAGGATTTTTTCATAGATGCGATTTTTTCTGGGTCTGGTGTAACGCGGAGGGTCTTTTGTCCTGTGTAGGTTACAAAACCGGGTTTGCCACCAGTTGGTTTGTTGAGTTTTTTGATTTCTATCATGTCTACTTGAACTAGATTAGACAAGCGCCCTTTGGAGAAGTAGGCAGCCAGTTCGGCCGCATCTGTCTTGACTTCGTCAGAAGGATTGAGATTTCCTGAGATGACGACGTGGCTTCCAGGAATGTCCTTGGCATGGAACCAAAGTTCCTCCTTGCGGGCCATTTTAAAGGTCAATTCCTCATTTTGCAGGTTATTTCGACCGACATAGATGATGGTTTTCCCATCGCTAGCCAGATACTGTTCTGGTTTTTTGCGTTTCTGGATTTTCTCCCGCTGTCTTCTTCGGATGAAGCCTGTTTGGATCAATTCCTCACGGATCTCAGCGATTTCCTCCAGCCCTGCTTGGTTGAGAACGGTCTCGACACTTTCCAGATAGAGAATAGTTGCCTTGGTTTCTTCAATCAGCTCAGTCAGGTATTTGACAGCTTCTTTGAGCTTATGGTAACGCTTAAAATAGCGTTGGGCATTCTGGTTGGGAGTCAGGGCCTTATCAAGCGCAATAGTGATAGGTTGGTTGGTGTAGTAGTTGTCTAGGATAACCTGGTCTTGGTCATTAGGCACTTGGTGGAGGAAGGTTGTCAGCAATTCTCCTTTTTGGCGAAATTCCTCAGCATTGTCTGTTGCTAGTAACTCTTTTTCTTGTTTTTTCAGCTTATGGCGATTTTTTTGAAGTTCATTTTCAACACGACGAATGAGTTCGCTGGCTTGCTGTTTGACACGGTCGCGCTCGGCTTTATCCTTATAATAGGTGTCCAAGAGCTCTGAAAGGTTGGCAAAGGGCTCTCCTACACGGTTCGTAAAAGGAATTGGACTGAAAGAAGACTCTGTTAGGTAAGGCTTGGTTTCTTGTCCGAAAAAGTGACGGAAGGTAGAAAGTTTATCACGAACCAAGAGTCTTTCCAATTCGTTTGCCGTATCTCGTCCTAGGCCTTGAAAGAGACTCTGAAGATTTTTTGCTGTTAGCTCTTGGGTTTGCAGGATTTCAAAGAGCTTTTCATCCTTGACAGTAAAAGGATTGAGAGACTCGGTACTTGGCGGAGAGATATAGCTTGAGCCTGGTAGCAAGGTGCGGTAGCTATTTTGTGAAAAGCCGACGTGTTTGATGACTTCGAGGATTTTATGGCTGCTTTTATCCACGAGGAGAATATTGCTGTGTTTGCCCATAATCTCGATAACCAAGGTAGCCTGAATGTCGTCCCCAATCTCGTTTTTATTGGAAACGGTAATTTCCACGATACGGTCGTTTTCGATTTGCTCGATCGACTCAATCAGGGCACCCTGCAAATATTTTCTCAAAACCATGATAAAAGTAGAAGGTTGGGCTGGATTTTCAAAAGTCGTTTGAGTCAGCTGAATGCGTCCAAAAACAGGATGGGCAGAAAGGAGCAGGCGATGGCTTTGGCGATTGCTGCGGATTTGCAAGATCAACTCTTGTTCAAAAGGTTGATTGATTTTCTGGATGCGACCATTGACCAACTCTCTTCGCAATTCCTCAACCATGTGGTGTAAAAAAAATCCGTCAAATGACATCGTTCTCTCCTTGTGATTGTATTCCATAGTATTATATCAAAAAGGTAGAATAAAATCATGGAAATATGGTATAATAAAGCCAAGTAAAGAGAATCGAGAAGTACATGTATATTGAAATGGTAGATGAAACTGGTCAAGTTTCACAAGAAATTCTGCAACAAACCCAAGAAATTTTGGAATTTGCAGCCCAAAAAATAGGAAAAGAAGACAAGGAGATGGCAGTCACTTTTGTGACCAACGAGCGTAGCCACGAACTCAATCTGGAGTACCGTGATACCGATCGTCCGACAGATGTTATCAGCCTTGAGTATAAACCAGAGTTGGACATTGCCTTTGACGAAGAGGATTTGCTTGAAAACCCTGAATTAGCAGAAATGATGTCCGAGTTTGATGCCTATATTGGGGAACTGTTCATCTCTATCGATAAAGCGCATGAGCAGGCTGAGGAATACGGTCACAGCTTTGAGCGTGAGATGGGCTTCTTGGCAGTACACGGCTTTTTACATGTCAACGGCTATGATCACTACACTCCGGAAGAAGAAGCGGAGATGTTCGGTTTACAAGAAGAAATTTTGACAGCCTATGGACTCACAAGACAATAAACGAAAATGGAAAAATCGTGACCTGGTATCTAGTTTAGAATTTGCCCTTACAGGAATTCTGACTGCCATCAAGGAAGAACGCAATATGCGAAAACATGCAGTGACAGCCCTTGTGGTTATTCTTGCGGGTTTTGTTTTTCAGGTGTCACGAATCGAATGGCTCTTTCTCCTGATGAGCATTTTCTTGGTAGTAGCGTTTGAGATTATGAACTCTGCTATTGAAAATGTGGTGGATTTAGCCAGTCACTATCACTTTTCTATGTTAGCAAAGAAAGCCAAGGACATGGCAGCAGGTGCCGTGCTAGTGGTCTCTCTTTTTGCTGCAGTGACAGGTGCACTTATCTTTCTCCCACGCATTTGGGATATACTATTTTAAACAATAAGAGGAAATTATGACATTTAAATCAGGCTTTGTAGCTATTTTAGGACGTCCCAATGTTGGGAAGTCAACCTTTTTGAATCACGTCATGGGGCAAAAGATTGCCATCATGAGTGACAAGGCGCAGACAACGCGCAATAAAATCATGGGGATTTACACCACGGATAAGGAGCAAATCGTCTTTATCGATACGCCAGGGATTCACAAGCCTAAAACAGCTCTTGGGGATTTTATGGTGGAATCTGCCTATAGTACCCTTCGTGAAGTAGATACCGTTCTTTTCATGGTGCCAGCTGATGAGCCACGTGGTAAGGGCGACGACATGATTATCGAGCGTCTGAAAGCAGCCAAGGTTCCTGTGATTCTGGTGGTGAATAAGATTGACAAGGTTCATCCTGATCAGCTCTTGGCTCAGATTGATGATTTCCGTAACCAGATGGACTTTAAGGAAATTGTTCCTATCTCAGCCCTACAGGGTAATAACGTTTCTCGTCTAATTGACATTCTGAGTGAAAATCTAGAGGAAGGTTTCCAGTATTTCCCAGCTGATCAAATCACAGATCATCCTGAGCGTTTCTTGGTTTCAGAAATGATTCGTGAGAAGGTTCTTCATTTGACGCGCGAAGAAATTCCTCACTCAGTTGCAGTAGTGGTCGACTCTATGAAGCGTGACGAAGAGACAGATAAGGTTCACATTCGTGCAACCATCATGGTCGAGCGCGATAGCCAAAAAGGGATTATCATCGGAAAAGGTGGCGCTATGCTCAAGAAAATTGGGACCATGGCTCGTCGTGATATCGAACTCATGCTAGGAGACAAGGTTTTCCTAGAAACTTGGGTCAAGGTCAAGAAAAACTGGCGTGATAAAAAGCTAGATTTGGCTGACTTTGGCTATAATGAAAAAGAATACTAAGTAGAGGTGGGCTCATGCCTGCTTCTTGTTTTTACAGAAGGAGGACTTATGCCTGAATTACCAGAGGTTGAAACGGTTCGTCGTGGCTTAGAAAAATTGATTTTGGGAAAGAAGATTTCGAGTATAGAAATTCGTTATCCCAAGATGATTAAGACGGATTTGGAAGAGTTTCAAAGGGAAGTACCTGGTCAGATTATCGAGTCAATGGGACGCCGTGGAAAATATTTGCTTTTTTTCCTAACAGACAAGGTTTTGATTTCTCATCTGCGGATGGAAGGCAAGTATTTTTACTACCCAGACAAAGTTCCAGAACGCAAGCATGCCCATATTTTCTTCCAGTTTGAGGATGGCGGCACTCTTGTATATGAGGATGTACGCAAGTTTGGTACCATGGAACTATTGACACCCGACCTTTTGGATGCCTACTTTGTATCTAAAAAACTAGGGCCTGAGCCAAGAGAGAAGGACTTTGATTTGCAGGTCTTTCAAGCTGTCCTAGCCAAATCTAAAAAGCCCATCAAATCCCACCTACTAGACCAAACCTTGGTAGCTGGTCTTGGCAATATCTATGTGGATGAGGTCCTCTGGCGAGCTCAGGTTCATCCAGCTAGACCTTCCCAGACTTTGACGGTAGAAGAAGCGTCAGCCATCCATGACCAGACCATTGCTGTTTTGGGTCAGGCTGTTGAAAAAGGCGGCTCCACCATTCGGACCTATACCAATGCCTTTGGGGAAGACGGAACCATGCAGGACTTCCATCAGGTCTATGATAAGACTGGACAAGCATGTTCGCGCTGTGGGACAGTGATTGAGAAATTCCAGCTCGGTGGAAGGGGCACTCATTTTTGTCCTCAGTGTCAAAGGAGGGGCTGATGGGAAAAATCATCGGAATCACAGGAGGAATTGCCTCAGGTAAGTCAACTGTGACAAATTTCCTAAGAGAGCAAGGTTTTCAAGTGGTTGATGCTGACGCAGTCGTCCACCAGCTACAAAAACCTGGTGGTCGTCTTTATCAGCTCTTAGTTCAGCACTTTGGGCAGGAAATCATCCTTGAAAATGGAGAACTCAATCGCTCTCTCCTAGCTAGTCTCATCTTTTCAAATCCTGAAGAACGTGAATGGTCTAGGATAACTCAAGGAGAGATTATTCGTGAGGAATTGGCTGCACTGAGAGACCAGTTAGCCCAGACAGAAACGGTTTTTTTCATGGATATTCCCCTGCTTTTTGAACAGGACTACGTCAACTGGTTTGATGAAACATGGTTGGTCTATGTGGACCGTGATGTTCAGGTGGAACGTTTCATGAAACGGGATCATCTTTCTATGGAAGTAGCTGAGTCCCGTTTGGCTGCCCAGTGGTCTTTAGAAGAAAAGAAAAAATTGGCGAGCTATATATTAGATAATAATGGCAGTCGCGATCAGCTTGTGGGTCAAGTAGTGAAGTTACTTGAAGGAGGCGATAGCTGTGCAAGAGATTAGTTGGAAAGAGAATCTTCGTGTCGCCTGGTTCGGTAGTTTTCTAACGGGAGCCAGTATTTCCTTGGTCGTCCCTTTCATGCCTATCTTTGTAGAGCAGTTGGGAATTGAAGGGGATCAAGTTGCTTTTTATGCTGGATTAGCCATCTCAGTTTCGGCTGTTTCAGCAGCTCTAGTTTCTCCTATCTGGGGTATTCTTGCTGACAAATATGGTCGAAAACCCATGATGATTCGAGCAGGTCTTGCCATGACCATTACCATGGGAGGTTTGGCCTTTGTTCCGAATATCTATTGGCTACTCTTTCTGCGCTTGCTCAATGGTGTATTTACTGGTTTTGTCCCCAATGCAACGGCCTTGATTGCCAGTCAGGTACCTAAAGATAAGTCGGGAGCGGCTCTGGGGACTCTATCAACAGGTGTTGTTGCAGGAACACTGACGGGTCCTTTTGTTGGAGGTTTAATTGCTGAAATTTTTGGGATTCGTAACGTCTTTTTATTGGTAGGTGGCTTCTTGTTCTTAGCTGCAATCCTGACCATTTTCTTTATCAAGGAAGATTTTCAACCAGTAGCTAAGGAGAAGGCTATCCCGACGAAAGAATTATTTTTTTCTTTCAAGTATCCTAGGCTTTTAGTGAACCTATTTTTGACTACCTTTGTCATTCAATTTTCAGCTCAATCAATTGGCCCTATTCTAGCTCTCTATGTGCGGGACTTAGGGCAGACTGAGAATCTCCTCTTTGTATCAGGATTGATTGTATCCAGCATGGGATTTTCTAGCATGATGAGTGCTGGAGTTCTAGGAAAACTTGGCGATAAGGTAGGGAATCATAGACTGTTAGTTGCAGCACAGATTTATTCAGTCATCATTTACCTTCTTTGTGCCCATGCAACCAGCCCCCTTCAACTTGGCTTGTATCGTTTTCTCTTTGGTTTGGGAACGGGCGCTCTCATACCGGGAGTTAATGCCCTTCTTAGCAAAATGACTCCCAAAGTAGGCATTTCAAGGATTTTTTCCTTTAACCAAGTCTTTTTCTACCTTGGGGGTGTTGTTGGTCCCATGACTGGTTCAGCAGTAGCAGGGCAATTCGGCTACCACTCTGTTTTTTATGCGACAGCAGCCTGTGTAGCTCTTAGTTGTTTATTTAACATAGTTCAATTTAGATCGTTATTAAAAGTAAAGGAAATCTAGTGCGAGTAAAAATCAATCTCAAGTGCTCCTCTTGTGGCAGCATCAATTATCTAACCAGTAAGAACTCCAAAACCCATCCAGACAAGATTGAGGTTTTAAAGTATTGTCCCAAAGAAAGAAAAGTAACCCTACATCTTGAATCTAAGTAGAATTTATGGTAAAATAATAGGGATTTTAAGGAGTTTGATATGTACAACCTATTATTAACCATTTTATTAGTATTATCTGTTGTGATTGTGATTGCGATTTTCATGCAACCAACTAAGAACCAATCCAGCAATGTATTTGATGCCAGCTCAGGTGATTTGTTTGAACGTAGTAAGGCGCGTGGTTTTGAAGCTGTGATGCAACGTTTAACAGGTGTTTTAGTCTTTTTCTGGCTAGCCATTGCCTTAGCATTGACGGTATTATCAAGTAGATAAGAAATGGGCGAGACTAGGTCTTAGCCTATTTTTATTTTATGACACTTATAAAGTTATCAGTCAAAAAAATTATAAAAATCTAGAAAGAAAACATGAAAGATAAAATTAAAGAATATTTAGAAGAGAAGGGGCGAGTGACAGTAAATGACCTGGCTCAGGCTCTCGGAAAGGAAGGGCCCAAGGATTTCCGTGAGTTGATTAAAACCTTGTCCCTAATGGAGAGAAAGCACCAGATTCGTTTTGAAGATGATGGTAGCCTCACCTTAAATCAAAAGAAGAAACATGAAATCACCCTCAAAGGGATTTTTCATGCCCATAAAAACGGCTTTGGCTTTGTCAGTCTAGAAGGCGAAGAGGACGATCTTTTTGTAGGAAAAAACGATGTCAACTATGCCATAGATGGTGATACCGTTGAGGTCGTGATTAAGAAAGTCGCTGACCGTAACAAGGGAACAGCTGCAGAAGCCAAAATTATTGATATCCTAGAACATAGCCTGACGACAGTTGTAGGTCAAATCGTTCTGGATCAGGAAAAGCCCAAGTATGCGGGCTACATCCGTTCCAAAAATCAAAAAATCAGCCAACCCATCTATGTGAAGAAACCAGCTATCAAGTTGGAAGGGACAGAGGTTCTCAAGGTCTTTATCGACAAATACCCAAGTAAGAAACATGATTTCTTTGTCGCTAGTGTGCTCGACGTGGTGGGACACTCGACAGATGCTGGGATTGATGTCCTTGAAGTCTTGGAGTCCATGGATATTGTCTCAGAATTTCCAGAAGCTGTTCTCAAGGAGGCAGAAAGTGTGCCAGATGCTCCGTCTCAAAAGGATATGGAAGGTCGTCTGGACCTGAGAGATGAAATTACCTTTACCATTGATGGTGCGGATGCCAAGGACTTGGACGACGCGGTTCATATCAAGCCTTTAAAAAATGGAAATCTAGAACTCGGGGTTCACATCGCGGATGTTTCCTACTATGTGACAGAGGGTTCTGCACTTGACAAGGAAGCCCTTAACCGCGCGACTTCTGTCTATGTGACAGACCGAGTGGTGCCAATGCTTCCAGAGCGTTTGTCAAATGGCATCTGCTCTCTCAATCCTCAAGTCGATCGCTTGACCCAGTCTGCTATTATGGAGATTGATAAACATGGTCGTGTGGTTAATTACACCATTACCCAAACTGTTATCAAGACTAGTTTCCGTATGACCTATAGCGCTGTTAATGATATCCTAGCTGGCGACGAGGAAAAGAGACAAGAGTTTAAGAAAATTGTTCCTAGTATCGAGCTCATGGCCAAGCTTCATGAAAGGCTAGAAAGCATGCGTGAGAAACGAGGTGCCCTTAATTTTGATACCAGTGAAGCAAAGATTCTAGTGGATAAAAAAGGTAAGCCTGTGGATATCGTTCTTCGTCAACGTGGTGTTGCAGAGCGCATGATTGAGTCCTTCATGTTGATTGCTAATGAAACGGTTGCCGAGCACTTTAGCAAGCTGGAGTTGCCTTTCATCTATCGAATTCACGAGGAGCCCAAGGCTGAAAAAGTTCAGAAGTTTATTGATTATGCTTCGAGCTTTGGTTTGCGAATTTATGGGACTGCCAGTGAGATTAGCCAGGAGGCGCTTCAGGACATCATGCGTGCTGTTGAGGGAGAACCCTATGCGGATGTATTGTCCATGATGCTTCTCCGATCCATGCAGCAGGCTCGCTATTCTGAGCACAATCACGGTCACTATGGTCTTGCTGCTGATTATTACACTCACTTTACCAGTCCGATTCGCCGTTATCCTGACCTCCTTGTTCACCGGATGATTCGGGACTATGGTCGTTCCAAGGAAATAGCCGAGCATTTTGAACAAGTGATTCCAGAGATTGCAACCCAGTCTTCCAACCGTGAACGTCGTGCCATTGAGGCGGAGCGTGAAGTCGAAGCCATGAAAAAAGCTGAGTACATGGAAGAATACGTGGGCGAAGAGTACGATGCAGTTGTATCCAGCATTGTCAAATTCGGACTTTTTGTCGAATTGCCAAATACAGTTGAAGGCTTGATTCATATCACTAATTTGCCTGAATTTTATCATTTCAACGAGCGTGACTTGACACTCCGTGGGGAGAAATCGGGCATAACTTTCCGTGTAGGACAGCAGATTCGCATTCGGGTTGAAAGAGCGGATAAGATGACAGGTGAGATTGATTTCTCTTATATCCCAAGTGAGTTTGATGTCATCGAAAAAGGCTTGAAACAAGCTGGGCGCAAAGACAGAGGACGTGGTTCAAGTCGTCGTTCAGACAAGAAGGAAGACAAGAGAAAATCAGGACGCTCGAATGATAAGCACAAGCATTCACAAAAAGACAAGAAGAAAAAGGGGAAGAAACCTTTTTACAAAGAAGTAGCTAAGAAAGGAGCCAAGCATGGCAAAGGGCGAGGGAAAAGTCGTCGCACAAAATAAAAAAGCGCACCACGACTATACAATCGTAGATACGCTAGAGGCAGGAATGGTCCTGACCGGAACTGAAATCAAGAGCGTTCGAGCTGCTCGAATCAACCTCAAGGACGGCTTTGCTCAGGTAAAAAATGGAGAAGTCTGGTTGAGCAATGTCCATATCGCTCCTTACGAAGAGGGCAATATCTGGAACCAGGAACCAGAACGCCGTCGTAAACTCCTGCTCCATAAGAAACAAATTCAAAAACTGGAACAGGAAACTAAAGGGACAGGGATGACACTTGTTCCCCTTAAGGTCTATATCAAAGATGGATATGCCAAGCTCCTTTTAGGACTTGCTAAAGGGAAACATGACTATGACAAACGGGAGTCAATCAAGCGTCGTGAACAAAACCGCGACATTGCGCGTGTTATGAAAGCTGTCAATCAGCGTTAAGAAGAGGAATAATAATGGAAAAACTAATTGCCTATAAACGAATGCCCTTATGGAATAAACAGACCATGCCAGAAATTGTCCAGCAGAAACACAATACCAAGGTCGGGACTTGGGGAAAAATTACTGTCTTGAAGGGGGCACTCAAGTTTATTGAATTAACCGAAGATGGCGAAGTTCTAGCTGAACACCTCTTTGAGGCAGGTGCAGACAACCCTATGGCGCAACCGCAAGCCTGGCACCGAGTAGAGGCCGCAACAGACGATGTAGAATGGTACTTGGAATTTTATTGTAAACCTGAGGATTATTTCCCTAAGAAATACAATACTAATCCAGTCCATTCAGAAGTTCTAGAGGCCATGCAAACGGTGAAACCAGGAAGAGCCTTGGATTTGGGTTGTGGTCAAGGACGTAACTCTCTCTTTCTTGCACAGAATGGTTTTGATGTGACAGCTATGGATCAAAATGAATTGTCCCTTGAAATCTTGCAAAGCATTGTGGAACAAGAGGATCTAGACATGCCTGTAGGACTATACGATATCAATTCAGCCAGCATTAGCCAAGACTATGATTTCATCGTTTCAACAGTTGTTCTCATGTTCCTACAAGCGGACTGCATTCCAACTATTATCCAAAATATGCAGGAGCACACCACGGTCGGTGGCTATAACCTTATCGTCTGTGCCATGGATACGGAGGATTATCCTTGCTCAGTGAACTTCCCATTTACCTTTAAAGAAGGGGAACTAGCCGACTACTACAAAGATTGGGAATTGGTCAAGTATAATGAAAATCCAGGACATCTGCACCGTCGTGATGAAAATGGCAATCGCATTCAACTACGCTTTGCGACCATGCTAGCCAAAAAAATCAAGTAAATCAAACATCTGCAAGTGAATAGAAACCACTTTTGGAGGTTTCTATTCGTTTTTGTTTGCGTTGGTTGATTGGGGCGAGCAGGATTTTATGCTATACTAGAAATAGAAAATCTGAGCAGTAAAACTGTATTGCTGTCGCTCTCAGCGCAAGATGTTGTAGATGATGGAGGTGGTCCAATGACGAGTCTTTTGGTGGAACTGTATGATCGGCATGTATTGGAAAAGAATGTCTACCAAGCCTTTGTCAGTGATTGTGACGAGATTCTTTTTCTATCTTTGACAAAAATAAGCAATGAAGAGAAACTCTCTCTCCGTCAGTTCATCATGGAAGAGGTGCCTCATATCCAACGAGTGACCTTTCGCCAGCTATCCTTAGAACAACTAGCGGACCAGTTAGATTATGGCCTAGCAGGTTACGACCAAGTCCTTCTCGATGTTTTTGGAGGAGATTCGCTACTAGCCTTATCCCTCTATCAATACGGCTTGAATCGGCACCTCCCCATCGTTGCCATGGATGTCGAGCGAGGAAAACAATACAAGTGGGTAGTCGGTCAGTTAGAAAAAGAAGAGTTGGACATTCCAACCCTAAGCATCCAACAGCTGATAGCTTTGCGTGGTGGAAAAATGCTCAAATCAAAACGCCCTATCCACTCAGTTAAGCAAATTGCAGCCATCAAAAAGCTAGCCAGCTCGGCTATTGCCAATCCTGCCCACTGGTATCAAGTGACCCAATTTTTCTCTCTAGCAAAGACCAATGACCTGCATGCTGAGACCGAAAAAATACTGGAAAACAATGGCAAGTATTATCACTATCCAGAAGCCCTTATCCCCTTACTAGTGGAAGCGGGGATGCTTTGTATTGAAAGTGAGGACAAAAAACGAGTAGCATACAGCTTTCCAAGTCAAGAAGCTCAAGTCTTTTGCCGCAATAAGGGACATATTTTAGAGGTATATCTCTATCTCTTGGCGCTCGAATCTCAGCTGTTTGATGAGTGCATGATAGGCGGTGAGATTGATTGGAATGGCATCTTTCCAGAGGCGGACAATGTTCAAAATGAGATTGATGTCATTCTGAGAAAGGGGCGCTCAATTACCTTTATCTCCTGCAAGATGACAGATTTATCAGTCGAAGCCATCAATGAGCTAGAAGTCTACGCCAATCATTTTGCTGGGGAGAGTTGCCTCAAGTTAATTGTCTGTACGGGGAAAATCAATCCTGTTTATGCCAATCGCTGTCAGGAATACGGCGTGCTCGTCATTAGAAGCGAGCAGATCCCCAATCTCATTCCCATGTTGAAAAAATACTCTAAGAGGTTTAAAAGGTAGAAAAGTAATATGAAAGGCTGGAATTCCAGTCTTTTTTCTTATTTTCCGAATAGAAAAGAAAAGGAGGTAGGCCATGTTTGTAGCCAGAGATGCCAAGGGAAATTTGGTGAATGCTCTCGAAAAAGATGTGAGCAAGCAAGCTTATACCTGTCCAGCCTGTGGTGGCGGACTACGATTACGCCAAGGACAGAGTATTCGAACGCACTTTGCCCATGAAAGGTTAAGGGATTGTATCGCTATTTTTGAAAATGAAAGTCCAGAACACTTGGGAAATAAAGAGGCCCTTTATCACTGGGCCAAGAAGGACAATCAGGTGGCCTTAGAATATAGTTTGCCCGAGATCCAGCAGGTTGCGGATGTTCTCGTCAATGAGAAACTAGCTCTGGAGGTTCAGTGCAGTCCCTTGTCTCAAAAGCTTTTAGGCGATAGAAGTCAAGGATACCGCAGCCAGGGCTATCAGGTTATCTGGCTACTGGGAGAAAAACTCTGGTTAAAGGAGCGATTAACACAATTGCAAAGGGGATTTCTCTATTTTAGTCAAAATATGGGATTCTATGTTTGGGAACTAGATCTTAAAAAGCAAGTTTTGAGACTCAACTATCTTCTGCATCAGGCCCTACGTGGCAAACTTCATTTTCAGGTCAAGGAATTTCCCTACGGCCAAGGAAATCTCTTGGAAATTCTACGATTTCCTTATCAAAAACAAAAACTGCCTCGTTTTGAAGTTGTACAAGATTCAACTATCTGTCACTACATTCGCCAGCAGTTGTACTACCAAACGCCCTACTGGATGAAGAAGCAGGAGGAAGCCTATCATCAAGGAGACAATCTATTAAACCGTCAACTAGACGACTGGTATCCCCAGGTCAGACCGATAGAGTCAGGAGATTTTTTGCAGATTGAAACGGATTTGACTAGCTATTATAGAAATTTTCAGGCTTACTATCAAAAAAATCCGAAAAATAATCGCCAAAAGCTCTATCCACCAGCCTTTTATCACTTATATTTCTCAAAAAATGTGGTAAAATAGAAAGGATGGAGGAATCTTATGGTATTACAACGACATGAAATAAATGAAAAAGATACATGGGATCTTTCGACAATCTACCCAACAGACCAGGCTTGGGAAGAAGCCTTGAAAGACTTAACTGAAAAAGTACAAACAGCATCCCAGTATGAAGGGCATCTCTTGGACAGCGCAGACAGTTTGCTTGAGATTACAGAATTCTCACTTGACTTGGAACGCCAAGTTGAAAAGCTTTATGTCTATGCACATATGAAAAATGACCAGGACACGCGTGAAGCCAAGTATCAAGAGTACTATGCTAAGGCAATGACTTTATACAGTCAGTTAGAACAAGCCTTTTCATTCTATGAACCTGAGTTTATGGAGATTAGCGAAGAGCAGTATGCGGCCTTCCTAGAAGTTCAACCAAAACTCCAAGTTTACAAACACTTTTTTGATAAGCTCTTGCAAAAGAAAGATCATGTTCTTTCACAACGTGAGGAAGAATTGCTTGCTGGAGCAGGAGAAATCTTTGGTTCTGCTAGTGAAACCTTTGCTATTTTGGACAATGCGGATATTAGCTTCCCATACGTGCTTGATGATGAAGGCAAGGAAGTGCAACTCTCACACGGTACTTACATTCGCTTGATGGAGTCTAAAAACCGTGAAGTGCGTCGTGGAGCCTATGAAGCCCTCTATGCGACTTATGAGCAATTCCAACACACTTACGCTAAGACTTTGCAGACAAATGTTAAGGTGCAAAACTACCGCGCAAAAGTTCGCAATTATAAGAGTGCTCGCCATGCAGCCCTCGCAGCAAACTTTGTTCCAGAAAGTGTCTATGACAATCTAGTTGCAGCAGTTCGCAAGCATTTGCCACTCTTGCATCGATACCTAGAACTTCGTTCTAAAATCTTGGGGATTTCTGATCTCAAGATGTACGATGTCTACACTCCGCTATCTTCAGTAGAATACAGCTTTACTTATGAGGAAGCCTTGAAAAAGGCAGAAGAAGCTTTGGCAGTTTTGGGTGAGGATTACTTAAGCCGCGTTAAACGTGCCTTCAGTGAGCGTTGGATTGATGTCTATGAAAACCAAGGCAAGCGTTCTGGTGCCTACTCTGGTGGATCATACGATACAAATGCCTTTATGCTTCTCAACTGGCAGGACAATCTAGACAATCTCTTTACCCTTGTCCATGAAACAGGTCACAGTATGCACTCAAGCTATACTCGTGAAACCCAACCTTATGTTTACGGAGATTATTCTATCTTCTTGGCTGAGATTGCCTCAACGACTAACGAAAATATCTTGACAGAGAAATTGTTGGAAGAGGTAGAAGATGACGCGACTCGCTTTGCTATTCTCAATAACTTCCTAGACGGTTTCCGTGGAACAGTCTTCCGTCAAACTCAATTCGCTGAGTTTGAACACGCCATCCACCAAGCAGACCAAAATGGAGAAGTCTTGACAAGTGATTTCCTCAATAAACTCTACGCTGACTTGAACCAAGAGTACTACGGACTCAGCAAGGAAGACAATCCTCAGATCCAATACGAGTGGGCGCGCATTCCACACTTCTACTATAACTACTATGTTTATCAATATTCAACTGGTTTTGCAGCAGCTTCAGCCTTAGCTGAAAAGATTGTCCATGGTAGTCAAGAAGACCGTGACCGCTATATCGACTACCTCAAGGCAGGTAAGTCAGACTATCCGCTCAATGTCATGAGAAAAGCGGGAGTGGATATGGAGAAGGAAGACTATCTCAACGATGCCTTTGCAGTCTTTGAACGTCGCTTGAACGAGTTTGAAGCCCTTGTTGAAAAATTGGGACTAGCTTAAGATGGTAGAGTCTTATAGTAAAAATGCCAATCACAATATGCGCCGGCCTGTCGTCAAGGAAGAAATCGTAGAACTCATGCGCCAGCGTCAAAAACAGGTGACAGGTTCTTTGAAAGAGTTGGAGACCTTCGCTCGCAAGGAAAACATTCCCATTATTCCCCATGAAACGGTCGCGTATTTCCGTTTTCTCATGGAGACCATACAGCCCAAGAACATTTTGGAAATTGGGACGGCTATCGGTTTCTCAACTCTTTTAATGGCGGAACATGCGCCAGATGCCAAGATTACAACGATTGACCGTAATCCTGAGATGATAGGCTTTGCCAAGGAAAACTTTGCCCAGTTTGACAGTCGTAAGCAAATGACACTCTTGGAGGGAGATGCAGTCGATGTTTTATCTACTCTGACAGAAACTTATGACTTTGTCTTTATGGATTCGGCCAAGTCTAAGTATATCGTCTTTCTGCCTGAAATCCTCAAGCACTTGGAAGTTGGTGGAGTAGTCGTCTTGGATGATATTTTCCAAGGAGGAGATGTTGCCAAGGACATCATGGAAGTCCGCCGAGGTCAACGAACCATTTACCGAGGTTTGCAAAGACTTTTCGACGCAACTTTGGACAATCCAGGTCTAACAGCAACTCTAGTTCCACTTGGGGACGGGATTCTCATGCTGAGAAAGAATGTGGAAAATGTAATTTTGCCAGAAATGAAATAAATAAAAAAATAGTACAATCCTCCTGTATCAAGTAATAGGAGGATTTTTATGTCTCAAAACATCATCAATATCGGCTATGCACGCGTTTCAACCCATAAGCAAGATTTGGGCTTAGAGGTGCAAATCGAAGCTCTCAAGCATTGTGACCAGCTTTTTATCGAGTGTGAATCTGGTTCAAATAATGCACGATCAGAGCTCGAAAAGGCTCTAAAATTGGCCCAAACGCTTTCGAAAAAAGGAATGCAAGTCACTTTCACCATCTACAAGCTTGATAGGCTCACCGGCTCCATGTTTAAATTGCTGAAAATAATCCAGCAGCTCAACGAACATCAAATCCAGCTCATCAGCCTGTATGAAAAGCTGGAAACCGATTCGCTCATTGGTAGGTTACTTTGTATGATTTTAGGATTTGTGGCAGAAAGTGAGCTGGAAAACTTGCGATTTCGTACCCGTGAAGGTCTTCGTAAAGCTAAGGAAAAAGGTGTCAAACTAGGTGCTAAGCGAATTTCGAAAGAGAAGGAGAAGAGAATTATTCAGCAGTATTTGGCAGGTGGATTAAGCATAAGAAAAATTGCAAAAACAGAACAAATTTCGACCTCAACTATCTATAAAGTATTGGAACGCAACGATGTGGCGAACAATCGCAAAAAAGTTTCGCAAAATTCTTGCTAAAAACGAGACAAAATGGTAGAATGAAGGCGAAAATTTGTTTCGATTAAGAATCGTTTGGCGAAACACTGAAAACAGGAAAAAATACAAATCAAATACGGATTCAAAACCTTGTTAAATTTGCATTTTCAAAACTATTTACATTGTTATCTGTAACGTTTCGAAAAACGGTTCTTACACGATACAGTTGATTTCTTTTTCTAGTAGGGAAGAAAGGATTTTATTTTAGGAGGGTTCTATATGAGAAACCATAAGTTATTACGACTTGGTATTGCGACCTTTGCGGTTGCGGCGTTGGGGGCAGTGCCAGCTTTTACAGTTCAGGCGGACACAAATGTGGCAGAACAGCCAAATACAGCTTCAAAACCAGTAGAAAATGGCAAACCAAGTGATTCAGAAAAACCAGAGGTTAAACCGGCTGAGGAAGTGAAACCTGAATCTGAGTCAGAAACAAATCCAGCAGAGTCTCAACCATCTGATACTCCTGAGGGACATGCAACCTTAAATGAAGAAAAGCACCGTCCTATCCGATATGTTATCGAACTATATTTTAAGGACATAAGTACTGGTGAGGAAGTAGAACCTACTAAAACGTTGACAGGAACTGTTAACTTTGGTGAAAATTTAACAATTGATGCTCCAACATTTGAAGGCTATAGGCTTGAAAGAGTTCACCCCAAAATACTGAATATTAGTTATGATAATCTGAATGATATTTCTGAATCTAAAGATGGGAAGTTTACTCTCACCAAAGAAGGCGATACAATCATAGCACATTATCGGCTTGAATATGAGACACTTCCACTGGAAAAGCCCAATAGGGGCGAACGGACTCTGCATATTAGCTTTAGTTATACTGGAACTCCTAAAATTATGCCTGATGGTACACTCCCACCTCATCGCAAGGCTCATTCCATTGATGATGGAAAACGAGATATAACAGTCACTATTAAGCCAGGTGAGAGTTTTACTTTACCTAAGGGTGATATAGATGGCTATATTTTGGAAGAGATAACGGATGTTAGACACGAAGAGGGAAGATGGGGAGCAACTACTGGTAATTCTTATAAACCTGGAGAAACTGTACCTTACGAGAAATTCAACTTTTATCCTGGTGTTGTTGACGGTGTAGAAAGTGATCATATTTCAGTTAATTATAGTTATTATCGACCAGCGGGCTATATTGGATGGGAAAAACCATCTCAACCTACGGAGAAACCAGCACCAAAAGCTGACGAAAATCAAGAGCCCATCAAATATCGTATCGATTATTTCGATGCAGATACGGGAGAGAGGCTATCTCGAGAAATCGGAGTTTTAAACCCTGGTGAAACTATCAATATCCATAAAAATATTGATGGCTATGAGGTAGTTACGAATCGTCGTTGGATGTCTGGTTATAATGTGGACTACCGGTTAATGGATAGATATTTTGGGTCTTTTTCTGGATATCGATACATTATTCTAGAATATAAGAAGGTAAATGCGGATGCCAAGCCTTCAGAGACTCCGAAACCAGAAGTAAAACCGGAAACGAAGCCTTCTGAGACACCAAAACCAGAAGTTAAACCAGAACCAGCGCCAAAAGCTGACGAAAAACAAGAGCCCATCAACTATCTTATCGAATATTTCGATGCAGAAACGGGAGAGGAGATATCTCGAGAATATGGAGTATTAAATCCTGGTGAAACTGTTAATATCCATAAAAATATTGATGGCTATGAGGTAGTTTCGAATGATAGCTGGATGCCTGGATATAATGTGGACCACAGGATAATGAATAGATATTTTGGTGGTCAAACGTTTGAACGTTACATGTTTCTAGATTATAAGAAGGTAAAGGCGGATGCTAAGCCTTCAGAAACACCAAAACCAGCGCCAAAAGATGAAGAAAAGCAGGAGCCCCTCAAATACCGTATCGATTATTTCGATGCAGATACGGGAAAGGAGATATCTCGAGAATACGGAGTTTTAAACCCTGGAGAGACCATCAATATTTATAAAGATATTGAGGGCTATGAGGTAGTTTCGGATGCTAGCTGGATGCCTGGTTATAAAGTGGACTACAGGATAATGAGTACATATTCTGGTGGTACTACGTTTGAACATTACATGTATCTAGATTATAAGAAGGTAAATGCGGATGCAAAACCTTCTGATACTTCAAAACCAGAAGTAAAACCGGAAACTAAACCCTCAGAAACACCAAAACCAGAAGTAAAACCGGAACCTAAACCTTCAGAAACACCAAAACCAGAAGTTAAGCCAGAACCTAAGCCTTCAGAGACACCAAAACCAGAAGTAAAACCGGAAACTAAACCATCAGATACACCGAAACCGGCAGTAAAACCGGCACCTAAGCCTTCTGACACACCAAAACCAGTTACACCAGTTGTTCCAACAGTCCCAACAACTCCTGTAACTCCTACAAATCCAGCTACTCCAAGCACAAGCCGAGTCCTTTCAAACGAAGCTGGAAGCGTTCAAGTTCGTGGCTCAGAGGCAACGCTCAAAAATGTTAGCTACATCAAGGTAGAAGAAACAAAAGCTAAATCACTTGAGACGAAAAGCTACAAGGCTTATGACATTCATTTATATGACGCAAACGGCAAGGCTATCCAGCCAAATGGCATGGTTTTAGTGACCCTTTCTGCTGATAAGCCAGTTGAAAATGTCTACTATGTTGCCCCAGATGGCGCTTTGCAAGCACTTGATTTCAAGCAAGATGCAGATAAGGTGACTTTTGAAACCAACCACTTTAGTATCTATGCAATGACATTCAAAAATGTCGCTGCAAATCGCAATGACAGTAGCATACAAATGCCTATTGCTGTTGTAGGTGGTGAAAATACAACAACCACAGCTCAAAATAGCAATGGAGCAGATACGACACAAGCGCAAGCTACACCGCTAAACATCAAGACTGAAGATGGGTCGAAAGCCCTACCAAACACCGGCGAACAGACTTCAATTCTTGGATTTGTAGGTTTCCTCCTTGCAAGTCTTGGTCTAGCAGGCTTGACTTACAAAGGACGTCACTAAAAAATAACACAAGATAAACAAAGAACTTGAACAATTGTTCAGGTTCTTTTTGGAATGAAAAAAACTTGAATCGTTAAAAATTTAAAAGCCACTATTTTTAGTCTTATTTAAGTTATCTGCTATAAAATATGGTATAATGATTGAGTTGGTCTAGAGAAATTTTTGACCGTTTTTAGAAAAAGGAGTAAACATGAAGAAAAAACTATTGGCAGGAGCCATTACACTATTATCAGTAGCTACATTGGCTGCTTGTTCAAAAAGTTCTGAAGGGGCTGATCTCATCAGCATGAAGGGTGATGTCGTCACTGAACACCAATTTTATGAACAAGTCAAAAATAACCCAACTGCGCAACAAGTTTTGCTTAATATGGCCATTGAAAAAGTTTTTGAAAAACAATATGGTTCAGAAGTAACTGATAAAGAAGTGGATGATGCTGTTGCTGAAGAGCAGAAGAAATACGGTGACAGTTATCAAAATGTTCTTTCACGTGCGGGTATGACTCCTGAGACTCGTAAAGCTCAAATTCGCACAAGTAAGTTGGTCGAATTGGCAGTTAAAAAAGCCGCAGAGAGTGAATTGACTGACGAAGCTTACCAAAAAGCTTTTGAGTCTTATACACCAGATGTGACAGCTCAGATCATCCGTATGGATAATGAAGACAAGGCAAAAGAAGTGCTTGAAAAAGCAAAAGCAGCAGGAGCTGATTTTGCTCAGTTGGCAAAAGACAACTCAAATGATGACAAGACAAAAGAAAATGGTGGCGAAATCACTTTTGACTCGGCTTCTACAGAACTTCCAGAACAAGTCAAGAAGGCGGCCTTTGCCTTGGATGTGAATGGTGTCTCTGATGTCATCACAGCGACTGGAACACAAGCCTACAGTACCCAATACTACATTATTAAGCTAACCAAGAAAACAGAAAAATCATCAAACCTAGATGACTACAAAGAAAAATTGAAAACGGTCATCCTGGCTCAGAAACAAAACGATTCATCTTTCGTTCAGAGCGTTATCGGAAAAGAATTCCAAGCTGCAAATATTAAAGTGAAAGATCCTGTTTTCCAAAATATCTTTGCCCAATACGTTGGGGGTGCAGACTCAAACTCAAGCAGTAGCTCATCAGCAGAATAAAAAAGAAAATACAAACTTTGTCTTGAAGTTTGTATTTTTTAGTAATCAGTTTCGGCCAAATAGCAAAATTCGAAGGATTGGAGGATAAGAGTTTTTTTCTTTCTGAAAAAATGGTATAATAGCAATCAAAACTAGAAAATAAAACGGAATTGGGAACAGTCGGCTCTGTTCCTATTAGAATGGTGACATATGAAAATTAGTAAAAGGCACCTATTGAACTATTCCATTTTGATTCCTTACTTCCTTTTATCGATTTTGGGTCTAATTGTTGTTTACTCAACGACGAGTGCTACCTTGATCCAAGAAGGGAAAAGCGCTCTTCAGTTAGCTCGGAACCAAGGAATGTTTTGGGTAGTTAGTTTGGTTTTGATTGCCTTAATTTATAAACTGAAACTTGGTTTTTTAAGAAATGAACGCTTGATTTTTATCGTTATGTTTGTGGAGATGATCCTCTTGGCTTTGGCGCGATTGATTGGGATACCGATCAATGGTGCCTATGGTTGGATCGCGGTAGGACCAGTGACGATTCAACCCGCAGAGTACCTAAAGATTATCATTATTTGGTACCTAGCCCATCGATTTTCAAAGCAACAGGATGAGATAGCGATTTATGATTTCCAGGTCTTGACTCAGAATCAGTGGTTACCTCGTGCTTTTAATGACTGGCGTTTCGTTTTACTGGTTCTGATTGGTAGTTTGGGGATTTTCCCCGACTTGGGAAATGCGACCATCTTGGTTTTGGTTGCCCTCATCATGTATACGGTTAGTGGAATCGCCTATCGTTGGTTCTCGACTATTCTGGCTCTCTTGGCGGGCAGTTCGATTTTGGTCTTGTCTGTCATTCGCTTTGTCGGGGTTGAAAAGTTTTCTCAAATTCCGGTATTTGGTTACGTTGCTAAACGTTTCAGCGCCTTCTTTAATCCCTTTACCGACTTGGCAGGTGCTGGACACCAGCTTGCAAATTCCTACTATGCCATGGTGAACGGTGGCTGGTTTGGACTTGGGTTAGGAAATTCCATCGAAAAGCGTGGTTATTTGCCAGAAGCCCACACAGATTTCGTCTTTTCAATTGTCATCGAGGAATTTGGATTTGTAGGAGCGGGTATGATTTTGGCACTCCTCTTCTTCTTGATTTTGAGAATCATCCTAGTCGGTATTCGAGCTAAGGATCCCTTTAACTCCATGGTTGCTATCGGTGTCGGAGGGATGATCCTTGTTCAGGTCTTTGTCAATATCGGTGGAATTTCCGGTTTGATTCCTTCTACAGGGGTAACCTTCCCCTTCCTTTCACAAGGGGGGAATAGTCTTCTGGTCTTATCTGTAGCCATTGCCTTTGTACTAAATATCGATGCCAGCGAAAAACGTGCCAAACTTATCAGAGAATATGAAGGTCAAACTTCTGTTACTCTATAAGGATTGAAGGAAAGGAAAGTTTATGTCACTTCAAAAATTAGAAAACTATAGCAATAAAGCAGTCGTCCAAGAAGAAGTCTTGATTTTGACAGAGCTATTAGAAGACATCACAAAAAATATGCTTACGCCAGAGACTTTTGATAAAATCATGCAGTTGAAGGACTTGTCTACAAGCGAAAACTATCAAGGACTCAATAAATTGGTGACCAGCCTTTCAAACGAGGAAATGATCTATATTTCTCGCTATTTCTCAATCCTTCCACTCTTGATCAATATCTCTGAAGATGTGGATTTGGCTTATGAGATCAATCACCAAAATAATGTGGACCAAGACTATCTAGGAAAACTGTCAACAACCATTAAGATGGTGGCTGAAAAAGAAAACGCGGCTGCAATTTTGGAGCAGCTGAATGTAGTTCCAGTTTTGACGGCCCATCCAACACAAGTACAACGCAAGAGTATGCTGGATTTAACCAATCATATCCATACACTCTTACGGAAGTACCGTGATGTCAAACTAGGCTTGATCAACAAAGAAAAATGGCACACAGATCTCCGTCGTTACATTGAAATTATCATGCAAACGGATATGATTCGCGAGAAGAAATTGAAGGTAACCAACGAAATCACCAACGTGATGGAGTACTATCAAAGTTCATTCTTGAATGCTGTTCCACGTTTGACGGCTGAGTATAAGAAACTAGCTAAGGAACAAGGTATCGAGCTCCAACATCCAAAACCGATTACCATGGGGATGTGGATTGGAGGAGACCGTGATGGAAATCCTTTCGTAACTGCGGAAACCCTCAACAAATCAGCCTTGACCCAGTGTGAAGTCATCATGAACTACTATGATGAGAAGATTTATAACCTCTATCGTGAATTCTCACTTTCAACCAGTATTGTGAATGTTAGTGACAAGGTTCGTGAGATGGCGCTCAAGTCTCAGGACAACTCGATTTATCGTGAAAAAGAACTCTATCGTCGTGCCCTCTTTGACATCCAAGCTAAGATGCAGGCAACCAAGACCTATCTTATCGAAGACAAGGATGTTCATCCAAGATATGCTACCGCAGATGAATTCTACCAAGACTTGTTAGCCATCCGAGATTCTCTATTAGAGAACAAAGGTGAGTACCTGATTTCAGGAGAATTTGTCGAGTTGATGCAGGCGGTTGAAATCTTTGGTTTCTATCTTGCCTCTATCGACATGCGCCAAGATTCTAGTGTTCACGAAGCCTGTGTTGCTGAATTGCTAGCATCAGCTGGTATCAACGACCACTATAGCGATCTGTCTGAAGATGAAAAATGCGCCCTCTTATTAAAAGAGTTGGAAGAAGATCCTCGTATCCTCTCAGCGACTCATGCTGAAAAGTCAGAACTGCTTGAAAAAGAACTCTCTATCTTTAAAGCTGCGCGCAAGTTGAAGGACAAACTAGGTGAAAACGTCATCCGTCAAACCATCATTTCTCACGCAACAAGTGTATCCGATATGCTCGAACTAGCCATTATGCTGAAGGAAGTCGGCTTGGTGGATGCCCAAAAAGCCCGCGTTCAGATTGTTCCCCTCTTTGAAACGATCGAGGACTTGGATCACTCAGAAGAAACCATGAGAAGATATTTCTCACTTCCTTTGGCTAAAAAATGGATTGCTTCAAAAGACAACTACCAAGAAATCATGCTTGGCTACTCTGATAGTAACAAGGACGGTGGTTACCTGTCATCATGTTGGACTCTATATAAAGCTCAACAGCAACTGACTGCTATTGGGGATGAATTTGGCGTTAAGGTTACTTTCTTCCACGGTCGTGGTGGTACTGTGGGTCGTGGTGGTGGACCAACTTATGAAGCTATCACATCCCAACCACTCAAGTCTATTAAGGACCGCATCCGTCTGACTGAGCAGGGAGAAGTCATTGGAAACAAATACGGTAACAAAGATGCAGCCTACTATAACCTTGAAATGCTGGTTTCTGCTGCCATTAACCGTATGATTACCAAGAAGAAGAGTGATACCAATACGTCAAATCGTTACGAAGCCATCATGGACCAAGTAGTAGACCGTAGCTATGATATCTACCGTGATTTGGTCTTTGGAAATGAACATTTCTATGACTATTTCTTTGAATCAAGCCCAATCAAGGCTATCTCAAGCTTTAATATCGGTTCGCGTCCAGCAGCTCGTAAGACCATCACTGAAATCGGCGGTTTGCGTGCTATCCCTTGGGTCTTCTCATGGTCACAAAGTCGTGTCATGTTTCCTGGCTGGTATGGCGTGGGTTCAAGCTTCAAAGAATTTATTGATCAAGATTCTGATAATATTGAGATCCTCCGTGACATGTACCAAAACTGGCCTTTCTTCCAATCCCTGCTCTCTAATGTGGACATGGTCTTATCTAAGTCTAACATGAACATTGCCTTCGAATATGCCAAGCTCTGTGAAGATGAAGAAGTGCAGGCTATCTACTACACTATTTTAGATGAATGGCAGTTGACTAAGGACGTTATTTTAGCTATCGAAGGTTATGACGAACTCTTGGCAGAAAACTCTTACCTAAAAGACAGTCTAAACTATCGTATGCCTTACTTTAATATCCTGAACTACATCCAGTTGGAGTTGATCAAACGTCAACGTCGCGGTGAATTATCAGCTGATGAAGAAAGACTAATCCATACAACTATTAACGGAATTGCAACCGGTTTGCGTAATTCAGGCTGATATTCTACAAACTTCCTCTTTTTTCAAGGGGAAGTTTTTGAATTGTTTAAAAAATTCTAAAAATAGTATTGACAAGTAGTTGAAAAATGGTATAATTGAAACATTCAGAAAGTAATCATGCTTGTTTTTTTAGAGAGTCTGTGGTTGGTGAAAGCAGATAGATGAAATTGATGAAATTGGGCTGAATGTACTTAAGAATTTGAAATCATAAAAATTCGGTGAGCACACCTTACAGTGCAACTCGTTATTGCGAGAAAGAGCGATAGGGATATTCCCTATAATTGAGGTGGCACCGCGCATCGACGTCCTCACACAAGTTTTTTGTGTGAGGACTTTTTCTATGGGGAGGAAAGATATTGGAATTTAAACGATGGCATCACTTGATGATGTGATTTAAAAAGTTAAGGTAAAAGAATTAAGGAGAAAGAAAAATGAAAAATAAACGTTTGATTGGAATTGTCGCTGGATTAGCAGTATTGGTAGTGGCTAGCTTGATTTATTCATCTATGAACAAGCCAGTAGCTAAGGAAGAGCAAAAGGTTGCTAAGGTTGGTGTCCTTCAATTTGTTAGCCACCCTTCCTTGGACTTGATTTACCAAGGGATTCAAGATGGACTAGCTGAAGAAGGCTATAAAGGTGACCAAGTAAAAATCGACTTTATGAACTCTGAAGGGGATCAGAGCAAGGTTGCAACCATGAGTAAACAGTTAGTAGCAAATGGAAATGACGTTGTTGTTGGGATTGCGACACCAGCGGCTCAAGGACTCGCTAGTGCTACAAAAGACCTACCAGTTATCATGGCTGCTATTACAGACCCAATCGGTGCTAACTTGGTCAAAGATTTGAAAAAACCAGGTGGCAACATCACAGGGGTATCAGATCACAACCCTGCTGAACAACAAGTAGAGTTGATTAAAACTCTCACACCAAATGTCAAAACAATCGGCGCTCTCTACTCAAGTAGCGAAGATAACTCAAAAACACAGGTAGAAGAATTCAAGGCCTATGCTGAAAAAGCAGGTTTGACAGTCGAAACATTTGCCGTTCCTTCAACAAATGAAATTGCTTCAACAGTTAATGTCATGACCAGCAAGGTCGATGCGATTTGGGTTCCAATTGACAACACCATCGCATCCGCATTCTCAACAGTTGTTTCAAGTAATCAAACAGCTAAAAAGCCAATCTACCCAAGTGCCACTGCCATGGTAGAAGCAGGTGGATTAGCATCTGTAGTAGTTGACCAACACGATCTTGGTGTGGCTACTGGTAAGATGATTGCCAAAGTTTTGAAAGGTGAAAAACCAGCTGATACGCCAGTTAATGTCTTTTCAACTGGTAAGTCAGTGATTAATAAAAAACTAGCGCAGGAATTTGGTATCACCATTCCTGAGTCTGTTCTAAAAGAAGCAGGACAAGTGATTGAATAAAGATAAAGGAGGAGTTGGACACATCTCCTCCCATTTTTACTAAAGAAAGAAATGAGTGAAAGATTATGATAGTATCCATTATTTCTCAGGGGATGGTCTGGGCGATTTTAGGTTTGGGAATCTTTATGACTTTTCGAATTTTGAATTTCCCTGATATGACTACTGAAGGTTCTTTTCCTCTTGGGGGAGCAGTAGCTGTAACCTTGATAACACAGGGAGTCAATCCGTTTTTAGCAACCCTAGCCGCAGTAGGAGCGGGCTGTCTAGCTGGAATGGCGACGGGACTCCTATATACCAAAGGAAAAATCCCAACCCTCTTATCAGGAATTTTGGTTATGACTTCCTGCCATTCCATCATGCTCATGATTATGGGACGTGCCAATCTGGGGCTTCTTGGAACCAAGCAAATTCAGGATGTCTTGCCTTTTGATTCAGATTTCAATCAACTGCTGACTGGATTAATCTTTGTAGCTCTTGTAATTGGTCTCATGCTCTTTTTCCTTGATACCAAACTAGGTCAAGCCTACATCGCTACAGGTGACAATCCTGATATGGCTCGTAGCTTTGGTATCAATACGGGACGAATGGAACTTATGGGCCTGGTTCTCTCAAATGGGATCATCGCGCTTGCAGGAGCCTTAATTGCTCAACAAGAAGGATACGCGGATGTTTCTCGAGGAATCGGCGTGATTGTCGTAGGCCTTGCTAGCTTGATTATTGGTGAGGTTTTGTTCAAGAGTTTGACCTTGGCAGAGCGTCTCATGACCATCGTTGTGGGGTCTATTGCTTATCAGTTCCTCGTTTGGGGAGTGATTGCTCTTGGGTTTAATACAAGTTATCTTCGTTTGTACAGCGCCTTGATTTTGGCAGTTTGCCTTATGATTCCAACCTTCAAAAGCAAATACCTGAAAGGAGTCAAGTTTAGCAAATGACAGCAATTGTAGAATTAAAAAATGCTACCAAAGTCATCACGAATGGCTTTGATGAGGAAAAAATCATTCTTAATGATGTTTCTCTTGAAATTTTCGAACATGATTTCATTACCATCTTAGGTGGAAATGGAGCTGGGAAGTCAACTCTTTTTAACACTATTGCAGGTACCCTACCTTTAACAAGTGGAAGTATCCGTATCATGGGCGAGGACGTGACGCATTTTTCACCTGAAAAGAGGGCTAAGTACTTGTCTCGTGTCTTTCAGGATCCTAAAATGGGTACGGCTCCTCGTATGACGGTGGCGGAAAATCTCTTGATTGCCAAGTTTCGTGGTGAGAAGAGAGGACTCCTTCCTAGAAGGCTATCAAGTCATAGGGAAGAATTTCAGGCTACCATTGAAAAAGTGGGAAATGGCCTTGAAAAACACCTTGACACTCCGATTGAATTTCTTTCAGGTGGCCAGCGCCAGGCCTTGAGTCTCTTGATGGCTACCTTGAAGCGACCAGAGTTGCTCTTGTTGGATGAACACACAGCAGCCCTTGATCCAAAAACCAGTGTGGCCTTGATGGAGTTAACAGATGACTTTGTCAGCAAGGATCATCTAACAGCCTTGATGATTACCCACCATATGGAGGATGCACTGAAGTATGGAAATCGTCTGATAGTCATGAAGGAAGGCCGTATCATCCAAGATCTCAATAAAGAAGAAAAAGCTAAGATGAAAATTTCAGACTACTATCAATTATTTGAATAGATGAGTTAAGTAATCATCAAAAAATAGAGAAGAGAAACTTAGAAACATGGAAGTGTTTCTGAGTTTTTTTATCTCCTTTTTCTATCTAGAAAAATAAGGCAAAGAGAATTACGGAAAGCGTATGAAATGGTTTACTTTTTTTCAGAAATAAGCTATACTAGTTTACGTGAAACTATGATAAGATGGAGGTATTGTGTATGGTTGACAAGCAAGTCATTGAAGAAATCAAAAACAATGCCAACATTGTGGAAGTCATAGGTGATGTGATTTCTTTACAAAAGGCTGGACGGAACTATTTAGGGCTCTGTCCTTTTCATGGTGAAAAGACCCCCTCTTTCAACGTTGTGGAAGACAAGCAGTTTTATCACTGTTTTGGATGTGGGCGCTCAGGAGATGTCTTTAAGTTCATCGAAGAATACCAAGGCGTGTCCTTCATGGAAGCCGTTCAGCTCTTAGGAGAGCGTGTCGGTATTCAACTAGCTATGCCTGTCCAGTCTCGTCCTCAACAAGCTTCCCCTCATCAAGCTCTATATGATATGCATGAAGAAGCTGCCCGTTTTTATCATGCAATCCTCATGACGACCAAGATGGGAGAAGAAGCAAGGGCTTATCTATACGAACGTGGATTGACGGATGATGTTCTGAAGCACTTTCAAATTGGACTGGCTCCGGCAGAGAGAACCTATCTCTACCAACGTTTAGCTGACAAGTTTAATGAAAAGGATTTATTGGATTCGGGCTTGTTTTACTTGTCAGATGGCAATCAGTTTTATGATACTTTTTTCGGACGAATCATCTTTCCTTTGACCAATGACAAGGGGCAGGTTATTGCCTTTTCAGGTCGTATCTGGCAAGAAACGGATAGTCAGACTGCCAAGTATAAAAATAGTCGCTCGACTGCAATTTTTAACAAGAGTTACGAATTGTATCATTTGGACAAGGCAAAAAAGGGAACAGGTAAGATCACAGAGCTCTATCTGATGGAAGGCTTCATGGATGTGATTGCAGCCTACCGTGCTGGTATAGAAAATGCTGTAGCTTCCATGGGAACAGCCTTAAGCAAGGAGCATGTTGACCACCTCAAACGCTTTACCAAAAAAATTGTTCTCAGCTATGATGGCGATAAGGCAGGGCAGGCGGCAACAGCCAAGGCACTAGAGGAGTTAAAAGATTTTTCAGTGGAGGTTGTTCGAGTACCTGATGCCATGGACCCAGATGAATATTTGCAAAAGAATTCTGCGGAAGACCTAGCATACCTCTTAACCAAGACTCGTATCAGTCCTATAGAGTTCTATATTCACCAGCTCAAGCCTGATAATAGTGATAACTTGCAGGCGCAAATTGAGTTCATTGAAAAGATTGCACCCCTAATCGCCAAAGAAAAGTCTATCACTGCCCAGAATTCTTATATCCACATTCTGGCGGATAATCTACCTTCTTTTGATTACCAGCAGGTGGAACAGATAGTAAATGAAAGTCGAATTGTTCAAAGGCAGGAAAGAGTCAAAGAGGAGCAACCTCCGGCAGCGATTAGTTTACCTGTAACGCGGCAACTGACAGCAGTCATGAGAGCAGAGGCGCATCTCCTCTATAGGATGGCTGAGAACCCAGTTGTGTTAAATGACTACCGATTAAGAGAAGATTTTTTCTTTGATACCCCAGAATTTCAGATTCTTTACGAATTATTAAGTGAGCAGGGAGAAGTCGGCTCAGAGGAACTTTCTCATCAGACGCCTGAGGTTGAAAATGCTTGGTACCACGTGCTTAGCTTGGATTTGCCAGTTGAGATGTCGCCTCAAGAGCTAGCGGAAGTCGAAGCGACTCGAAACCGAGCCCTCCTCAGCAAGGACAATTTAAGAATTAAAAAGAAAGTGCAGGAAGCTAGTCATGTAGGAGATACAGACACAGCCTTGGAAGAATTGCAACGATTGATTTCCCAAAAGAGAAGAATGGAGTAATAATGGCAACAAAACAAAAAGAAGTAACGACATTTGATGTGCAAGTAGCAGACTTTATCCGTAACCACAAAAAAACAGGAACAGCAACAGATGATGAAATCAATTCAAGTCTGGTTATTCCTTTTACCCTAGATGCAGACGGCATTGAAGACCTTTTGCAACGGATTCAGGATGCTGGCATTTCTATCACGGATAACGAAGGAAATCCAAGTGCGCGTGTTCTTAGTACAGAAGAAGAACCAGAACTCAGTGATGAGGACTTGATTGGCTCAACTTCTGCCAAGGTTAATGACCCTGTCCGTATGTATTTGAAGGAAATCGGGGTTGTTCCTCTCTTGACCAACGAAGAGGAAAAAGAATTGGCCCTAGCAGTTGAGGCTGGTGATATCGAAGCCAAACAACGTCTTGCAGAAGCCAACCTTCGTTTGGTGGTTTCCATCGCTAAACGCTACGTAGGGCGTGGCATGCAGTTTCTTGACTTGATCCAAGAAGGAAACATGGGCTTGATGAAGGCCGTTGACAAGTTTGACTATTCAAAAGGATTCAAGTTTTCAACTTACGCAACTTGGTGGATTCGTCAGGCAATCACTCGTGCCATCGCTGACCAGGCTCGTACCATTCGTATCCCTGTCCACATGGTTGAAACCATTAACAAGCTTGTCCGTGAACAGCGGAATCTCCTTCAAGAATTAGGGCAAGATCCAACTCCTGAACAAATCGCTGAGCGTATGGATATGACACCTGACAAGGTCCGTGAAATCTTGAAAATCGCCCAAGAACCAGTTTCGCTTGAAACACCGATTGGTGAAGAGGACGATAGCCATCTTGGGGACTTTATCGAAGACGAAGTGATTGAAAATCCAGTGGACTACACGACTCGTATCGTTTTGCGTGAGCAGTTGGATGAGGTTTTGGATACTCTTACAGACCGTGAAGAAAACGTCTTGCGCTTGCGCTTCGGCCTAGACGATGGGAAAATGCGCACTCTTGAAGATGTTGGGAAAGTCTTTAACGTGACTCGTGAGCGTATCCGTCAGATTGAGGCTAAGGCTTTGAGAAAATTGCGCCAACCAAGTCGCAGCAAACCCCTTCGTGATTTTATTGAAGACTAAGAGTGAGGAATAACATGGCTTATACAGAAGAGCAAATTGAAAATATCAAAACACGCATTTTAAACGCTTTGGAAGAAGTAATTGACCCTGAGTTGGGAATTGATATTGTCAACCTAGGTTTGATTTATGAAATTCGTTTTGATGGTGAAACTGGTCACACTGAAATTGATATGACCTTGACAACTATGGGCTGCCCACTGGCTGACCTCTTAACAGACCAGATACACGATGCGATGACAGATGTGCCTGAGGTAACTAATACCGAAGTTAAATTGGTCTGGTATCCAGCTTGGACGGTTGAAAAAATGAGCCGATACGCGCGTATCGCCCTAGGAATTAAATAAAGACTAAGAAAAATGCGAGACGATTGGAAATTAGGATAAATTTATCCTTTTTCCTTTGGTCTCTTCTTTCTTTTGCTGATTTTCTGGAAATAAAATGGTATAATGAAAGGTATGGAAAACGAAAAATTGCGTGTCAATATGTTAAGTTCAAGTGAAAAAGTAGCTGGTCAAGGAGTATCAGGCGCCTACCGTGAGTTGGTACGCCTCCTACATCGAGATGCCAAAGACCAGTTGATTGTTACAGAGAATCTTCCTGTAGAAGCAGATGTAACTCACTTTCATACCATTGATTTCCCCTATTATTTATCTACTTTCCAAAAGAAACGCTCTGGGAGAAAAATTGGCTATGTGCATTTCTTGCCTGATACGCTTGAGGGGAGTTTGAAGATTCCATTTTTCCTAAAAGGAATTGTCAAACGCTATGTTTTTTCCTTTTACAACCGAATGGAACACTTGGTGGTGGTCAATCCCATGTTTATCGAGGATTTGGTGGCTGCTGGTATACCGCGTGAAAAAGTAACTTACATCCCAAATTTTGTAAACAAAGAAAAATGGCATCCATTGCCAGCTGAACAAGTTGTACAACTTCGTAAAGAAATGAATCTAGCGGAAGATCAGTTTGTTGTAGTCGGTGCAGGTCAGGTTCAGAAACGAAAAGGAATTGATGACTTTATCCGTCTTGCTGAGGAATTGCCAGAAATTACCTTTATCTGGGCGGGTGGTTTTTCATTTGGTGGGATGACAGATGGTTATGAACGCTATAAGAAGATTATGGACAATCCACCAAAAAATCTTATTTTCCCAGGTATTGTTCTGCCAGAGCGGATGCGTGAGTTCTATGCTTTAGCAGATTTGTTCTTGCTACCAAGTTACAATGAATTATTCCCCATGACCATCTTAGAGGCCGCTAGTTGCGAGGCTCCGATTATGTTAAGGGATTTGGACCTGTATAAGGTTATTCTTGATGGGAATTATCGTGCTACAAGTGATGTTTCTGAGATGAGAGAAGCAATTCTAGAATACAAGAATGACCCTGAAGCCTTAAAGGACTTGAAAGAAAAAGCTCGCGAGATCTCCAAAGAGTACTCTGAGGAGCATTTGTTGGAAATCTGGTTAAAATTTTATCGAGAACAGGCTGCTTTGGGCAAGAAGTGAGGTAATTTATGCGAATTGGTTTATTTACAGATACCTATTTCCCTCAGGTTTCCGGGGTTGCGACTAGTATTCGGACTTTGAAGACTGAGCTTGAAAAGCAAGGGCATGCAGTTTTTATCTTTACAACGACCGATAAAGACGTGAATCGATATGAGGATTGGCAAATTATTCGAATTCCGAGTGTCCCTTTCTTTGCGTTTAAGGATCGACGATTTGCCTACCGAGGTTTTACAAAGGCGCTTGAAATTGCCAAGCAGTATCAACTTGATATCATTCATACCCAGACAGAATTTTCTCTTGGTTTGTTAGGGATTTGGATTGCGAGAGAATTGAAAATTCCTGTTATCCATACCTACCATACCCAGTATGAAGACTATGTGCATTATATTGCTAAGGGCATGCTAATTCGTCCGAGTATGGTAAAATATTTGGTGCGTGGCTTCCTTCATGATGTAGATGGCGTGATTTGCCCTAGTGAGATTGTTCGTGACCTTTTATCTAAATACAAAGTCAAGGTTGAAAAGCGTGTTATCCCGACTGGTATTGAGTTGTCTAAGTTTGAACGACCTGAGATTAAAGAAGAGAATTTAGCTGCTCTTCGATCTAATCTTGGGATTAAAGAAGGCGAGAAGATGCTACTGAGCCTTTCGCGTATTTCTTATGAGAAGAATATTCAAGCAGTCCTAGATGCCTTTGCTGAGGTATTGAAAGAAGAAGATAAGGTGAAGTTGGTTGTTGCTGGAGACGGACCTTATCTGGACAGTCTGAAAGAACAAGCAGTGAAATTGCAGATCCGAGATCATGTGATTTTTACTGGTATGATCGCCCCGAGTGAAACAGCCTTGTACTATAAAGCTGCTGATTTCTTCATTTCTGCCTCTACGAGTGAAACCCAGGGTTTAACCTATCTAGAAAGTCTAGCCAGTGGAACGCCTGTCATCGCTCATGGCAACCCCTATCTTGAAAATCTGATCAATGAAAAAATGTTTGGAACACTTTATTATGGAGAACATGACCTTGCGGGTGCTATCTTGGAGGCCTTGATTGCCACTCCAGATATGAATGAGCAGAAGTTGGCTGACAAGTTGTATGAGATTTCGGCTGAGAATTTTGGGAAACGAGTTCATGAGTTTTATCTCGATGCGATGATTTCAAATAAATTTGAGCAGGAACTACGTGGCGACGAACCCATGACACAGCGATTTCTGAAGACAGTTCTTTATTTACCCCAGCAGGCTGTTTCGGCTCCAGTTAAGGAGTCTAAACGAATATTAAAGGCTTCTAAAAAACAGTTGTCTAGCATCCGGGATTACTGGAGAGATTATTAAAAATATAGGAGAATAAAAGATGGCGAAAAAATTTATGAGAAGTGGAAGAGACCAAAAAATTGGTGGTGTTTGCGCAGGAGTAGCCCACTATTTCGATATTGATCCTACAATTGTTCGTGTGATTTGGGGTGTTCTTGCCTTTTGTTATGGGGCAGGGGTACTTGCTTACTTGATTTTATGGGTAATTGCACCTGTTTCTAGCGAATATTAAAAGAGAATCAGAATAGAACAAAGAGAAATAAAAAGGAGTCCAAATGGCTTTTGGAGATAATGGAAAACGTAAAAAAACAATGTTTGAAAAAGTAACGCTTTTTGTCGTGCTAATTATGTTGTTTGTAACTCTTGCTGGTATCTTTGCGACAGCGCTTGGAGCTTTTAGCAGATTCTAAGCGAGTTGCTAGGATAAAAACAATAAACTAATGACTGGGATTTCCCAGCCTTTTTAAAGCGAGAAGAAAATATGAGTATGTTTTTAGATACAGCCAAGATCAAAGTCAAGGCTGGTAATGGTGGCGATGGTATGGTTGCCTTTCGCCGTGAAAAATATGTCCCTAATGGTGGTCCGTGGGGTGGTGATGGCGGACGTGGTGGTAACGTCGTTTTCGTTGTGGACGAAGGCTTGCGTACCTTGATGGATTTCCGCTATAATCGTCATTTCAAGGCTGATTCTGGTGAAAAAGGAATGACCAAAGGAATGCACGGACGTGGTGCAGAGGACCTTCGTGTTCGGGTACCACAGGGAACTACTGTACGTGATGCAGAGACAGGTAAAGTCATTACAGACTTGATTGAGCACGGTCAAGAATTTATCGTAGCTCATGGTGGTCGAGGTGGCCGAGGAAACATCCGTTTTGCAACACCAAAAAATCCTGCGCCTGAAATCTCTGAGAATGGAGAACCAGGTCAAGAACGTGAGTTGCAACTGGAATTGAAAATCTTAGCAGATGTTGGTCTAGTCGGTTTCCCATCTGTTGGAAAGTCAACTTTGCTTAGTGTCATTACTTCAGCCAAACCAAAGATTGGTGCTTATCATTTTACAACGATTGTGCCAAATTTAGGTATGGTTCGTACCCAGTCAGGTGAATCTTTTGCAGTAGCAGACCTTCCAGGTTTGATTGAAGGGGCCAGTCAAGGTGTTGGCTTGGGAACTCAGTTTCTCCGTCATATCGAACGTACACGAGTTATCCTCCATGTCATCGATATGTCTGCTAGCGAAGGACGTGATCCTTATGAGGATTACCTTGCTATCAATAAAGAATTGGAATCCTATAACTTTCGTCTCATGGAACGTCCGCAGATCATCGTAGCCAACAAGATGGATATGCCTGAAAGTCAGGAAAATCTGAAAACTTTCAAGGAAAAGTTAGCAGCAAACTACGACGAGTTTGAGGAACTTCCAGCTATTTTCCCTATTTCTGGATTGACCAAGCAAGGTTTGGCGCCCCTTTTGGATGCGACAGCTGAATTGTTGGATAAGACTCCAGAGTTCTTGCTCTATGACGAGTCTGATATGGAAGAAGAAGCTTACTATGGCTTTGACGAGGAAGAAAAAGCCTTTGAAATTAGTCGTGATGACGATGCTACATGGGTACTTTCTGGTGAAAAACTCATGAAACTCTTTAACATGACCAACTTTGATCGTGATGAGTCTGTCATGAAGTTTGCCCGTCAGCTTCGTGGTATGGGGGTTGACGAAGCCCTTCGTGCGCGTGGAGCCAAAGATGGCGATTTGGTCCGAATTGGTAAATTTGAATTTGAATTTGTAGACTAGGAGATTGGTATGGGAGATAAACCGATATCATTCCGAGATGCAGATGGGAATTTTGTTTCTGCAGCAGATGTATGGAATGAAAAGAAACTAGAAGAATTGTTTAATCGTCTCAATCCCAAACGTGCTCTTCGATTGGCACGAGAAAAAAAAGGCAATGAGAAGGCTGATAAAGAAGAAAAATAGCCTATCGTTATTGATAAAAGAGAACCCCGTGATTGTATTCATCACGGGGAATTTTTTAGTCATTGAAGAAAAAAGGTGGCGCAAATTTTTTAAGAATTTCAAAGCAAGTCTGTGCTTCTTCAGCATTTTCACAGATAAGAAGGCAGACATCATCACCACATACGGTGGCAATGATTTGTTTGAAATCAAGTGCATCGAGAACAGCTCCAAACGATTGGGCAAGACCTGGCAAGGTTTTGAGGACAACCTGGTGCTGGACAGGACGTAGCATGATCAAGCCATCTTCCATATAGTTTTCCAAGCGTTTTTCCCATTTGGAGATGGAACCAGTATTTAAAACATAGTAAGAATGATCTGCTTCACGAACCTTTGATAGATTCATGGTTTTGATATCGCGTGAGAGAGTGGCCTGTGTGACTTGGATGTCGTTTTCAGCTAGTAAAGCTTGCAACTCTGCCTGTGTATGAATCTTATTTTTGGCTACAAGCGCACGGATGAGTTGGTGTCTATGTTCAGATTTATTCATATGAGGCTGGCTCCTTTTATGAGGGGATGGTGATGGAGGATTGTGTGAGATCGACTGTTAAGTGATAGTCTGTATTATCACGGACAGTGATTTCAAAGTCTGTTGTATAGAGAACAAGGCGAAGTGTGTCACCTTTTTTCAGCTTGTAGATAGTTGGTTGTAGGGCAAATTGGATTTCCATCCATTCATCTGCAGTAATATCCTCTACTAACAGTAAGTCATTTCTATTTTGTAAATTAAGGTAGCCTTTGGTGATGACACGTTGGGCACTTGGAGTAAATGGCAATTCACAGAGATTTTCTAACATGTGGTAACGACCGTTATCAATGGTTCTAGCACTTAAAACAGCTGGATAAGGCTGTAGATATTTCTTTTGTCCAAGTTCTAGCAGTTGAGCAGATAATAAGCCCTTGTTTGTACTTGATTTGACACGAAGTTTCAGCTCCACTCGACCATTTAAGTGAATATCTTGAGTTACTGGAAGATCAATGGTGATCTGATTGGCTTTTCCTTGGTAAAGCTCAGTGTTGAAGGTCTGGTAAGTCTTGCCATAACGCTCAAAATCTTTTTGATCATACTGGTTTTGAATCACTTTTTCTTCAGTTCCAAGTGAGAAAGTATGCAATTTATCCTGTTTGCCAAAGTCGTCAATGCTCTGCCAAGTTTGCGGTGCAGTATTGTCCTGCCAGATGACAGTAGGAAGTTGATAGCTTGAGTCAAGTCCTAACAATTTCTTACTTAATAAGGCATTCATGGACTCGCGGAAGTCGATCGACTGCCAGTTGTTCATATAGACATGGGCACCATGATGGAAAAAGAGGTGCTTATTGATATGAGTTGGAAGAACATGAAACATCTGGTAAACATGAAGAGGTTTGACGTTCCAATCCTGAGAACCATGCGTAAAGACGACCTCAGCTTGAACATTGTGAGCATTGAGCAGATAGTTGCGGTCATGCCAAAACTGATTGTAGTCACCAGTCTTGCGATCCAGTTGCTCTTTTACTTTTTCTAAGTCCACTTGATGAGCTTCATTACCACGGATATAGTCACCAGCTAAGAGATTGCGGGAGTAGGTAAGTTCAGCAAGTGAGTCAAAATCCTCACCTGGATAACCACCAGGGCTAGTCACCAGACCATTTTCACGGTAGTAGTTGTACCAAGAGGAAATTCCTGCTTCAGCGATGATCACTTCCAAGCCATCAACACCAGTGGTGGCAAGACCATTAGACATGGTACCTAGATAGGAAATTCCCGTTGTTGCGACTTTGCCGTTTGACCAGTCAGCCTTGATTTGACGTTTGCGTGTGTGGTCCGTGAAAGCACGGCAACGACCATTGAGCCAATCAATGATATTTTTATAAGCTTCAATCTGCTGGTAGTCACCATTGGTCATGAGTCCTTGAGAATCCTTGGTTCCAACACCCGATACATAGAGATTGGCAAATCCTCGTGGGAGGAAGTAATCGTTGAGAGTGTAAGAACTATTGATGTGAGTTAGCTTTTCTTCAGACTCAGGAACGAGTTCGGCTTGACCATGAGGCTCGACAAAATCAATCTCAGGCTCCTCAAGTTCAATAATGTGGGCAGGTTTGACCTCAAGCTCTCCTTCCATTTTGTAGAGAGCCTTGTCGCTGGCTTTATCGTTGGTGCCTTGGTGATAAGGACTAGCAGTCATAAGAGCAGGAACTTGTCCATCATAACGTGGGCGAATAATGCTGACCTTGACTAAATCAGGGAGTCCGTCTTTATCAGTATCCACACGACTCTCGACATACACGACTTCTCGAATGACATCATGAGTAGAGAAGGTTGCTAAGCTCTTGCCGTTAAAGTAGTGGTAGTGATTATCTTCTGCAATAAGCCCATCACTAACAAGCTGGTCAATGAGTGTATTTCCCTTTTTGGTTCGCGTATTGAGCAATTGATAAAGATTTTCAATGAGATCCCCATAAACAATAGGAAAACCAGTTTCTTTACGAAATTGTTCGGCGTCTTCAAAGTCAACCAGATAACTAAATCCCAGAAGTTGAAAAGCTACAGTATAAAAAATCTCAGGAGTCAGGTCACAATCTGACTGAAAGAAGGTAAGGAGATCAGTCTCCTTGTCAGCTGCTAAGACAGACAAAGGATAGTCGGTATTTTTATAAGTGAAAAAATTCCAGCGGACAAATTGTTCAAGTTGTTTTTTTGATGCTTGTTCTGGTACCAGCTTCAAACCAAGCTGGGATAACTCGCGCAAAACTTGCGAATGAGAAACGGGCAAGTAGCTGAATTGATTAAAACGCATGGCGCTCTCCTTTGAAAATATTCTAAATTTAGTATATCAAAAATAAGGTGAAAAAGATATTGTTGACCTGCGATGAAGTCACTTTAAAAGGAATGGTCTCTACCTTTTCATTCTAGTTTTTAAAATGGTATAATAGTACTATATCTAAAGCAAGGAGGAGAAGAAATGATTGCACAGCTCGACACCAAGACTGTTTATAGTTTTATGGAAAGTGTGGTTTCGATTGAAAAATACGTACAAATGGCTAAAGAATACGGCTATTCTCACCTTGCTATCATGGATGTGGATAATCTCTATGGCGCCTATCATTTTCTAGAAGCAACTCGTAAGCATGACATTCAACCTTTAATGGGTCTAGAAATGACCTTGGTCAAAGATGAGGACAATATTTCTCTTCGTTTTCTAGCCCTATCCACTAAAGGTTATCAAGAGTTGATGAAGTTATCCACTTTAAAAATGACTGGACGGAAAAATTGGTCTGACTTCACCCCCCACCTCGAGGATGTGGCCATTATTGTTCCCTATTTTGAGGGAATCGAACAGTTAGATTTAGGCTATGACTATTATATCGGTGTTAGTCCAGATACTCCTCAAGAAGTCTTTACCGGCCCCATTCTTCCACTCTATCAAGTCAATTCTTTTGAAAAAGAAGATATTCAAGTTTTACAAATCTTATCGGCAATCAAGGATAATGTCAGTCTGAGAGAAGTGGATCTGCATTCACAACAAGGAAGCTTTCTACCTGCCTCAGACTTGGAAGCACGGTTTAAAAATCGCTTCCCTCAGGCGCTTGCCAATCTCCAAGGTTTGATAGAGAATGTAAGCTATCAAATCGACCCAAGTTTAAAACTTCCTCGCTTTAATCCTGAAAGACCAGCAGTCGAAGAACTTCGAGAGAGGGCTGAACAAGGCTTGAGTGACAAGGGGCTAACCTCAGCTCTCTATCGTGAGCGACTAAATGAAGAATTAGCTGTGATTCATGATATGGGATTTGACGACTATTTCCTTGTAGTTTGGGATTTGCTCCGTTTTGGACGTTCCCAAGGATATTACATGGGAATGGGGCGTGGTTCTGCGGTTGGTAGTCTGGTGGCTTATTCACTTGATATCACAGGAATTGACCCGATTGAAAAGAACTTGATTTTCGAGCGCTTTTTAAATCGTGAGCGCTACACCATGCCCGATATCGATATCGACATCCCTGACCTCTATAGACCAGAGTTCATTCGCTATGTTCGTGATCGGTATGGTAGTCAACATGTGGCACAAATTGTCACTTATTCGACCTTTGGAGCAAAACAGGCAATTCGTGATGTTTTTAAACGTTATGGTGTTCCAGAGTACGAATTAACCAATATTACGAAAAAAATCAGTTTTCGAGATACGCTAACCACGGCCTATGAAAAGAATTTACAGTTTAGGCAGGTCATCAATAGTAAGATTGAATATCAAAAAGCTTTTGAGATTGCTCGGAAGATTGAAGGATATCCTCGTCAGACCTCTATCCATGCAGCTGGAGTCGTTATGAGTGACCAAGACCTGACGGACTATATCCCGCTCAAATACGGTGAGGATATGCTGATCACCCAGTATGATGCTCATGGTGTTGAAGCTAATGGCCTTTTAAAAATGGATTTCCTAGGTCTGCGTAACTTAACTTTTGTCCAAAAAATGCAGGAATTACTGGCTGAGTCAGAGGGTGTTCATCTGAAAATCGAAGAGATTGATTTGGAAGACAAGGAAACTCTGGCCCTCTTTGCTGCTGGAAATACCAAAGGGATTTTCCAATTTGAACAACCTGGAGCTATTCGACTCTTAAAACGAGTTCAGCCGCAAGTCTTTGAAGAGGTAGTTGCAACGACCTCGCTCAACAGACCAGGGGCAAGCGATTATATCGATAATTTTGTGGCTCGTAAGCATGGCAAAGAAAAGGTGACGGTGCTAGATCCTGCCTTAGAGGACATCCTTTCATCAACCTACGGTATCATGCTCTATCAAGAGCAAGTCATGCAGGTTGCTCAGCGTTTTGGAGGCTTCAGCCTTGGTAAAGCCGATATTCTCAGACGAGCCATGGGTAAGAAAAATGCTAAAGAGATGCATTTGATGAAGGAAGATTTTATCTCTGGAGCTATGAAATTGGGGCATTCTGAAGAAAAAGCCAATCAAGTTTTTGCAGTGATGGAAAAGTTTGCGGGCTATGGATTTAACAGATCCCACGCCTACGCCTACTCAGCACTGGCTTTCCAGCTCGCTTATTTTAAAACCCACTATCCTGCTATTTTTTTCCAAGTCATGTTGAATTATTCTAGCAGTGATTACATTGTAGATGCATTGCAGATGGGCTTTGAAGTAGCGCCTTTAGCAATCAACAGCATTCCCTATCATGATAAGATTGCACAGAAGAAAATCTATCTTGGTTTAAAAGCCATTAAGGGACTGCCGAGAGATTTGTCTTATTGGATCATCGAAAATCGTCCTTTTTCAAGTGTGGAAGATTTCGTCACACGTCTTCCCAAGAATTACAAGAAACTGCCGCTTTTGACACCTTTGGTTGAACTGGGGCTCTTTGATGAATTTGACAAGAATCGCCAAAAAATCTTAGTGAACCTACCAAACTTATTTGTCTTTGTTGAGGAGTTGGGAGGACTTTTTGCGGATACAAACTATAGTTGGACTGAGTCTGATGATTTCACAGAGGCAGAGAAATTTTACAAAGAGCAGGAACTGATTGGGGTAGGTATCAGTGCCCATCCTCTCCAAACTCTTGCCAAACAAGCCCTATATCTGACCACTCCAATCGCTAATCTCACTGAAGGAGCTCAAGCCACTCTTCTAGTTGAAGTTCAAAAACTAAAAGTTATTCGAACCAAGAAGGGCGAGAGTATGGCCTTTCTACAGGTTCATGATAGTAAGTCTCGGATGGATGTGACTGTATTTTCAGACCAGTATCGAAAATTCGCTTCCATCTTATCCGAAGGAAAGTTCTACTATATCAATGGCAAGGTTCAATCCCGAGATGGCCGTCTGCAAATGATTGCACAAGATTTGAAAGAAGCAGTGGCGGAACGATTCTGGATTCAAGTTAAAAATCATGAATACGATAAAGAGATTTCAAATATTCTAGAACAATACAAAGGCCCAATTCCTGTCATTATCAGGTATGAAGAGGAAGGAAAAACGGTTGTTTCTACACGATATTTTGTAAAAAAAGATCCCATTCTACAGGAAAAATTAGAGGGAATTGCTATGAAAACGATTTATCGTTAAAAATACGGAAAATAGAAGAATTTTCGATTTAAATGTGGTATAATCAGTAAGAATGTTAAAAGAAAAAGGAGCATAAACCAAATGAAACGTATTGCTGTTTTGACCAGTGGTGGAGACGCCCCTGGTATGAATGCTGCCATCCGTGCAGTAGTTCGCCAAGCAATCTCAGAAGGAATGGAAGTTTTTGGTATCTATGATGGATACGCAGGTATGGTTGCCGGTGAAATTTATCCACTTGATGCTGCTTCAGTAGGAGACATCATTTCACGTGGTGGTACTTTCCTTCACTCTGCTCGTTACCCTGAGTTTGCACAACTTGAAGGCCAACTTAAAGGGATTGAGCAGTTGAAAAAACACGGTATCGAAGGTGTCGTTGTTATCGGTGGAGACGGTTCTTATCATGGAGCTATGCGCTTGACTGAGCATGGATTCCCAGCTATCGGACTTCCAGGAACTATCGATAATGATATCGTAGGTACTGATTTCACGATTGGATTTGATACTGCAGTAACTACTGCAATGGATGCTATTGATAAGATTCGTGATACATCATCAAGTCACCGTCGTACTTTCGTTGTTGAAGTAATGGGACGTAACGCTGGTGATATCGCTCTTTGGGCAGGTATTGCAACAGGTGCTGACGAAATCATCATTCCTGAAGAAGGCTTCAAGATGGAAGATATCGTAGCTAGTATCAAAGCTGGCTATGAATGCGGTAAAAAACACAACATCATCGTTTTGGCTGAGGGAGTTATGTCTGCCGATGAATTTGGTAAGAAACTCAAGGAAGCTGGAGACACTAGCGACTTGCGTGTAACTGAGCTTGGACATATCCAACGTGGTGGTTCTCCAACTGCTCGTGACCGTGTATTGGCATCACGTATGGGAGCACACGCTGTTAAACTTCTCAAGCAAGGAATCGGTGGTGTCGCTGTTGGTATCCGTAACGAAAAAATGGTTGAAAATCCAATTCTTGGTACAGCAGAAGAAGGAGCTTTGTTTAGCTTGACTGAAGATGGCAAGATTGTGGTGAACAACCCACACAAAGCTGACCTTGAACTCGCTAGCTTGAACAAGAGCTTGTCCTAATCAACTTTCATTAATTTGGTAACATGACCATAAAAGGTCGAATTATATAAAGGAGTCACAAAAATCATGAACAAACGTGTAAAAATCGTTGCAACTTTGGGTCCTGCGGTTGAAATCCGTGGTGGTAAAAAATTCGGTGAAGACGGATACTGGGGTGAAAAACTTGACGTTGAAGCTTCAGCTAAAAACATTGCTAAATTGATCGAAGCAGGAGCGAACACTTTCCGTTTCAACTTCTCACACGGTGACCACCAAGAACAAGGTGAGCGTATGGCAACTGTTAAACTTGCTGAAAAACTTGCAGGTAAAAAAGTTGGTTTCCTTCTTGATACTAAAGGACCTGAAATCCGTACTGAATTGTTTGAAGGTGACGCAAAAGAGTATTCATACAAAACTGGTGAAAAAATCCGTGTTGCAACTAAACAAGGAATCAAATCAACTCGTGATGTGATTGCTTTGAACGTTGCTGGTGCTCTTGACATCTACGACGATGTTGAAGTTGGTCGTCAAGTATTGGTTGACGACGGTAAACTTGGTCTTCGCGTTGTTGCTAAAGACGATGCAACTCGTGAATTTGAAGTTGAAGTTGAAAACGATGGAATTATCGCTAAACAAAAAGGTGTAAACATCCCTAACACTAAAATTCCTTTCCCAGCTCTTGCTGAACGTGATAACGATGACATCCGTTTTGGTTTGGAACAAGGTATTAACTTCATCGCGATTTCATTTGTACGTACTGCTAAAGACGTCAACGAAGTTCGTGCAATCTGTGAAGAAACTGGTAACGGACATGTTCAATTGTTCGCTAAAATCGAAAACCAACAAGGTATCGACAACTTAGATGAAATCATCGAAGCTGCTGACGGTATTATGATCGCTCGTGGTGACATGGGTATCGAAGTACCATTCGAAATGGTTCCAGTTTACCAAAAAATGATCATTACTAAAGTGAACGCAGCAGGTAAAGTTGTTATCACAGCAACAAACATGCTTGAAACAATGACTGAAAAACCACGTGCAACTCGTTCAGAAGTATCAGACGTATTTAACGCTGTTATCGACGGAACTGACGCTACAATGCTTTCAGGTGAGTCTGCAAACGGTAAATACCCACTTGAGTCAGTAACAACAATGGCTACAATTGACAAGAACGCACAAACTCTTCTTAACGAATACGGACGTTTGAACTCAGATACTTTCGAACGTAACTCTAAGACAGAAGTTATGGCTTCAGCTGTTAAAGATGCTACGAACTCAATGGATATCAAATTGGTTGTTACTTTGACTAAGACAGGTCACACTGCTCGTTTGATCTCTAAATACCGTCCAAATGCTGATATCTTGGCATTGACATTTGACGAATTGACAGAACGTGGCTTGATGTTGAACTGGGGTGTCATCCCAATGTTGACAGAAGCACCTTCATCAACTGACGATATGTTCGAAATTGCTGAACGTAAAGCAGTTGAAGCAGGTCTTGTAGAATCTGGTGACGATATTGTTATCGTTGCAGGTGTGCCACTTGGTGAAGCGGTTCGTACAAATACAATGCGTATTCGTACAGTACGTTAATCTAAACTTTTAAAAGCCTATCATACCAAGCTTTTGTGCTTGTATGATGGGTCTTTTTTCTATTTTAGAAGATAAAAAGAGGGAGATTTTTATTAAACAGAAATGGGAAAAATAGGAGAACTATGGTATAATAGAATGTAAAGACCTTTTTAGTAAATTTTGAAAGAGTATAACATGAGAAAAATTGTCATCAATGGTGGACATCCATTGCAAGGTGAGATCACCATTAGCGGTGCTAAAAATAGTGTTGTAGCATTAATTCCTGCTATTATACTGGCAGATGATGTTGTCACTTTGGATTGTGTCCCAGATATTTCAGACGTTGCTAGTCTTGTAGAGATTATGGAAATCATGGGAGCGAAAGTAAAACGCTACGATGATGTTTTGGAGATTGATCCGAGAGGTGTTCAAAATATTCCCATGCCTTATGGTAAGATCAATAGCCTTCGTGCATCTTATTATTTCTATGGAAGTCTTTTAGGTCGTTTTGGAGAAGCCACGGTTGGGCTACCTGGTGGTTGTGATCTTGGTCCTCGTCCGATTGACCTTCACTTAAAAGCTTTTGAAGCCATGGGAGCTAAGGTGAGCTATGAGGGAGACAATATGAATTTGTCTGCTCAGGGTAAGGGACTTCACGGCGCAAGTATCTACATGGATACCGTCAGCGTTGGTGCGACGATTAATACCATGATTGCGGCTGTTAAGGCTAAGGGACGTACTGTCATTGAAAATGCGGCTCGTGAGCCGGAAATCATCGATGTAGCTACCCTTTTGAACAACATGGGAGCCCACATTCGTGGTGCTGGTACAGATATTATCATTATTGATGGTGTTGAGAAACTTCATGGAACGCGTCACCAAGTAATCCCAGATCGTATCGAAGCTGGAACCTATATTTCACTTGCAGCAGCGGTTGGTAAAGGAATTCGTATTAACAACGTTCTCTATGAGCATTTAGAAGGCTTTATCGCCAAACTAGAGGAAATGGGCGTTCGTATGACCGTCTCTGAGGATAGTATCTTTGTTGAAGAACAATCTGATTTGAAGGCCATCAATATTAAAACTGCTCCTTATCCTGGTTTTGCAACCGATTTGCAACAACCAATTACACCACTTTTACTAACTGCTCAAGGTCGTGGTACTATTATTGATACCATTTATGAAAAACGTGTCAACCATGTCTTTGAGTTAGCAAAAATGGATGCGGATATTACGACTACAAATGACCATATTTTCTACACTGGTGGGCGAATTCTACATGGTGCCAAGGTGAAAGCTACAGACTTGCGAGCTGGTGCTGCACTTGTGATTGCTGGACTGATGGCTCAAGGCCAGACTGAAATTACAAATATTGAGTTTATCCTTCGTGGCTACTCAGATATTATTGAAAAATTACGTAGTCTTGGAGCAGATATTACACTCGTCGAAGACTAAGCCGTTGAGGTGATTATGAATATTTGGACCAAATTAGCAATGTTTTCTTTCTTTGAAACGGAACGCTTGTATTTGCGTCCTTTCTTTTTTAGTGACAGCCAGGCATTTTACGAGATTGCTTCCAATCCTGAAAATTTGCAGTTTATTTTTCCCAGTCAAGCAAGTTTGGAAGAAAGTCAGTACGCACTTGCTAACTATTTTATGAAGGCTCCTCTAGGTGTCTGGGCAATTTGTCTCCAAGGAAATCAGGAAATGATTGGTTCCATCAAGTTTGAAAAAATCGATGAAATTAAAAAAGAAGCAGAAATTGGATATTTCTTAAAAAAGGATTCTTGGTCACAAGGTTTTATGACAGAAGTAGTTACCAAACTTTGCCAGCTTTCATTTGATGAATTTGGTTTAAAACAATTATCCATCATCACTCATCTGGAGAATCAAGCTAGTCAAAAAGTAGCCTTAAAATCGGGCTTTAGTCTCGTCCGACAGTTTAAGGGAAGCGATCGCTATACACGAAAAATGAGGGACTATCTTGAATTTCGATACATAAAAGGAGAATTCAATGAGTAAACACCAGGAAATTTTGTCCTATCTGGAAGAGTTGCCAATTGGGAAGAGAGTTAGTGTACGCAGTATTTCCAATCATCTAGGTGTTAGTGACGGAACAGCCTATCGAGCTATCAAAGAAGCTGAAAATCGTGGCATCGTTGAAACTCGGCCACGTAGTGGAACCATACGAGTCAAGTCCCAGAAAGTGGCTATTGAGAGACTAACCTATGCTGAAATTGCAGAAGTCACCTCCTCTGAAGTCTTGGCTGGTCAGGAAGGGCTGGAGAGAGAGTTTAGCAAATTCTCCATTGGGGCTATGACAGAGCAGAATATCTTGTCCTATCTGAATGATGGTGGTCTTTTGATCGTAGGTGACCGTACTCGTATTCAACTTTTAGCTCTGGAAAATGAAAATGCGGTCCTTGTAACAGGTGGTTTTCATGTACACGAGGATGTACTAGCTCTTGCCAATAAAAAGGGTATTCCTGTTTTACGAAGCAAGCATGATACTTTTACAGTTGCGACTATGATCAATAGAGCTTTGTCAAATGTGCAGATTAAGACAGATATTTTAACAGTTGAAAAGCTCTATCGTCCCAGTCATGAGTATGGTTTCTTAAGAGAAACGGACACAGTGAAAGACTATTTGGACTTGGTACGTAAGAACAGAAGTAGTCGTTTCCCAGTCATTAACCAACATCAAGTGGTTGTTGGAGTTGTTACCATGCGAGATGCGGGGGATAAATCACCTAGCACAACGATTGACAAGGTGATGACTCGTAGTCTCTTCCTGACAGGATTGGCAACGAATATAGCTAACGTCAGTCAACGGATGATAGCAGAAGACTTTGAGATGGTCCCAGTCGTGAGAAGCAATCAAACTTTGCTCGGAGTTGTAACGAGACGTGATGTCATGGATAAGATGAGCCGCTCTCAGGTTTCGGCTTTGCCGACTTTTTCAGAGCAAATCGGTCAAAAGTTGTCTTATCATCACGACGAAGTTGTGATTACAGTTGAGCCCTTTATGCTTGAGAAGAACGGAGTTTTGGCAAATGGTGTTCTTGCTGAAATTTTAACTCATATGACACAGGATTTGGTGGCAAATAGTAGACGCAATTTAATCATTGAGCAGATGCTAATTTACTTCTTACAAGCTGTTCAGATAGATGATACTTTGCGGATTCAGGCACGTATTATTCACCACACGAGACGTTCGGCTATTATTGATTATGATATTTATCATGGTCATCAGATTGTATCAAAAGCAAATGTTACAGTTAAAATCAATTAGAATCTAGGAGAAAAAATGATAACTTTAAAATCAGCACGTGAAATCGAAGCCATGGACAAGGCTGGTGATTTCCTAGCGAGTATTCATATCGGCTTACGCGATTTGATTAAGCCAGGCGTGAATATGTGGGAAGTTGAAGAGTACGTTCGTCGACGTTGTAAAGAGGAGAATTTCCTTCCTCTACAGATTGGTGTGGATGGTGCAGTCATGGATTATCCCTATGCCACTTGTTGCTCTCTCAACGACGAAGTTGCTCATGCTTTTCCACGTCATTACATCTTGAAAGATGGAGATTTGCTCAAGGTTGATATGGTTTTGGGAGGGCCGATTTCCAAATCCGACCTCAATGTATCAAAACTCAACTTCAACAATGTTGAGCAAATGAAAAAATACACTCAAAACTATACTGGCGGTCTAGCAGATTCATGTTGGGCTTATGCGGTTGGTACACCGTCTGAAGAAGTGAAAAACCTGATGGACGTGACCAAGGAAGCTATGTATATAGGGATTGAGCAAGCAGTTGTTGGAAATCGTATCGGTGATATCGGTGCAGCAATTCAGGAATATGCCGAAAGTCGCGGTTACGGTGTCGTACGTGATTTGGTTGGTCACGGTGTCGGTCCAACTATGCATGAAGAGCCAATGGTTCCTAACTACGGTATTGCAGGTCGGGGACTCCGTCTCCGTGAAGGAATGGTGCTAACCATTGAACCCATGATCAATACTGGTGACTGGGAAATTGATACAGATATGAAGACTGGCTGGGCTCATAAGACCATTGATGGTGGTCTATCGTGCCAATATGAACACCAGTTCGTGATTACCAAAGATGGACCTGTTATCTTGACCAGTCAAGGTGAAGAAGGAACGTATTAAAATGAAGGGAGCTTGTACCGCCCTCAAAAAGTTAGACAGAAAAAATTAGCTCTTTGTCAACTGTAGTGGGTTGAAGTCAGCTAAGATCGAGAAAGGACGGATTTCGTCCTTTCTTTTTTGATGTTCAGAGCGATGAAAATTCTTTTATTGAAGTTTTCAAAGTTCCGAAAACCAAAGGCATTTCGTTTGATGAGTTTAATGAGGTTATTAGTAGCTTTTCATTATAGATCTTATGGGACTTTTTTGTACAAGGTTTCTAAATAAACTGATTAAATTCCTATTTTTCCCTATCATTGTCCCTGTTTTTTCTGGAGTTTTGGGGTTATAATAGTCCTATCAAATCAAAGAACGGAGGAAGGTAATGGACAATGTAATCTTTTTTATCAGTGTTTTTCTTGCTGGAATTCTTTCCTTCTTTTCTCCTTGTATTTTACCCTTGTTACCTGTCTATGCGGGGGTCTTGTTGGATGATAAAGATGGTGCTCAGGTTTCTATCAGAAAATTGTCAATCTCACTTGTTAGTTTATTGCGAACTTTGGCCTTTATAGCGGGGATTTCTTTTATCTTTATCTTACTGGGCTATGGAGCTGGTTTTTTAGGCAATTTGCTTTATGCTTCTTGGTTTCAGTATGTGACGGGTGCGGTCATCATTCTCTTGGGCTTGCACCAGATGGAAGTCTTACATTTGCAGGGACTCTACAAGGAAAGAAGGCTACAATTAAAGAGACAGGGGCAAAAGGGTAAAGGCTATAGTCAGGCATTTTTACTGGGGTTGACCTTTAGTTTTGCTTGGACGCCATGTGTGGGTCCAGTTCTAGGCTCTGTTTTGGCCTTGGCGGCTTCAGGTGGTTCAGGTGCTTGGCAGGGAGCTGGTCTCATGTTGATTTACACGCTTGGTCTAGCGCTACCATTTTTAGTTCTAGCTCTTGCCTCCAGCTACGTTTTGAAACATTTCCGAAAACTCCATCCTTACCTCGGGACCCTCAAAAAAGTCGGTGGTTTTCTCATTATCGTGATGGGAATCTTGGTGCTTTTGGGAAATGCTTCCATTTTGACTACATTATTTGAATAGAGAGGAAAAAGAAATGAAAAAATGGCAAACATGTCTCCTTGGAGTAGGCTCAATCTGTTGCTTGGCAGCCTGTTCGGCTAAAAATATGTCAGATGAATCTACTATGAAGGAGCAATCCAAAACAGAACAAGTTAGTTCGCAAACTGTGACTAAAGGTCAGGCGGTTGCTGATTTTGAACTGACAGGTGTAGATGGCAAGACCTATCGTTTGTCTGATTACAAGGGCAAGAAAGTCTATCTCAAATTCTGGGCTTCTTGGTGTTCCATCTGTCTAGCCAGCCTTCCAGATACGGATGAAATTGCTAAAGAAGCTGGTGATGACTATGTGGTCTTGACAGTGGTGTCTCCTGGACACAAGGGGGAGCAATCTGAAGCAGACTTTAAGAACTGGTACAAGGGCTTAGATTATAAAAATTTTCCAGTTCTAATTGATCCATCAGGCAAACTCTTGGAAAGTTATGGTGTTCGTTCTTATCCAACTCAAGCCTTTATAGACAAGGAAGGCAAGCTGGTCAAAACGCAACCAGGTTTTATGGATAAGGATATGATTTTAAAAACATTAAAGGGAATGGGGTAGAGAAAGGCTATGAATGATAAAGTAAAACTTTTTGTCTTGGCAGGGGTCATTCTCCTAGCCATAACCGGTTTCTATTTTCTATTGATGCGAAATGCAAGGCAGACAGATAGCTCGCAAATTGAGAAAGCGTCAGTTAGCCAAGGAGGAAAAACAGTGAAAAAAACAGAAGTGAGCAAAGACGCAGACTTGCACGAAATTTATCTAGCTGGGGGATGTTTCTGGGGAGTGGAGGAATACTTCTCACGCGTTCCCGGAGTGACAGATGCCGTTTCAGGCTATGCAAATGGTAGAGGGGAAACAACCAAGTACGAATTGATTAACCAAACAGGACATGCAGAGACTGTCCATGTTACCTATGATGCCAATCAAATTTCCCTCAAGGAAATCCTACTTCATTACTTCCGCATTATCAATCCAACCAGCAAAAATAAACAAGGAAATGATGTGGGTACCCAGTATCGTACTGGCGTTTATTACACAGATGACAAGGATTTGGAAGTAATCAACCAAGTCTTTGATGAAGTTGCTAAGAAATACGACCAACCTCTGGCAGTTGAAAAGGAAAACTTGAAGAATTTTGTGGTGGCTGAGGATTATCACCAAGACTACCTAAAGAAAAATCCAAATGGCTACTGTCATATCAATGTCAATCAAGCTGCCTATCCCGTCATTGATGCCAGCAAATATCCTAAACCAAGCGATGAAGAATTGAAAAAGACCTTGTCACCTGAGGAGTATGCAGTTACCCAGAAAAATCAAACAGAACGAGCTTTTTCAAACCGTTACTGGGATAAATTTGAATCCGGTATCTATGTGGATGTGGCAACTGGCGAACCCCTCTTTTCATCAAAGGACAAGTTTGAGTCTGGTTGTGGCTGGCCTAGTTTCACCCAACCAATTAGTCCAGATGTTGTCACCTACAAGGAAGATAAGTCTTACAATATGACGCGCATGGAAGTGAGAAGCCGAGTTGGAGATTCTCACCTTGGCCATGTCTTTACAGATGGGCCTCAGGACAAGGGTGGTTTGCGCTACTGTATTAATAGTCTCTCTATCCGCTTTATTCCTAAAGAGCAAATGGCAGAAAAAGGTTATGCTTATTTACTAGATTATGTCGATTAAGAGGGCTTTCCTAAGCAGTTAGAGGAGAATTTTGCTATACTGATACTAGTAAGTGACAAAGGAGCAGAGCATGACCTACACAATCTTAATCGTAGAAGATGAGTATCTGGTAAGACAAGGCTTGACCAAGCTGGTCAATGTAGCAGCCTACGATATGGAAATCATCGGTCAGGCTGAAAATGGAAGACAGGCTTGGGAGCTGATTCAAAAGCAGGTGCCAGATATCATTTTAACCGATATCAATATGCCTCAGCTAAATGGCATACAGTTGGCTAGACTGGTCCGAGAGACCTATCCTCAGGTTCACCTAGTTTTTTTGACAGGTTACGATGATTTTGATTATGCCTTGTCTGCTGTCAAACTCGGTGTAGATGACTACCTGCTCAAGCCCTTTTCGCGTCAGGATATTGAGGAAATGTTGGGGAAAATCAAGCAAAAACTAGACAAGGAAGAAAAGGAAGAGCAGTTACAAGATTTATTAACTGATAAGTTTGAGGGAAACCTGGCCCAGAAAATCCAGTCCCATCTGGCTGACAGTCAGTTTAGTTTAAAGAGCTTGGCCAGTGACTTAGGTTTTAGTCCGACTTATTTGAGTTCCTTGATTAAGAAAGAATTGGGCCTGCCTTTTCAGGATTATCTGGTGAGAGAGCGTGTCAAACAAGCCAAGCTCTTACTTCTGACCACGGATTTAAAGATTTATGAGATAGCCGAAAAGGTTGGATTTGAAGATATGAACTACTTTACCCAACGTTTTAAACAGATTGCAGGTGTGACACCTCGTCAGTTTAAGAAAGGGGAAGGCCGATGAAGCGTTCTTCTCTTTTAGTCAGAATGGTTATTTCCATCTTTCTGGTCTTTCTTATTCTTCTAGCTCTGGTTGGGACTTTCTATTATCAATCTAGTTCATCAGCCATTGAGGCTACTATTGAGGACAATAGCCAAACGACCATCAGCCAAACTAGCCACTTTATTCAGTCTTATATCAAAAAATTAGAAACCACCTCTACCAGTTTGACCCAGCAGAAGGATGTCCTAGCCTATGCTGAGAATCCTAACCAAGACCAAGTCAAGGGAATCCGAGATTTGTTTTTGACTATCTTAAAGGCAGACCAGGACTTGAAAACGGTGGTACTGGTAACCAAATCCGGTCAGGTTATTTCTACAGATGACAGTGTTCAGATGAAAACCTCCTCAGATATGATGGTTGAGGATTGGTACCAAAAGGCTATTCATCAGGGAGCTAAGCCAGTTTTAACCCCAGCTCGTAAATCGGATATTCAGTGGGTTATTTCTGTCACTCAGGAACTTGTTGATGCAAAGGGAGCCAATCTTGGCGTGCTTCGTTTGGATATTTCTTATGAAACTCTGGAATCCTATCTAAATCAACTTCAGTTAGGTCAGCAGGGCTTTGCCTTTATCATCAATGAAAAGCATGAATTTGTCTACCATCCTAAACGTACGGTCTATAGCTCAGCGAGTGAAATGGAGGCCATGAAACCCTACATCGAGACGGGGCAGGGCTATACGCTAGACCATCAATCCTACGTTAGTCAGGAACAGATTGCAGGAACAGATTGGACGGTTATAGGCGTGTCTTCGTTGGAGAAGTTAGACCAGGTTCGGAGTCAACTCATGTGGACCTTGCTTGGTGCTAGTACCTTATCTCTTCTTGCCTGTCTCTGCTTGGTGTGGTTCAGTCTCAAACGCTGGATTGCCCCTTTGAAGGACCTAAGAGAAACCATGCTGAAAATTGCTTCTGGTACACAAAATCTTCGTGCCAAGGAAGCTGGTGCCTATGAACTGAGAGAAGTGACTCGCCAGTTTAATGCCATGTTGGATCAGATTGATCAGCTGATGGCAGATGTGCTCAGGCAGGAAGAAACGACCCGGCAGTATGAACTTCAAGCCTTGTCAAGTCAGATTAACCCCCATTTCCTCTACAATACTTTGGACACTATCATCTGGATGGCTGAATTTCAGGATAGTCAGCGAGTGGTTCAGGTGACCAAGTCCTTGGCAACTTATTTCCGCTTGGCGCTCAATCAAGGAAAGGATTTGATTTCTCTTTCTGATGAAATCAATCATGTCCGCCAGTACCTCTTTATCCAGAAACAACGCTATGGGGATAAGCTGGAGTATGAGATTGATGAAGATCCTGCTTTTGATAACCTAGTCTTACCCAAGTTGGTGTTACAACCCCTTGTAGAAAATGCTCTTTACCATGGCATCAAGGAGAAGGAAGGTCAGGGCCATATTAAAGTTTCTGTTCAGAAACAGGATACAGGGCTTGTCATCCGCATTGAGGATGATGGCGTTGGTTTCCAAAATCCTGACGATAGTAGTCAAAGTCAGCTCAAACGTGGGGGAGTTGGCCTTCAAAATGTCGACCAACGCCTCAAACTTCATTTTGGAGAAAACTATCAGATGAAGATTGATTCTGTACCTTCAAAAGGGACGACGGTTGAAATATACATCAATAAAATAGAAACAAGTTAGCTCCCAGTCAATTCTGGGAGTTTTACTTTTAAAAATCAGAATGATTAGTTGACCTTGATAAAATCAGTAAAAAAAGATATGATAGATAGTGACAAAAGAGGTATCAAGTATGAAGGGAAAAGACATTCAAAGAGCAACAAGCCAGATTGTTGAAGATGTTTTGGAGAAGGCTGGATTGTGTGAAGGAAGCCTCTTTGTCCTAGGTCTATCCTCTAGCGAAGTTTTAGGTGGTCAGATTGGCAAGGAATCCAGCCAAGAAATTGGGGAAATCATTGTGAAAACCATCCTAGATATTCTAGAGAAAAGAGGAACTCATCTAGCTGTTCAAGGCTGTGAACATGTCAATCGAGCCCTCGTTGTTGAACGTCAGGTGGCAGAGCAGTTTGGTCTTGAAATCGTCAGTGTCCTTCCTACACTTCATGCAGGAGGTTCGTGTCAGTTGGCAGCCTTCAAGTTTATGACAGACCCTGTCGAAGTGGAATTCATCAAGGCTCATGCTGGATTGGATATCGGAGATACTGCAATTGGTATGCATGTCAAGCATGTGCAGGTTCCGATTCGACCGATACTACGTGAGATTGGGCACGCCCATGTAACGGCTTTAGCTAGCCGTCCAAAACTCATCGGTGGTGCGCGTGTGCAGTATCCTGAAGACTTCATAAGAAAGTCATAAGTGGGCTGAAAGTTATCGTAAGTTAGAGATATTTCAAGTATGTAGAGGTATAAGGTTGGAAAATTGTGTTTATATTATTTCAGGTCCCCCAGGCGTTGGAAAGAGCACCGTCAGCAAAGAGTTGGCCTATTCTTTTGACAAAAGTGCAGTGATAGAGGGGGATATGATTTACTTAATGATTAAAGGAGGTCTCGTAGCTCCTTGGGAGGATGATGGATTTTTCATGGATTTATTCTGGGATAATATCATCAGTCTGACCAACAATTTCTTGGATCGTGGCATTACTGTCGTGATAGAGTATGTCATATTTGAAGAGCAACTGAAGAAAATTGCAGCCTTCTTAAAAGAAAAACGAATTAAGCTAAAATATTGTGTCCTAATGGCTCAAGAAGAAACCTTGAAAGATAGGGACTCTTCTCGAAAAGAAATTGAGAGAATAGGCGATTTATCAATCCAAGCAAGAAATGAGTTTCTAGCTAAAAATAGTGAGAAACATCATTTTCTATTCACGGATGATTTAGATGTCAAGGAAACGGTAAATATCATTAAAACTTCAAATCAATTTTTAATTTCTGAACAGTAAAAGACAGGGAGAGTAAGGGTATAGAAACCAAGACTCTCCCTGTTTTTTTGTTGAATTCTTGTGCAAAGTACTCCAAACAAGACCATCTTTTACAAGAAGAAGGGATGCTATCTGATGGAAAATTGCCAAAAGTAGAAAAAACTAATTTAGAGAAGATTTTTCGTTATAGAAATCAGTAAACAAAGCTGGATTTAGCTGTTCTAGGTTGGCTTTTTTGTGCTATACTTAAGATATGCATAGAAAAACAGTGATTGATTTTAGGGCTTTGGGGGCGAGATACATCTTTACCCAGCCCATCAGAGAGTTAAAAACGAGAGATTTATCAGAAGTGGCAGACTTGCTGGCACAAGTGGAAAGCTACCAAGAGCATGGAACGGATACCGTAGAAACATTGGATGAGAGGGATTTTAACTAGCATAACAGGGTCTAAAATAGGACGACCTTTATCTTCAGAATAAGTATCTGCGACTAAGTCATAGATGAAGGAAAAATCGATCACTTGCTCAACCTGACGAAGAAAATGGGCTTGCGGAACGAGTTCATCTAGCGTGTAAAAACCAACTTGATTACGGTTATATTCTAAATTTTCTTTGTGAAACATAGGAAATACCTCACAATTTTTCTTACATCTATTATACGACCTTACACAAAGAAAAGCCCTTAGAAATTTGTAGTCTAAGGAATTTGTCTTCAATCTGAAGGGAGCTTAGCTCCTTTTTTTGTGTCAAGTTTAGATAAAATAGACAAGCGTAGCAAAGTTGTCACAAATTTTTTCTTTTGTAGTAAAATAAGATTAGAATTTTGTGAAAGTAGGTAATTTGTTGGAGTCGATTATATTTCTAGTATCCGTTTTTTTAGCAGGTATCCTGTCCTTCTTTTCACCCTGCATCTTCCCTTTGCTACCTGTCTATGCTGGTATTCTGCTAGATGATCAGGGAAATTCGAAAAGTTTTCGCTTTTTTGGAAGAGACGTTGCATGGTCAGGTTTAATTCGGACCTTGTGCTTTATTGCTGGAATTTCCCTCATTTTCTTTATTTTAGGATTTGGAGCTGGATTCCTAGGGCACATGCTCTATGCTGACTGGTTTCGTTATGCTATGGGGACAGTCATTATCCTTTTAGGCCTTCACCAGATGGAAATCTTGCATTTTAATAGACTGGAAGTTCAAAAGACAGTCACCTTCAAACAATCAAAGTCTAATCATTATCTGTCAGCCTTTTTGCTTGGGATAACCTTTAGTTTTGGTTGGACCCCTTGTATCGGACCAGTTTTGAGTTCGGTCTTGGCTCTTGCAGCTTCTGGAGGGAATGGTGCTTGGCAAGGAGCCTTACTAACATTAGTTTACACATTGGGAATGGCCCTTCCTTTCCTTGTTTTGGCCTTGGCTTCGGGTTGGATCATGCCCTATTTTAGTAAACTAAAATCCCATATGATCCTACTAAAGAAAATCGGGGGAGCTTTGATTATTTTGATGGGATTATTATTAATGCTAGGGCAGTTAAATGCCTTGTCAGGAATTCTTGGATAAAAGGAGAAAAAGATGAAAAAAGTTATTTTTGCTGGATTGAGCCTCATGTCTCTATTCTTGTTGATTGCTTGTGGTGAAAAAGAAACCAAACAGACAAGCAGTCCAAAACAACCTGCTGTACAACAAATCGCAGTCGGTAAGGATGCACCAGACTTTACCTTGCAGTCTATGGATGGCAAAGAAGTCAAGTTATCAGACTATAAAGGGAAAAAGGTCTATTTGAAATTCTGGGCTTCTTGGTGTGGACCATGTAAAAAAAGCATGCCTGAGTTGATGGAACTAGCTGCCAAACAAGACCGAGACTTTGAAATCTTGAGTGTCGTTGCACCAGGTCTACAAGGTGAAAAAACAGTTCAAGACTTTCCAAAATGGTACCAAGAACAAGGCTACAAGGATATACCAGTTCTATATGATACGCAAGCAACTACCTTCCAAGCCTACCAAATTCGTAGTATTCCAACGGAATATTTGATTGACAGTCAAGGTAAAATCGGAAAAATCCAATTTGGTGCTATTAGCAATGCTGATGCAGAAGCGGCTTTTAAAGAAATGAAATAAAGAAAAAATCGCGATTGTTCGCGATTTTTTTTATAGTTTTTCATTGATAAAGCGGATAAATTGATTCCACCAAACCTTCAAAAAGAAGGCTTTTTCTACTTTCTTTTCAGAGACCATTTCAAAAGATGGTTTGTCGGAAGTGAGATAGCCTTGGCCGATCAAATCCTGATCATCATAGGTCAGAGTACCAACAACCTTGCCTTCTTCCAATGGAGCCATTTCTGATGTTGATTTTGGTGTGAATTGGAGGGCAGGTGTAGTACCGCTTCCGATGCGTTGGATGATAGAAATGTCTGACTTAGCGACAGCTGCCACATTATCTTCTTTACCATCCAGAACTGTTACTTTACTATCGTTGTATGCTTCACCTTTCTGAACAATAGTCTTTAAGGCAAAGTTTGCAGAAATATAATCTAAAAGTGCAGAAGTAGTAGTAAAACGTGCATAAGGGTTGGTATCTTGTTGATCTGCATTTAAAACAACTGTAATAATACGCATCCCTTTCTCAACAGTTGTTCCAACGAATGAAGCACCGGCTTTGTCAGTAGTACCTGTCTTTAGTCCATCAATACCACCACGATAAGCAGGCATTCCTTCCAACATATAGTTGGTTGAGTGGATTTCAAGTCCTGCAAAGGTAGAAGTTGGTTTTTTGGTGATTTCCAAAACTTGAGGATAATCTCGAATGAGGTTACGAGCGATGATTGCAACATCGTAAGCACTTAGTTTGTTTTCCTCATCCTTTTTAGAATCAGGATAGATATTATTTCCAAGTGTTTCGTTATTAAGTCCAGTAGTATTGACAATAGTAGCATCTTTGATGCCCCATTCAAGAAGTTTCGCCCTCATCTTGTCAACGAAGTCTTTCTCTGAACCAGCAATTTTTTCAGCAAGAGCAATGGCTGCACTATTGGCACTTGATACTAGAGTTGCTTCCAATAATTGTTCCACTGTATACTTGCGCGCTTCCATAGGAACATTACTAGCCTCAGAGTTGGTTGTGAGTTGGTATGGGTAGTCAGAGATATCAACTGGGGTAGATAGGCTAATGGTCCCTTGTTCCAATGCTTCATAGACTAGGTAGACAGTGAGAATCTTGGTGATAGAGGCAATTTCAACAGCTTGAGTAGCATCTTTTTCGTAGAGAATTTTCCCAGTGTTTGCTTCAACAGCAATGGCATGCTTGGCAGCAACATCAAAATCTTGTGCGGATATAGTAGGAGTGGCTGTACCAAAAATGATAAGAGTTAGTAAGGATAAAATTATTTTCTTCATAGTAGTTTTATTCTATCACAAAGCGAAAAAATATTCTCGTTTTTATGTAAAGCCATCTTATCTTTTTGAAGAATTATGGTAAAATAGAAAGAAGGAGGCGCCTATGTTCCGTAGAAACAAGTTATTTTTTTGGACAGCTGAAATTTTACTATTAACTCTTATTTTCTACCTTTGGAGGGAGATGGGAGCGATTGTCACACCTTTTGTGATGGTAGCCAATACCATTATGATTCCATTTTTGCTCGGAGGATTCTTCTATTACCTGACAAATCCTATCGTAACGTTTTTAGAAAAGAAATGTAAAATCAACCGTTTGATTGGAGTCCTTGTTACTCTTTGTGCCTTGATTGGTACAATAGTAGTAGGAGTAGTCTACTTGCTGCCGATTTTGATCAATCAGTTGACAAGCTTGATTATTTCTAGCCAGAATATTTATAGCCGCTTGCAAGATTTGGTATATGATTTATCAATGAATCCAATCTTTCAAAATATTGATATCCAAAAGACAATTCAACAGTTGAATTTATCTTACGTTGATATTTTACAAAATATTCTCAACAGTGTGAGCAATAGTTTAGGCAGCGTTCTTTCAGCCTTGTTTAGTACTGTTTTGATTCTCATTATGACACCAGTCTTTTTGATTTATTTCTTGCTTGATGGTCATAAATTCCTTCCGATGTTGGAACGAACAGTTCTAAAACATGATAAATTAAACTTCTCCAGTCTCTTGAAGAATCTGAACGCCACTATCGCACGTTATATCAGTGGGATTGCGATTGATGCTGTTATTATCGGATGTTTGGCCTATATTGGGTACAGTACGATAGGGTTGAAATATGCTCTAGTCTTTGCTATTTTTTCTGGTTTGGCAAATCTTATTCCCTATGTTGGGCCAAGTATTGGTCTGATTCCCATGGTCATTGCCAATGTCTTTACTGATCCACACAGAGTCCTTATAGCTGTCATTTATATGCTGATTATTCAACAAATTGATGGAAATATCCTTTATCCTCGTATCGTTGGAGGGGTCATGAAGGTTCATCCAATCACCATTTTGGTCCTTCTCTTACTTTCTAGCAATATTTATGGTGTTATCGGAATGATTGTGGCAGTACCAACCTATTCTATCCTAAAAGAAATTACGAAGTTCTTGGCGAAATTATATGAAAATCATAAAGAAGCTAAAGAAAAATAACTGGAAAAATCAGAATCAATTTAAAAATCAGGGAGACCTGATTTTTTTGATAAAAAGACTTGAGGTTAGACTGGTCAAAAGTGTTTTAAATGATTTCGTTGGAGAAGGAAAAGAATGGGAAATTATGAGATTTAGAATAATTCACAAAATATGTGTAAAACACTTGCAATTTAGCTGAAATTTGATAAAATAGTAAGGAAAGTTAGACTGTATTGCCTACTGTCTATCTATAAAATATATTTTATTGGAGGCTTTTACTCAAATGGCAAAAGAAAAATACGATCGTAGTAAACCACACGTTAACATTGGTACTATCGGACACGTTGACCACGGTAAAACTACCCTAACTGCAGCTATCACAACTGTTTTGGCACGTCGCTTGCCTTCAGCAGTTAACCAACCTAAAGACTATGCGTCTATCGATGCTGCTCCAGAAGAACGCGAACGCGGTATCACTATCAACACTGCGCACGTTGAGTACGAAACTGAAAAACGTCACTACGCTCACATCGACGCTCCAGGACACGCGGACTACGTTAAAAACATGATCACTGGTGCTGCTCAAATGGATGGAGCTATCCTTGTAGTAGCTTCAACTGACGGACCAATGCCACAAACTCGTGAGCACATCCTTCTTTCACGTCAGGTTGGTGTTAAACACCTTATCGTCTTCATGAACAAAATTGACTTGGTAGACGACGAAGAATTGCTTGAATTGGTTGAAATGGAAATCCGTGACCTCTTGTCAGAATACGACTTCCCAGGTGACGATCTTCCAGTTATCCAAGGTTCAGCTCTTAAAGCTCTTGAAGGTGACTCTAAGTACGAAGACATCATCATGGAATTGATGAACACTGTTGATGAGTACATCCCAGAACCAGAACGTGACACAGACAAACCATTGCTTCTTCCAGTCGAAGACGTATTCTCAATCACTGGACGTGGTACAGTTGCTTCAGGACGTATCGACCGTGGTACTGTTCGTGTTAACGACGAAATCGAAATCGTTGGTATCAAAGAAGAAACTCAAAAGGCAGTTGTTACTGGTGTTGAAATGTTCCGTAAACAACTTGACGAAGGTCTTGCTGGAGATAACGTAGGTGTCCTTCTTCGTGGTGTTCAACGTGACGAAATCGAACGTGGACAAGTTATCGCTAAACCAGGTTCAATCAACCCACACACTAAATTCAAAGGTGAAGTTTACATCCTTACTAAAGAAGAAGGTGGACGTCACACTCCATTCTTCAACAACTACCGTCCACAATTCTACTTCCGTACTACTGACGTTACAGGTTCAATCGAACTTCCAGCAGGTACTGAAATGGTAATGCCTGGTGATAACGTGACTATCGACGTTGAGTTGATCCACCCAATCGCCGTAGAACAAGGTACTACATTCTCTATCCGTGAGGGTGGACGTACTGTTGGTTCAGGTATGGTTACAGAAATCGAAGCTTAATTCGATTTAGTTCCCAGAAGAACAATTATTTAAGTCAGACACTAAAAGAATCTTGCCTTGCAAGGTTCTTTTTTCATTATGTGACTATTAGTCCGTCTCGCTCCGTCAGGTGCGAGACAAATAAACCACCCGCTATGCGGGTGCGCATCGAAGGTTATACCAAAAAAAACTCCAAACGCGATACAATAAAGGTGTTCAAGCCAATTGTAAAGCGAAAGGAGAAAAATATGGCACAAAAGGCACATAGTTTATCACACACAAAGTGGATGTGTAAATATCACATTGTGTTTACCCCTAAGTATAGACGAAAAGTGATCTATAATCAATATCGAAGTAGTTTAGGCGAAATATTTCATCGTTTGTGCAGTTATAAAGGTGTTGAAATTATCGAAGGTCACTTGATGCCTGATCATGTACATATGTTAGTAAGTATTCCACCGAGGATAAGTGTTTCAAGTTTCATGGGATATTTAAAAGGTAAAAGTGCACTCATGATGTTTGATAAACACGCCAACCTCAAGTACAAGTTTGGGAATCGGCATTTCCGGGCAGAAGGTTATTATGTGAGTACAGTGGGACTTAATGAAGCCACAATTAAGAAATATATTCAAGATTAAAGAAATTATCCAGTGGATGATTTCTTCACGAGTATGAAAATTCGAGAACGAGTAAAACATGATATAGCACTAGATAAATTAAGTGTAAAAGAATATGAGAATCCCTTTAGGGATAGTGGTAAGTAATGCGAACACCTCTTTGAGAGGTTTGTGAAGAGTCAAGAGCAATGAGGCTTGAACAACGTGAAAGCCAGCGTCTTTAGGCGCTGGCTGGTAATTTGGGCTTATAGCCCTGGTGCAAACCACCCGTTAGACGGGTGGTTATGATTTTACTAGAGAAAGTAAAAAAACTCTTAAAAACAGCATTAGATCAGCATTCCTAAGTGTTTCTGTTATATGGTAATCAATCTTCAAAAGAGAAATTTATTAATTACTGATAGGATTTGTCTACGTTCCGAAGCTTGATTTTAAACCTTCTTTTTTCCATGAATTCGATTTTTTATAACTTGCCTGGAAAAAAGAAAAGTCTAGGGAGAGAAAGTGAAAAAATGGTAAGGAAATTTATGAAAAACTAAGCACGATTGGATTTTTTGTGTTATAATATTTTGTGAATAGCTGTGCCTTGTTGCAGTTATTGAAAATAGAAGTGAGAAACTTGGAAGACAGAGAGGACGCAATGTAATGACTAGAGATGGTTTTTTTACAGGCTTAGATATCGGAACTAGTTCCATCAAAGTACTAGTTGCTGAACATAGAGATGGTGAAGTAAATGTAATTGGCGTTAGCAATGCCAAGAGTAAAGGTGTTAAGGACGGGATTATCGTCGATATTGAGGCAGCCGCTTCAGCAATCAAATCCGCAATCACACAGGCAGAAGAGAAGGCAGGAATTTCAATCAAGTCTGTCAACGTTGGTTTGCCAGCAAACCTCTTGCAGGTTGAACCAACTCAAGGAATGATTCCTGTAACATCAGATACAAAAGAGATTACTGATCAAGACGTAGAGAATGTTGTCAAATCAGCTTTGACAAAGAGTATGACGCCTGATCGTGAAGTGATTACTTTCATTCCAGAAGAATTTATCGTAGATGGTTTCCAAGGTATTCGTGATCCTCGTGGCATGATGGGAGTGCGTTTGGAAATGCGTGGTTTGCTTTACACAGGACCTCGTACTATTCTTCATAATCTTCGTAAAACTGTGGAGCGCGTGGGAATCCATGTTGACAATGTCATCATCTCACCATTAGCGATTGTGAATTCAGTTCTCAATGAGGGAGAACGTGAGTTTGGCGCGACAGTGATTGATATGGGTGGTGGACAGACTACAGTTGCAACCATTCGCAATCAAGAATTGCAATTTACGAATATCTACCAAGAAGGTGGAGAATATGTCACTAAAGACATCTCCAAAGTCTTAAAAACCTCCCAAAAAATCGCTGAGAGTTTGAAACTAAACTATGGTGAAGCTTATGTTCCACTAGCAAGTGACGAGACTTTCCAAGTTGAAGTCATTGGTGAAGTAGAGCCTGTTGAAGTGACAGAAAGTTACTTAGCAGAAATTATCTCAGCACGCATCAAACATATTTTTGATCAAATTAAACAGGAGTTAGACAGAAGACATTTGTTGGATCTGCCGGGTGGTATCGTTTTGATTGGTGGGAATGCGATTTTACCAGGAGTTGTCGAACTAGCGCAAGAAGTATTTGGTGTTCGAGTAAAACTTTATGTGCCAAATCAAGTGGGAATTCGCAACCCGGCTTTTGCCCATGTGATCAGCTTGTCTGAGTTTGCAGGTAAATTGACAGAAGTAAATCTTCTGGCTCAAAAGGCAGTTAGAGGGGATGAATTTCTTCGTCAAAAACCAGTCAATTTTGGCGCTTTAAGTCAAAGTGTAGCAGCAGTTTCGCAATCAATTCCGGCGCAACCAATTGCTCCAGCGATCGAAATTGCATCTGACAGTGGTCTTGCTCCAAGAGACGAATTCCAAGAAAGTTCTCAAGATAAACCGAAATTAACAGACCGTTTCCGTAGCTTAATCGGAAGCATGTTTGACGAATAAAAGAGGAAAAGAAATTATGACATTTTCATTTGATACAGCAGCAGCTCAAGGCGCAGTTATTAAGGTAATTGGTGTCGGTGGTGGTGGTGGTAATGCCATTAACCGCATGATCGACGAAGGTGTTTCGGGCGTGGAATTCATCGCGGCGAACACAGACGTACAAGCCCTAAGCAGTACAAAAGCTGAAACAGTTATCCAACTCGGACCAAAGTTGACTCGTGGTTTGGGTGCTGGCGGTCGACCTGAGGTTGGTCGCAAGGCTGCTGAAGAAAGCGAAGAAGCATTGACAGCAGCGATCAGCGGTGCAGACATGGTCTTTATCACTGCTGGTATGGGTGGTGGATCTGGTACAGGTGCTGCCCCTGTTATTGCACGTATTGCTAAAGATTTAGGTGCCCTTACAGTAGGTGTTGTGACACGTCCTTTCGGATTTGAAGGAAGCAAACGTGGTCAGTACGCTGTAGAAGGAATCAACGAACTTCGCGAACATGTTGATACTTTGTTGATTATTTCAAACAACAATTTGCTTGAAATTGTTGACAAGAAGACACCGCTTCTTGAAGCTCTTAGCGAAGCAGATAACGTCCTTCGCCAAGGTGTTCAAGGGATTACAGATTTGATTACTAACCCAGGTTTGATCAACCTTGACTTTGCTGACGTGAAAACGGTAATGGCAAACAAAGGCAATGCCCTTATGGGGATCGGTATTGGTAGTGGTGAAGAGCGTGTTGTCGAGGCAGCTCGCAAAGCGATCTACTCTCCACTTCTTGAGACAACGATTGATGGTGCAGAGGATGTCATTGTCAACGTTACTGGTGGTCTTGATTTGACCTTGATTGAAGCAGAAGAAGCTTCAGAAATCGTCAACCAAGCAGCTGGCCAAGGAGTGAATATCTGGCTTGGAACTTCTATTGACGAAAGCATGAAGGATGAAATTCGTGTAACAGTTGTAGCGACAGGTGTTCGTCAAGAAAGCGTAGAAAAAGTTGTTGGTTCTCCAGTTAAGCAAGCAGCTCGTCGTGAGGCTTCTAGAGCTCATCATTCACACACTTTTGATCGTCATTTCGATTTGGAAGATACAGCAGAATTGCCAAAAACAAGTTCCCATCGTTTTGAAACAAATCAAGCTTCTGCTTTTGGAGACTGGGACTTGCGCCGCGAGTCAATTGTTCGCCAAACAGATCCTGTTGTGTCACCAGTTGAACGTTTTGAAACACCAACTTATCAGGACGAAGATGAGTTGGACACTCCCCCATTCTTCAAGAATCGTTAATCAATGGATTTGAAAAAAAATACAGAGCTCGCTTTTCAGCAGGTTGCTGAAGCTAGCCGAGAAGCCGATCGGGATCCAGCTTCTATTTCAATTATTGCAGTAACGAAGTATGTGGACGTAAAAACGGCGGAAGCTCTGCTTCCTCTTGGTGTTCATCATATTGGTGAAAATCGTGTTGATAAATTTTTAGAGAAATATCAGGCTTTGAAAGATCGACCTGTTACCTGGCATTTGATCGGAACGCTACAAAGACGGAAGGTGAAGGAAGTAATCCCTTTTGTGGATTACTTCCACGCTTTAGACTCCCTAAAATTGGCGCAGGAAATTCAAAAGAGAACAGATCATGTTATCAAGTGTTTCCTGCAGGTCAATATTTCAGGAGAAGAAAGCAAGCACGGCTTTTCAAAAGAAGAATTACTGGAAATTTTGTCAGACTTGGCTCGGTTAGATCAGATTGAGTATGTTGGTTTGATGACCATGGCTCCTTTTGAGGCAGATTCTGATGAATTGAAACAAATTTTTAAGAAAACTCAGGAGCTGCAAGCAGAAATTAGGGAAAAACAAATTCCTAATATGCCGATGACAGAGCTGAGTATGGGTATGAGTCGCGACTTTAAAGAAGCGATTCAATTTGGCTCGACCTTTGTCAGAATCGGTACAGCATTTTTTAAATAGGAGAGACTTATGTCTTTAAAAGATAAATTTAATAAATTTATAGATTATTTTACAGAAGATGGGGAAGAAACAACTGCGACTTATCAACCTAAGGAAGAGCAGGTGACTGCTTCATCAATTTCAGTTCCTAAAGAACTACCCGCGCAACCTCAATCAACTACTTCAAAAGATGCCAATATCACTCGCTTGCATGCTCGTCAACAAGAATTGGCTATGCAAAGCCATCGTACAGATGAAAAAGTAACGATTGATGTTCGTTATCCTAGAAAATATGAGGATGCAACAGAGATTGTGGATTTATTGGCTGGAAATGAAAGCATCTTGATTGATTTCCAGTACATGACAGAGGTTCAGGCTCGTCGTTGTCTAGACTATCTGGATGGTGCTCGTCATGTCTTGGCTGGTAATCTGAAAAAAGTTGCAAGTACAATGTATTTGTTGACGCCAGTTAACGTGGTTGTGAATATTGAAGATATCAAGTTGCCTGATGATTCTCAAAGTGCAGAATTTGGTTTTGATATTAAACGAAGTAGAGCGAAATAATGATTTTTCTAATTCGTCTGATCCAAAATGCAGTGAATATCTATTCCCTGCTTTTGTTAATATATGCACTCCTCTCTTGGTTTCCAAATTCTTATGGTAGCTCACTTGAACGTTTACTGGAAAAGCTGATTAAACCGATTGTTGATCCACTTCGCCGATTACCTTTACAATTTGGAGGTTTGGATTTATCCATTTGGCTAGCAATCCTAATCGTTCGTTTTTTGGGTGACAGCTTGATTCGTTTCTTGTTGATACTATGATGACAAATAAAGCGATTTACCAGCACTTTTCTCTTGATGATGCTCCTTTTATTGATAAGGGATTAGAGTGGATCAAGCGGGTGGAAGATACCCATACTCCTGTTCTCACAGCTTTTGTCAATCCGCATCAGGAGCATATATTGAAGATTTTAGCTGGAACTTATGGACTGGGCTGTATGAGTAGCGGAGAATACATTCAAACGGAATTTGTCCGTGTCCTCCTGTATCCAGACTACTTTAGTCCAACACTATCAGATTTTGAAATGGCATTATTAGAAATCTGTTATGCAAGTAGATTTGAACAACTAACACATGCAAAGATTTTGGGAACGATCATCAATCAACTAGGAATTGATCGCAAGCTCTTTGGTGATATCTTGGTAGATGAAAAGAGAGCACAGATTTTTGTCAATCGTGATTTTATCCCTCTGTTTCAGGATGGGATACAAAAGATTGCTAGGCTACCTGTGTCGCTGGAGGAATGTCCTTTCACCGATAAAATCATATCTGAAATCAATTATCAAGAACAAGAGATTTTGATTTCCAGTTTTCGTTTGGATGCCCTCTTATCAAGTGCCTTGAAATTATCCAGAAAGCAGGCTGGTCAACTCATAGAGAAGAAATCTGTCCAGGTAAACTACCATCCTATAGAAAAATTAGATTATCTAGTGTCTGTGGGGGATTTGATTAGTGTGAGAAAGTTTGGTCGTCTGAAGATTGTCAAAGAAAATGGGCAAACTAAAAGGGATAAGATAAAACTGACTATCCAATTATTATTAAGTAAGTGAGGAAAAGTATGCCAATTACATCATTAGAAATTAAAGATAAAACCTTTTCTACGAAATTCAGAGGGTTTGATCCAGAAGAAGTAGATGAATTTCTTGATATTGTTGTTCGTGATTACGAGGACTTAGTTCGCAGTAATCACGAAATGGAAAGACACATTAGAAGTTTAGAAGAGCGCTTATCTTACTTTGATGAGATGAAGGATTCGTTGAGCCAGTCTGTTTTGATTGCTCAAGATACGGCTGAACGTGTAAAGCAAGCTGCTCAAGAGCGCTCAAACAACATTATTCAACAGGCTGAGCAAGATGCCCAGCGCCTCCTTGAAGAGGCAAAATACAAGGCTAATGAAATCCTACGTCAGGCAACAGATAATGCTAAGAAAGTAGCTGTTGAGACGGAGGAATTGAAAAACAAAAGCCGTGTATTTCATCAACGTCTCAAATCTACGATTGAGAGCCAGTTGGCAATTGTCGAATCTTCAGATTGGGAGGACATTCTTCGTCCGACTGCGACTTATCTCCAAACAAGCGATGAAGCCTTTAAGGAAGTTGTAGGAGAGGTCTTGGGAGAAGCTGTTCCATTGCAACCAGAAGAAGAGCCGATTGATGTGACTCGCCAATTTTCACCTGAAGAAATGGCTGAGTTACAAGCCCGCATCGAAGCAGGTAACAAAGAATTAGCTGAATTTGAAGCTCAGCAGATTAACAATCAAGCGGAAAGCCATGTGCTAGACATTGATACGGTTGTAGAAGAGATACAGTCTCATTCAGTTGAATCATGGCAGGAAGAGTCAGAAATGATGACAGAGTATTTTTCAGTTTCGCCATCAGCGACTGCAACTGCTTCTTCAACTGCTGGACATGAAGCACAACAAGAATCCGTTACAATATTATAAGAAATAAATGTGAGAACAAGATCTGACCAACTATATTTCCAGCGAGTAGGAGATGGTGTGAGTCCTACAATCCCTAGTGGTCAGATTATCCTCTCAAGAAATCCAGTCTGAAAAGAGTAAGATTGGACGTTCCCCACGTTACGGGAAAAGAGGAAAAGAGACTTTGTCTTTTTTCGAACAAAGGTGGTACCACGATTTTCGTCCTTTTTGCGAATCGTGGTTTTTAATTTGTCTATATAATAAAGGAGATATAATGAAACTCAAAGATACCCTCAATCTAGGGAAAACAGACTTTCCTATGCGTGCTGGTCTTCCAACCAAAGAACCAGTCTGGCAAAAAGAATGGGAAGAAGCAAAACTTTACCAACGTCGTCAAGAATTGAACCAAGGAAAACCGCATTTTACCTTGCATGATGGACCTCCATATGCAAACGGAAATATCCACGTTGGACACGCTATGAACAAGATTTCTAAAGATATCATTGTTCGTTCAAAATCTATGTCAGGATTTTATGCGCCTTATATCCCAGGTTGGGATACACATGGTCTGCCAATCGAGCAAGTCTTGGCAAAACAAGGTGTCAAACGTAAAGAAATGGACTTGGTTGAGTACTTGAAACTTTGCCGTGAGTATGCTCTCTCTCAAGTTGATAAACAACGTGAAGACTTTAAACGTTTGGGTGTTTCTGGTGACTGGGAAAATCCTTATGTGACTTTGACTCCAGACTATGAAGCGGCTCAAATCCGTGTCTTTGGTGAAATGGCTAAAAAAGGCTATATCTACCGTGGTGCCAAGCCAGTTTACTGGTCATGGTCATCAGAGTCAGCCCTTGCAGAAGCAGAAATTGAATACCATGACTTGCTTTCAACTTCCCTTTACTATGCCAATCCAGTTAAAGATGGGAAAGGTGTGCTAGATACAGATACTTATATCGTTGTCTGGACAACAACTCCATTTACCATTACAGCTTCTCGTGGATTGACAGTTGGGGCAGATATTGATTACGTAGTCGTACAACCAGCTGGTGAATCTCGTAAGTTTGTGGTTGCTGCAGAATTGTTGAATAGTCTTTCTGAGAAATTTGGTTGGGCTGATGTTCAAGTCTTAGCAACTTACCGTGGTCAAGAATTGAACCACATCGTGACAGCTCACCCTTGGGATTCTTCTGTAGATGAGTTGGTGATTCTTGGTGACCACGTTACCACTGACTCTGGTACAGGTATCGTCCATACAGCCCCTGGTTTTGGTGAGGACGACTACAATGTCGGTGTTGCTAACGGTCTTGAAGTTGCTGTAACAGTTAACGAACGCGGTATTATGATGGTCAATGCTGGCTCTGACTTTGAAGGTCAATTCTATGACAAGGTTGTACCAACTGTTATCGAAAAACTTGGTAATCTTCTCCTTGCGCAAGAAGAAATCTCTCACTCGTATCCATTTGACTGGCGTACGAAAAAACCAATCATCTGGCGTGCTGTTCCACAATGGTTCGCCTCTGTATCAAAATTCCGTCAAGAAATCTTGGATGAAATTGAAAAAGTAAAGTTCCACTCAGAATGGGGTAAAGTGCGTCTCTACAACATGATCCGTGACCGTGGCGACTGGGTTATCTCTCGTCAACGTGCTTGGGGTGTTCCACTTCCTATCTTCTACGCTGAAGATGGCACACCAATCATGACTGCTGAAACGATCGAGCACGTGGCTCAACTCTTTGAGAAACACGGTTCTATTATCTGGTGGGAACGTGATGCCAAAGACCTCTTGCCAGAAGGATTTACCCATCCAGGTTCACCAAATGGCGAGTTCAAAAAAGAAACAGACATCATGGACGTATGGTTTGACTCAGGTTCGTCATGGAATGGAGTAGTGGTCAACCGTCCAGAACTCAAATACCCAGCAGACCTTTACCTTGAAGGTTCTGACCAATACCGTGGTTGGTTCAACTCATCATTGATCACATCAGTTGCTAACCATGGCGTGGCTCCTTACAAACAAATCTTATCACAAGGTTTTGCCCTTGACGGTAAAGGTGAGAAGATGTCTAAATCCCTTGGAAATACCATTGCTCCAAGTGATGTTGAAAAACAATTCGGTGCTGAAATCTTGCGTCTTTGGGTAACAAGTGTTGACTCAAGCAACGACGTACGTATCTCTATGGATATCTTGAGCCAAGTCTCTGAAACTTACCGTAAGATCCGTAACACCCTTCGTTTCTTGATTGCTAATACATCAGACTTTAACCCAGCGCAGGACGCAGTCGCTTACGATGAGCTTCGTTCTGTTGATAAGTACATGACTATTCGCTTTAACCAGCTTGTTAAGACTATTCGTGATGCTTATGCGAACTTTGAATTCTTGACAATCTACAAGGCCTTGGTGAACTTTATCAACGTTGACTTGTCAGCCTTCTACCTTGACTTCGCTAAAGACGTTGTTTACATCGAAGGTGCAAAATCACTCGAACGCCGTCAAATGCAGACTGTCTTCTATGACATTCTTGTCAAAATCACCAAGCTCTTGACACCAATCCTTCCTCACACTGCGGAAGAAATCTGGTCATATCTTGAGTTTGAAGCAGAAGACTTCGTTCAATTGTCAGAATTACCAGAAGCAGAAACATTTGCTAATCAAGAGGAAATCTTGGATACATGGGCAGCCTTCATGGACTTCCGTGGACAAGCTCAAAAAGCCTTGGAAGAAGCTCGTAATGCCAAAGTAATCGGTAAATCACTTGAAGCACATTTGACAGTTTATCCAAACGAAGTTGTGAAAACTCTACTCGAAGCAGTAAACAGCAATGTAGCTCAACTTTTGATCGTGTCAGAATTGACCATCGCAGAAGGACCAGCTCCAGAGAGTGCAGTAAGCTTTGAAGATGTAGCCTTTACAGTTGAACGCGCTGCAGGTGAAGTATGTGACCGTTGCCGTCGTATCGACCCAACAACAGCAGAACGTAGCTACCACGCAGTCATCTGTGACCACTGTGCAAGCATCGTAGAAGAAAACTTTGCGGAAGCAGTCGCAGAAGGATTTGAAGCGAAATAATCAGAAAGAGACTGAGAGAGGTCGCTAAAATCAAAAAACGCATACTATCAAAAGTTTCAAGTACCTTGATAGTATGCGTTTTATCATGGGAGAATTTACTAGACTTTTCCTCAAATGAGATTTTTCCTAGCCTTTCTGTGCAGATAGTTAACATAATCTAGTATTCAGTTTTCTCATGATTTTATATTTCTAATAATTATAAAAGAATTATGGAGCTTAAAATTCTTTAGAGAGTTTAAAGGGTATTAATATTCATTATAAAATTTTATAGAAATGTTTAATTTTTATCGAAATTATGGTAGAATGGTACCTATAAAAATTTTAAGGAGATTATTATGAAAACAAATACACTTGTTCGTGTCAATGCTATTTTTGGTCTTGTTTCAGGAATTGTATTGCTCTTAGCGCCAGCTATCATGTTTATGATGGCTGTTGGAGCTGCTGCAGCGACTGAAGACGCAGATGTAACACTTGGAACATTGACAGGGATTTCAATTATTTTGTTATTGGTTAAAATTGCTGTTTTGGTATTGGGAATTGTTGCTATTGTTTATTATAAAGATGATGAACGTGTTACGAATGCACCTTCTGTTTTGCTCATTGTAGGTGGTGCGGTCGGTTTGATTCCACTTTTGGGATGGGTAGGTGGAATTCTAACCATTATTGGTGGTTCACTCTACTTTGGAACATTGAAAAAATTTGTAATTGAAGAGTAGTAGCTTTTTAATTATGTAGGAGAGACTGCTTCATTTTCTGTTGAGAACAATTATGATAATATGATAAAGAGAAGACTGAGAAGCTCTTCTCTTTTTAGTTGATTTTAACTAGCTTTTTTGTGAAAAATTGTGTAAAATAGAATAGATAAACGAGGGCAACCTCGAAAAATAAAAGGAGAATCCATCTAATGGTAAAATTGGTTTTTGCTCGCCACGGTGAGTCTGAATGGAACAAAGCTAACCTTTTCACTGGTTGGGCTGATGTTGATTTGTCTGAAAAAGGAACACAACAAGCGATTGACGCTGGTAAATTGATCAAAGAAGCTGGTATCGAATTTGACCAAGCTTACACTTCAGTATTGAAACGTGCGATCAAAACAACAAACTTGGCTCTTGAAGCTTCTGACCAATTGTGGGTTCCAGTTGAAAAATCATGGCGCTTGAACGAACGTCACTACGGTGGTTTGACTGGTAAAAACAAAGCTGAAGCTGCGGAACAATTTGGTGATGAGCAAGTTCACATCTGGCGTCGTTCATACGATGTATTGCCTCCAAACATGGATCGTGATGATGAGCATTCAGCACACACTGACCGTCGTTACGCTTCACTTGACGACTCAGTTATCCCAGATGCTGAAAACTTGAAAGTAACTTTGGAGCGTGCCCTTCCATTCTGGGAAGACAAAATCGCTCCAGCACTTAAAGATGGTAAAAACGTATTCGTAGGAGCTCACGGTAACTCAATCCGTGCCCTTGTAAAACACATCAAACAATTGTCAGATGACGAAATCATGGACGTGGAAATCCCTAACTTCCCACCATTGGTATTCGAATTTGACGAAAAATTGAACGTAGTTTCTGAATACTACCTTGGAAAATAATCTATAAACAGAAAGCCTAGATTACTAGGCTTTTTTGTTTTTGCTTCTAGTTTCCAACTAGTTGAAAAAGCGTTATAATGATAGTAAAGAGTGACTTAATTGTAAGAAAGAGAGAAGGACGATGGCTTATATTGAAATGAAACACAGCTACAAGCGTTACCAGGTTGGGGATACGGAGATTGTGGCTAATCGAGATGTGAATTTTGAAATTGAAAAGGGGGAGCTGGTTATCATACTTGGCGCTTCAGGTGCTGGAAAATCAACCGTTCTCAATCTCCTAGGAGGTATGGATACCAATGATGAGGGGGAGATTTGGATTGATGGTGCCAATATTGCCAACTATAGTTCGCACCAACGAACAAACTATCGTCGTGAAGATGTAGGCTTTGTTTTTCAGTTTTACAATCTGGTCTCCAATCTGACAGCCAAGGAAAATGTGGAACTGGCTTCAGAAATCGTGACAGATGCCTTGGATCCAGAGCAAGTGCTCAAAGACGTAGGGCTAGGTCATCGCCTCAATAACTTTCCAGCCCAGCTTTCTGGAGGGGAGCAACAGCGAGTCTCCATTGCACGCGCTGTAGCCAAAAATCCTAAAATTCTCCTCTGTGATGAACCGACGGGTGCCTTGGATTACCAAACGGGGAAGCAAGTCTTGAAGATTCTCCAAGACATGTCTCGTCAAAAAGGCGCGACGGTGATTATCGTGACCCACAATAGCGCGCTAGCTCCTATTGCGGATCGCGTGATTCATATGCGTGATGCCACGGTTAAGAGCGTGACGATTAATGAGCATCCGCAGGATATCGATACCTTGGAGTATTAGGATGAAAAAAACATATCGGAAAGACCTATTTCAGTCAGTGACGACTTCAAAAGGACGCTTTGTTTCTATCTTAACCTTGATGATGCTGGGTTCTTTAGCCCTAGTTGGCCTCAAAGTAGCCAGTCCAAACATGGAACGTACGGCAGAAGATTATCTCCGTAAAGCCAATACTCTGGATCTGGCCGTGATAGCTGATTATGGCTTGGACAAAGAAGACCAAGACGAACTAAAGACACTTCAAGGAGCAAGTGTTGAGTTTGGCTATATGGCAGATTTAACTGTTGAACATAGTGAAGATGCGGTTCGACTTTATTCCAATCCAGAGGGGATTTCAACCTTCCAAGTGACAGAAGGGCGACTGCCAGAGGCAGATGAGGAAATTGCTCTAGCCGATTTCTGGAAAGACCGCTATCAGATTGGGCAGACCATTACCTTTACTAAGAAAGAAGAAAAGTCCGTCCTAAAATCCCAAACTTTCACAATTACTGGATTTGTTCAGTCGGGTGAAATTCTTTCTAAAGAAGATTTAGGAAGTGCTAGTAGTGGAAATGGTAACCTAGCTGGCTATGGAGTGATTTTACCCAGTCAGTTTGATTCAGATGTTTATAGTATTGCGCGTGTGCGCTATGATGATTTAAAAAATCTGAATGCTTTTTCATCAGACTATAAGAGAAAACGAACTCAACACCAGGAAGAGTTGCAAGACTTGCTGGAAGATAATGGTCAAAAAAGATTAGCAAGCATCAAATCAACTGGGCAAAAGAGCCTGAAAGAGGGCAAAGAACAGCTCCAAACTGCTGAAAGCAACCTTGAAAATGGCAAGAGTCAGTTAGAGCAGACCGAAAGTCACTTGAAAACGCAAGAAGAACAAGCGACCGCTTTACCAGAACCACAAAAGAGTCAAGCCAAGGGACAGCTGACAAAAGCTAAGGAAGAATTGACGGCTAAAAAAGAAAAGCTGGCTCAGACAGAGAGTGATCTATCTAAGGAAAAAGAGAAGCTTGAACAGCGTCAGAAAGAGCTTTATGAACTGGCAGAGCCGAAATACCACGTATACAATCGCCAAACCATGCCAGGTGGTCAAGGCTACCTCATGTACAGCAATGCATCGTCAAGCATTCGTTCAGTCGGGAATATCTTCCCAGTGGTGCTTTATATGGTCGCGGCAATGGTGACCTTTACAACGATGACTCGCTTTGTGGACGAAGAGCGTACCAATGCTGGTATTTTCAAGGCCTTGGGTTACCGGAATCAAGATATAGTTGCCAAGTTTGCTCTTTATGGTTTTCTTGCAGGAACTGTAGGCACTATCTTAGGAACACTTCTAGGACATTATCTCCTTGCAGGCGTGATTTCGGATGTTATAACAGCTGGGATGGTCGTTGGAAAAAGTCAGGAGTATTTCTATTGGTCTTATAACCTCCTTGCCCTAGCCTTGAGTTGGGTATCCAGTGTTTTGCCGGCTTATCTGGTAGCGCGGAGGGAACTACACGATGAAGCAGCCCAACTCTTACTTCCCAAACCTCCCGTTAAGGGATCAAAGATTTTGCTGGAGCGCCTGAGCTTTATTTGGAGTCGTCTGAGCTTCACTCATAAGGTTACTGCGCGAAATATTTTCCGTTATAAGCAACGGATGTTGATGACCATTTTTGGAGTTGCAGGTTCAGTTGCTCTCTTATTTGCAGGTCTTGGCATTCAGTCTTCTGTAGGAGGAGTTTCCGAGCGCCAATTTGAACAAATCCAGCAATACCAGATGATTGTAGCGGAAAAGAGTAGTGCGAGTGAGCAAGAAAAAGCAGATCTAGAAAGTGCCTTGCAAGCGGAGTCTATCCATGCTTATCAAAAAATTTACTCTAAATCCATTGAAAAAGATTTCAAAGGAAAAGCAGGACTTCAAACCATCACCATGATGGTTACTAGTGGAGAAGATTTAAAGCCCTTTGTCACATTAGAGGAAAATGGGAAAGAGGTGCAGGTCACCGATGGAGCGGTCGTGAGTCAAAAACTAGCTCAACTAGCAGGGGTTACGGTTGGGGACAAGCTGGAGCTTGATGGGAAGGAAATCAAGGTCACGGCCATTTCTGAAAACTATGTCGGACACTTTATTTATCTCAACCGAGCGACTTATGAACAAGTCTATGGCACCAGTCCGCAAGACAATACCTACCTAGTAAAATTAAAAGATCCAACACCTTCCAATACGGAGAAAGAAGCAGCTATCTTTATGGAAAAGGCAGCTGTTTCTGGGGTAGTCCAAAATGCGACAGCCATCCATCTCTTTGAATCCGTGGCTAGTTCGCTCAATAAAACTATGGCAATCCTTGTCCTTGTCTCCGTTTTACTAGCCATTGTCATTCTCTACAATCTCACTAACATCAATGTCGCAGAACGTATCCGTGAACTTTCCACCATCAAGGTTCTCGGTTTCCATAATAAAGAAGTGACCCTCTATATCTACCGCGAGACCATGGTGTTGTCCCTTGTGGGGATTGCTCTCGGTTTGGTAGCTGGCCACTATTTACATCAATTTTTGATTCAAATGATTTCACCTGCCGCCATACTCTTTTATCCTCAGGTCAGCTGGGAAGTCTATGCTCTTCCAATCGTCGCAGTGATTGTGATTTTGGCTTTACTGGGCGTCTTTGTCAATTACCACTTAAGAAAAGTGGATATGCTTGAAGCCCTGAAATCAGTAGAGTAATTCACGGTTTTAAACAGTAAATCAGTTGACAAAGTCCCTGCTTCTTGGTAGAATAAGAACTGTCGTAAAGACAAATAACTTCTTCTTGGTTACAGGCATGCCAACCTGTCACTCGGATGAAGCCAAATAAAAAGGAGAAACATCATGGCAATCTCAAAAGAGAAAAAAAATGAAATCATCGCACAATATGCACGTCACGAAGGTGATACAGGTTCAGTAGAGGTTCAAGTTGCTGTCCTTACTTGGGAAATCAACCACCTTAACGAGCACATCAAACAACACAAAAAAGACCACGCTACTTACCGTGGATTGATGAAGAAAATCGGTCGCCGTCGTAACTTGCTTGCATACTTGCGTAAAAACGACGTTAACCGTTACCGTGAGTTGATCAACTCTCTAGGACTTCGTCGTTAATCTTGCGTCTAAAACGTTTCTATACTTCGTTGCCTTCGCCTCGATGTACCATCAGTACAATCTTCGGCTTTTCGCCTAGTCTATAAGCGTTTTATCCAGCAAGAAACATGATGCTAAGAGCGTCAAAAATCCGTATGAAAATAGAGAAACGACACAGTGTTCGATGAACACAAGGTGTTTCATCTTTTTCACTAGGATTTTAGCCCGAGCTCAAATTGGCTCTCTGACTTCAGAGGGCTTTTTGTTTTTATCCGCTTGCTTAGGCCGTATTCAATTGAGCATATCTTGATAATGAAGCTACTCTAAATTGGGTAGCTTTTTTACTTTTGTCGCCTTACCTCGATATACTTAAGTATAATCTTCGGTTACGGTTTCTAGCACTGTAAGGTAAAATAAACCAGAATGATCTCCCTTCGGTGAGATTTTTTGTTTCACTAAAAATTTTGTACAATCTTCGGCTTGTCGCCTAGCTTATAAACGTTTTAGCCCGGGCTCAAATCAGCTCCCTGATTTCAGGGAGCTTTTTCTATATATTTTTCTACCCTTGTTTATCTAATAAAAATATGGTATACTTTTTATGAGAATTTTCTAAATTTTTAAGATTCTATCAAAGGAGATTTGCATGCTTTCCAAATTTTCTGGGAGTCGACAAGACCTGCAATTTGTGTTACTGTTAGGTGTTTTGCTAGCTGTTTTAGGGATTTCGCTCTTTCTGGCTGTTTCTATGGGATCCGTTGCGATTGATCTAGGAGATACCTATCGGATTATTTTGAGCAGGTTGGGTTTTCCTCTTGAGATAGGAGAGGTTTCCAAGTCCACTCTTGCCATTGTATGGAACATGAGGTTCCCCCGAGTATTGTTAGGCCTGATAGTAGGGGTTGGTCTTTCTATGTGTGGTAGCGTGATGCAGTCCACAGTGAACAATCCCATCGCAGAGCCCTATGTCTTAGGCATCTCTGCGGGTGCAACTCTGGGTGCAACCTTGAGCATCATTCTTGGCTTAAAAGTGATGATTAGCCTTGGAGCTTTTCTTGGAGCTATTTTGGCAACAATTGCTGTCCTCATCATTGCCTCTATGCAGGGCAGGATGACAACTTCCAGTCTGATCTTATCAGGAACGGTGGTTAATGCTCTCTTTCTAGCTTTTTCCAACTTTATCATCTCTATTGGCGCTAATGCTGACAGTGTGATGACCATTAAGTTTTGGACCATGGGCTCGCTTGCTGGAACTACCTGGTCTGACTTAGTCCTGCCAACTATAGTAGTAGGAATGGCCTTTCTATTTTTCTCTACTCAGTATCGTGTTTTTAATGCGATGATGATGGGAGATGAGGCTGCTTTAACTTTGGGGATTCCCTTACGCTTTTATTGGTATCTTTATGTGACCATGGTGGCTGTGCTGACAGCAGTCTTAGTGGCAACCTGTGGGATTATTGGATTTGTTGGTCTGATCACTCCCCACTTAGCTCGAGGATTAGTAGGGACGAATTACAGGAGGCTTTTTCCTATTGCGACCTTACTGGGGGCCCTCTTTGTTGTCTGGGCAGATGTACTTTCTCGTGTCATCATTCCAAATGCTGAGATGCCAATTGGTATTTTCACAGCCTTAGTAGGTGCTCCCTTCTTTATCTACATTGTTGGAGGTAGGCGAAGGGAGGTGAGGACCTGATATGGACTTGATTTGTCAGGATGTCCACTTTGGACTGGGAGAGAAAAAAATCCTCAAAGGAGTTTCTCTTAAGGTTGAGGGGCATCAATTTCATACGATACTAGGGCCAAATGGAAGTGGGAAAACCAGCTTGCTTAAACTCCTCTATCGTCAGGAAAAGGCGGACAAAGGCTTGATAAGCTTAGATGGAAAGCCACTAGAGCATTGGTCACTCAAAGAAACAGCCAAGCAAATGGCAGTTGTAACCCAGTTTAATCAATTGCAGTTTGATTGTACAGTTGAGGAAATCGTCTTGCTGGGAAGAACGCCTCACCTCTCTTTTTTACAGAAGGAAAAGGAAAGGGATTATACCATCGTTCAAGATGCTCTCGTCAAGGTGGATATGCTTGAGAAGAAAACTCGTCTCTATTCATCTCTGTCAGGGGGAGAGAAACAGCGAGTCTTATTAGCACGCGCCTTGGCGCAAGAACCGACTCTCTTGCTCCTGGATGAACCTACCAATCACCTGGATATCAAGTACCAGTTAGACTTGCTGGCCATTGTGAAGAATCTCAAGGTCAATGTTCTAGCTGTCCTGCATGACATTCAACTTGCTTGTCGCTATTCGGATTATCTCTATCTGATGAAAGAGGGAGAAATCCTTTACCAAGGGACTCCAAAGGAGACCATCACCCCAGAGTCATTGCAAACTGTATACGGAGTTCAAAGTCAGGTTACTTGGACCGAGGATCAGCAAGCCATGATTCATTATTTATAAAAATGAAAAGGAAAACAAGATGAAAAAAACACTAAGCATTTTACTCGTAACAGTAGCTACCCTAACCATGGCAGCTTGTGGCAACACTACTACAGAAAAAGCTACCACACAATCTAGCACAGAAACAAGTCAAAAGGCCAGCACAGAGACGACTTATCCGCTAACGGTCAAGACCTATGATGCTAAGGGAAATGAAGTCGAACAAGTCTTTGAGAAGGCACCTGAAAAAGTTATCACCAACAATCTTTCAACTACTGAAATTTTGTTGGAGTTAGGCTTGAAGGATAAAATTGCTGGCATGCTCAACCCTGACAATGCTGTGACGGACAAATACAAGGACGCGATCGCGACGATTCCTCAAATCGGTGATAAAAAAATAGTCTCACAAGAGACAGTCCTTTCTTATGAACCAGATGCTGTGATGGGTCGAAACATGATGTTTTCTGAAAAATCCTTGGGGACAGTTAGCACTTGGAATGAAAACAAAATCCCAGTCTATACACAAAAAGCTTCTCTCTCAACAATTCAGCAAGATTTGGGAAATATTGTAGAAGATGTCAGAAATCTTGGAATGATTTTCAATGTTCAGGACAAGGCCAATGAATACGCAGCCCAGTTACAAGCTAAAATTGATGCTGTTAAGAAAGCAAATCCAGCAAGCCAAGGTGAAAAGAAAAAGGCTTTGATTATGGTTGCTTATAATGATGAAACCTTTGGTGCATACAAGTCTGCTTTGCAAGAAAGCTTGTTGAATCAACTTGGTTATACAAACGTTGCAACGGGAACATCAGGCTTGACCTTGGAAAATCTCGTGTCAATGGATCCTGAGTTGATTATCTATGTAACCAGCGACCGCAATAAAAAATTGGATGCCAACGCAGTAGAGTTGATGAAGAAAAATGCTGTTTTGGAAAATGTTCCTGCAATTAAGAATCAAAAAATCATGACCATCTCTTACGATGAGTTGATGGACTATGGTCCAGCAGTGATTGATTCCCTTGAGAAAATCAATGACTTTATCAATAAATAATGAGTTTGATTGGGAAGAAATTCAAGTCAAGATCAGCCTTCCTTCGACCTATGATCCCAATCAAACCTATCCAGCTATTCTCTTGAATGATGGAAATTTGGATTTTCTGTCTTCCCTTTCAGAATCTGTGATTTTAGTGGGCTTGACCTCTAAAAATCGCCTAGATGACTACACTCCATGGAAGGCATCTGCTCTGAGAGATGGGGCTCCAGATTTTGGCGGTCAGGCAAATACCTATCATAGTCATTTATTTGGAGGTCTTTTAGACAAGTTGCAATCGCTTTATCGCCTGGATAAAAATCGCCTTGCTTATGGAGGATACTCACTAGGTGGTTTGGCGGCAGTATACAGTCTTTTCCATTTTGACAAAGTCTCCTGTATCTTCTCTATCTGCGGTTCCTTTTGGTATCCTGATTTTGTGACTTACTGCAAGGAAGAGACAATGAAAAATCTAGACTGTTTGCTGTATTTACAGAATGGCCAAACAGAAGGAGTCAATCATACCAATCGCTTGGCTCAAGCACCAGTCTATGCTGAGCAGATTCATACCAGCCTTCAGCAACGCTATCCGACTGGTCAGTTTGTCTTTGATCCCTATGGGCATCATGAGCAAGTGGCTGAGCGATTTCTAGCCTTTTCTAGCTGGTTGGCCCAAAAATGGAAAATCGAATAAAAGAATTATCCCTTGACTTTTGCCAAGGGATAATCGTATTTTTTAACCAAGAGCCTCTCTCTTCTTATCTGGATTCCAGAAAAAGCTTGCAATGAAGGTAAAGATAATTGTTAGGATACCAACAATCACAGCAAGGATGAGGGCAGGAATACGGACAAACCACCAGAGTGGGTTTGGTTTTTTACCATTGTGCCATTGCCTGGTTTCCTCGTCCAAACGTTGGAATTCTGCTTGGATACGGTCTGCAACCATTTCAATCCCTTCATCATTCATTTTCTTGATATCTGAGATATCGATAGGATTTCCAAAGTTCATATCCACACGTTCACGGCTTATCAAGCCTTTCAAGGTCATAGGACCTGTGTAGGTAACCGGCATGATACGAACCTTAGCCATTTTAGCAATCAAGGCAACTCCACCCTTGACATCATTTGAGTGACGGCTCCCACTTGGAAACATGATGAGAGAGCGGTCGCTTTTTTTGAGGACGTTGATAGGGTACTTGATGGCAGAAGCGCTAGGTTTTTCCCGGTCGATAGGAAAGGCGCCACACATACGGATCCACCAGCCAAAGATGCGGTTGTTAAACAGCTCTTTTTTTGCCATAAAGATGAACTGTTTTGGCTTGGTCGCAAAGGCCATGTAAACAGGATCCCACCAGGTACGGTGAGGTGCGACGAGGATATAGTTTTCGTCCCGGCTAGGGATTTTATCAGTATTGTGATAGTGGGCATTGCCATTGATGGACCACAAGATCAGCATGACTAGTCCACGTAAATAAGTATAAAACATGAGATCTCCTTCGATTGTATTGCTTTTATTATTATACCTTATCAAAAGACTGCTGGCAAACTTTTTCAGTTATCAGCCAACAGTTTTAGATGGGATTAGAATTCTTTTAAAAAAAATGATATGATAGAATTTATGGATAAAAATAAGATTATGGGATTAACCCAAAGAGAAGTCAAGGAAAGACAGGCTCAAGGTTTGGTCAATGACTTTACCGCTTCAGCTAGTACCAGTACTTGGCAAATCGTTAAACGAAATGTTTTTACACTTTTTAACGCATTAAACTTTGTTATTGCCCTAGCGCTGGCCTTTGTGCAGGCTTGGAGCAATCTGGTTTTCTTTGCTGTTATCTGCTTTAACGCTTTTTCTGGGATTGTGACCGAGCTACGGGCCAAACATATGGTGGACAAGCTCAATCTCATGACCAAGGAAAAGGTCAAAACCATCCGTGATGGTCAGGAAGTCGCCCTTAATCCAGAAGAATTGGTTCTAGGAGATGTCATTCGTTTGTCTGCGGGAGAGCAGATTCCTAGTGATGCTCTGGTTCTGGAAGGCTTTGCGGAAGTCAATGAAGCAATGTTGACGGGTGAGAGTGATTTAGTACAAAAGGAAGTGGATGCCTTGCTTTTATCAGGAAGCTTCCTAGCCAGTGGCGCAGTTTTGGCTCAAGTTCACCATGTTGGGGCAGACAACTATGCTTCCAAACTCATGCTGGAAGCTAAGACAGTGAAACCGATCAACTCCCGTATCATGAAATCGCTGGACAAGCTAGCTGGGTTTACTGGGAAGATTATCATTCCCTTTGGTCTTGCTCTCTTGCTAGAAGCCTTGATGTTAAAAGGCTTACCCCCCAAGTCATCCGTTGTAAATTCGTCAACAGCCCTTTTGGGGATGTTGCCTAAGGGAATTGCCCTTTTGACCATCACTTCGCTCTTGACTGCGGTGATTAAGCTGGGCTTGAAAAAGGTTTTAGTGCAGGAGATGTACTCTGTCGAGACCTTGGCGCGCGTGGATATGCTCTGTCTGGACAAGACGGGCACCATCACCCAAGGAAAGATGCAGGTGGAGGCGGTTCTTCCGCTGACAGAAACTTATGGTGAAGAGGCTATTGCTAGTATTTTGACCAGTTACATAGCTCATAGTGAGGATAAAAATCCAACAGCCCAAGCTATTCGCCAGCGTTTCCAAGGCCAGGTAGCCTATCCCATGCTTTCGAACCTTCCCTTCTCTAGCGACCGCAAGTGGGGAGCTATGGAGTTAGAAGGTCTAGGAACGGTTTTCTTAGGGGCGCCTGAGATGTTGTTGGACTCTGAAGTCTCAGAAGCCAGAGATGCCTTGGAGAGAGGTTCACGAGTCTTAGTCTTAGCCCTCAGTCAGGAAAAATTAGACCACCACAAACCACAGAAACCGTCTGATATTCAGGCTCTGGCCTTGCTGGAAATTTTGGACCCTATTCGAGAAGGAGCAGCTGAGACGCTAGACTATCTCCGTTCTCAGGAAGTGGGGCTCAAAATTATCTCTGGGGACAATCCAGTCACTGTTTCCAGCATTGCCCAGAAGGCAGGCTTTGCAGACTATCGCAGCTATGTAGATTGTTCAAAAATCACTGATGAGGAATTGATTACCATGACTGAAGAGACAGCTATTTTCGGACGTGTCTCCCCTCATCAAAAGAAACTCATCATCCAAACGCTGAAAAAAGCAGGGCATACAACGGCTATGACGGGGGACGGAGTCAATGATATCCTGGCTCTTCGAGAGGCGGATTGTTCTATCGTTATGGCTGAAGGGGATCCTGCGACTCGTCAGATTGCCAATCTGGTTCTTTTAAACTCAGACTTTAATGATGTTCCTGAGATTCTCTTTGAAGGCCGTCGTGTGGTCAATAACATTGCCCATATCGCACCTATTTTCTTGATTAAGACGATTTATTCCTTCTTGCTCGCGGTGATTTGTATTGCTAGTGTTTTACTGGGGCGGTCTGAGTGGATCTTGATTTTCCCTTTCATTCCGATTCAGATTACCATGATCGACCAGTTCGTGGAAGGTTTTCCACCATTCGTTCTGACTTTTGAGAGAAATATCAAACCTGTTGAGCCAAACTTCCTCAGAAGATCCATGCTTCGTGCCCTACCAAGTGCTCTCATGGTCGTGTTCAGCGTTCTTTTTGTGAAAATATTTGGAGCGAGTCAAGGCTGGTCTAAGATAGAAATCTCAACCCTACTCTATTATCTCTTGGGGTCAATTGGTTTCTTATCCGTATTTAGAGCCTGCATGCCATTCACTATCTGGCGTGTGCTCTTGATTGTCTGGTCAGTGGGAGGTTTCCTAGCCACAGCTCTCTTCCCAATGATTCAAAAGCTGCTTGAAATTTCGACCTTGACTGGACAAACGTTGCCTGTTTATGGGGCCATGATGCTGGTCTTTACCTTAATTTTCATTCTAACTAGTCGTTACCAAGCCAGAAAATAAAGAAAGACTGCAATCTGTGGATTGTGGTCTTTTTAGGTGCAAGATTGCTAGCTGAAATATGGTATAATAAAAAGTAATAGAGTTTTGGAAAGTGAGAGAAGATGATTTCAAAGAGATTAGAATTGGTTGCTTCCTTTGTGCCACAAGGGGCCGTTTTACTAGATGTGGGGAGTGACCATGCTTATCTGCCAATCGACTTGGTTGAAAGAGGACGAATCAAAAGTGCTATTGCAGGTGAGGTGGTAGAAGGTCCCTACCAGTCTGCGGTCAAAAATGTTGAAAGTCACGGTCTAAAGGAGAAAATCCAAGTTCGTTTAGCCAATGGCTTGGCAGCATTTGAGGAGGTAGATCAAGTCTCTGTTATCACCATTGCTGGTATGGGAGGCCGTTTGATTGCTACCATATTGGAAGAAGGTTTGGAAAAGCTAGCTAATGTAGAGCGTTTGATCCTCCAACCCAATAATCGTGAAGACGACTTGCGCATCTGGCTACAGGGCAACGATTTTCAGATTGTGGCAGAAAGCATTCTAGAAGAAGCTGGCAAATTCTACGAGATTTTGGTGGTGGAATCAGGACAAATGAAGCTATCAGCCAGTGATGTTCGCTTTGGCCCCTTCTTGTCCAAAGAAGTCAGCCCAGTATTTGTCCAAAAATGGCAAAAAGAAGCAGCTAAGCTAGAATTTGCCCTTAGTCAAATTCCAGAAAAAAATCTGGAGGAACGTCAAGTTCTAGCAGATAAAATTCAAGCCATCAAGGAGGTTCTCCATGCTAGCAAGTGAAGTAATCAGAGCTTATGAAGCCTTTTGCCCCCAGGAATTTTCCATGGAGGGTGACAGTCGTGGCCTGCAAATCGGTACTCTAGATAAGGAGATCCAAAGAGTCATGGTTGCCCTCGATATTCGTGAAGAGACGGTGGCAGAGGCCATTGAAAAGGAGGTGGACTTGATTATCGTCAAGCACGCGCCGATTTTCCGTCCGATCAAGGACTTGGTAGCTAGTCGTTCGCAAAATCAGATTTACATCGACCTGATCAAGCATGACATTGCAGTGTATGTCAGTCATACCAATATTGACATCGTTGATAATGGGCTCAATGACTGGTTCTGTCAGATGATAGGTATTGAAGAGACGACTTATCTGCAGGAAACAGGCCCAGAACGTGGGATTGGGCGGATTGGAAATATTCAGACTCAGACATTTGGGGAATTAGCCCAGCATGTCAAACAAGTCTTTGGTCTAGATAGCCTTCGAATGGTGCATTATCAAGAGAGTGATTTGCAGAAGCTCATTTCAAGAGTGGCTATCTGTGGCGGTAGTGGTCAATCTTTCTATAAGGATGCTTTAGCTAAGGGAGCAGATGTCTACATCACTGGCGATATCTACTACCACACTGCTCAGGATATGCTGTCTGATGGCCTGTTGGCATTGGATCCAGGGCATTATATCGAAGTGCTTTTTGTGGAAAAAATCGCTGCACTTCTTACTCAATGGAAGGCAGAGAAGTGCTGGTCTATTGATATTGTGCCGAGTCAGGCATCGACTAATCCTTTCCACCATATCTAGTTAGAAGGTGAAGACAATGAAAAAAGTTGCCATTATTGGAGCAGGGATTGTAGGGGCGACAGCTGCCCACTACCTATCTAAAGAAAGTGAGCTAGAGGTAACCGTTTTTGACCATGGTCAGGGTCAGGCAACCAAGGCAGCAGCAGGAATTATCAGTCCTTGGTTTTCCAAACGCCGTAATAAAGCCTGGTACAAGATGGCGCGCTTGGGGGCTGACTTTTATGTGGATTTGTTGGATGATTTAGAAAAGTCTGGTCAGAAAAACGACTTTTACCAGCGCTCGGGAGTTTTTCTCTTGAAAAAGGACGAATCCAAGCTAGAAGAACTCTATGAACTAGCTTTGAAACGCAGGGAAGAATCTCCTTTAATAGGCCAGTTAGCCATTCTAGCTCAAGCGTCTGCAAATGAATTATTCCCTGGCTTGCAGGGATTCGACCGCTTGCTCTACGCTTCTGGTGGAGCGAGAGTAGATGGCCAACTCTTGGTGACTCGTCTGCTAGAAGCCAGTCAAGTCAAGCTGGTCAAAGAAAAAGTGAATCTGACACCTTTAGCATCCGGCTATCAGATTGGCGCAGAGGTGTTTGATCAGGTTATTTTGGCGACGGGTGCTTGGTTGGGGGACATTTTGAAACCTTTAGGATATGAGGTAGATGTTCGTCCCCAAAAGGGGCAACTCCGAGACTATCAGATTTCCAAAGATATGGAAACTTACCCTGTTGTCATGCCAGAAGGGGAGTGGGATTTGATCCCTTTTGCAGATGGGAAATTGTCCTTAGGCGCTACCCATGAAAACGACATGGGATTTGATTTGACGGTAGATGAAACCTTGCTTCAACAAATGGAGGAGGCAGCCTTACCTCACTATCCAGCCTTGGCAGAAGCGAAATCATCAGATGAGCGTGTGGGAATTCGTGCCTACACCAGTGATTTTTCACCTTTCTTTGGGCAAGTACCTGGCTTAGCAGGTGTCTATGCAGCCAGTGGTCTAGGTTCATCAGGTCTCACAACTGGTCCTATCATTGGTTACCATTTAGCTCAACTGATCCAAGACAAGGAGTTAACCTTGGACCCTGAAAATTATCCCATTGCAAACTATGTCAAACGAGTAAAAAGTGAATAATACTCAATGAAAATCAAAGAACAAACTAGGAAGCTAGCCGAAGGCTGTACTTGAGTACGGCAAGGCGAAGCTGACGTTGTTTGAATTGGATTTTCGAAGAGTATAAGCATTTTACTGAAATTTTAGCAGGTGGTTTAGGATGGCAAATGACATTCCCTATCAAAAATGATAAAATAAGAAAAAATAATCCGAGAATCGAGGAAGAAAGATGCAAGAAAAGATTTTGGTAACTGGTGGAGCTGGTTTTATCGGAACCCACACTGTGATTGAGTTGATCCAAGCAGGTCATCAAGTTGTTGTGGTGGATAATCTTGTCAATAGCAATCGTAAGAGTTTAGAAGTTGTCGAGAGAATTACGGGAGTCGAGATTCCTTTCTATGAGGCAGATATCCGTGATACAGATACCCTCAGAGATATTTTCAAGCAGGAAGAACCAACTGGTGTCATTCACTTTGCTGGTTTAAAGGCTGTTGGCGAATCAACACGTATCCCTCTTGCCTACTATGACAACAATATTGCTGGAACTGTCAGCCTTCTAAAAGCCATGGAAGAAAATAACTGTAAAAACATCATCTTCAGTTCTTCGGCGACAGTTTACGGAGACCCTCATACGGTTCCAATCTTAGAAGATTTCCCGCTTTCAGTGACTAATCCATACGGTCGTACCAAGCTCATGCTAGAGGAAATTTTGACGGATATCTACAAGGCAGACTCAGAATGGAATGTGGTCTTGCTTCGTTACTTTAATCCAATCGGAGCGCATGAAAGTGGAGACTTGGGAGAAAATCCTAACGGAATTCCAAACAATCTCTTGCCTTATGTTTCACAAGTAGCAGTTGGCAAACTAGAGCAAGTGCAAGTATTTGGAGATGATTACGATACGGAAGATGGAACCGGGGTTCGTGACTATATCCACGTTGTAGACCTAGCCAAAGGTCACGTTGCAGCTCTTAAAAAACTCCAAAAAGGTTCAGGTCTTAATATTTATAACCTTGGAACAGGTAAAGGATATTCTGTTCTTGAAATTATCCAAAACATGGAAAAAGCGGTGGGACGTCCTATTCCTTACCGCATCGTAGAACGTCGCCCAGGTGATATCGCTGCCTGCTACTCAGACCCAGCAAAAGCCAAAGCCGAACTTGGATGGGAAGCAGAACTCGATATTACTCAAATGTGTGAAGACGCATGGCGTTGGCAAAGCAAGCATCCAAATGGATTTGAAGACTAAGATGATGATTTCAATCATTGTCCCATGTCTAAACGAAGAGGAAGTACTTCCTCTTTTTTATCAGTCTGTTGAAGCACTCCTTCCAGAATTGGGGGCAGAGATCGAGTATGTCTTTGTGGATGATGGTTCAAGCGATGGCACTTTGGAGCTTTTGAAGGCCTATCGGGTACAAAATCCTGCGGTACATTATATCTCTTTCTCGAGAAATTTTGGGAAAGAAGCGGCTCTGTATGCAGGCTTGCAGCATGCAACTGGAGACTTGGTGGTCGTGATGGATGCAGACCTCCAGGATCCTCCTAGTATGCTAATTGTGATGAAAGCCTTACTAGACCAAAATGCAGACTTGGACTGTGTTGGGACACGGAGAACTAGTCGGGAGGGAGAACCCTTCTTTCGCAGTTTTTGTGCTGACATCTTTTACCGCCTCATGCAAAAAATCAGTCCAGTGGCTCTGCCCTCAGGTGTCCGTGATTTTCGCATGATGAGAAGGTCTGTGGTAGATGCTATTTTATCCTTGACCGAGTCCAATCGTTTCTCTAAAGGGCTCTTTGCCTGGGTCGGTTTTCGAACATACTACCTAGACTATCCCAATGTCGAAAGAAAGGCTGGCAAGACCAGTTGGAGTTTTAGACAGCTCTTTTTCTACTCGATTGAAGGAATTCTTAACTTTTCAGATTTTCCCTTGAGTATAGCCTTTGTAGCAGGACTTCTATCTTGTTTTATTTCTTTTATGATGACTGTTTTTGTAGTATTTCGGACTCTTATCTTGGGAAATCCGACATCTGGTTGGACCTCTTTGATGGCTGTCATTCTCTTTCTTGGAGGGATTCAACTCCTGACCATTGGGATTTTGGGAAAATATATCAGTAAGATCTATATGGAAACCAAAAAAAGACCACTCTATCTCATCAAAGAAAAAAGTGATCTTTCTGTTTTTAAAGGAAAAAATAACCGGAAAAGACTATAATTTTACCTTGAAATATGCTAAACTAGTAGATGAAGGGATTAAAGTGATAAAAAGAATCTACAAAATCAATCTCCCTTTTAAACTATGATGGATCTTTGAGAAGTGCATGTGTAGGGCACTGTTTGATAGCCTCCAGAACATCGCTGGTCTCAGCGATTTCTCTTTGCAATTCAATTGGGTCATCGTAAAAGCGAACAATACCATTATCATGGTAATCAAAGAGTTCAGAATAGGTTTGGCAAAGCCCGCAGGCGATGCACCGTTCAGGTATAAGTGTGAGTTTCATATTTATATTGTAATAAGAAAATTGAAAAAATACAAGGAGTAAGGTATGGCAAAAGAACCGTGGCAAGAAGATATTTATGACAACAGAGAAGAAGAAACAAGATTAGAGCGTCGTCACCGTAAACAAAAAGGGACAGGTGTTGTTGCCAATCGTGTTTTAACGGTTCTAGCTAGCCTCTTTTTTGTGATTGTTGTAGCAATGGTTGTCGTATTGATTTACCTTTCTACCGGAGGAAGCAACCGCACAGCTGCCTTGAAGGATTTTTATGATCCTTCAGCACCTGCTAGCAGCTCCACTTCAAAAGTGGAAGAGTCTTCATCGTCAAGCAGCAAGGTAGAAGAAACATCTTCTTCTGAAACAACTCCGTCAGAAAGTAGCTCTGAAGAGCATACCGACGGTGAAGGAACAATTACTGTTCATCCAGGAGAGGGTGAAGCAGCTCTTGCACAACGTGCAGGAATTTCTATTGCCCAGTTGGAAGCTTTGAATCCTTCTCATATGTCATCTGGCTCTTGGTTTGCTAACCCAGGTGATGTGATTAAAACAAGATAGGAGCAGGTCATGAAGACAATTCAAATTGCTATCGATGGTCCAGCTTCGAGTGGTAAGAGTACGGTCGCAAAGATTATCGCTAAGGATTTTGGATACACTTATCTCGATACGGGTGCTATGTACCGTGCTGCGACTTATATAGCGCTCAAACACCAGTTGGACGCAGAAAATGTAGATCAACTTCTTGAGCTTCTTAACCAACACCCCATTAGTTTTGGACGTTCAGAAACAGGTGAGCAACTTGTTTTTGTAGGGGATGTTGAGATTACGCATCCGATTCGTGAAAATGAAGTGACCAACAAGGTTTCAAGCATCGCTGCTATTCCTGAAGTACGCGAGAAACTGGTTTCTCTCCAACAAGAGATTGCACAGCAAGGTGGTATCGTCATGGATGGGCGTGATATCGGGACAGTTGTTTTACCACAAGCTGAACTCAAGATTTTCCTAGTAGCCTCTGTTGAAGAAAGAGCAGAGCGTCGTTACAAGGAAAATATTGCTAAAGGGATTGAAACAGACCTTGAGACCCTAAAAGAGGAAATTGCTGCGCGTGACTACAAGGATAGTCATCGTGAAACCTCACCTCTCAAACAGGCTGAGGATGCAGTTTACCTTGACACAACTGGACTAAGTATCCAAGAAGTAGTCGAAAAAATTGAATCAGAAGCAAAAAAACGCATGTCCTAGTGACAGGAGAAGCAGGCTAAGGCTAGCCTGCTTTTTTTCTCTCTTTGGGGAGCATTTGAAAACAGTCTTTTTGGGAGTTTTTTGATAAAATAGTAGTATCAATAAAAAGGATGGAAGCATGACAAAGAAAATCGTGGCCATTTGGGCCCAAGATGAAAAAGGTGTGATTGGTAAAGAAGACCGTCTTCCTTGGCATTTGCCAGCAGAGTTGCAACATTTCAAGGCAACAACTTTAAATCATGCTATATTGATGGGACGAGTGACCTTTGATGGTATGGGACGTCGCCTGCTTCCCAAACGCCAAACCTTGATTTTGACACGAAACAGTGACCAAGTCGTGGATGGGGCGCTCGTATTTCAAGATGTGGAGTCTGTTTTAGCTTGGTATCAGAGTCAGGGCAAAAATCTCTATATCCTTGGTGGAAAACAGATTTTTCAGGCTTTTGAGCCCTATTTAGATGAAATCATCGTGACACAGATTCATGCTCAGGTCGAGGGAGACACCTATTTTCCTGAGGATTTTGACTTGTCTCTTTTTGAGACAGTCGCAAGCAAATCTTATACCCGAGATGAGAAAAACGACTATGATTTTACCATCCAATACCGAAAGAGAAAGGAAGTCTAATGGAGCGCAGTATATTTGGATTTTTTACAGCTTTCTTGTGTGTAATCTGTATTTTGGCGGGAGCACAGGCTTTTCGTAAGAAGCGCTATGGACTGTCTGCCTTACTCTGGTTGAATGCTTTTACCAATCTAGTAAACAGTGTTCATGCTTTTTATATGACCTTATTTTAGATAGAATGAAAATTTAGAATGGAAGGAAATCATGCCTACAAATAGGAAAAATGATATGATGGTTTATTGCTCATTTTGTGGCAAGAGCCAAGAAGAAGTAAAGAAAATAATCGCTGGGAACAACGCCTTTATCTGTAATGAATGTGTGGAGTTGGCTCAAGAAATCATTCGAGAGGAGTTGGCTGAGGAAGTCTTGGCAGACTTGTCTGAAGTACCAAAACCAATCGAGCTCCTCAATATCTTGAACCACTATGTGATTGGTCAAGATCGTGCCAAACGTGCCTTGGCAGTGGCTGTATACAACCACTACAAACGCATCAATTTCCATGATACTCGTGAAGAGTCAGAAGATGTGGATTTGCAGAAGTCAAACATCTTGATGATTGGCCCAACGGGTTCTGGGAAAACTTTCTTAGCCCAAACCTTGGCTAAGAGCTTGAACGTGCCTTTTGCTATCGCAGATGCGACAGCTCTTACTGAGGCTGGTTATGTGGGTGAGGACGTGGAAAACATCCTCCTCAAACTCTTGCAGGCTGCTGACTTTAACATCGAACGTGCAGAGCGTGGGATTATCTACGTGGATGAAATTGACAAAATTGCCAAGAAGAGCGAGAATGTGTCTATCACACGTGATGTTTCGGGTGAAGGTGTGCAACAAGCCCTTCTCAAGATTATTGAGGGAACTGTCGCTAGCGTACCGCCTCAAGGTGGACGCAAACATCCACAACAAGAGATGATTCAGGTAGATACCAAGAATATCCTCTTCATCGTGGGTGGTGCTTTTGATGGCATCGAAGAAATCGTTAAACAACGTCTGGGAGAAAAAGTCATCGGTTTTGGCCAAAATAACAAGGCGATTGACGAAAACAGCTCCTACATGCAAGAAATCATCGCTGAAGACATTCAAAAATTCGGTATTATCCCTGAGTTGATTGGACGCTTGCCTGTCTTTGCAGCTCTTGAGCAATTGACGGTCGATGACTTGGTTCGCATCTTGAAAGAGCCAAGAAATGCCTTGGTGAAACAATACCAAACCTTGCTTTCTTATGATGATGTTGAGTTGGAATTTGACGATGAAGCCCTTCAAGAAATCGCCAATAAAGCCATTGAACGCAAAACTGGCGCGCGTGGTCTTCGCTCCATCATCGAAGAGACCATGCTAGATGTTATGTTTGAAGTACCGAGTCAGGAAAATGTGAAATTGGTCCGCATCACCAAAGAAGCTGTCGATGGAACGGAAAAACCAATCCTAGAAACAGCCTAGAGGTGACTATGGAAATCAATACACACAATGCTGAAATCTTGCTCAGTGCTGCAAACAAGTCCCACTATCCGCAAGATGAATTACCAGAGATTGCCCTTGCAGGGCGGTCAAATGTTGGAAAGTCCAGCTTTATCAACACCATGCTCAATCGCAAGAATTTGGCCCGTACATCAGGGAAACCTGGGAAAACCCAGCTTCTTAACTTTTTTAACATCGATGACAAGATGCGCTTTGTGGATGTTCCTGGCTATGGCTACGCTCGCGTTTCTAAAAAGGAACGAGAAAAGTGGGGCCGCATGATTGAGGAGTACCTAACAACTCGGGAAAATCTCCGTGCAGTGGTCAGTCTGGTTGATCTCCGCCATGACCCATCAGCAGAGGATGTGCAAATGTACGAATTTCTTAAGTATTATGAGATCCCAGTTATCATCGTTGCGACTAAGGCGGATAAGATTCCTCGTGGTAAGTGGAACAAGCACGAATCTGCTATCAAAAAGAAATTAAACTTTGATCCAAGTGACGACTTCATCCTCTTTTCATCTGTCAGTAAGGCAGGGATGGATCAGGCTTGGGATGCAATATTAGAAAAATTGTGAGGGAAAGAAATGACAAAAACAATTCATACAAATAAGGCACCAAAGGCTATCGGACCTTATGTTCAAGGGAAAATCGTTGGCAATCTTTTGTTTGCTAGCGGTCAAGTTCCCCTATCTCCTGAAACTGGAGAAATCGTAGGAGAGACCATCCAAGAACAGACAGAACAAGTCTTGAAAAACATTGGTGCTATTTTAGCAGAAGCAGGAACAGACTTTGACCACGTTGTCAAAACAACTTGCTTCTTGAGCGATATGAACGACTTTGTTCCTTTTAACGAGGTTTACCAAACGGCCTTCAAAGAGGAATTCCCAGCTCGTTCAGCTGTGGAAGTAGCTCGTCTTCCTCGCGATGTGAAAGTCGAAATTGAAGTGATCGCAGAGATTGGATAAGCTAGTTGAAGTTTGGCTCTGCCAAACTTTTTTTGATATAAGGAGAGATAGATGACAAAGAAACAACTTCACCTGGTGATTGTGACAGGGATGAGTGGCGCAGGGAAAACGGTAGCCATTCAGTCCTTCGAAGATTTGGGATATTTTACCATTGACAATATGCCACCAGCCCTCTTGCCAAAGTTCTTGCAGTTGGTTGAGACCAAGGATGATGACCATAAGTTAGCTCTAGTGGTGGATATGCGGAGCCGTTCTTTCTTTTCAGAGATTCAGTCTGTTTTGGATGAATTGGAAAACCAAGATGATTTGGACTTCAAAATCCTCTTTTTAGATGCAGCAGATAAGGAATTGGTGGCACGCTATAAGGAAACTAGACGAAGTCACCCTCTAGCTGCTGATGGTCGAATTTTAGATGGCATCAAGTTGGAACGCGAACTCCTAGCACCTTTGAAAAACATGAGTCAAAATGTGGTGGATACGACAGAACTCACTCCGCGTGAACTGCGTAAAACCATTGCAGAGCAATTTTCAGACCAAGAACAGGCCCAGTCTTTCCGTATCGAGGTCATGTCTTTTGGATTCAAGTATGGTATTCCTATCGATGCGGACTTGGTATTTGATGTCCGTTTTTTGCCAAATCCCTATTACCTACCAGAACTCCGTAATCAAACGGGGCTGGATGAGCCTGTCTACAACTATGTAATGAAACATGCAGAATCGGAAAGTTTCTATCAGCACTTGCTCGCCTTGATTGAACCCATTTTGCCAAGTTACAAAAAAGAAGGCAAGTCTGTTTTAACCATTGCAGTAGGATGTACGGGTGGACAACACCGTAGTGTTGCTTTTGCAAAACGAATCGCTGAGGACCTTGCTAAAAACTGGCCTGTCAATGAAAGCCATCGTGACAAAGACAGAAGAAAGGAAACGGTAAACCGTTCATGAGAAAACCAAAGATAACGGTGATTGGTGGAGGAACAGGTATCCCCGTCATTTTGAAAAGCTTGCGAGAAAAGGATGTTGATATCGCGGCCATCGTAACGGTAGCTGATGATGGTGGCTCTTCTGGTGAGCTAAGAAAGAATATCCAACAGCTGACACCACCAGGTGATCTTCGTAATGTTCTGGTAGCCATGTCAGATATGCCTAAGTTTTATGAGAAGGTTTTTCAGTACCGTTTCTCAGAAGAGGCTGGAGCTTTTGCGGGTCATCCTCTAGGAAATATCATTATAGCAGGACTTTCTGAAATGCAAGGGTCGACCTACAATGCTATGCAATTACTCAGTAAGTTCTTTCACACAACAGGAAAAATCTACCCATCAAGCGACCAGCCTTTGACCTTGCATGCAGTCTTTAAAGACGGTTCTGAGGTGGCAGGTGAGAGCCACATTGCAGATCATCCAGGCATGATCGACCATGTCTATGTGACCAATACTCTGGATGATGAAACACCGCAAGCCAGTCGTCGAGTAGTCAATACTATTCTCGAGAGTGACATGATCGTCTTGGGGCCTGGTTCCCTCTTTACATCGATTTTGCCTAATATTGTCATCGAGGAGATTGGGCAAGCACTCTTGGAGACTAAGGCAGAGATAGCCTATGTCTGCAATATCATGACCCAGCGTGGGGAAACAGAGCACTTTTCAGACAGTGACCACGTGGAAGTCCTCCATAGACATCTAGGTCGGCCTTTTATTGATACGGTCTTGGTTAATATCGAGAAGGTTCCTAGAGAATACATGGATACCAACCGTTTTGATGAGTATTTGGTTCAGGTAGAGCATGACTTTGCTGGTCTTTGCAAGCAGGTTCCTCGTGTGATTTCATCCAACTTCCTTCGTTTGGAAAATGGAGGAGCCTTCCATGATGGCGATTTGATTGTGGATGAATTGATGCGCATCATACAGGTGAGAAAATGAGTTTCACAGTAGCAGTAAAAGAGGAAATTCTTGGTCAACACCATCTCAGCCGTCATGAATTATCAGCCATCATTAAGATGTCTGGCAGTATCGGTCTCTCGACTTCAGGCCTGACCTTGTCCGTCGTGACCGAAAATGCCAAGTTGGCTCGGCACCTTTATGAGTCCTTTCTTCATTTTTATGATATTAAGTCAGAAATTCGTCACCATCAGAGAAGCAATCTTCGCAAGAATCGTGTCTACACGGTCTATACCGATGAGAGAGTGCAGGAACTTTTAGCTGATTTGCGGCTTGCGGATTCTTTCTTTGGTTTGGAGACAGGCATTGATCCTGATATTTTAGCAGATGAAGAAGCTGGTCGTGCCTACCTATGTGGAGCCTTTCTGGCAAATGGCAGTATCCGAGATCCGGAGTCTGGTAAGTACCAGTTGGAGATTAGTTCCGTTTATCTAGACCATGCCCAAGGATTGGCCTCTCTCCTTCAGCAGTTTTTGCTGGACGCCAAGGTTATTGAACGCAAGAAAGGTGCAGTTACCTATCTCCAGCGGGCAGAAGACATCATGGATTTCTTGATCGTGATTGGGGCCATGCAGGCGCGTGATAATTTTGAACGCGTCAAGATTTTGCGTGAAACTCGTAATGATCTCAATCGGGCTAATAATGCCGAGACAGCTAATATCGCTCGGACGGTTTCTGCTAGTATGAAGACCATTAATAATATCAGTAAAATCAAAGATAGAATGGGTTTAGAAAATTTACCCATGGATTTGCAAGAGGTGGCTCAGTTGCGGATCCAGCACCCAGACTTCTCTATCCAGCAGTTGGCGGATAGCCTGAGCAATCCCCTGACCAAAAGTGGTGTCAATCACAGACTGAGAAAAATAAACAAGATCGCAGATGAACTATAAAACCACGAATCAGTTGATCCGTGGTTGTTTTCTTATAGACTTGTCGAGTGTTTGGGTTGAACTTTTTGTTCTGGGTCAATGTAGTTGATGGCATTGTTCACAGCTGTTGGAGCTTCACCCAGTCCTGTCGCAATCAAATCAATTTTTCCTTCATAGTAACAGCAGTCCCCGATGGCATAGATACCTGCTTGACTGGATTCTTGCTTGCTGTTGACGATAATTTTGTGTCGGTTAAGGTCCAGACCCCAATTTTTAAGATTGCCGACAGATGACTTGAAACCATAGTTGACAAAGAGGTGGTCTACCTCGATAGTTTCAGTTTCATCTGATTTAACTTTTGTGATTTCCAGTTTATCGAGTATTTTTCCATCTCCAAGGAGTTGGCTAGGAACGAACGGTGTCTTAATGGTTACAGATGATTCTTGCAGGGCTTGCACACTGTGCTCCAAGGCGCGGAAATTATCCCTGCGGTGAACGAGAGTAGTTGGGGCAATTTTTTCAAAAGCCAGAGCCCAGTCCACTGCGGAATCCCCGCCACCAAGTATGGTCACCTTCTTCCCTTCGTATTGCTGAATGTTGGAAACGTGGTAGTGGATGTTTTCATAATTCTCAACACCCTCTAATTCGAGTGGCCGTGGTTTGAAGGCACCGCCACCCATGGCAATGATGACTGTTTTAGTCAGATGGCTTCCCTTGTTGGTTGTAATGGTAAATCCTTGATCTTGTTTCTCGATTTCAAGAACGGTTTCGTTGAGGTGAATAGGTGTTTCAAAGCCGCTTAGCTGTTCAATCAAGCGATTGGTCAACTCTTCTCCGGTTAAGTTTGGAAAACCTGGCACATCAAGGATTTGCTTTTCAGGATAGAGGATGGCTGGTTGACCACCGAGCTGGGGAAGAGAGTCGATGATTTGGACTTTGGCTTGGCGTAGGTGGGCGTAAAAGGCAGCAAAGAGCCCGACAGGACCACCACCTACAATGGTAATATCATAGAGTTGAGACATGATTTCTCCTTCGTTTTTTCTAATCAGTTTATTTTATCATATTTTTAATCAAATTAAAATGAAGTGGGATAGGGAAAAAATTGTTAGAAAATGGTATAATAGGACGGAACGTGTTTTGATAGGGAGGGAACCAGGGATGAATTTTCAGCAATTTTCCAACTTGCAATACTGGACGAGTTTGTTTTCAAGCCCTTGGAGTATCGTCATCAATCTGATTGATATTCTGATTGTGACTTATATTTTGTATCATTTTACAAAGGCCATTGCAGGTACTAAAATCATGATTTTGGTGCGGGGAGTTTTGGTCTTCATTCTAGCTCAAATTCTCTCCAATATGATTGGTTTAACAACTATTTCTTGGTTGATCAATCAAATCATCACCTATGGGGTTATTGCAGCAGTAGTCATTTTTTCACCAGAGATTCGGACGGGTCTAGAGCGGTTAGGTCGGGCAACGGATTTCTTTTCCAATGCTCCGATTAGTGCAGAAGAGCAGATGATTCGTGCCTTTGTGAAATCAGTCGAATACATGAGTCCGCGTAAGATTGGGGCGCTAGTAGCAGTGCAGCGAGTGAGAACCTTGCAGGAATACATCTCGACGGGGATTCCCCTAGATGCCAATATTTCAGCTGAATTGCTCATCAACATTTTTATTCCTAACACTCCCTTACACGACGGAGCGGTCATTATCCGAGAAGATCGGATTGCTGTTACTTCAGCCTACTTGCCACTAACTGAAAATACAGAGATTTCCAAAGAGTTTGGAACACGGCATAGGGCGGCGATTGGTTTGTCGGAAGTATCAGATGCTCTTACCTTTGTGGTTTCGGAGGAAACAGGTGGCATCTCAATCACCTATAATGGAGTCTTTAAGCACGATTTGACCTTGGAAGAGTTTGAATCTGAATTGAGAAGAATCCTACTTCCAACATCAGAGGAAAAACATGGTCTGAAAGAGCGTTTGCTAGGAGGATTGAAACATGAGAAAAAATAGTCTTTATATTATTTCTTCCTTCTTTTTCGCTTGCATCCTCTTTATCTATGCGACTTCTACAAACTATCAGAATAATAATAGTGCTAGACAGGTACGAACTGAAACCTATACCAATACGGTGCTTAATGTACCGATCGATATTCAGTATGACAGTGATCAGTACTTTATTAGTGGTTTTACATCTGAAGTGACGGTCTTTCTGACAGGGTCAAACAGAGTTGCATTGGCGAGCGAAATGCAGGAAAGCACTCGGAAATTCAAGGTCAAAGCTGACTTAACCAATGCCAGTGTAGGAACCATCGAAGTTCCTCTAAACATAGAAAATCTACCAAGTGGTTTGACCGCTGTTGCAACACCGCAAAAGATAACAGTGAAGGTCGGGAAAAAAGCAAAACGTGATAATGTCATTGTTGTGCCGGAGATTGACCCTAGCCAGGTTGATTCTCGCGTGAAAATCGATACAGTCACTGTGTCAGATGAAAAAGTAACGGTTATTAGTGATGAAGAGACTCTCTCTAGAGTAGATCGTGTCATTGCCATCTTACCGACGAGTGAACGGATAACAGGTAACTACTCGGCTTCTGTTCCTCTTCAAGCAGTTGATAAAAATGGAAATGTCTTACCAAGCGTTATTATGCCATTTGACACGACTATGAAAATTACAACAAAAACAGCATCGTCTAGCTCGAGTTCTTCGTCAACGACCTCGTCAACGGGCTCTTCAACCAGTAGTTCGTCTTCAACGAGTTCAGAAACGAAACCAGACTCGTCTAAACAAGAATAGATTAAAATAAATTTAAAGAATAAATTAAATAGTAGAAAAGGATGATTAACAAAATGGGTAAATATTTTGGGACCGATGGAGTCCGTGGAGAAGCAAACGTAGAACTGACGCCAGAATTGGCCTTTAAATTGGGACGTTTTGGTGGTTATGTCCTTAGCCAACACGAAACGGAAGCCCCTAAAGTTTTTGTAGGACGTGATACACGTATCTCAGGAGAAATGCTAGAATCTGCCTTGGTGGCAGGTCTCCTCTCTGTAGGGATTCATGTTTACCAACTCGGTGTTCTTGCAACACCAGCAGTAGCTTACTTGGTAAAAACAGAGGGAGCCAGTGCAGGTGTCATGATTTCCGCTAGCCACAACCCAGCCCTTGATAATGGGATTAAGTTCTTTGGTGGGGATGGTTTTAAACTTGATGATGAAAAAGAAGCAGAAATCGAAGCCTTGCTAGATGCTGCTGAAGACACTCTTCCTCGTCCAAGTGCCGAAGGATTGGGAACCTTAGTGGACTATCCAGAAGGTTTACGTAAGTATGAAGGCTACCTTGTTTCAACTGGAACTCCTCTTGAAGGAATGAAAGTGGCCTTGGATACAGCCAACGGTGCAGCGTCTACGAGTGCTCGTCAAATCTTTGCAGACCTTGGGGCTCAAATAACTGTTATCGGTGAGACACCAGATGGTCTTAACATCAACTTGAATGTTGGTTCTACACACCCAGAAGCTCTTCAAGAAGTGGTCAAAGAAAGCCAGTCAGCTATTGGTTTGGCCTTTGACGGAGACAGTGACCGCTTGATTGCTGTTGATGAAAATGGCGACATCGTCGATGGTGATAAAATCATGTACATCATCGGGAAATATCTTTCTGAAAAAGGCCAGTTGGCTCAAAACACCATCGTGACAACGGTCATGTCTAACCTTGGTTTCCATAAGGCCTTGGAAAGTGCCGGTATTAACAAGGCAGTGACTGCTGTTGGTGACCGCTATGTCGTTGAAGAAATGAGAAAATCAGGCTACAATCTTGGTGGTGAACAGTCTGGCCACGTTATCTTGATGGACTACAATACAACTGGTGATGGTCAATTATCAGCTGTCCAATTGACTAAAATCATGAAAGAAACAGGTAAGAGCTTGTCTCAACTGGCATCAGAAGTGACGATTTACCCACAAAAATTGGTTAATATCCGAGTGGAAAATGCTATGAAAGAAAAAGCCATGGAAGTACCAGCCATCAAGGCAATCATCGAAAAGATGGAAGAAGAGATGGCAGGTAACGGCCGTATCCTTGTCCGCCCAAGTGGAACAGAACCCCTCTTGCGCGTCATGGCAGAAGCCCCAACAACAGAAGAAGTGAACTACTACGTAGATACGATTGCTGCTGTTGTTAAAGATGAAATCGGAATTGACTAAAGCCTAGAAAACTAGATGAAATGATAAAAATGTGGTACAATTGCATAGTAATTGTAGCAATGGGAGAGAAAAATGAATCTTAAACGAGAACAAGAATTTGTTAGCCAGTATCACTTTGATGCTCGTAACTTTGAATGGGAAAATGAAAATGGAGCTCCTGAAACCAAGGTAGACGTGAACTTTCAGTTGCTCCAACATGACCAAGAAAACCAAGTGACTTCGCTTGTTGTTATCTTGAGTTTCATGATTGTCTTTGACAAATTTGTCATCAGCGGAACGATTTCTCAAGTTAACCATGTGGAAGGTCGCATTGTCAACGAACCAAGCGAATTTAACCAAGAGGAAGTCGAAAACTTGGCACGTCCATGTTTGAACATGCTCAATCGTTTGACGTATGAAGTAACAGAAATCGCCTTGGATCTTCCAGGGATCAATTTGGAGTTTTAGTCATGAAATTAGCTGTCATTACAGATTCTTCAGCCTATTTAGAGGAGAAGACGCTGCAAAGAGAGAATCTATTTATCTTGGATATTCCTGTCAATATTGATGGGGAGGAGTATGTTGAAGGTGTCAATTTGACCGCTGAGGAATTTTATCAAAAAATGGCTCAGTCTACAGAATTGCCTAAAACCAGTCAACCAAGTATTGCCAAATTGGATGAGATTCTAAGTTCCTTGAAAGATGAGGGGTATACCCATGTCTTGGGCCTCTTTCTTTCGTCAGGAATTTCAGGCTTTTATCAGAACATCCAATACATGTTGGATGAGTATGATGGTTTGACCATTGCCTTTCCAGATACCCATATCACAAGTTCCCCTCTAGGATTTATGGTGGAGAGTGCCTTTGAATGGGCAGAACAAGGCGATGATTTTGCTCAGATTCAGGAGAAGTTGGGGATTCAAATTGCTGATAACTCAGCCTTTATCATAGTAGATGATCTCGACCACTTGGTTAAGGGAGGACGTTTGTCAAATGGGGCTGCCATCTTAGGGAATCTCCTTAGTATCAAGCCTATCCTTTACTTTAATGACCAAGGAGTGATTGAAGTTTATGAAAAAGTTCGCACGGAAAAGAAGGCGACCAAACGTTTGGTGGAAATCATCAAAGAGTTGACAAAAGATGGGGACTACCGTATTACAGTCATTCATGGGAACGCTCCTCAGAAGGCAGCGGATTTGCGTCAACTTTTGATTGAGAGTGGTGTGACTTCTGAGATTCCAATTGTTAGCTTTGGTAGTGTCATTGGTACCCACCTTGGAGAAGGTAGTATCGCTTTGAGCTATACACCAATCGTCTAGATTGTTCTTACAAGCTTTGTATCTTAGACAGGAGTAGAGATGAGTATTCGAGTAATTATTGCTGGTTTTAAGGGGAAGATGGGCCAAGCTGCCTGCCAGATGGTCTTGGTTGATCCAGACTTGGACTTGGTCGCAGTTTTGGATCCTTTTGAGTCTGAGTCAGAATGGCAGGGTATTCCTGTCTTCAATGATAAGGCGGACTTGGCTGGTTTTGAAGCGGATGTCTGGGTAGATTTTACTACACCAGCCGTTGCCTACGAAAATACACGCTTTGCTCTTGAAAATGGCTTTGCTCCAGTAGTTGGAACAACAGGCTTTACTAGTGAAGAAATTGCAGAACTAAAAGCATTTTCTCGTGAACAAGATTTGGGTGGTTTGATTGCTCCAAACTTTGCCTTGGGTGCTGTCTTGCTTATGCAATTTGCGGCGCAGGCTGCCAAATATTTCCCAAATGTGGAGATTATCGAGCTCCATCATGACAAGAAAAAAGATGCCCCGAGTGGAACAGCCATTAAAACGGCTGAGTTGATGGCAGAAGTTCGAGAGTCTATTCAGCAAGGTGCGCCCGATGAGGAAGAATTGATTGCGGGTGCTCGAGGTGCAGACTTTGATGGCATGCGCATTCATTCGGTTCGTTTACCAGGCTTGGTAGCTCATCAAGAAGTCATCTTTGGCAATCAGGGAGAAGGATTGACCCTCCGTCATGACTCCTATGATCGTAGCTCCTTCATGACAGGGGTCAATTTGGGAATCAAAGAAGTTGTCAAGCGTCATGAGCTTGTCTATGGATTAGAACATTTATTATGAGATTAACACAAATGCCTTCTGAATTTCAGAAGGCTTTACCAGTATTAGAAAAAATTAAAGAAGCAGGCTTTGAAGCCTATTTTGTTGGGGGCTCTGTTCGAGATGCCCTCCTCAATCGTCCCATCCACGATGTGGATATTGCGACTTCTTCCTATCCAGAGGAGACCAAGCAGATTTTTCCGCGAACAGCCGATATCGGAATCGAGCACGGAACCGTCTTGGTTTTAGATGGGGACGAGGAGTATGAGGTAACCACCTTTCGGACCGAAGATGTCTATGTGGACTATCGCAGGCCCAGCGCGGTTTCCTTTGTGCGTTCGCTAGAAGAAGACCTCAAACGTCGTGATTTCACAGTTAATGCCTTTGCTTTGGACGAGACAGGAGAAATCATTGATTTGTTCGATGGTCTCAAAGATTTGGAAAACAAAGTCTTGCGAGCAGTTGGAGTGGCTAGTGAGCGTTTCAACGAAGATGCTCTGCGGATTATGCGTGGCTTCCGTTTTCAGGCCAGCCTTGGCTTTGAACTTGAGCCAGAAACATTTGAAGCTATGAAGACTTTGACGCCGCTCTTGGAGAAGATTTCTGTGGAGCGCACCTTCGTTGAGTTTGATAAACTCTTGCTGGCACCTTTTTGGCGAGTTGGTCTGTCTTCTATGATTGAGAGTCAAGCTTATAATTATCTCCCTGATATGGCAGACAGTCGAGATAAACTTCAAAAATTGTTTGATTTAGAGGCGGATTTCACCTTTGCCTCTTCTGAACAAGCCTGGGCGGCCCTCTTGTGGACTTTGGAAATGAAGGATGCACAACTATTTTTGAAAGATTGGAAGACCTCACGCCAATTTGCAAAGCAAGTTCAGGATTTGCTGACTATTTTGGCTTTGCGAGAAGAAGGAGAGCTGAGCAAGCGCGATTGTTACCGATTTGACTTGGATTTCCTTCTACAAGCTGAAAGTCTTCGTCAGGCCCAAGGGAAAGAAGTCAACCCACAAGCCATCAAAGAAACTTACCATAGTTTGACCATTCATGATAAGAAAGAAATCCAGATCAACGGAGGAGTTCTGATTAAGGAATACGGTTATCAACCTGGGCCAGATTTGGGAGAGATTTTAACAGAGATTGAGTTTGCCATTGTCGATGGAGAATTGGAAAATGATCGTCAAGCAATCCATGCTTACCTGAGGGAGAAAAAATGAGTGATTTTATCGTTGAAAAACTAAGTAAATCCGTCGGAGACAAGACCGTTTTTAAGGATATTTCCTTTATCATCCATGACCTAGACAGAATCGGTCTAATCGGTGTCAATGGAACGGGTAAGACTACCCTTTTAGATGTTCTTTCAGGTATTTCTGGTTTTGATGGGGATATCAGTCCCTTTTCAGCTAAGAATGATTACCAGATTGGTTACTTGACTCAAAATCCTGATTTTGATGATAACAAGACTGTCTTGGATACGGTTCTGTCCAGCGACCTCAAGGAAATCCAGCTCATTCGTGAGTATGAGTTGATTATGCTCAACTACAGTGAGGACAAGCAGGCGCGTCTGGAACGTGTCATGGCAGAGATGGACTCTCTCCAAGCTTGGGAAATCGAGAGTCAGGTCAAGACGGTTCTCAGCAAGTTGGGTATTCAGGACTTATCCACTCCAGTTGGGGAACTGTCAGGTGGTCTGAGAAGACGGATCCAGTTGGCGCAAGTTCTTCTTGGTAATCACGATCTCTTGCTTCTGGACGAGCCTACCAACCATCTGGATATTGCGACTATTGAGTGGCTGACCCTTTTTTTGAAAAGTTCCAAGAAGACCGTTCTCTTCATCACCCACGATCGTTATTTCTTAGACGCGTTGTCAACACGGGTTTTCGAGTTGGATCGAGCTGGATTGACGGAATATCAGGGAAATTATCAGGACTATGTTCGTCTTAAGGCGGAACAGGATGAGCGTGATGCGACTCTTCTCCACAAAAAAGAACAACTTTATAAGCAAGAATTGGCCTGGATGCGTAGACAACCGCAGGCGCGTGCGACCAAGCAACAGGCTCGTATCAATCGTTTCCATGATCTGAAGAAGGAAGTTTCAGGCGGTGTTGCTGATACAGACTTGACCATGAACTTTGAAACCAGTCGGATTGGGAAAAAAGGCATCGAGTTTCAGAATGTTTCCTTCGCCTATGAAAACAAGCCCATTTTGCAAGATTTTAATCTATTGGTGCAAGCCAAAGACCGTATCGGAATCGTTGGGGACAACGGTGTCGGGAAGTCAACTCTGCTTAATCTCATCGCAGGAAGTCTTGAGCCGACTAAAGGTCAAGTTATCATCGGTGAGACGGTTCGCATCGCCTATTTTTCTCAACAAATTGAAGGTTTGGATGAAAGCAAACGGGTTATCAATTACCTGCAGGAAGTAGCAGAAGAGGTTAAGACCAGTGGTGGTTCTACGACTTCCATTGCAGAGTTGCTAGAGCAGTTTCTCTTCCCACGTTCGACGCATGGAACCTTGATTGAGAAATTGTCAGGTGGAGAGAAAAAACGCCTTTATCTTCTCAAATTGCTCTTGGAAAAACCAAATGTTCTTCTTTTGGACGAGCCGACCAATGACCTAGATATTGCGACCTTGACAGTCTTGGAAAATTTCTTGCAGGGATTTGCGGGTCCTGTCTTGACAGTTAGCCACGACCGTTATTTCCTGGATAAGGTAGCGACCAAGATTCTCGCTTTTGAAGATGGCAAGATTCGTCCTTTCTTTGGCCATTACACCGACTATCTTGATGAAAAAGTCTTTGAAACAGAGATGGCCAATCAAATTCAAAAGGCCGAAAAGGAAAAAGTGGTCAAGGTCCGTGAAGATAAGAAACGCATGACCTACCAAGAAAAGCAGGAGTGGGCAAGCATTGAAGGCGATATTGAAGCCTTGGAAAATCGTATCGCTGCTATTGAAGAAGAGATGCAGGCAAATGGCTCTGACTTTGGCAAACTGGCGACGCTTCAGAAAGAGCTAGATGAGAAAAACGAAGAACTCCTTGAAAAATACGAACGCTATGAATACCTAAGTGAGTTGGCATGATGGAAGAAAAAGTCATTAAACGTAGTCCCAAGAAAATCATTTGGAATACCTTGTTCGGTCTTTTCGTCTTGTTACCTCTATCTTATCTCTATTCGTATTCGGAAAAGGGGAGCAAACTTCATGCGATAAGTCTTTTGTTTATGCTGGTTGTCCTCTTTTGTGCTGGAGTAATCATTTATCAGACATACAGACTGTTAAGCTTGGATAAGGAGTATTTGAGATGCACAGTTGAGGGGTTTTACTACAAACCAAACCCAAAGAAACCCAGTCATTTCTATGCTTGGGCAGATGTAGAGGAATTTTCCTTCTCTCGGATTGGAGGAAAGTATAGGAATTCCTATCGGATTGAAGTTTATTTTAAAAACAAGGAAAATGTGAAATCCCAATCACTTCTAGCTCTACTGAAGAGAAGGTGTTTCCCTTTTCATCCGTCAGCAGATTTGATCATCCCTATCATTCTACTAGATGTAGATTTTCCTGAAAGGGTCTATGAGATCATGAAGTACTATGAAAGAGAATGGCGCATCGCACAAAATCGTCAAGCAAGAAAAAAGGCAAAACAAGCTTCGAAAAGCAAATCTTCCAAACCGTCATAGTCTGTCTTTGCTTAAAGTAGAATAATCAAAAAGACCCTATCCACTGGATAGGGTCATTGTTTGTCTTCTTTTTTAGTTTCCTGGTGGAAAATATTTTGCCAAGTCTCATGGCGACGCCAGATACTAGTGTGGACGATGCCATCTAGCTCATAGCAAATGAGTTTGGTTTTTTGACTAATGGAAGTAATCTGAATGTCCTTAATTGCAGCTTTAAGTTCTTTCTCAGCTTGATAGGACAACTTATCCATCTGCTCTCCATCTTGACGGATATAGAGAAAGTCCTCAGCAAGGAGTTCTTCGAGTTGATTGCCTTGGTCAATCAATTGCTCGCGCATGAGTAGTTTTTTATAGACATTGTCCAAAATTTCGTCTTCAGGCATAGGAGCAGGTTCGATATGGACATCGGTGTCAAAGACTCCAAAACGCTCTTCTAGCATGGATTCGACCTGGTCTGCTATTTCGTGACTTTCATAGACTGATAGGTCAGGATTCATCTCCAGCGTGATATCAAGGTAGATATTGCTACCGTAGGTGCGCCCTCTTTGGGACTTGACCTTACTAATCTTTGGAATCTCCATGATGGCCTTTTGGTAGTCCTCCAGCAGACGGTCATCAAAACCATCTGAAAGACTGAAGGAAGACTCGATAAAGATATCATAGGCTGTCTTTAAGATAAAGAAGGTGATGATGATAGCGACCAATTTATCCACGATTGGATAATTAAAACTGCTGGCTAGGATGGCAATGGAAGTCCCAAGCGAGGTGACAGCATCGGAAAGATTGTCCTTGGCGGCAGCCTTTAGGGCCTTGGACTTGGATCTCTTACTGAGGCGTGTGTTATAGAGATAAACAGCAAACATGACCGCTGCTGAAATGATTCCTAGAATCGCTCCCAAAGGATCAATAGGTGTTTGTTCCCGACTGAGGATTTTCTGAATGGTGTCCCGAAGCACATCAAAACCAACATAGAACATGATGATGGAAGTAATCAAGCTAGCCAAATCTTCAATCTTCCAGTGACCAAAGCGATGGTCACGGTCTGCAGGTTGGCGGGCCATCCGAATCCCAATCAAGAGGGCAACGTTTCCGATAATATCGGATACGTTGTTGAAACCATCTGCCACCAAACTGGAAGAATGCAGGAGGTGACCAGTTGCCAATTTTGCCGCAGACAAGAGGAGGTAGGTTGAAATACTGATAATGGCTCCACGTTCTGCCAATTTGAGATTTGACATGGATTGGTTCATCGGGCTTCCTTTCTAGTCATATAGTATTCTACCATTATACTGGTTTTCAAGGGAAAATTCAAATTTAGTCTTGTTTCATCGGATTTAAACCCTTGAAAACTTTTCAAATTTTGATATAATAGTACTACTCAAGGGAGTAGCTGGCAGAAACCTGTGATAGTGTCGTCATTCCGAATTGTATACTGAAAAGTATGTTTTCCGGCACTATCTTAAACAGCGAGACTTGTTATGATTAACAGGTCTCTTTTTGTTTGTCATAAAACTAAAAGAGAACTTGTTTTGCACACAATGTCAAGGAGGAGACACATGTCAAAAGAACAAAAACGCCAAGCGTTTTATACTCAAAGTCCTGAAGAGGTCTTGAAGTCAGTTGAAGCAACTGAACAAGGTCTTTCGTCAAGCGAAGCACAGAAACGTCTAGCTGAATATGGACGCAATGAACTGGAAGAGGGTGAGAAAAAATCTCTCCTAGTCAAGTTTATCGAGCAATTTAAGGATTTGATGATTATCATCCTGATTGCTGCGGCTATCTTGTCAGTCGTAACTTCTGGTGGGGAAGATATCGCAGATGCCATCATTATCCTAGCCGTGGTTATCATCAACGCTGCCTTTGGTGTTTACCAAGAAGGAAAAGCAGAAGAAGCCATCGAAGCTCTCAAGTCTATGTCTAGTCCAGCTGCTCGCGTTATTCGTGATGGACACATGGCAGAGATTGATTCCAAAGAATTGGTGCCAGGAGATATCGTAGCTCTCGAAGCAGGTGATGTGGTACCAGCAGATTTACGTTTGCTAGAAGCTAATTCTCTTAAAATCGAAGAAGCAGCTTTGACAGGTGAGTCAGTTCCAGTTGAAAAAGACTTGACCGTAGAACTCGCTGCCGATGCTGGTATTGGTGACCGTGTCAATATGGCCTTCCAAAACTCAAACGTGACTTATGGTCGTGGTCTTGGTGTTGTTGTCAATACAGGTATGTATACTGAAGTGGGTCATATCGCTGGCATGCTCCAAGATGCGGATGAGACAGACACGCCACTCAAACAAAACTTGAACAACCTTTCTAAGGTCTTGACCTACGCTATCTTGGTCATTGCCCTTGTTACTTTTGTAGTTGGAGTCTTCATTCAAGGTAAAGATCCACTTGGTGAGTTGATGACATCTGTTGCGCTTGCTGTTGCAGCTATTCCAGAAGGACTCCCAGCTATCGTGACGATCGTTCTTGCCCTAGGTACTCAAGTTTTGGCTAAACGAAACTCTATCGTTCGTAAGTTACCAGCAGTAGAAACGCTTGGTTCAACAGAAATCATCGCTTCTGATAAGACTGGTACGCTTACCATGAACAAGATGACAGTCGAGAAAGTCTTCTATGACGCAGTCCTACATGACTCAGCTGATGATATTGAACTTGGCTTGGACATGCCACTACTTCGTTCAGTTGTCTTGGCCAACGATACCAAGATTGATGCTGAAGGAAACCTGATCGGGGATCCAACGGAAACAGCCTTCATCCAGTATGCCTTGGACAAGGGCTACGATGTTAAAGGGTTCTTAGAGAAATATCCTCGTGTAGCTGAATTGCCGTTTGACTCAGATCGTAAACTCATGTCGACAGTTCACCCATTGCCAGATGGTAAATTCCTCGTGGCAGTCAAAGGGGCTCCAGATCAACTTTTGAAACGTTGTGTTGCTCGTGATAAAGCTGGAGATGTTGCTCCGATTGATGAGAAAGTCACTGAATTAATCCATACAAACAACTCTGACATGGCTCACCAAGCTCTGCGTGTTCTTGCGGGTGCTTATAAGATTATCGATAGTATTCCAGAAAATCCTACTTCTGAAGAACTTGAAAACAACTTGATCTTTACTGGTTTGATTGGGATGATTGACCCTGAACGTGCCGAAGCAGCAGAAGCTGTTCGTGTGGCTAAGGAAGCGGGAATCCGTCCAATCATGATCACTGGTGACCACCAAGATACAGCAGAAGCTATTGCTAAACGTTTGGGAATTATCGACGAAAATGACTCGGAAGACCATGTTTTGACTGGTGCTGAGCTTAACGAACTTTCAGATGAAGAATTTGAAAAAGTCGTTGGTCAATACTCTGTTTATGCGCGTGTATCTCCAGAACACAAGGTTCGTATCGTGAAAGCTTGGCAAAATCAAGGTAAGGTCGTTGCCATGACAGGTGACGGTGTTAATGACGCTCCAGCTCTGAAAACAGCCGATATCGGTATCGGTATGGGAATCACTGGTACTGAGGTTTCTAAGGGAGCTTCTGACATGATCCTTGCGGATGATAACTTTGCGACCATTATCGTCGCAGTTGAAGAAGGACGTAAGGTCTTCTCAAACATTCAAAAGACTATTCAGTACTTGCTTTCTGCCAATACAGCTGAAGTATTAACCATCTTCTTATCAACCTTGTTTGGTTGGGATGTCTTACAGCCAGTTCATCTTTTGTGGATCAACTTAGTAACAGATACCTTCCCAGCTATCGCTCTTGGTGTTGAGCCAGCTGAGCCAGGTGTTATGACCCACAAACCACGTGGACGCAAATCAAGCTTCTTCTCAGGTGGGGTCATGAGTTCTATCATTTATCAAGGTGTACTCCAAGGGGCACTCGTCTTGACTGTTTATGGACTTGCTCTTGCCTATCCAGTCCATGTAGGAGACAACCAAGCAATTCATGCGGATGCCCTCACCATGGCCTTTGCAACACTTGGTTTGATTCAGCTCTTCCATGCCTACAATGTCAAGTCTGTTTACCAATCCATCTTGACAGTCGGACCATTCAAGTCTAAGACCTTCAACTGGTCTATCTTGGTATCCTTCATCCTCTTGATGGCAACAATCGTCGTAGAACCACTTGAAGGTATATTCCATGTTACCAAACTAGATTTGTCACAATGGGGAATTGTCATGGCTGGAAGCTTCTCAATGATATTTATCGTCGAAATCGTCAAGTTTGTTCAACGTAAACTTGGTCTTGATAAGAACGCAATTTAAAAAGAAAGTCATCTTCGGATGACTTTTTTTGCATTTGAGGGAAAGTACTAGAAGTCGCCTCCTTTTGTGCTATAATAAAGTAAAATAGCAAGGAGTGAAAGAGAATGGAAAAGAAAATTGTCCGAGATGTCTTATTCTTGTCGCAGGTCTCGAAACCTGCAAGTCAGGAAGACCTCTATCTGGCTAGAGATTTGCAGGATACCCTGCTAGCCAATCGCGAGACCTGTGTCGGTCTAGCAGCTAATATGATTGGCGTGCAGAAGCGCGTGATTATCTTTAATCTTGGTCTAGTTCCCATGGTCATGTTTAATCCCGTTCTCCTTTCCTACAAAGAACCTTACGAGACAGAGGAAGGTTGTTTGTCCTTGACTGGGGTACGGCCAACGACTCGTTATGAAACGATTACGGTTTCCTATCGCGATAGCAAGTGGCAGGAGCAGACCATTACGCTAACAGGTTTTCCAGCTCAGATCTGCCAGCATGAACTGGATCATTTGGAAGGACGGATTATTTAGGAGGAACGCAGATGAAACGCATACTTTTTGAACTTGTTTTTATCGCAACGACCTGGTATATTTTTTTACCACCCTTCAATCTTACCAGTTGGGAATTCATCTTCTTTCTCTGTGGGCATCTGGTGGTGATGGGTATTTTGTTTAGTTTCCGAAAGGATACCAATCTCCTCAAAACTGTTCATGTACGTCATGGCAAGGCTGCTAATGAACTCAATATAGAAGGGCTTCATTTTAATAAATTAGGTGGAGGATTGTTGTTGGCTGCAGGACTTATCTTTGCCCTTGCTGGTCTGGTAAGCCTAGTAACTTCTAGCTTTTTCCAAGCAAAAAATTATGCTAATGTGGTGTCTATCACAGAAAAAGATTTTAAAGATTTTCCTAAGAGTGATACCAGTAAGGTTCCAATCCTAGATCGGAGCACTGCAGAAAAGATCGGTGACCGTTACTTGGGCTCTCTGACGGATAAGGTATCCCAGTACGTAGCAGCAGATACTTATACCCAGCTGACGGTTGATGGCAAACCTTATCGGGTGACACCTTTGGAGTACGCCGATCCGATCAAATGGTTTAATAATCAGTCCAAGGGAATTGGTGAGTATATCAAGGTTGATATGGTGACAGGGAACGCTGAATTGGTAGACTTGAAAACACCGATGAAGTATTCAGACTCCGAGTATTTTAACCGAGACGTCAAACGTCATCTTAGGATCAAGTACCCAACCAAGATTTTTAAAACGCCATCCTTTGAGGTGGATGATGAAGGCAATCCTTTCTATGTAGCAACCGTTTATCAAAAGCAGTTTGGTCTAGGAGTCCCTCGTCCTTCGTCTGTTATTATCTTGGACGCCACAAATGGAGAAACCAAGGAATATAGCTTGGATGAAGTGCCAGAATGGGTGGACCGTGTCTATCCAGCTGAAGAAACCATTGAGCAAATAAACTACAACGGCAAGTATAAAGACGGCTTCTGGAATGCCTTGATTTCTAAGAAAAACGTTACCCAAACGACAGAGGGCTATAACTATCTTTCTATCGGAAATGACATTTATCTCTACACAGGGGTGACTTCAGCCAATGCTGACGAAAGCAATCTAGGATTTATCCTTGAAAATATGCGTACTGGTGAAATCACCAAGTACAACCTAGCTTCAGCAACCGAAGAATCTGCCCGTGCTTCCGCAGAAGGAGCAGTTCAAGAGAAGGCCTACAAGGCTACCTTCCCTATCCTTGTCAATCTCAATGACAAACCGCTCTATATCATGGGCTTGAAGGACAATGCAGGCTTGGTCAAGGAGTATGCATTGGTCGATGCAGTGGAGTACCAAAACGTCATAGTAGCAGCTACAGTAGATGAACTCCTCAGCAAGTATGCCAATAAAAACGACCTCGAGCTGGATAATGAAACGGTAGAAAGTATCAAGGGAGTGGTTTCAGACCTTAAATCAGCTGTCATCAAAGGTGATACTGTCTACTTCTTTAAAGTTGATGGCAAGATTTATAAGGTCAAGGCTTCAGTGTCAGACGACCTTCCTTACCTTGAAAATGGTCAATCCTTCGAAGGTCAAGTTGGAAAAGATAATTATCTCAAGACCTTTAAAGTCAAGTAAAAGAAGAGTCTGGGACAAAAGTCTAACCTTAAATATAAAAAGCGAACAAAACGAGTTATCTGACACTCAGAATTCTGTCTTGTTCGCTTTTTTTTCTAATCTATAGATTCTAAAAATTTATAATAAGGAATTTCTAAAATCAAAATCTTTTTGTCCCAGACTCTTTCAGGATGAAATTCTTGGTCGTGGTTGAAAAATATGCTACACTAACAATATGAAAATTTTAATCCCAACAGCAAAAGAAATGAACACAAATCTTCCTTGTATTGAAGCGCTTCCCTTGAGGGAAGAAAGTCAGGCAGTTCTTGATTCACTAGCGCACTACTCAGCTAGTGAATTAGAGACCTTTTATAAGGTATCTGCCGAGAAAGCAGAGGAAGAGTACGCTCATATTCAGGCTTTAAAAGATCACAGGGCTAAGCATTATCCAGCCTTAAAACTATTCGATGGTCTCATGTATCGCCACATCAAACGAGATGGGTTAACCGAGGCTGAACAAACCTATCTTGAAAATCATGTCCTGATTACCTCGGCTTTATACGGTGTTGTCCCTACCTTGTCGTCCATGGCTCCTCACCGTTTGGACTTCTTGATGAAGTTAAAAGTTGCTGGTAAGACTTTAAAGAGTCATTGGAAGTCAGCCTACGATGAGGCCCTACAGGATGAGAACTTGATATTCTCACTCCTATCATCAGAGTTTGAAACTGTATTTTCGAAGGAAATCAGAGAAAAGATGGTGACCTTCAAATTTATGGAGGACAAGGCAGGTCAGTTGAAAATCCATTCAACCATTTCAAAAAAAGCGCGTGGTGCCTTTTTGACCGCCTTGATAGAAGGGCAAGTCCAAACAGTCGAGCAAGCTCGTAAGCTCAGTTTTGCCGGCTTTGACTACCGACCTGATTTATCAAGTGATTTAGAACTCGTCTTTGTGAAACAAGCATAAAACCAGCTCGTTCGAGCTGGTTTTTGCTGGATTAGTTGATGGCTGCAAGAAGGTCGTCCGCTTGTTTTGCAAGTGATGAAGCAGTTGCTTCTTCTAACACCAATTTTCCGTCTGCCCAAGCAGAGTCATTGACACGAGCGGCTGTAAAGTCACCAACGACTTGTGTACGGATAAATGGCAAGAGGTCTTTGTAAATAGCAAAGAGTTGATCGTGACCGGCATTGGCTACAGATGAGACAGTAACAAACTTGTCTTGGAGGGCAGAAGCGCCACGTGTATCAGACAAGTCAAGGGCACGAGAGAGCCAGTCAAGCAAGTTTTTCACTGTTCCAGGGATAGAGAAGTTGTAGACTGGAGAGAAGATCCAGATTGCATCCGCAGCAAGGACTGCTTCACGAGCAGCAGCTACAGCTGGATGAGTTGGAACTTCCAAATCTTGGCTGAAGAGAGGAACAGCTGAGTAATCAAGATAGCTAACTTCCGCTTTTCCAGCAAGTGCTTTTTCAGCTTCAAGGGCCATTTGGTGGTTGAAAGAACCTTGGCGAAGTGAACCGACGATAAATAGTACTTTTTTAGACATGATGTGTCTCCTTTAGTTTAAAATTCAAAGAGTGAACTCTTTTGTTACTATCTATGTTACAACAAATAATACTAATTAGCAATAATTTTGCTCACAAATTTTTAAATTTTTTTAAAATCCGAATTAAGTCTTCCTTTTCGCCATCTTCCAAGATGCTGAGTGCTTCTACGATAGAGTCGATATGTCCAGGAAGAACCTCTTCGATTTTTCTGCGTCCTGCAGGTGTTAATTTCAGGAAAAAAGAGCGACGATCCTTGGGGTCACAGGTTCTAGAAATCCACCCATCTCGAACCATATTTCGAATGACAACAGTCATGTTTCCAGAAGTGGCTAGCATTTTTTCAATCAAATCCTGAATGCGTAGCTCCCCCTTGCTGTAGAGGGTTTCCAAAACTGAAAATTGGGTGGGTGTTAGCCCGTGTTCTTTAGCAGCCTTAGCTTCATATGGTTTAAAAGTTCGTATGGCTTTATTGAGGACGATAGCCGTTTTTAAGTCTAGTTGATTATCGGAAATTTTCTCTTTTAAATGTTGTTTCATAAGGTTATTTTATCAATAATGAGAGATAAAAACAAGAACTGATATTTTATAGGGAAAGATTCTTAGAATATTCCTATCTTCACTTGTAATAAAGGAGGAGAGATGGTAAAATAGACGAGTGAAACTAAGACAGAAAAATGCAAAAAACAAGCTACTTTTACAATATGGAATCGGCATTGCTTTGGTATTACTAGTCATGACCACTTCCTTCCTTTACCTGATATCGCTCAGTATGAAACCCTATCAAGATGCTAGAGTTGAAGGAGAAAAACTAGCCAAGCAGTATGCAGAATTGGAAAAGGCGGATCAGGTTGATTTTTACAATGGACTAGAAGGCTATTACAGCGTTCTGGGGCATAATAAAAAGCAAGAGGCCATTGCTGTACTGATTGAAAAGAATGAACATAAGATTTATGTTTATCAGCTAGATAAGGGGATTTCTCAAGACAAGGCGGCGACGATTTCGAGGGAAAAAGGCGCTAGCGACATTGACAAAGTCACCTTTGGTCGTTATCAGGACAAGCCGATTTGGGAAGTTAAGTCAGGAAACCAGTATTATCTGGTCGACTTTGAAACAGGAGCAGTGATCCAATAAGGAGGGCATATGAAACTATCCAAACGTGTACTAGAAATGGAAGAAAGCGTCACTCTAGCCAGTGATGCAAGAGCCAAAGCATTAAAAGCTCAGGGAAAGAATGTTCTTTTCTTAACCTTGGGACAGCCTGATTTTCATACTCCTGAAAACATTCAGGATGCAGCGATAGAAGCGATTCGAGATGGACGAGCTTCCTTTTATACGGTTGCTTCAGGTCTACCAGAGCTAAAAGCGGCGGTTAATACCTATTTTGAACGCTATTATGGGTATTCTGTAGCAGCTAACGAGGTTACCTTTGCCACTGGTGCTAAGTTCTCTCTCTACACCTTCTTTATGGCTGTGGTCAATCCAGGTGATGAGGTCATCATCCCTACACCATACTGGGTCAGTTATGGAGACCAAGTCAAGATGGCAGAAGGTGTGCCAGTCTTTGTCCAGGCCAAGGAAGACAATCACTTTAAAGTAACAGTAGAGCAGCTAGAAGCAGCCCGAACAGATAAGACCAAGGTCTTGGTTCTCAATTCGCCATCGAATCCGACCGGTATGATTTACTCTCGTGAGGAACTCTTGGCTATCGGAAATTGGGCTGTTGAACATGATGTCCTTATCCTAGCAGATGATATTTATGGTCGTTTGGTTTATAACGGGAATGAGTTTGTTCCAATCTCTAGTCTGTCAGAAGCTATTCGCAAGCAGACCATCGTGATTAACGGTGTATCTAAGGCCTATGCCATGACTGGTTGGCGAGTAGGTTATGCTGTGGGAAATCCTGAGATTATTGCTGCCATGAGCAAACTAACAGGACAAACGACTTCAAATCTGACAGCAGTATCTCAATATGCAACGATTGAGGCGCTGACTGGACCGCAAGACTCTGTTGAAACCATGCGCCAAGCCTTTGAAGAGCGTTTGAATACCATTTATCCACTATTGTGCCAAGTGCCAGGATTTGAAGTTGTCAAGCCCCAAGGAGCCTTCTATCTTTTCCCAAATGTTAAAAAAGCGATGGAGATGAAGGGTTATACTGATGTGACGGACTTTACAACGGCTATTCTCGAAGAAGTTGGTCTTGCCTTGATTACAGGAGCTGGATTTGGAGCACCAGAAAATGTCCGTCTCAGCTATGCCACAGATTTGGATACTTTGAAAGAAGCTATTCACCGTTTGCATCAATTTATGGAAAAATAAAACTCAGAATCTTCGTCATAGTGGCGAAGATTTTTGTGGCTAAAAACTTTTGAAATTTCTAGTAGAACCTAGCTATCAGAGTCTATTTGTGGTAAAATAGTGGGTAATGATGTCTTCGGACAAGATTAACGATAAAGGAAGATAGATTATGACAAAACGTGTAACGATTATCGATGTAAAAGACTACGTTGGTCAAGAAGTGACCATCGGAGCCTGGGTTGCCAACAAATCAGGAAAAGGAAAAATTGCCTTCTTGCAATTGCGTGATGGAACCGCCTTTTTCCAAGGTGTAGCCTTTAAACCAAACTTTATTGAGAAGTTCGGTGAGGAAGTGGGGCTAGAGAAGTTTGATACGATTAAACGCTTGAGCCAAGAAACGTCTGTTTATGTGACAGGGATTGTCAAAGAAGACGAACGTTCTAAGTTTGGCTACGAGCTCGATATTACAGACATCGAAGTGATCGGTGAATCTCAAGACTACCCAATCACACCAAAAGAACACGGAACAGACTTCTTGATGGACAACCGTCACTTGTGGCTCCGCTCTCGTAAGCAAGTAGCGGTTATGCAAATCCGTAACGCTATTATCTATGCAACTTATGAGTTTTTCGACAAGAACGGCTTCATGAAATTTGATAGCCCTATTCTTTCAGGAAATGCGGCAGAAGATTCAACTGAACTTTTTGAAACAGACTACTTTGGAACACCAGCCTACTTGAGCCAATCAGGTCAGCTTTACCTAGAAGCAGGTGCTATGGCTCTTGGTCGTGTCTTTGACTTTGGTCCAGTATTCCGTGCTGAAAAATCAAAAACACGCCGTCACTTGACTGAGTTCTGGATGATGGATGCGGAGTACTCCTACTTGACACACGATGAGTCACTTGACTTGCAAGAAGCTTATGTTAAAGCCCTTCTTCAAGGTGTTCTTGATCGTGCGCCTCAAGCCTTGGAAACCTTGGAACGTGATACAGAGCTTTTGAAACGCTACATTGCAGAGCCGTTCAAACGCATCACTTACGATCAAGCCATTGACCTTTTGCAAGAGCATGAAAACGATGAAGATGCAGACTACGAGCATTTGGAACATGGAGATGACTTCGGTTCACCACACGAAACATGGATTTCAAACCACTTTGGTGTGCCAACATTTGTCATGAACTACCCAGCAGCTATCAAGGCCTTCTACATGAAACCAGTTCCTGGAAATCCAGAACGTGTGCTTTGTGCAGACTTGCTTGCACCAGAAGGTTATGGAGAAATCATCGGTGGTTCTATGCGTGAGGAAGACTATGATGCCCTTGTCGCTAAAATGGAAGAACTTGGAATGGACCGTACAGAGTACGAATTCTACCTTGACCTTCGTAAATACGGTACAGTACCACATGGTGGATTTGGTATCGGTATCGAGCGTATGGTAACCTTCGCAGCAGGTACAAAACACATCCGTGAAGCCATTCCATTCCCACGTATGTTGCACCGTATCAAACCGTAAACTAGTAAAAAGAAGATATTTTCATCTTCTTTTTTCACTTTTATCTTTTTTACTTGCCATCTATCAGTTTTTCTAGTATAATAGTTAATTGTGAGCAAACCTCACTTACCCCTTGCAAAGACTAGGGGTCATTAGACCAAAAGGAGGAACATATCAATGGCTAAATACGAAATTCTTTATATCATTCGTCCAAACATTGAAGAAGAAGCGAAAAACGCTTTGGTAGCACGTTTTGACTCTATCTTGACTGACAACGGTGCAACTGTTGTTGAATCAAAATCATGGGAAAAACGTCGTCTTGCATACGAAATCCAAGATTTCCGCGAAGGACTTTACCACATCGTTAACGTTGAAGCTAACGACGACGCAGCTCTTAAAGAGTTTGACCGTCTTTCAAAAATCAACGCTGACATTCTTCGTCACATGATCGTCAAACTTGACGCGTAAGAAGGTAAATTATGATTAACAATGTTGTACTTGTAGGGCGTATGACACGTGACGCTGAGTTGCGTTATACCCCATCAAATGTAGCAGTTGCGACTTTTACTCTTGCAGTAAACCGTACATTCAAGAGTCAAAATGGCGAACGTGAGGCTGATTTCATCAATGTCGTTATGTGGCGCCAACAGGCTGAAAATCTTGCTAATTGGGCTAAAAAAGGCTCTCTTATCGGGATCACAGGTCGTATTCAGACTCGTAGTTACGATAACCAGCAAGGACAACGTGTCTACGTAACAGAAGTCGTGGCTGACAATTTCCAAATGTTGGAAAGCCGTAGCGTGCGTGAAGGACATACAGGTGGAGCTTATTCTGCACCAACTGCTAGTTATACAGCACCTACACAATCAGTACCTGACTTTTCACGTGATGAAAATCCATTTGGAGCAACCAATCCGTTGGATATTTCAGATGATGATTTACCATTCTAATGGACAATTAAAACTATAAAGGAGAAAAAACATGGCTCAACAACGTCGTGGCGGATTCAAACGCCGTAAAAAAGTTGATTACATCGCAGCAAACAAAATTGAATATGTTGATTACAAAGATACTGAGCTTCTTAGCCGTTTCGTTTCAGAACGTGGGAAAATCCTTCCACGTCGTGTAACTGGAACTTCAGCTAAAAACCAACGTAAAGTAACAACAGCTATCAAACGTGCTCGCGTAATGGCTTTGATGCCTTTCGTAAACGAAGATTAAAAAAAAAGACCCCGACGGGTCTTTTTTTCACGAGCTGTGAAATGAGAGAGCGAGTTGAGGTCCAGTGGACCTCCTTTTCATGAGCTGGAAAATAAGAAAGCGAATTAAGACCCGGGTGGGTCTTTTTTTCAGGTCCCCCGGATCTCTTTTTTCAGACTTTTACAGAACTCAGTTCGAAACGTCTACTTTTTGACCTAGTAAGATTTTCTTTCTTACTAGGTTTTTTCTTTTTATCTTCATTCTCATGCTATAATGGTAGGAGAAAACTTTAAAGGATCAGCTTATGAAGACGAAATATTCAATTAGAGAAATGCGAGAATCTGACATTAAAGATCTATCCCAAGGTTTTATCAATCAAGGTTGGCCGGGTAGAGAAGAAATTTTGGCTAGATATTTTCTTGAACAAGAATGTGGGGAGAGAGAAGTCTTAGTTGCAGAGGTTGAGGGTGCTTTAGCGGGTTATATCACAATTTTGCCCTGCGCTAAGCAGGGACCTTTTGCAGAAATCTATCCAGAACTCTCAGATTTCAATGTCTTTGAGCCTTTTCAAAATCAAGGAATTGGAAATCTCTTGCTGGAAGAAGCTGAAAATCGAGTTAAGCTGATATCGGATAAGGTGACCCTTGGTGTTGGGCTCCATTCAGGGTATGGACCTGCCCAGAGATTGTACATCAAACGAGGCTATATTCCAGATGGTACGGGAGTTTGGTATCGAAACCAACCGTTGGAAATGAATGCCACTATTCAAAATAATGATGATTTAGTTTTGTACTTATCCAAAGAATTTGAATAAGAGGTAGCAAATTTTTTGAAGATATGGGATTTCTCTACTTTATGGTATAATGGAAAGAGTTAGATTGAAAGAGGTAGAGAGATGGATGCGAAATTAAAATACAAGGCAAAGAAGATTAAGATTGTCTTTTTTGATATTGATGATACCCTGCGTACGTCAAAGACAGGTTTTATTCCAGCTACGATTCCTACTGTCTTTAAGCAGTTGCGTGAAAAAGGAATTTTAACAGGAATTGCTTCTGGGCGTGGCATTTTTGGTGTTGTTCCAGAGATTCGTGAGCTCAAGCCTGACTTTTTTGTAACCTTGAATGGTGCCTATATAGAAGATAAAAAAGGAAATGTCATTTATCAACATCAGATTGAGAAGTCAGATGTTGAAGGGTACATTTCTTGGGCCAAGAAAGAGGGAATTGAGTATGGCTTGGTTGGAAGTCATGACGCCAAACTCTCCACGCGAGCAGAACTGATCAGTGAGGCTATTGATCCGATTTATCCGAACTTGGGTGTGGATCCGGACTTTCATAAAAAAGTAGATATTTATCAGATGTGGACCTTTGAAGATAAAGGAGATAGCTTGCACTTACCAGAGTCCTTATCAGATAAACTTCGCATGGTGCGTTGGCATGAACATTCATCTGATATCGTGCCGATTTCAGGATCCAAAGCAACTGGTGTAGCCAAGGTGGTGGAGCATTTAGGATTGAAACCAGAGAACGTCATGGTCTTTGGAGATGGTCTTAACGACTTAGAACTCTTTGATTATGCAGGGATTAGTGTCGCAATGGGAATCTCTCATGATAAAATCAAAGAAAAAGCAGATTATATTACAAAAACAGTAGAAGAAGATGGCATTTTTGATGCCTTAGAAGGATTTGGTATGGTAGAAAAGGAATTGCATTTCCCACAAATAAACATTGAAACAGTAGAAGGTCCTCTTGCGACCATTAAGACAAATCACGGAGACTTGCGCATCAAGCTCTTCCCTGAACATGCTCCCAAAACAGTGGCTAACTTTGTTGCTCTTTCAAAAGATGGCTACTATGATGGTGTAATTTTCCACCGAATTATCAAGGACTTTATGATCCAAGGTGGAGACCCAACTGGTACTGGTATGGGGGGAGAGTCAATCTACGGCGACTCTTTTGAAGATGAATTTTCAGAAGAACTCTACAATATCCGTGGTGCCCTTTCTATGGCCAATGCTGGTCCAAATACCAATGGTAGCCAGTTCTTTATCGTTCAAAACCAACATTTGCCATATTCTAAGAAAGAAATTGCGCGTGGTGGTTGGCCTGAGCCAATCGCTGAGATTTATGCAGAACAAGGTGGAACTCCTCACCTTGACCGTCGTCACACTGTTTTTGGGCAATTGGTAGATGCAGAATCTTTTGCGGTCTTGGATGCCATTGCAGCTGTTGAGACTGGTGCAATGGACAAGCCAGTTGAAGATGTGGTAATTGAAACGATTGAGATTGAGGATTAAGATGAAGATCGGTGATAAGCTAAAGGGGCGTATTACAGGAATTCAGCCTTATGGTGCCTTTGTTGAATTAGAGACAGGGGTGATTGGGTTGATTCATATTTCAGAGATTCGGACAGGATTTATCGAAAATATCTATGAAGTTTTGAAAATTGGTGAAGAAGTGCAAGTTCAGGTTGTTGATTTAGACGAATTTTCAGGTAAAGCCAGTCTTTCTATCCGCACTCTGGAGGAAGAAAAACACCAGCTACCAAGACGGAGACGTTTTTCAAATGATCGGATCAAGCATGGTTTTGCTCCACTTGGTCGAATGATGCCTGTTTGGACGCGTGAAGCCCTTAACAATCTGAAAGAGAAAAACTAGTCTATTAGATTTCGTATCTTTTATTAAAATCATATATGCAAGAACAATTATTAAAACCAGGAGAGCGCATCAATCAGCTCTTTTCGACAGATATCAAGATCATTCAAAACAAAGAGGTGTTTAGCTATTCGGTGGATAGTGTTCTCTTATCACGCTTTCCTCGCTTCCCTAAACGGGGCTTAATTGTGGACTTTTGTGCAGGAAATGGGGCAGTAGGACTTTTTGCCAGCACGCGTACTCAGGCGCAGATATTATCTGTAGAGATTCAGGAGCGCTTGGCGGATATGGCAGAGCGTTCGGTTCAGTTGAATGGCTTGGAAGAGCAGATGCAGGTCATCTGCGATGATTTGAAAAATATGCCTGCCCACATTCAGGGAAGTAAGGTGGATATGATTTTGTGTAATCCTCCTTATTTTAAGGTGGATCCGCATTCCAATCTCAACGAGAGTGAACACTACCTTCTGGCCAGACACGAAATTGCGACTAACCTGAAAGAAATTTGCCGTAGTGCTCAGAGTATTCTCAAGTCTAATGGTCGTTTGGCCATGGTTCATCGTCCAGATCGACTCTTGGATATCTTGGACATGTTGCAACGCCATAATTTAGCTCCCAAGCGCCTGCAGTTTGTTTATCCAAAACGGGAAAAGGAAGCTAATATGCTCTTGATTGAAGCTATCAAGGATGGCTCGACCAGTGGTTTTAAGGTTTTACCTCCTTTGATTGTCCACAATGATGATGGTTCCTACACGCCAGAAATTCAAGAGATTTACTATGGATCATAAGGCCTATATGTATGTGGTGGAGTGTCGCGACGGTTCTTACTATACGGGCTATACAACGGATGTGAAGAGGCGCCTTGCCGTTCATAATAGTGGTAAGGGAGCCAAGTATACCCGAGCTCGCTTGCCAGTCAAACTCATCTATGTTCAAGGTTTTGCCAGTAAGGAAGAAGCCATGTCTGCCGAAGCTCTCCTCAAACGTAAGAAGAGACCACAGAAAGAACGATTTTTATCCGAAAATCAAGAGAAAAATCTAGTCAACCATATTGATATCTAACGAGGAGTCTTTTGGCTCCTCTTACTTTTGTCAAAAGAGGAAAAAAGTGCTAAAATAAGATGAATAAATTAAATGAGGTATTATCATGTCTAAGATTCTAGTATTTGGTCACCAAAATCCAGACTCAGATGCCATCGGGTCATCTGTAGCCTTTGCCTATCTTGCAAAAGAAGCTTATGGATTGGACACGGAAGCAGTAGCTCTCGGTACTCCAAATGAAGAAACAGCCTTTGTTTTGAACTATTTTGGTGTAGAAGCACCACGCGTCATCACATCTGCTAAAGCAGAAGGTGCAGAACAAGTCATCTTGACTGACCACAATGAATTCCAACAGTCAGTGTCAGATATCGCTGAAGTAGAAGTTTATGGTGTTGTGGACCATCACCGTGTGGCTAACTTTGAAACTGCAAGCCCACTCTACATGCGTTTGGAGCCAGTTGGATCAGCTTCATCTATCGTTTACCGCATGTTCAAAGAACACGGTGTAGCAGTTCCTAAAGAGATCTCAGGTTTGATGCTTTCAGGTTTGATTTCAGATACCCTTCTTTTGAAATCACCAACAACACACCCATCTGATAAAGTCATTGCTCCTGAATTGGCTGACTTGGCTGGTGTGAACTTGGAAGAGTACGGTCTTGCTATGCTGAAAGCTGGTACGAACTTGGTAAGCAAATCTGCTGAAGAATTGATTGACATCGATGCTAAGACTTTTGAACTCAACGGAAATAAGGTTCGTGTTGCCCAAGTGAACACAGTTGATATTGCTGAAGTCTTGGAACGCCAAGCTGAAATCGAAGCAGCAATGCAAGCGGCTAATGCGGCAAACGGCTACTCCGACTTTGTCTTGATGATTACAGACATCGTCAACTCAAACTCAGAAATTTTGGCTCTTGGATCAAACATGGACAAGGTCGAAGCAGCCTTCAACTTCAAACTTGAAAACAACCACGCTTTCCTTCCAGGTGCTGTTTCACGTAAGAAACAAGTGGTGCCTCAGTTGACTGAGAGCTTTAATGCTTAAGATTTTGGGTGTTATTTCAAAATAGAAAACGATGTTTTTCATATAGCTAAAGGGGTTTCGGCTCCTTTTTTTCTAGGAGAGAAAGATGTTAGAAAATGGTGATTTGATTTTTGTGAAGGACCTTTCAGATATGGGGCAGGCCATCCAGGCTTCTACTGGACACTATAGTCATGTAGCTATCTTTTTGGACGGTTTGATCTACCATGCTAGTGGGCAAGCAGGGGTCATCTGTCAAGAACCAGCTGAATTTTTTGAACCGACTCATCTCTATGACCTTTATGTCTATCCAGAGCTGGAAGCTGACTTGGTAAAAGAGAGAGCTAGCAAACATTTAGGTCTCCTTATAATAGCTCGTTTTATCCAGATGGGAATGGCTTTTACTGCTCCCAGTACATCGCTGAAATCCTACCGATTTTTGAGAGCGTACCGATGAAATTTGGTGATGGGGAGCAGGAGATTAGTGATTTTTGGAGGGAATATTACAGGAAACTCGAACTTCCTGTGCCTCTGAATCAACCAGGGACAAATCCTAGTCAACTAGCAGCATCCCCCCTTTTAGAATGTAAAGAAAGGAATCTTCATGATTCAGATTTTTAATCCCTCCCGTTTGACTCGACAACCATTTTTTATAGATTTGGTTGACTATCTGGACCAGCATGACGATGTGATTCTACGAGAAATCAAGACTCAGTTTCCAGATGTGGCAGTTGATAAATTCATGGAAGAGTATATAAAGGCAGGCTTGATTCTAAGGGAAAACAAACGCTATTCCCTCAATCTACCTTTTCTAAAATCAATAGACAATCTGGTCCTTGACCAAGAAATTTTTATCAGAGAGGGCAGTTCAGTCTATCAAGCCTTACTGGAGAAGACTTTTGAGACGGAATTGCGCAATCAAACCAATGCAGCCATTCTAGTCGAAAAGACTGACTTTGGGCGAACAAGAATGACCCTGTCTAATTATTTCTACAAGGTCAAGAATCAATATCCTTTGACAGGAAAACAGCAGGAACTCTATGCCATTTTGGGAGATGTCAATCCTGAGTATGCTCTCAAATATATGACGACTTTTTTACTGAAATTCCTCAAAAAGGACCAGCTGATGCAGAAACGCCGTGATATCTTTGTGAATAGTTTGGTCGTCTTGGGCTATATTGTTCAAAATGATCAAGGAAAATATGAGTTGGCAGTTGATTTTGACAAGGAGAAACTGATTTTCTTTAAAAAATAAAACAAGGTTAGGAAAAGTTCCTAGCCTTGTTTAGCTCTATTATAGATAACGTTCTGCGATGGCCGCATCACCAGGATAGTCTTCTTTCTTTCCTTGGACAATCTGGTAGCAATCAGCTCCCTTACCAGCAATAATCACGGCATCGAGTTCTTGATTTGTGATGGCCATAGCTGCCTTGATGGCTTGTTCACGATCGGCAATTTTTTCAACAGGATGACTGATGTAGTTGCTGATTTCATCTGCAATCGCTATTGGATCTTCATAGTTTGGATCATCAGCGGTGAGAAAGACTTGAATCTCAGGGTGTTGATCGAGAAGGAGTCCAAAGTCTTTGCGACGACTTTCACCCTTGTTGCCAGTCGAACCGAGAACCAGAGCAATTTTTCCAGTTTGATGAGTTTCAACCACATTGATGAGTTTTTTCAGACTGTCTCCATTGTGAGCATAGTCGATGAAGACCTTGGCTCCATTTTTCTGCGTGAGGACTTCCATACGTCCAGGAACTCGGGTCGCAGCGATTCCTTTTTTGATGTCCTCTAGACTGGCACCTAGACGGAGGCAGGCAAGTCCAGCAGCGACTGCATTTTCTTGATTGAAGTGGCCAATGAGTTGGATATCATAATCTCCAGCGAGTTTACCTGTAGCTGAAAAGCTAAAGGCTTTGGAATTCTTGATTTGGTTACTAGACTGGCTACCATAAAAGTCGTGTTCTTGATCTTCCACTTGTTCTTTCAGTACAGAAAAGTGGTCCATGTCGCTATTAATGACAACTGCTCGGCTATTTTTCATCAAGAGACGTTTGTGGTAGAAGTAATCTTCAAAACTAGGATGTTCAATTGGTCCGATATGATCAGGGCTGATATTGAGGAACACTCCTACATCAAAAGTCAGACCATAGACGCGTTTGACCAGATAGGCTTGACTGGAGACTTCCATGATGAGATGGGTTCTACCATTCTTAACAGCTTGAGCCATCATATCAAAGAGATCAATGCTCTCAGGAGTTGTGAGGGCAGATTTAAAGAAGGTCTTACCATCTAAGGTTGTATTCATGGTAGACAGCATAGCTGGGCAATGGTTTTGAGCCAAGATGTTATAAGTAAAATAGGCCGCTGTTGTCTTACCCTTGGTTCCAGTGAAGGCAATAATTTTGAGTTTTTCTTGTGGATTACCATAAAACTCCATAGCAATCAAACTCATGGCTTTCTTAATATCGCTCACGACAATAACAGGAATACCGACCTCGTAGTCCTTTTCAGCTACATACCATCCGAGACCTTGTGTAATAGCAGAGGTAAGAAATTCTTTTTTAAAGGCAGCGCCTTTTGCAAAAAAAAGAGTGCCTTCTTTTACTTTTCGGCTATCGTAACTGATGCTGTCAAAAACAACTTCGCTGTAGTTGTAGTGATAATGACCTTGGTCGATAATCTCGCGGAAGAGACCATCTTTTTTTAAAATATCTAATACGGTTTCAATCTTTATCATACTTTCTATTGTAAACCGAAAGTCTGAATTTTACAAGTAACAAGGAAAAGTTTATAATGGAAGATGAGGAAAATTTCCTAGTTATCAAAATTGAATGAGGAAGCTATGTCTAAAGAAAACAATCACCAGCAAGCCCAGATGTTGCGAGGGACTGCTTGGCTAACAGCTAGTAACTTTATTAGTCGCCTCCTTGGGGCTATCTACATTATTCCCTGGTATATCTGGATGGGGACCTATGCTGCCAAAGCAAATGGTCTCTTTACCATGGGTTATAATATTTACGCCTGGTTCTTGCTGATTTCGACAGCGGGTATCCCAGTTGCGGTCGCCAAACAAGTGGCTAAGTACAATACCATGCGAGAAGAAGAGCATAGCTTTGCCTTGATTCGGAGTTTCCTAAGCTTTATGACGGGCTTGGGCTTAGTCTTTGCCTTGGTCTTGTATCTCTTTTCTCCCTGGTTAGCAGATTTATCAGGTGTGGGGAAAGACCTGATTCCCATCATGCAGAGTTTGGCTTGGGCGGTCTTGATTTTCCCGTCTATGAGTGTTATCCGTGGCTTTTTCCAAGGGATGAATAACCTGAAACCCTATGCTATGAGTCAAATCGCTGAGCAGGTGATCCGTGTCATCTGGATGTTGATGGCAACCTTCTTCATTATGAAGTTGGGTTCTGGTGACTACTTATCGGCCGTTACCCAATCGACTTTTGCGGCCTTTGTGGGGATGGTGGCTAGTTTTGCAGTTTTGATCTATTTCCTTGCCCAAGAAGGTTTGCTCAAGAGAGTTTTTGAAACACGAGATAAGATCAATAGTAAGCGACTCTTGGTGGATACTATTAAGGAAGCCATTCCCTTTATCCTGACTGGATCCGCTATCCAGCTTTTCCAAATCTTGGACCAGATGACCTTCATCAACAGTATGACTTGGTTTACCAACTATAGTAATGAAGATTTGGTTGTTATGTTCTCCTACTTCTCAGCCAATCCCAACAAAATCACCATGATTTTGATTTCTGTCGGTGTCTCGATTGGAAGTGTTGGCTTACCACTTTTGACGGAAAATTATGTTAAAGGTGATTTGAGAGCTGCTGCTCGTCTAGTTCAAGATAGTCTAACCATGCTCTTTATGTTTCTCTTACCAGCAACAGTTGGAGTCGTCATGGTGGGTGAGCCTCTCTATACAGTTTTTTACGGTAAGCCAGATAGTTTGGCTATGGGCTTGTTTGTCTTTGCGGTCTTGCAGTCCACTATCTTAGGTTTGTATATGGTCTTGTCACCCATGCTTCAGGCCATGTTCCGCAATCGCAAGGCAGTGCTTTACTTTGTCTATGGTTCCCTTGCCAAGTTAGTCTTGCAGTTACCAGCTATTGCCATTTTCCACAGTTACGGTCCCTTGATTTCTACGACTATCGGACTTATCATTCCAAATGTTCTGATGTACCGAGATATTTGTCAGGTGACGGGTGCGCGTCGAAAGATTATCTTGAAGCGAACTATCTTAATTACCATTTTGACACTGGTCATGTTTATTCTGGTTGGTTTCCTACAGTGGATTTTAGGATTTTTCTTCCAACCAACAGGACGTTTCTGGAGTTTCTTTTATGTAGTCCTCATCGGAGGCCTCGGGGGAGGACTCTATGGTTTGATGAGTCTTGCTACCCATCTATTAGATAAGATTATTGGGCAACCTCAAGCAGATCGCTTGCGAACAAAATTTAAACGATCTTAGTAACATAGATTTACAACTAAAAGAAATAATGGCTCTTTGTTAAGTGTCTGGATTAGCTGAAACTTATATTTCTATAAAATAAAATCCCTAGAATCAATTGTTCTAGGGATTTATTGGGATGTGAGCATCATTAACTCTACAATCATAGCGATATACATGACTAAAGATAGGAGAAAACCGGCTCTCCAGAAGAATTTGATAAATTTAGGGTAATAAAAACTTCGTTTTTTGACGAGGAAAAAGACTACTAGGAGGATGGCTAGGAGAGAAAGTGCAACACCAAGTCGCGGTAAAAAGTTGTGGGTAAAGGCTTTAGCAGTGATAAGATAATACTCAAATACCAAAAGTGGAAAAGCTAAATCCGCAAAGTTCAATCCTAGTTTTTTCAGTTTAAAAAGTTTTGTTACAATGATGGAGACCACGAGGGTTAATACCAACAATAAAGTAGCTGCTATTTTCATTAAAATCATACCCATATTGTATCATAAAAAAACGCTAAAGGAAATGGGAAACAAGGGAATTTGTAGGAAAGTCAAGCTTTTGAGATTGTGGGTGTTTTTTGTTATAATGAAAGTTATGAAATCCTACAATACCTTGAATGATTATTATCGAAAACTTTTTGGAGAAAAGACTTTCAAAGTTCCTATTGATGCGGGGTTTGACTGTCCTAATCGTGATGGAACTGTGGCTCATGGGGGCTGTATTTTTTGTACGGTTTCTGGTTCTGGAGATGCCATTGTGGCACCGGATGCCCCTATTCGAGAGCAATTTTATAAGGAAATTGACTTTATGCACCGCAAATGGCCAGATGTTAAAAAGTATCTAGTTTATTTCCAAAACTTTACCAACACCCATGAAAAGGTGGAAGTGATTCGGGAACGTTACGAACAGGCTATCAACGAGCCAGGTGTAGTAGGAATCAATATCGGAACACGGCCAGACTGTTTACCCGATGAAACCATCGAATATTTGGCTGAGTTATCGGAACGCATGCATGTGACGGTAGAATTGGGTTTACAGACAACCTTTGAAGCAACCTCTGACCTGATTAACCGTGCCCATTCTTATGAATTGTACGTGGAAACGGTCAAGCGTTTGAGGAAATATCCCAAGATTGAGATTGTTTCCCATCTGATCAACGGTCTTCCTGGGGAAACCCATGAGATGATGGTTGAAAATGTACGTCGCTGTGTCACGGACAATGATATTCAAGGAATTAAACTGCACTTGCTTCACCTCATGACCAATACACGGATGCAGCGGGATTACCATGAGGGACGCTTGCAACTGATGAGTCAGGATGAGTATGTCAAGGTTATCTGTGATCAACTGGAAATCATTCCCAAGCATATCGTCATCCATCGAATCACAGGAGATGCACCTAGAGATATGCTGATTGGTCCCATGTGGAGCCTCAATAAATGGGAAGTTTTGAATAGCATAGAGAATGAGATGCGACGCCGCGGAAGTGTGCAAGGATGCAAGGCTGTAAAACAGGAGTTTAAAAATGAAAAGACCACTTGAGATGGCACATGATTTTTTGGCTGAGGTTGTGACTCAGGATGATATCGTAGTGGATGCGACTATGGGCAATGGCCATGATACGCTATTTTTAGCCAAGCTAGCCAAGCAAGTCTATGCCTTTGATATCCAGGAGCAGGCTTTGGAGAAAACCCAAGAGCGTTTGGATCAGGCAGGTATGACAAATGCCCAGTTAATCTTGCAAGGTCATGAGACACTAGACCAGTTTGTGACAGAAGCTAAGGCAGGGATTTTTAATCTGGGTTATCTACCTTCTGCTGATAAATCCGTCATCACCCAACCTCAGACTACCATCGAAGCCTTAGAAAAGCTGTGTCATTTGCTTGTCAAAGGGGGACGGATTGCCATTATGATCTACTATGGTCATGAAGGAGGAGACACCGAGAGGGATGCTGTATTGGATTTTGTTAGCCAGTTGAACCAACAAGAGTATACAGCTGCCATTTATCGGACTCTCAACCAAGTTAACAATCCACCGTTTTTAGTTATGATTGAAAAATTAGAAAGATATAGACATGGATAAGCAATACCTACGTGAGAAATTAGAGGCAATGCGCCAAAATTTTGTCGAGTCAACGCATCACGAGCGAGCAGTCGGGGTGCTCGACGAAGCACATATGAGCAAGAAAATGCTTAAAATCAAGAAAAAATTAGTGTCTCTTGAAATGGAACGGTGCCAGAAAAAAATTGAGCACAAAGACTGTTCTAAGATTGATCAGAAGATCCAAGAGCAGAAGGAGATGTTTGAATTTTGTTGTAAAAAAGACTAAGGAGGGTCTAGATGACACTACTAATTTACCTGATTCTATTTTTATTAGTCTTAATCGTTTCAACTACGACCAATAAACTTCTCCCTTTTTTGCCCCTCCCCCTTGTACAAATCCTTTTGGGGATTGGGATTGGTTTATTTGTTCCCGATGCGGACTTTCATCTCAATACAGAGCTGTTTCTGGCCATGGTTATTGGTCCCTTACTTTTCCGGGAGGCAGAAGAAGCTGATATTACGTCCATTTTGAAGCACTGGCGGATTGTTGTCTTTCTAATTTTTCCTGTGATTTTTATCTCGACCTTAAGCTTGGGGGGCATGGCTCACTTCCTTTGGATGACTCTTCCTTTGGCTGCCTGTTTAGCAGTTGGAGCGGCACTTGGGCCAACAGATTTGGTTGCCTTTGCATCTCTTTCTGAACGTTTTCGTTTTCCCAAACGGGTTTCTAATATTCTAAAAGGGGAAGGACTCTTAAATGATGCTTCTGGTTTGGTTGCCTTTCAGATGGCTCTGGCTGCTTGGACAACAGGAACGTTTTCTCTCAGCCAAGCTGGAACTTCCCTAGCACTTTCTATTCTTGGTGGTTTTGTAGTCGGTTTTGTGACGGCTATGGTCAATCGTTTTTTGCATAGCTTTTTACTGAGTGTGCGAGCGATAGATATAGCCAGTGAACTATTGCTAGAGCTAAGTTTGCCGCTCATGAACTTTTTTATCGCAGAAGAGTTTCATGTTTCAGGAATTATCGCAGTAGTGGTTGCAGGTATTTTAAAGGCCAGTCGTTTTAAGAAAATTACGCTCCTTGAGGCTCAGGTAGACACCGTGACGGAGACCGTCTGGCACACCGTGACCTTTATGCTAAATGGATCAGTCTTTGTTCTCTTGGGAATGGAATTAGAGTTGATTGCAGAGCCAATTTTGTCTAATTCTCTCTACAATCCCCTTCTTTTACTGCTTTCAGTTGTCGTTCTGACCTTCTTGCTTTTTGCGATCCGCTTTGTCATGATTGCTGGTTTTTACTTTGTGAGGACGCGTCGACTTAAGAAAAAAATTCATAAGTACATGAAAGATATGCTCCTTTTGACCTTCTCTGGTGTCAAAGGGACAGTATCTATCGCGACTATTCTCCTCATACCAAGTCATTTGGAGCAGGAATATCCTTTGTTGCTCTTCTTTGTAGCAGGCGTTACACTGTTGAGCTTTTTAACGGGTTTACTGGTCCTCCCTCACTTATCTGAGGAACAAGAGGAAAGCAAGGACCATTTGATGCATATTGCGATTTTGAATGATGTAGCTGCAGAATTAGAAAAAGAACTGGACCATCACAAGAACAAACTTCCTCTTTATGCAGCTATTGATAATTATCATGGTCGGATTGAAAATCTCATCCTTAGTCTGGAAAATAAGAGAGTCCAAGAGGATTGGGAGTCCCTAAAGCTTCTTATCTTGAGTATTGAGAGTGACGGTTTGGAGCAAGCCTATGAAGAAAATAGAATCAGTGAGCGTGGCTATCGAGTTTACCAACGTTACCTAAAAAACATGGAGCAGAGTATCAATCGGAATTTCGCTTCTAGAGTGACTTATTACTTCCTAGTTTCCTTACGGATACTGCGCTTTCTACTCCATGAAATGTTTACCTTTGGCAAAACTTTCCGTAGTTGGATGAATGAAGAATCTCGTAAACTACTAGCGATTGACTATGATCAGATTTCAGAGTTGTATTTGGAAAATACAGAGCTGATTATCGAGAGTTTGGAAAACCTCAAAGGGGTTTACAAGAGTTCTCTGATTAGTTTTATGCAAGAGTCTCGTCTACGAGAGACGGCCATTATTGGAAGTGGTGCCTTTGTTGAGCGGGTTATCAATCGCATCAAGCCAAACAATATCGATGAAATGCTACGAGGCTACTATCTCGAACGTAAGGCAATCTTTGAATACGAAGAAGCTAAACTGATAACAGCCAAGTATACCAAAAAACTACGACAAAATGTGAATAATTTAGAAAATTATTCTCTGAAAGAGGCTGCAAATACCTTGCCTTATGATATGCTAGATTTAATCAGAAGAACTTAGATGATGAAGAAAATGACGGAGGATGGAACATGAAAAAGTGGTGGAAAGAGCTGATGGACAGGCCCTTATTGAAAGCTTTTTTGCATTATTATCAAGCATCTGATAGCGAGTTGACCAGTGTTGCGGTTGCCTACTATTGGTTGATTTCTATCTTTCCTTTGCTAATGATAATGGTCAATATTTTGCCTTATTTTCAGATTCCAGTCTCAAATTTCTTACTTACAATTAAGGAATTTTTGCCTGATACAGTCTATGATGTGGTCGCCAAGATTGTCCGAGAAGTTCTGACTCAACCATCGACAGGTTTATTGAGTTTTGCCGTTTTATCTGCACTTTGGACTTTTTCAAAATCAATGGATTTCCTTCAAAAAGCCTTTAACAAAGCCTATGGAGCGACTAAGAGTCGAGGGATTATCTCCCATCAGTTGATGAGTTTGCTTGTTAGCCTTGGCTTGCAGATTCTTTTTGCCCTAGCCTTGTTTTTGAGTATGTTTGGTCGTATGTTGCTCAACCTCCTCAAAACTTACTGGCAATCAGACAGCCCGCTATTTTCCTACCTGCAAGATTTTACAGGCCCTCTAGTCTATGCTTTGATCTTTGCCATTCTGGTTATGATTTATTACTTCCTTCCAAAAGTAAAAACACCACGAATCCGCTATGTTTTACCAGGAAGTGTCTTTGTCTTGCTGACTCTTATCTTTTTATTGAATATCTTTTCTGTTTATTTTAACAACTATGTCAATCACCTAGTGGATGTCCGTTTTTTCAGTTCCATCATTGTGGTAGTCATGATGTTCTGGTTTATTCTCATTGCAAAGATTTTAATTATCGGAGCAATTATCAATGCCAGTGTGCAGAGCTTGAAAGATCCAAAGTTTCGTGATAACACATTCTTTTTAAAAAATAAAGAATAAAAAAAGGCACTTTGTTTTCAAAGTGTCTTTTTGTTGCAAATGCAACAAAAATGTGCTATTCTATCATCATAGATACGAGAGGAGGAAACATGTCGTTATTACACGAAATCGGAATTATAGCCCGTGCCCTAGATTCTATTGCTAATATTGAGTTTCGTGATGTTGAACTAGCTCGTGGGCAATATCTTTATTTAGTACGGATCAAGGAGAATCCAGGAATCATTCAAGAAGCCTTGTCGGATTTACTGAAAGTTGACCGTTCGACAGTTGCTCGTTCAGTAAAAAAACTGGAAGAAAAGGGGTTAATAAAACAAGGAATGACCAGTACAAATCGAAAAAATAAAGAGTGGTTTGTCACTGAAAAAGGAGAGGCACTTTATCCTTTTATCCTTGCTGAACATCACTATTCAGAGAATTCTGCTCTAAAAGGATTTTCTAGGGAAGAGGCAAGGGAACTGGAGAGCCTACTAATTCGGGTTAGAAAAAATATTACAAGTGATTGGGATATGGTCAAAAAAGGCCAGAAAAGAAATTATTTATAATAAGAGGTGAAAGATGAAAGTTATCGTTGAAAATGAATTTTGGAGCTTGTTTCCAGAAGCACAGATTAGCGTTTTAGTAGTAAAGGGATTAGATAATACAGTTGATGAAAGCAAGGATCCCTATTTCAAAACCTTGCTAGATAAGGGAGCTAAACGAGCTGAGGATTTCATTTCGGATGAGAATTTTACTCAGAATGATGTCATTCAAGAATGGCGTCAGGCTTTCAGCAAGTTCAAAACGAAAAAAGGAGCACGCTCCTCTATAGAAGCTCTGCTTAAAAGGGTCAGTCAGGGAAGAGAGTTTAATCCCATCAATCCCTTAGTAGACATCTATAATAGTGTCTCACTATCTTATGCTGTTCCCTGTGGTGGCGAAGATGTGAACAAGATTGTAGGTAATCTTCATCTTGGTCAGGCTAAGGGAGGAGAACCTTTCTTTCCACTAGGAGCTGAAAACGATGCTCCTGCACTTCCAGAAGAGCTGATCTATTACGATGATGAAGGAGCGGTTTGTCGCTGTCTCAACTGGAGAGAGGCACAGAGAACCATGTTGACAGAAGAGACAAAAGATGCTGTCTTAGTGATTGAAGCGATTAATGCTGAACAGGCAACACGTGCTCGGGATGCCATGGAAGAATTACAGGACTTGGTAAAGGACTACTTTGGTGTTCAAGGCAAACTGATTCATTTAACTTCTGAGTTCCCAGAAATTACACTTTAAACAGAAATAGCCCTGTCATCTCTTAGGAATAAACTATCCTAAAGAAATGACGGAGCTATTTTTAATAGATAAACATGGCATCACCGAAACTGAAGAAACGGTAGTGTTCTTGAATAGCGTGCTGGTAAGCATCTAGGACTAAGTCACGGCCTGCAAAGGCAGAAACCAACATGACGAGGGTTGATTTGGGCAGGTGGAAGTTGGTTGAGAAGGCATCGACAACCCTCCACTCGTAACCAGGTTTGATAAAGATATTGGTCCAACCAGAATCTGCTTGGATTTGCCCATTAAACTTGGAACCGATAGTTTCCAGTGTGCGGATAGAAGTGGTTCCAACAGCGATAACACGACCTCCATTTTCCTTAACAGAGCGAAGGGTGGCAGCTGCTTCCTCAGAAAGCTGGTAGAATTCGGAGTGCATTTCGTGTTCGTCCAGATTGTCCACAGAAACGGGTCTAAAAGTTCCGAGTCCGACATGAAGAGTGAGATAGACTAGATGGACACCTTTTGCTTGGATTTCTGATAGCAGTTCTTTGGTGAAGTGCAGGCCAGCAGTTGGTGCAGCAGCAGAGCCACTTTCTTTAGCGTAGACCGTTTGATAACGTTCACGGTCATCTAGTTTTTCGTGGATGTAGGGCGGTAGTGGCATTTCACCTAGACTTTCTAAAACTTCCAGGAAAATTCCTTGGTATTCAAAGCGGACAATGCGGCCTCCGTGGGTCAATTCCTCCGTAACGACAGCGCTAAGGCGACCATCACCAAAGCTGACGCGAGTACCGACCTTGAGGCGTTTGGCAGGTTTGGCTAGGACTTCCCACTCATCACCGGCAGTATTTTTGAGCAGGAGAAGTTCCACATGGCCTCCTGTTTCTTCCTTTTGACCATAAAGGCGGGCTGGTAGAACACGGGTGTCGTTCATGACAAGGGCATCACCTGGTTCCAACATATCGATGATGGAGTGGAAGTGCTTATCCTGAAATTCTCCCCTCTCTCGGTTGACGATGAGGAGTTTAGAGGCATCTCGTTTTTCAAGTGGTGTTTGGGCAATCAATTCCTCTGGCAAGTGGAAATCAAAATCAGCTGTATTCATTTTTTCATCATTCTTTCTAAGTTCTAATCTTATCCATTATAACATGTTTCAAGTTTGGACGCTCTTTTTTTAGAAATTAAATCGTTTTCACTTGACAAAAATTGGTCTATACCATATAATAAATATAGAAACATGGAGGATATAAAATGAAAGTTATAAAAGTTGAGAATCAAGTCGAAGGTGGAAAAGTAGCTTTTGAGATTTTGAAGGAAAAATTGGCCAATGGCGCTCAAACATTAGGACTTGCGACAGGAAGCAGTCCACTTGAGTTTTACAAAGAAATCGTAGAGAGTGACCTTGATTTGTCAAATCTAACCAGTGTGAACCTTGATGAGTATGTGGGGCTTGATGGGGACAATCCTCAGTCTTATCGTTACTTTATGCAAGAAAATTTGTTCAACCAAAAACCATTTAAAGAAAGCTTCTTACCTCGTGGGATTAAGGACAATGCTGAAGCTGAAGTTGAACGCTACAACCAAATTTTGGCTGACCATCCAGTTGATTTGCAAATCTTGGGAATCGGTCGCAATGGACATATCGGCTTTAATGAGCCTGGTACTCCATTTGACAGTCAAACGCACTTAGTTGAGCTTGACCAGTCCACAATCGAAGCCAATGCTCGCTTCTTTGACAAGATTGAAGATGTCCCAACTCAAGCCATTTCAATGGGAATTAAAAACATCTTGGATGCCAAGTCAATTATTCTCTTTGCTTACGGTGAGTCAAAAGCAGAAGCCATTGCTGGAACAGTATCAGGCCCAGTAACTGAAAGTCTACCAGCAAGTAGCCTCCAAAACCACCCTGATGTGACTATTATTGCGGATGCAGCAGCGCTTAGCTTGCTTGAAAAATAAAAAGTACAAGAACCACTTGCTCTTTGGAGTGAGTGGTTCTTTACTTCAAATGTTCACTGTTCTGCTAAAAGAAATTTTTTTGCAAATCACCGTAACAGTTGTTGATATTTCATATAAAAAGGCATCCAATAGAAAATTCTTAAATGTCTGTAAACTTTGATATAATCGTATTGACTATTCTTATGATGCTATACGATTTTTATTAAGACAGTTGTTGATGCTGGAAACCATGATATAACTGGCAATTCCTGACATGTGAAGAAAGGTCGAAATCCAGCCTGTTATATTTGGTAGAAGCATGGTGAGAGATAGAACGATTAAAAGGATATAAAATAGTTTTAATCCTAAATTGAAATTCTTCCATATACCAAACATACTCATCACCCCACCCATTACAAAAGCATAGCCAATAGCAGAGATACCCGATGCCTGAATTTCTTGATTCTGTGTTAATATATGGAATACAATCGAAGATATTACCATAGAAGTAATAAAAACTAAAAATACATATTTTGATCCCCTTTTATACTCCAATAGCCCACCAAAAGGAAGTAACATTAAAGTATTTAAAACTAAATGAAACCATATAAACCATACTGGTGCTTCTTTACTTCCATGCATAAATGTACCACTAAAGTATTGCCAACAATAAATTGGCTTTGAATGAAATGCAAATAAGTCATACATTACACTTCCCCAAAAGGTAGTAAGAATTCCTAGCAATAAACAAATTACAACTAAAATACTTACTACAGGGTAAATTTTTATGATTCTTTTCATGTTATAGATTCACTTCTAAATAATACTAATTTTTGCTAATCAATATGTGCCACTATTATATCATTTCCATCTATAAATGTTAATCAATTTTAACAAGATTAAAATTGAAGATAATATAAGTTTATGGCAGTTTTCCCTTGACAAATATTCATTTTGCGTGTAAAATGGAATAGATCTTGAACTTGAAGGGAGTGAAAAAAATGTCTAAAACAGTAGTACGTAAGAATGAATCTCTTGACGATGCACTTCGTCGTTTCAAACGTGCGGTTACTAAAGCTGGTACTCTTCAAGAAACACGCAAACGTGAATTCTATGAAAAACCTTCTGTAAAACGTAAACGTAAATCAGAAGCAGCTCGTAAACGTAAAAAATTCTAATTTGAAATGAAAGGCTAGAGAAATCTAGTCTTTTTATTTTTAAATAAATACTGTAAATCCTGCAAAAAAAGGAAACTTCTAACTACAATTTGATATAATAGTAGGGAGAACTCGATTGAAGGAGGAAATTATGTCGGTTTTAGTAAGAGAAGTAATTGAAAAGCTCAGACTAGATATTGTCTATGGTGAAGGAGAATTGCTTGAAAAAGAAATCAACACTGCGGACATTATGAGACCTGGTCTTGAAATGACGGGCTATTTTGATTACTATACTCCAGAACGGATTCAACTGTTAGGGATGAAGGAGTGGTCCTATTTGGTTGCCATGCCTGCCCATAACCGTTATCAAGTTTTGAAGAAAATGTTTCTACCTGAAACACCTGCGGTTATCGTTGCTCGTGGCTTGGTAGTGCCAGAAGAAATGTTGAAAGCTGCTAGGGAATGTAAGATTGCGATTTTAACCAGTCGAACATCAACCAGTCGTTTATCTGGAGAGTTATCTAGCTACCTTGATTCCCGTTTGGCTGAACGTACGAGCGTGCATGGTGTCTTGATGGACATCTATGGCATGGGTGTCTTGATCCAAGGGGATAGTGGTATCGGTAAGAGCGAGACAGGTCTTGAGCTTGTGAAACGGGGACACCGTTTGGTGGCAGATGACCGTGTAGATATCTTTGCCAAGGATGAAATGACCCTTTGGGGAGAGCCCGCTGAAATTTTGAAGCATTTGCTTGAGATTCGTGGAGTGGGTATTATTGACGTGATGAGTCTCTACGGAGCAAGTGCTGTAAAAGATTCCTCACAAGTCCAGTTGGCTGTTTACTTGGAAAATTATGATACCCATAAGACCTTTGATCGTCTAGGAAATAATGCTGAAGAACTCGAAGTTTCTGGTGTAACGATTCCGCGTATCCGCATCCCAGTAAAAACAGGACGCAATATCTCTGTTGTTATTGAGGCGGCAGCCATGAACTATCGCGCTAAGGAAATGGGCTTTGATGCGACGCGTTTATTTGAAGAACGCTTGACTAATCTCATCTCCAAAAATGAGGTGAAAGATGATTAATCCAGTTGCATTTGAAATCGGTCCTTTTTCCGTTCGTTGGTATGCTTTGTGTATTGTGGCCGGATTGGTCTTGGCTGTCTACCTTGCCATGAAAGAAGCTCCCAAAAAGAAAATTCTATCAGATGATATTTTGGATTTTATCCTGATTGCTTTTCCGGTAGCTATTTTAGGTGCTAGACTATACTACGTACTCTTTCGCTTAGATTATTATCTGCAAAATCCAGGTGAAATCATTGCCATCTGGAATGGTGGTTTGGCCATTTATGGAGGTTTGATAGCGGGCGCTATTGTCCTTTATATCTTTGCAGATAGAAAGCTGATTAATACTTGGGATTTCTTAGATATTGCAGCACCGAGCGTCATGGTTGCCCAGAGTTTAGGGCGCTGGGGAAACTTCTTTAACCAAGAAGCCTACGGTGCAGCAGTAGATAGTCTGGATTATTTGCCAGGCTTTATCCGTGACCAGATGTACATTGAGGGTAGCTACCGTCAGCCCACTTTCCTATATGAGTCGGTTTGGAATCTGATTGGTTTTGCTTTGATTTTGATTTTTAGACGAAAATTAAAAGGAATCAGACGCGGTCAGATCACTGCTTTCTACTTGATTTGGTATGGCTTTGGTCGTATGATCATTGAAGGCATGCGGACAGATAGTCTCATGTTCTTTGGTTTGCGAGTTTCTCAATGGTTATCAGTTGTCCTTATCGGACTCGGTATTTTTATCATACTTTATCAAAATCGAAAGAAAGCCCCTTTCTATCATACAGAGGAGGAAAAATAAATGTTAGAAGTTGCATATATACTTGTTGCGATTGCTTTGATTGTCTGTTTAGTCTATTTGACAATCACGATTCAAAAAGCAGGTCGTATGATTGATGAGACAGAGAAAACCATCAAAACGTTGAGTTCAGATGTGAACGTTACCTTGCATCAGACCAATGAATTGTTGGCTAAGGTCAATGTGTTAGCAGACGATATCAATATCAAAGTTGCGACGATTGATCCACTTTTTACAGCTGTGGCAGACTTGTCTGAGTCAGTTTCTGATCTCAACCAACATGCACGTGTCTTGGGTAAAAAAGCTTCTTCAGCTGGTTCAAAGACCATTAAAACAGGTGCAAGCTTGTCCGCTCTTCGTTTCGCAAGTAAATTTTTCAAAAAATAAAAAAGGAGAAATCTTATGGGAAAACTATCCTCTATCCTTTTAGGAACAGTTTCAGGTGCAGCTCTTGCTTTATTTTTGACGAGTGACAAGGGTAAGCAAGTTTGTAGTCAAGCTCAGGATTTTCTAGATGATTTAAGAGAAGATCCAGAATATGCTAGAGAGCAGGTTTGTGAGAAACTAACTGAAGTGAAGGAACAGGCAAGGGACTTTGTGCTGAAAACAAAGGAACAAGTAGAATCTGGTGAAATCACTTTTGATAGTGTCCTTGACCAAGCTAAAAACTGTGCTCGACAAGCGACAGAAGCGTCAAAGGAAACCTTTAACAATCTCAAGGAGCAATGGCAAGAACAGTCAGCAACTCCAGACGTCGCTGAAGACCAAGAAGAAATCATCATCGATATTACTGAAGTATAATGCATCACCATCTCTGGTTTTTGGAGATGGTGATTTTTATCTGCAAGCCTGTCTTTGTGGTATAATAAATACTATGCAGAAAAAACCAACGTCCGCCTATGTGCATATTCCCTTTTGTACACAGATTTGTTATTATTGTGACTTTTCAAAAGTATTTATCAAGAATCAACCAGTAGATAGTTACCTGGAGCATCTGCTAGAGGAGTTTCGTTCTTATGATATTCAAAAGTTACGAACTCTCTACATTGGAGGTGGAACGCCAACGGCTTTGTCAGCTTCGCAATTAGAGGTGCTCTTAGATGGCTTGACTAAAAATCTAGACTTGTCTGTCTTGGAAGAGTTGACCATTGAGGCCAACCCAGGCGACTTGGATGCGGATAAGATTGCGGTTTTGAAACAGTCGCCAGTCAATCGTGTTTCCTTGGGGGTGCAGACCTTTGATGACAAAATGCTGAAAAAGATTGGGCGTAGTCATTTAGAAAAGGATATTTATGAAAATATCGACCGCCTCAAACTCGCTGGTTTTGATAATATCTCCATCGACTTGATTTACGCTCTACCCGGTCAAACTATGGCTCAGGTCAAGGACAATGTAGCTAAGGCTATCTCGCTTGATATTCCTCATATGAGCCTTTATAGCTTGATTTTGGAAAATCATACGGTCTTTATGAACCGCATGCGACGTGGGAAATTGCCCCTGCCCAAGGAAGAGTTAGAAGCAGAGATGTTTGAGTACATCATCGCAGAACTTGAGCGAGTTGGTTTTGAGCATTATGAGATCTCAAATTTCTCCAAGCCTGGCTTTGAAAGTCGCCACAATCTCATGTACTGGGACAATGCTGAGTATTATGGTATCGGTGCGGGTGCTTCAGGTTATGTCAATGGAGTGCGCTATAAAAATCATGGTCCGATTCGCCACTATCTCAATGCGGTAGAGGCAGGAAATGCTCGGATTACAGAAGAACACCTGAGTCAAAGGGAGCAGATGGAAGAAGAAATGTTTCTGGGCCTCCGCAAGAAATCCGGGGTTTCTATGGCGCGATTTGAGGAAAAATTCGGACGGTCCTTTGACGGACTTTATGGAGAAATCGTCAGAGACTTGGTTCAACAAGGTCTCATGCAGATCGACGGTGATCGTGTCCGAATGACAAAGAGGGGTCTCTTTTTAGGAGACACTGTAGCAGAACGATTTATTTTGGAGTAGAACAATGGGCTTAACTTATCAAATGAAAATGAAAATTCCTTTTGATATGGCGGACATGAACGGTCATATCAAACTTCCCGATGTGATTTTGCTGTCCTTGCAAGTATCAGGTATGCAGTCAATTGAGCTGGGAGTTAGCGACAAGGATATGTTAGAACGCTACAATCTGGTCTGGATTATTACAGACTATGCGATTGACGTGGTTCGCTTGCCTCGCTTTGCGGAGGAGATTACGATTGAAACAGAAGCATTGACTTACAATCGTCTTTTTTGCTACCGCCGTTTCACCATTTATGATGAAGCGGGGGAGGAGTTCATCCACATGATGGCGACCTTTGTTCTGATGGACCGAGACAGTCGGAAAGTTCATGCTGTCGAACCGGAGATTGTTGCTCCTTATCAGTCTGAGTTTGATAAAAAACTCATCCGTGGGCCAAAGTATGCAAATCTAGAAGATCCGATCAGTAAAGACTACCATGTTCGTTTTTACGACTTGGATATGAATGGTCATGTCAATAACAGCAAATACCTGGATTGGATTTTTGAGGTTATGGGAGCAGATTTTTTGACCAAGTATATTCCAAAGAAAATCAATCTCAAATATGTCAAAGAAGTGCGACCAGGTGGCATGATTGCTTCAGCTTATGAACTCAAGGGATTAGAAAGCAAGCATGAGATTATCAGTGATGACGAGATCAATGCCCAAGCTATGATTACGTGGCAAGAAATTGAAGCGAATTAGAAAGGACGATATGGCTTATAAAGGTTATTTAATTGATTTAGACGGAACTATTTACAAGGGGAAAGACAGAATTCCGGCGGGTGAGGCTTTTGTGCATGAGTTGCAAAAGCGAGAAATTCCCTATCTCTTTGTGACTAATAATACAACTCGTACTCCTGAGAGTGTTCAAGAGATGTTGGCTCAGAATTTTAACATTAATACCCCTCTATCAACTGTCTACACGGCAACTCTGGCAACCATAGACTATATGAACGACTTGGGACTGGAAAAGACAGTCTATGTCATCGGCGAAGCTGGGCTCAAGGATGCCATTCAGGCGGCTGGTTATGTCGAAGACAAGGAAAATCCTGCCTATGTGGTAGTTGGACTGGACTGGCAAGTCGACTATGAAAAATTTGCAACGGCGACTCTAGCAATCCAAAAGGGGGCTCACTTTATCGGAACCAACCCTGACCTCAATATTCCGACGGAACGTGGTCTTTTGCCAGGTGCTGGTTCACTGGTAACACTTCTTGAAGCAGCAACTCGGGTCAAATCGGTTTATATCGGAAAACCAAATGCTATTATCATGGACAAGGCGGTTGAGCACTTAGGCTTGAAAAGAGAAGAATTGCTCATGGTTGGGGACAACTACCTGACAGATATCCGAGCAGGGATTGACAATGGCATTCCAACGCTCTTGGTGACGACAGGTTTTACCAAGGCAGAAGAAGTGGCTGACCTGCCAATCGCACCAACTCATGTGGTTTCTAGCCTTGCGGAGTGGAATTTTGATGAAAACTAAACTGACCTTTTGGGGAAGTATGCTCTTTCTCCTCTCCCTTTCTATCCTACTGACTATTTATCTGGCTTGGATTTTCTACCCTATGGAAATTCAGTGGCTGAACTTAGCGGATCGAGTCTATCTAAAGCCAGAAACCATTCAGTACAACTTTCATATTTTGATGAATTACCTGACCAATCCCTTTAGTAAGGTCTTAGAGATGCCGGATTTTCGTTCGTCAGCAGCAGGTCTGCACCACTTCGCGGTGGTTAAGAACCTCTTTCACTTGGTTCAGCTAGTCACTTTGGTGACACTACCATGTTTTTATTTCTTTGTTAAAAAGATTGTAAAAAAGGGTTTTCTCCCCTTATATCGTAAAAGTATTTTAACTCTAGTACTATTGCCCCTTATCATTGGGGTTCTGGGAGTGTTGATTGGGTTTGAGCAATTCTTTACTCTTTTCCATCAGATTCTCTTTGTGGGAGATGATACCTGGCTTTTTGATCCAGCAAAGGATCCCGTTATTTGGATTTTGCCAGAGACTTTCTTCCTCCATGCTTTCCTTCTCTTCTTTGGACTCTATGAAAGTTTCTTTGGTTTTCTTTATTTGAAAAGTCGTAGAATACTTTAATGTGTTGCATTGATAAAACAGAGATGAAGTTAAAAATTCTTACGGGGAGTGAATTAACTTCATCGGAATTGAGTAAATCGTTCGCATACAGTCTATTTTTCTTGAAAAAATAGGCTTTTTTTCTAAAAATCCCTAGTCAAGCGCTTTATTTTTTTGTATAATAGAAGCAACAAAGTATAGATAAGAAGAGAAAAGCATGATTACACTATTTTTATCACCGAGCTGTACATCATGTCGTAAGGCAAAGGCCTGGTTAGAGACGCATAAAGTTCCTTTTGAGGAGCACAATATTATGACCAGTCCTTTAACAAGAAAAGAATTGCAGCACATTCTTTCCTTGACCGAAAATGGTACTGATGACATCATTTCAACTCGTTCAAAAATTTTTCAAAAATTGGATATTGATGTAGAGAGTATTTCAGTATCGGAGTTGCTTCAGTTGATTGAGCAATATCCTAGTCTTTTGCGTCGCCCAATTATTATAGACACCAAACGCATGCAAATCGGTTTTAATGAAGATGAGATTCGTGCTTTTCTCCCTCGTAGTTATCGTAAACAAGAACTAAAAGAAGCAACATTGAGAGCTGGTATTGGATAGATGAACAAACAGTATAGTTACCCACTAGATTTGTCGTGGAGCACTGAAGAACTTGCTTCAGTGCTTTCTTTTTTTAATGATGTTGAAGCTGCCTATGAAGATAAGGTAGAAGCAAAAAAACTGCTAGATTCCTACAAGGAATTTAAGTCTGTCGTTCCAAGCAAAAGCGAAGAAAAGCGCCTAGGTCGCGAATTTGAGATGGCTAGCGGTTATTCCTTCTATCATGCGGTTCAATTAGCAAAAGAAAAAAGAGAAGGGAAGATTTCTCTTGGAAACTAAATTTGAATTTGCCAAACAGATTGTGCAGGAAGCTGCTGAGTACATTTTGGCTCACATGAAAGAAGATTTGCAGGTTGAGCGCAAGTCTTCCCCTACAGACTTGGTGACGCGTTTGGATAAGGAAGTTCAGGATCTCCTAGTTCAGAGAATTTTGGCATCTTATCCAGAGGATTTGATTTGCGCGGAAGAAGGCTGTTTGCGTGCTGCGGTCGGTCAAGGTTCCGTCTGGGTGATTGATCCCATTGACGGTACCAATAACTTTGTCGCTCAGCAAGAAGATTTTGCTGTGATGTTGTCCTATTTTGAGGATGGTGTGGGCAAATTTGGCGTCATTTATGATGTTATGAAAGGTGATTGTTACCATGGTGGTGGTGCCTTTCCTCCTTGCCGCAATAATGATCCCTTACCGCCTTTTAAAAAGAAACCTCTTCAAGAATTTTTAGTTGCTGGTAACTCAGGTATGTTTGAAACCAATGAGTGGGGCTTGGCGGATTTGGGCCGAGCAGCGTTGGGAGTCCGTGTCTATGGTAGTGCGGCCATTAGTTTTGCCAAGGTTTTATCGGGTCGTCTTCTGACTTATATTACCTACTTGCAGCCATGGGATTACGCTGCGGCCAGTATCTTAGGGGAAAGTCTGGGGTATCGCCTTCTTACGGTATCAGGTGAGCCTGCTGATTTTCAAACGCGTCAGCCTGTCATGATGGTGCCAATCGAGATGCAAGATGAGATTCAGTCCTATATTTATGAAAGGAAAGAAAATTAAATGCAATTTCCAGAAGGATTTGTTGAAAAATATGAAGCGATACTAGAAGATGAGGCAAGAGACTTTCTTGCCTCTTTTAAACAAGAAGCGGTATCGGCTTTTCGGATCAATCCCTTAAAAGAAAGTCAGCTATTGTTTGCTGATGCCATTCCCCATACACCTTGGGGACATTATGGCAAGGTCTCTGGGAAGTCACCAGAGCATGTGACCGGTTTCGTTTATTCGCAAGAACCTGCAGCCCAAATGGTGGCCCAGGTAGCTCAACCAAGTCCTGGCATGAAGGTCTTGGACTTGGCGGCAGCACCAGGTGGAAAATCCACTCAATTGGCAGCCTATCTGGCTAATCAAGGAGTTCTTGTTTCCAACGAAATTTCAAGCAAGCGGGCTAAGATTTTAGTGGAAAATATGGAGCGATTTGGAGCGACAAATGTTGTTGTAACCAACGAATCTGCTGACCGCTTGGCTAAGGTCTTTAAAGGTTACTTTGATGTGATTGTCCTTGATGCCCCTTGCTCGGGTGAGGGGATGTTCCGTAAACAACCAGATGCCATGGACTATTGGAACCTCGACTATCCGAGCCAATGTGCTAGTCTCCAAAAAGAAATCCTAGAAGATGCGGTTACCATGCTTGCTGAAGGTGGGCATTTGGTCTATTCGACCTGTACCTGGGCACCTGAGGAAAATGAAGAAATCGTTCATTGGCTCCTTGATACTTATGATTTTGAACTGCTTCCAGTCAAGCATGTGAACGGTATGGTAGCAGGAATGGGCCTCCCTGAAACGGCGCGGATGTATCCTCATCATTTCAAGGGAGAAGGTCAGTTTGTTGCCCATCTGCAGTTTAAGGGAGAAAATTCGGCACCTAAATTCAAAGCTAGCAAGAACAATCTCAGTCGTGAGCAACAGAACTTGTGGCAAGAATTTGCCCAAAAACACTTGCGGGTCAATCTAGCTGGTATCTTGCAAACTTTTGGAGACCAACTTTATCTCTTGCCAGAGATGCTACCTGATCTAGGGAAACTCAAAATTGCCCGAAATGGACTTCATCTGGGTACTTTTAAGAAGAAACGTTTCGAACCAAGCTTTGCTCTGGGATTAGCCTTGAAACCAAGTCAAGTTTTGCAAACAGTCGAAATCAAGGATGAGAATTTTGTAAAATATGTGGCTGGGGAGACAGTTCAGCTAGCTGAAAGTCTATCAAATGGATGGTATCAAGTCCTTGTTCATGGAAACGGATTAGGCTTTGCCAAGGTAACGGGAAATGTTTTGAAAAATTATTATCCAAAAGGGCTTAGATTCAAGTGAAAAAGCTAGTCAAAGAATCTATTCTATGTTATATTGGAAGTATGAGTTTTTTCTGATAGTCTTTCATTTTTACTTATATTATGTGATGAACTGACTGGTCCCCGAGGGGGCTTCCAGCCTATAAATCGTAAACCAAATCTTATCATCACTGATTGAAATGATAGGAACTGAAAGATATCAGAACATTCATCATTATGTTCAAGGAGAAAAACAGTGAAAAAAAGAAAAAAGCTCGTCCTATCTCTTGCGACTCTTTTGCTTGCAGGTTTTCTAGCCGGATGTGCAAGCTGGATTGATCGTGGAGAATCCATGACAGCCGTTGGTTCAACTGCCCTTCAGCCTCTGGTCGAAGCCGCAGCAGATGAATTTGGTTCTAGAAACATCGGAAAAACAGTCAATGTTCAAGGTGGAGGATCGGGAACTGGGCTATCTCAGGTTCAGTCAGGAGCAGTTGACATCGGGAACTCTGACGTCTTTGCAGAGGAAAAAGAAGGAATCGATGCTTCGGCTCTAGTAGACCACAAGGTTGCAGTGGCTGGACTTGCAGTGATTGTAAACAAGGAAGTGGATGTTGAAAATCTCACAACCGAGCAACTTCGCAAAATCTTTACAGGTGAAGTGACCAACTGGAAAGAAGTTGGGGGCAAAGACCTGGCAATTTCAATCATCAACCGAGCAGCAAGTTCTGGTTCACGAGCGACGTTTGATACGGTCGTTATGAATGGTCAGGCGGCTATGCAGAGCCAAGAGCAGGATTCTAACGGGATGGTCAAGTCGATTGTATCTCAAACACCTGGAGCCATTTCTTACCTGGCCTTTGCCTATGTAGATGAGTCCGTGAAAAGTATGAAACTGAATGGGTATGAGCCCACGTCTGAAAATGTAACAACCAACAATTGGCCTTTGTGGTCTTATGAACATATGTACACACTTGGTCAGCCAAATGAGTTAGCTGCTGAATTCCTGAATTTCGTCCTCTCAGATGAAGCCCAAAATGGGATTGTTAAGGGAATGGGCTATATCTCTATCAATGAAATGAAAGTCCAAAAGGATGCTTCAGGTACCGTTACAGCAGTAGAAGGAGGTCAATAATGAATCAAGAAGAATTATCTAAAAAATTACTCTCTCCTTCAAAGAACTCTCGCCTTGAGAAGTTTGGTAAAGGTTTGACCTTCACTTGCCTTTCTTTGATTGTCATCATTGTGGCGATGATTTTGATTTTTGTAGCCCAAAAAGGCTTATCGACCTTCTTTGTCAATGGGGTCAACATCTTTGATTTCCTCTTTGGACAAACTTGGAATCCTTCAGGGAAACAATTTGGTGCCCTTCCGATGATTTTGGGCTCCTTTATTGTGACGATTTTATCTGCCCTGATTGCAACACCCTTCGCTATCGGAGCTGCAGTCTTTATGACAGAAGTATCACCAAAGGGTGCAAAGATTTTGCAACCTGCCATTGAACTTCTCGTCGGTATTCCTTCAGTCGTCTATGGATTTATCGGTTTGCAAGTTGTGGTGCCTTTTGTTCGTAGCGTCTTTGGTGGAACTGGTTTTGGGATCTTGTCAGGGATTTTCGTTCTCTTTGTCATGATCCTACCAACTGTAACCTTTATGACAACAGACAGCTTGCGTGCTGTTCCTCGTCATTACCGTGAAGCTAGTTTAGCTATGGGAGCCACTCGTTGGCAAACCATCTGGCGTGTGACCTTGAAAGCAGCACGTTCAGGTATTTTCACTGCAGTGGTCTTTGGGATGGCGCGTGCCTTCGGTGAAGCCCTTGCTATTCAGATGGTGGTCGGAAACTCAGCTGTTATCCCAACCTCGTTAACAACACCAGCTGCGACTTTGACTTCTGTTTTGACTATGGGAATTGGGAATACCGTCATGGGAACGGTTGATAATAACGTTCTCTGGTCACTGGCCTTAGTCTTGCTTTTGATGAGTTTGGCCTTTAACAGTGTGATTAAATTGATTACGAAAGAAAGAGGAAAGAAAAACTATGCACGCTAAGAAATTAGATAAACTTGCAACGGCTATCCTCTATACCATCGCGGGTATCATCGTGACCATTTTGGCATCTTTGATTCTCTATATTTTGGTGAGAGGGTTACCGCACATCTCTTGGTCCTTCTTGACTGGGAAATCCTCCTCTTATCAAGCAGGTGGGGGTATCGGGATTCAGCTCTATAATTCCTTCTTCCTTTTGGTCATTACCTTGATCATTTCTGTTCCCCTGTCTATGGGAGCTGGTGTTTTCCTCGCTGAGTATGCCAAAAAAGGTCCCGTGACCAATTTCATCCGTACCTGTATTGAGATTTTGTCTTCTCTACCATCAGTCGTTGTGGGTCTCTTTGGTTACTTGATCTTTGTAGTCCAGTTTGAGTATGGATTTTCAATTATTTCAGGTGCCTTGGCCTTGACGGTCTTTAACCTCCCTCAGATGACTCGAAATGTTGAGGATAGTTTAAAACACGTTCACCATACGCAACGTGAGGCTGGTCTGGCCCTTGGTATCTCTCGTTGGGAGACTGTGGTCCATGTTGTCATTCCAGAAGCTCTTCCAGGTATCGTAACGGGTGTTGTCTTGGCATCTGGCCGTATCTTTGGTGAGGCCGCCGCTCTTATCTATACGGCAGGACAGTCTGCTCCAGCCCTTGACTGGTCTAACTGGAATATCCTCAGTGTTACCAGCCCTATCTCAATCTTCCGTCAAGCAGAAACCTTGGCTGTCCACATCTGGAAAGTCAATAGCGAAGGAACCATTCCTGATGCTACCATCGTATCAGCAGGTTCTGCTGCCGTGCTCCTCATCTTTATCTTGATTTTTAACTTTGGAGCTCGCAAACTCGGAAGCTATTTACACAAGAAATTAACCGCTGCCTAAAGGAGAAGCCATGTCAAAATATAACTGGGATGAAAAGCATATCATCACCTTCCCTGAAGAAAAAGTGGCCCTCTCAACCAAGGATTTACATGTTTACTATGGTAAAAATGAATCCATCAAGGGCATCGATATGCAATTTGAAAAAAATAAAATTACAGCCTTGATTGGTCCTTCTGGATCAGGGAAATCTACTTATCTTCGCAGTCTCAATCGGATGAATGATACCATTGATATTGCCAAGGTAACAGGTCAAATCCTCTACCAAGGGATTGACGTCAACCGTCCAGAAATCAATGTCTATGAGATGCGCAAGCATATCGGAATGGTCTTTCAACGTCCAAATCCATTTGCTAAGTCTATTTACCGCAACATCACTTTTGCTCATGAACGTGCAGGGATTAAGGATAAGAAAGTCTTGGATGAAATTGTCGAAACCTCTCTCCGACAGGCTGCCCTCTGGGATCAGGTCAAAGACGACCTCCACAAATCAGCCTTGATGCTTTCTGGTGGTCAGCAGCAACGTCTCTGTATCGCTCGCGCCATCTCTGTTAAGCCAGATATCCTCTTGATGGATGAGCCTGCGTCAGCCTTGGATCCGATTGCGACAGCTCAGCTGGAAGAAACCATGCTGGAATTGAAGAAGGACTTTACCATCATCATCGTTACCCACAGTATGCAACAAGCTGCGCGTGCAAGTGACTACACAGGATTTTTCTACCTGGGTGATTTGATTGAGTACGATAAGACATCCAATATTTTCCAAAATGCTAAGTTACAGTCAACCAATGACTATGTAACGGGACACTTTGGTTAGAAAGGAAACGGTATGTCAGAAGCAATTTTACAGGTGTCAGACCTGTCCGTTTATTACAATAAAAAGAAGGCCTTGAATAGTGTTTCCCTTTCTTTCCAACCTAAGGAAATAACAGCCTTGATTGGTCCTTCTGGATCAGGAAAGTCTACCCTGCTCAAAGCTATCAACCGCATGGGCGATCTAAATCCTGAAGTGACAACAACGGGATCAGTAGTCTATAATGGTCACAATATCTACAGTCCTCGCACCGATACGGTTGAATTGCGTAAGGAAATCGGTATGGTCTTTCAACAGCCTAATCCTTTCCCTATGTCTATCTACGAAAATGTTGTCTATGGGCTGCGTATCAATGGGGTTAAGGATAAACATGTTTTGGATGAAGCAGTAGAAAAGGCCTTGCAACGTGCTTCTATCTGGGATGAAGTAAAGGATCGTTTGCATGATTCAGCCATTGGTCTCTCTGGTGGACAACAACAACGTGTTTGTGTTGCCCGTGTCTTAGCAACCAGTCCGAAAATTATCCTCTTAGATGAACCAACTTCAGCTTTGGATCCTATTTCTGCAGGTAAGATTGAGGAAACCTTGTATGGTCTGAAGGATAAATACACCATGCTCTTGGTAACGCGTTCGATGCAACAAGCCTCACGTATCTCTGATAAAACAGGATTCTTCCTAGATGGGGATTTGATCGAGTTTAACGACACTAAGAAGATGTTCCTAGACCCACAAAACAAGGAAACAGAAGATTATATTACAGGAAAATTTGGATAAGGAGTTGAATGATGTTACGATCTCAATTTGAAGAAGATTTGGAGAAATTGCACAACCAGTTCTACGCTATGGGACAAGAAGTGCTCTCGCAGATCAATCGTACAGTACGTGCCTTTGTCACTCATGACCGTGATTTGGCAAAAGAAGTCATCGAAGACGATGCAGAAGTAAATGAATATGAAGTGAAGTTGGAAAAGAAATCATTTGAAATGATTGCCCTTCAACAACCTGTTTCGCAAGACCTTCGTACCGTCTTGACCGTTCTCAAGGCTGTATCAGACTTGGAACGCATGGGAGATCATGCAGTGTCTATCGCTGAGGCGACCATTCGTATGAAAGGAGAGCAACGTATCCCTGCTGTTGAAGAAGAAATCAAAAAGATGGGACGCGACGTGAAAAACTTCGTCGAAGCAGCTCTAGATCTCTATCTCAACGGTTCTGTGGATCAAGCCTACGAAGTAGCAGCGATGGATGAAAAAATCAACCATTACTTTGATAGTATCCGAGATTTGGCTACAGAAGAAATTAGGAAAAATCCTGAAGCCATCGTTACAGGCCGTGATTACTTCCAGGTCATTTCCTTCTTGGAACGAATCGGAGACTACGCAAAAAATATCTGTGAATGGGTTGTTTACTTTGAAACAGGTAAAATCGTCGAACTCTAAGAAACGGATTAAATATGCACTAAAAAGGCTAATCAACTCAGATTAGTCTTTATTTTTGAATAAAAAGAAATTTTTTGAAATGAAAATTCTGAAAATGTTGACAAGTGTTTTCAAATGAGTTATAATTATTCAGAAATAACAGAAAGGTCGTTTATTTATGAAGTTTAAGAAATGGATAGTAGTTGTGTGTAGCATGCTTGCCAGCATGGTTTTGGTAGCTTGCCAATCAAGTACGGATAGTTCTCAGTCTGCTGTGGAGGCTATCAAACAAAAAGGCAAGCTAGTCGTTGCGACCAGCCCAGACTATGCACCATTTGAATTCCAATCCTTGGTAGATGGTAAAAACCAAGTGGTTGGTGCAGATATTGATATGGCTCAAGCGATTGCGGATGTGCTCGGGGTTAAACTTGAAATCTCTAGCATGAGTTTTGACAATGTCTTGACCAGTCTTCAAACTGGAAAGGCTGACTTAGCCATTGCAGGTATTAGTGCTACAGATGAGAGAAAGGAAGTCTTTGACTTTTCAATCCCTTACTATGAAAATAAGATGGGCTTCTTGGTTAGAAAAGCCGATTTAGATAAGTACAAGGATCTCTCAAGCCTTGCAAGTGCCAATATCGCAGCTCAAAAGGGAACCGTTCCAGAAACCATGGTCAAGGAACAATTACCAAATGCCCAATTGACATCCTTGACCAATATGGGTGAAGCAGTCAATGAATTGCAGGCTGGAAAAGTGGATGCTGTTCATATGGATGAACCAGTTGCTCTTAGCTACGTAGGTAAAAACTCAGACCTTGTTGTTGCCACAGCTACTTTGACGATGAAAGATGGCGAAGCCAATGCTGTTGCTATCAAGAAGAATCAATCAGACTTGAAAGCAGTAGTAGATAAGGTTATCCAAAAACTGAAAGATGACGGAACCTATCAAACTTATCTTGAAAAGGCAGCGAAATTAACAGAAGTTGAACAATAAAAAGAAAGCAGAGTTGGACTTTAATCCAATTCTGCTTTTATGTATTCTAATAGCTCTTCTAGATTTTCAAGAGAGACTTTGGCAAACCGATAAGGGCAGGCGTCCAAATAAGCCTTCTCAAAAAAGTCTAGTTTGAGTGAGCCGTGTTTCAAACTGGCAATCTTAGGATAGTTTCTCAAATCAAGCAGAAGGCCATCATGTAGAGGATAGTGGGGCAAGAGACAGGTGTTTTTTTCAAGTACTTCCTTAATCTGAGCCTGATAGTTCTCTTGAAGGGTCAGTCGAGCCAGTCGATTTTTTTCAAATAACTGGCTATCGATGTAAAGAGAAAGAGCCTTTTGCATGATGAGATTGCTATCATAGTCCAGGATATTTTTATAGGAAACAAAGGCCTCTTTTAGGGCATTTGGGAGAATGAGAGCGGTAATACGAAGGGCTGGAAAGAGACTGGTTGAGAAGGATTTGATATAAATGACCCGATCCTCAGTATCCAGATAGTGGAAGGTCTGGCCCTTTCTAGGATCTAGGTCCCCTAAATAGTCATCCTCTACGATGTAAACACCATACTGGTTTGCTAGATCCAGAATAGCCCTTTTTTCCTGATCAGAATAGGAATGACCTAGGGGATAGTGGAAGCGAGGAATGGTATAGAAAAACTTGATTTTCCCAGATTTGAACTGTTCTTCCAGTTCTTCAAGGTCAATGCCATCAATACGGCGTTCAATGGTCTGGTAGGCCAATCCCTGAGCGACTAAGAGGCGATTCATCCGGTGGTAGGTCGGCTGTTCGACCAAAATCTCAGCTCCCTCGCTCGGAAAGTTAATCTGAGAAAGGATAAAGAGAGCTTGTTGGGTACCAGATGTTAGAACCAGTTGGTCGGGTTTACAGTAGAGGGCTTGGTCAAAGAGGAGTTGATGGACAGATTGTCTGAGTTCCTCAAGGCCTTCTTGGTTGTCATAGTAGTTGAAGAGGTAGTTTTCTCGGCCTATCAGGGTTTCGTTGACGCAGAGTCGGAAGTCGTCATAGGCACTGGCATGTTCGTCAGTGACTTCGATTTCCAAGTCCTGATGCTGGCCCTGTTCTAGAACATAGTAGCCACTTTGGGGCTTGGCATAGAGGTATTGTTCATGGCGTAATTCCAGTAGGGCTCGTTGGATAGTGTCCTTGCTACAGTGGAAGTCTTGGCTCAGTTGACGGATAGAGGGAAGCCGGCTACCAGTTGGAAATTTTCCTGATTCGATACCTTTTTTGAGAAAGGAAACGACTGCTTGGTATTTACTTTCTTTCTTCATTCCAGACCTCCCTTGATTTTGTTACATTGTACCTTTTTTTTGCCTCCTTTGCAATGGGAAAAGCAATTCTCCCTTTCACATCTAAGAGCAAATGTGGTATACTTAGAAAGTATGATGATTCATTGAAAAGAAGATAAGAAAGAGAATGGATAGAAAAGTGCAGGAACCGGTAAAATTATTTCAATACAATACTTTAGGTGCCCTAATGGCAGGTCTCTATGGTGGAACCATGACAGTAGGAGAATTGCTGGAGCATGGCGACCTTGGTTTGGGAACCTTGGATTCGATTGATGGGGAGTTGATTGTTCTTGATGGCAAGGCTTATCAAGCCAAAGGGTCAGGGGAGCAACCTGAAATTGTAGAAGTCGCATCCGATGCTCTTATCCCTTACGCAGCAGTGGTCCCCCATCAGGCAGAAGTGATTTTTCGTCAGCGCTTTGAGATGACTGATAAAGAATTGGAAAAGCGAATTGAGTCCTACTATGATGGGGAAAATCTCTTTCGCTCCATCAAGATTCATGGGGAATTCACCCACATGCATGTACGGATGATTCCTAAATCCACACCTGATACCAAATTTGCTGATGTCGCGACTCACCAACCTGAGTATAGCCGTGAAAATGTATCGGGAACCATTGTTGGATTTTGGACACCGGAAATTTTCCATGGGGTCAGCGTGGCGGGCTACCATCTGCATTTTATCTCAGATGATTTGACCTTTGGTGGGCATGTGATGGACTTTGTTATCAAAGAAGGAATGATCGAGGTTGGAGCAGTCGACCAGTTGGACCAACGTTTTCCAGTCCAAGATCGCCAGTATTTATTTGCCAAATTTAACGTTGACGAGATGAAGAAAGATATTGATAAGTCAGAATAGGAGAAAAAGATGACACTACATATTATCCTTACCATGATCGCTTTGGTTCTCATTCTAGTAGGTGGAACTTGGTATGCCAAAAAACGGTTTAAAATCTCTCTTGCAGTGATGGGCTTGGGGGCAATCGCATTTTTTGTTTCTTCTCAGGTGTTAGAGAAGATGGTTCACCTTCTGATACTCCATCCGCAAAAAGATGGAACCATTCCGCTTATGCAGGAGCAACCCTTCCTATACGTCCTCTACGCGATTGCCATGGCAGCCCTCTTTGAGGAAACTGCCCGCCTTGTCTTTTTTAAATGGTTGGAGAAAAAGAGAAGTCTAGAAGATAGAGATGCTTTGGCTTATGGTTTGGGACATGGGGGCTTGGAGATGCTCTATCTCGGAATGGGAAGCTTGATCAGTCTTTTGATTCTCTTTTCACTCATCCAGACTTCAAATACTGATGTAGCCAATCTCCTTCCACAGTCTACACTCGAAACGGTCCAGTCTCTTTCTGTTTGGCAGGTTTATTTGCTAGGAGTTGAGCGCGTACTTGCCTTGGTTCTCCAAATCGGTCTTTCCATCTGGGTTTATCAAAGTGTTAGCCAAAAGAAATGGATCTACCTCGTTGCTGCCTATGGTTTGCATGCCTTGTTTGACTTGGCTCCAGCCTTATCTCAGGTGGGATGGATTGCAAATCCGCTTCTAGTTGAGTTTATTCTTCTCGTAGAACTTTTAGTCTTTATCTGGCTGACAAAATCTACATTTTGGAAAAAATCATAAAAAGAGGCCGCCCCTCTTTTTATTGTTCTCTCTTAACTCTGTTATTTCTGTTTCTTGCTATTTACCGCTAGTTGCATTATCTGGAAGACAAGCCTATCTTTCTGTTTAACACCTATTTACCAAGGGATAGCCAGCTTTTCAAGAAATGAAAAACTTATTTGATAAAATCTTCAATTAAGCCAAGGAGATGCCGTTATCAAGCAAGTCCACATCAACTTTATATATGCTCGAAAAAAATTTTAAAAATTTTTCATTTTCCTCTTGACATGGAACGCGTTCCAGAATGTACAATGGTATCAAAGGTTGGGAATGCGCATTTAAACCGACCTATCACACGCTAGCGGACAAAGAAGAAAAGAGGACAACATTATGACCATCAAACGTATTTTTTCGGATATGGACGGCACCCTTCTCAATTCTGAGGGCCGCGTTTCTAGCGAGAATAGCAAGGCTATCCGCGATGCTCAGATTCCGCTGACTTTGGTTTCTGCTCGAGCTCCAATGGAAATGAGAGAGGCTATCGAAGCACTTCAGCTGACTGGACCTCAAGTAGGTTTTAACGGTGGTTTGATTTATCAGATTGTGGATGGAAAGGTCAAGCCCCTTCATATAGATATTCTCCCTAGAAAGACAGCACAAACTATCTTACAGGCAGTGCGCCAGCATTTTCCACAAATTAGCGTCAGCTATTATGATATGACGAACTGGTATTGTGATAGAATAGATGAAGGGATTCGTCTAGAGTTCAACATCACGCGCCAGGCACCAACACTTACGAACGAGGCTGATTTTCTAGCAGCCAAGGACAATACCTTCAAGATAATGATGATTGTCCTAGATAATGACGAACTATTAGCACTGGAAAAATACTTGCAAGCCCTAGACTTGGGCGAGGTCAGCATTCTCCGATCTGGCCAATATCATCTAGAAATTACCAGCAAAACTGCTAAAAAATCAAAAGGTATTGCTTATATTCTCAAAAAAGAAGGTTTAGATAAGAGCCAGACCGCTGCCTTTGGTGATGGGCACAACGATATCCCAATGTTTGAGATGGTGGGCTATCCAATTGTAATGGGCAACGCCTTTCCTGACATCAAAGAGCTGGCTTATAAGGTAACACGCAGCAATGATGAACATGGTGTCGGCTACGGCATCCGTAAATATCTCAAAAAAATCCATTAATCACGTGTTCGGAGGATGTCAATTCTCTTATAGAAAGCAAACAATGACAAATATTCGAAAAATTGCCAAACTGACTGGCTACTCAGTTTCTAGCGTGTCACGCGTCATCAACAACCATCCTCATGTATCCGAGGAGGCTCGTCAGAAAATCCTGCAAGTCATGGAGGAACTGGACTACCGTCCCAACATTCTAGCTCAGGAGTTAAGTTCAGGTTCGACTCGTCGGGTCGGTGTAGTTATTCCCAACACGACCCTGCACCCTTATTTCAGTCAGTTACTGAACGGGCTCTTGGATGCAGCTATGGATCATAACTATACCTTGCTCATTCTACCTTCTCGTTATGATATAGACTTGGAAAAATATTATCTGGAGCAACTTCGAGGAAGAGCCTTTGACAGTCTTATTTTCACCTCTCGCAGTGTGGACTTAGAAACCATTGCTTCCTACGCTAAGTATGGCAATATTGTCTGCTGTGAAGAAGTGCAGGACCCCAATCTGAGTAGCGTTTATGTTAGCCGCACCCATGCTTGCAAGACAGCCTTTAACTGGATTAAAGACCAGGGAAAAAGTAGAATTGCTCTGCTATTTACCCGAAAAGACCTAAAAAGTTCCACCTACCGTCTCACTATGGAAGCCTACAAGGAAGTTTTTGGTGGAAAAAAGGAACCTCTGATTTTGGATGGCATTTCCACGGGAGAGGATGCTTATGAGCAAGGGGATAGCCTACTAGAGCAAGATTTAGACTGTATTTTCAGCAATGGAGATGATGTGGCAACTGGTGTAGTTCGCTATTATCAGGAGAAAAATCTTGAATTACCTTTGCTGATTGGCCAAGAAAAGCAACTGACAGGAGAGGTGCTGGGGATTCCTACCATTGATAATAAATCCTACCAACTCGGTCAGGAAAGCTTCAAACAAGCACTCTCTGACGAAAAACGGACCATTATCCTACAATCGGAGTTTATTATACGATGAAAAAATAGGCTCAAGCGACAATCGTCACTTGAGACCTATTTTTCTTCTATACAGCATCCGTAAACAAACCAGGATGCAGATGCTTAGGCAGGCAATCAAGACCAGACGATACGGATCCAGCCCTGAGCTAGAACTAGCTAGGTGCACCAAGTTACCAGAGAGATAAAAGACAAGTACGCTAACAAGATAGGCAATCCCCTGATAAATATTCCAAATAGTAAAGGGGCTAGGACTTGCCGCTTGGTGTTTGACTAGAGAAATGTAGAGTCCCCATAGAGCTCCCACAGCCCCATTTAATAACCCCCAACCTATGCTCCAAAAGGTTGTATAGGTCGCAGGATCATGGGGAAGAAAGAAGATCAAAAGAATCTCGCATCCCGTTACCAACAGTAAGATTGTGAAAAACAGAGAACGTCTTTTCTCAAAACAAGGACCTGCAAGAGCAAAGGCTAGGACGTTCCCCAGCAAACTCATACTCGAATATAGAGAAACGAGGTTGGCGGAAAGGTGCAATACCTGTACCATATAGAGGACATTCATCGTTAAGGTTACATATAAAATCAAACTATCCAAAAGTAGGATACGGACATGGTGCCAGAGCTGTTTTTTCAAAACCTGCCAGTCCATCTGCCTTGTTACTTGATGATTTTGAAACAAGCTATAGTCGGTTTGTAACTGTTTCAAAAGGATAAACTGTATGAACAGACTAGAAAGAGCAATCACCAGTAACCAACGATAATGAAGTGCAGTCAGCTCTTTTCCAATGAAAAAGGAAATAAGAAGGGTATAAAAGCTCGTGACCAGCTGAAACAAACCTAGGTAACTGAGAAATTTTGCGCGGACTTTCTCTTCTGTTAATAATAATATTAAGGGGTTCCAAGCCAGACCAAAGCCCAACTCCACGGCTATCTGATATAGAACCAGAAAAAGAGCATAGATAGAAAAAGTCACACTTTCGTAGGGAATCACTACTAATATCCCTAGCAAACACAGCTTAGACAGTATACTCCACCGCATCAGGTCAAGGAGATTTTTCCTCCGCATCAGATAAGACAAGGGAATGCGGACAAGGGCTATAATTGGTAGCATTGTGATAAGCCAGCTATTTTGCAAATCACTAAAACTTAAAATCTGACTCATAAAAAGAATCATGAAGTCCCCTGTTATGGTGATAGAAACAATTTGATTACTGAGGTTGAGCCCTACCATACTAGATTGATACGATTTTTTCATTTGTTCTCCTTTCTTGCCTCATTATAAACCAGAGTTTGTCCCTTTTCTAGGAGTTCATGATGAAGAAATATGTACTTATGTTGCAAGGAGAAAGCATTTATGAAACTATGGCACTATTTTAAAGAAACATCTAAGGAATTTTACCTTGAAGAATGTGGGATTGATGATTATTCTAGCTTTCCGTTTTATGACTATACTGTTTTTCAGGATTTTGTCATCCACTGGATTTGTGAGGGGAAAGGCTACCTACAAGTTGATGGGAAAACTTATTCTTTGGAGAAAAATGATGGTTTTATCCTAAGAAAAGGACAAAAAGTACGCTATTGGGCAAACCAAGAAGATCCTTGGACAACCTATTGGCTGGGATTTTCTGGAGACAAATTAAACGACTATCTCCAACACACACAAGTTTTTTATGAATCTATTTGTCATTTTGATAGTCATTTTCAAAGCAGAGAAATTATTGAAGATATCTGTCACAAAACTGCAGAAAGTAGGCAAAAAGAAAGCTGGTACCAGATGCAAATTTATACCTTCCTTTACTACCTACGGGAAGAATTTCCAGCAGAAATACCGCTGAATGTCGCTCAACTCCCTGTTGAAAAAGCTGCGCAGATTTTATTACAACAGTACCAACAAGATATCTCTATTCAAGACTTGGCATCCCAGGTCGGACTCAGTCGTAGTACTTTGTTTCGTCAGTTTAAGAAACTTTACCATAAATCTCCTCAGCAATTTCTCCTTGAAACACGCCTGCTAAAGGCAAGAACACTCTTAACTGACACTGATCTATCTATAAAAGAAATTACCTTGGAAGTCGGCTATCAGGATCAGCTAGTCTTTTCAAAAGCTTTTAAGCATTTTTTCTCTGTGAGTCCTAAATTTTATCGCCAAAGCTGGAAAAATCCTCCATCCAACTAGCATCCATCTCAGCATTTGCTATAGAAGGGTCTTATTGATTGCTTCAAGTGTAGATAGATTCAATATAAAAAAATTTTTTAAAACAGCATCCTGAAAGTTAGATATCATTCATCTAACTTTTGGGGTGTTTTTCTATTGCCTCCCATTCACGTCAACATCTGAATCCATCATTTGAAAAACATGAGTTGAATTATCAATAGTAATTTTGAGGTCGTCAAATGTCTCTAAAAATGGTATAATGGAATGAATTTTGAAAAAGGATGAGTGACATGTCAGTAAAAGAAAAAATACTTGAAATCCTAGAAGGAATCGATATTCGTTTTAAGGAACCTTTGAAGACCTATACCTATACCAAGGTTGGAGGTCGAGCGGATTATCTGGTTTTGCCACGCAATCGCTATGAGATGGCCCGTGTCGTCCAATTTGCCAATCAAGAGAATATTCCTTGGATGGTGCTAGGGAATGCTAGTAATATCATCGTTCGTGAAGGTGGAATTCGTGGTTTTGTCATCTTGTGTGACAAGCTTAATAACGTTTCAGTTGATGGTTATACCATTGAAGCGGAAGCTGGGGCCAACTTGATTGAAACGACACGAATTGCCCTTCGTCATAGTTTGACTGGTTTTGAGTTTGCTTGTGGGATTCCTGGAAGCATCGGTGGAGCTGTCTTTATGAATGCGGGTGCCTATGGAGGAGAGATTGCTCATATCTTGCAGTCTTGTCAAGTTTTGACCAAGGAAGGGGAAATCAAGACCTTATCAGTCAAGGACTTGGCTTTTGGCTACCGTCATTCAGCTATTCAGGATTCTGGGGCGATTGTCTTGTCAGCTAAATTTGCCTTGGCTCCAGGGAATCATCAGGTTATCAAGCAAGAAATGGACCGCTTGACGCACCTACGTGAACTCAAACAACCATTAGAATACCCATCATGTGGTTCAGTCTTTAAGCGTCCAGTGGGGCATTTTGCAGGTCAGTTGATTTCAGAAGCTGGTTTGAAAGGCTATCGTATCGGTGGTGTTGAAGTATCTGAAAAGCATGCCGGTTTTATGATCAATGTTGCTGACGGTACGGCCAAAGACTACGAGGATTTGATTCAATCTGTTATTGAAAAGGTAAAGAAACACTCAGGTGTCACCCTTGAGAGAGAAGTTCGAATCTTAGGTGAGAAGGAGTAAGGTTTCGCCAGAATAGCTGCTGCTATGTCAATGGAAAGGGGGTGAAAGCCTATCGTTAGCGAAGATGTATGCAGGTGGTTTTACTCCCTGCAAGAGGTAGTAGCGGCCTGACAGAGCCCTGATCTGTTAATTTATGAAAAAGAAGGAATTTATGCCAATTGAAAAAACCAATTATCGAATTCAAAAACGTCTCTAAAGTTTTTGAAGACAGCAACACCAAGGTTCTCAAAGATATCAACTTTGAGTTGGAAGAAGGGAAATTTTATACCCTTTTAGGCGCATCTGGTTCAGGAAAATCAACCATCCTAAACATCATTGCAGGTTTGCTGGATGCGACGACGGGAGATATTTTGCTGGATGGGGTACGGATCAACGACATTCCAACCAACAAGCGAGACGTCCATACGGTTTTCCAATCCTATGCCTTGTTTCCACATATGAATGTGTTTGAAAATGTTGCCTTTCCGCTTCGCTTGCGTAAAATCGACAAGAAAGAAATTGAACAACGCGTAGCGGAAGTTCTCAAGATGGTTCAGTTGGAAGGTTATGAAAAACGTTCCATCCGCAAACTCTCTGGAGGACAACGTCAGCGTGTAGCCATTGCCCGTGCCATCATCAACCAACCCCGTGTGGTCTTGCTGGATGAGCCCTTGTCAGCGCTGGACTTGAAATTGCGAACAGACATGCAGTATGAACTGCGTGAATTGCAACAACGATTGGGGATTACCTTTGTCTTTGTCACTCATGATCAGGAAGAAGCCCTTGCTATGAGTGACTGGATTTTCGTTATGAATGATGGCGAGATTGTTCAGTCTGGAACGCCTGTAGACATCTATGATGAGCCAATCAACCATTTTGTTGCCACCTTTATCGGTGAGTCCAACATCTTGCCAGGAACCATGATTGAGGACTACTTGGTCGAGTTTAACGGCAAACGCTTTGAAGCGGTCGATGGTGGGATGAAGCCAAATGAGCCTGTCGAGATTGTCATTCGTCCAGAGGACTTGCGCATTACCCTTCCTGAAGAAGGTAAGCTCCAAGTTAAAGTTGATACCCAGCTTTTCCGTGGGGTTCATTACGAGATTATCGCCTATGACGAGCTCGGAAACGAATGGATGATCCACTCGACTCGTAAGGCCATTGTGGGTGAGGAAATCGGTCTGGACTTTGAACCAGAAGACATCCACATCATGCGTCTCAACGAAACCGAAGAAGAGTTCGATGCTCGTATTGAAGAATACGTAGAAATCGAAGAGCAAGAAGCAGGTCTGATTAACGCGATCGAGGAGGAAAGAGATGAAGAAAACAACCTCTAAACTCTTTGTAGTGCCCTACATGCTTTGGATCGCCCTCTTTGTTCTCGCACCCTTGGTCTTGATTTTCGGTCAATCCTTTTTCAATATTGAAGGCCAGTTTAGTTTAGAAAACTATAAATCCTACTTTGCGTCACAAAACTTGACCTATCTCAAAATGAGCTTCAACTCTGTGCTTTATGCAGGAATTGTGACCTTGGTAACACTGCTCATCAGTTATCCGACAGCCCTCTTTTTAACTCGTCTTAAGCACCGTCAACTATGGCTCATGCTGATTATCCTGCCGACATGGATTAACCTGCTCCTCAAGGCCTATGCCTTTATCGGGATTTTTGGTCAGAATGGGTCTATTAACCAATTTTTGGAATTTATCGGAATCGGTTCGCAGCAGTTGCTCTTTACGGATTTCTCCTTTATCTTTGTCGCAAGCTACATCGAGCTTCCATTTATGATTTTGCCGATTTTCAATGTCTTGGATGATATGGATAACAACCTCATCAATGCCAGCTATGACCTCGGTGCGACCAAGTGGGAGACTTTCCGCCATGTTATCTTCCCTCTGTCTATGAACGGAGTGAGAAGTGGGGTTCAGTCTGTCTTTATCCCAAGTTTGAGTCTTTTCATGCTGACACGTTTGATCGGGGGGAACCGCGTTATCACGCTGGGAACGGCTATTGAGCAGAACTTCCTGACCAATGACAATTACGGTATGGGTTCAACCATCGGTGTGATCCTCATCCTGACCATGTTCATCACCATGTGGGTGACCAAGGAAAGGAGAGAACGATGAAAAAATTTGCCAATCTCTACCTAGCCTTTGTCTTTATCATCCTTTATTTGCCGATTTTTTACTTGATTGGCTATGCCTTTAATGCAGGGGATGATATGAACAGCTTTACTGGTTTTAGCTTGAGTCATTTTAAAACTATGTTTGGTGATGGTCGCCTCATGTTGATCCTCACCCAGACCTTCTTCTTGGCCTTTCTATCAGCCTTAATAGCGACCATTATCGGGACTTTCGGTGCTATTTACATCTATCAGTCTCGTAAGAAATACCAAGAAGCCTTTCTATCACTCAATAATATCCTCATGGTTGCGCCTGACGTTATGATTGGTGCTAGCTTCTTGATTCTCTTTACACAGCTTAAGTTTTCACTAGGCTTTTTGACGGTCCTATCTAGTCACGTGGCCTTTTCTATCCCTATCGTGGTCTTGATGGTCTTGCCTCGTCTCAAGGAGATGAATGGTGACATGATTCATGCGGCCTATGACTTGGGAGCCAGCCAGTTTCAGATGTTTAAGGAAATCATGCTTCCTTATCTGACTCCGTCTATCATTGCAGGTTATTTCATGGCCTTTACCTATTCGCTGGATGACTTTGCCGTGACCTTCTTTGTGACGGGAAATGGCTTTTCAACCCTCTCAGTCGAGATCTACTCTCGAGCTCGTAAGGGGATTTCACTAGAAATCAATGCCCTGTCTGCACTTGTCTTTCTCTTTAGTATTATCCTAGTTGTTGGATATTACTTTATCTCACGTGAGAAGGAGGAGCAAGCATGAAAAAACTCTATTCATTTTTAGCAGGAATTGCAGCAATTATCTTTGTCTTGTGGGGGATTGCGACTCATTTAGATAGTAAAATCAACAGCCGAGATAGTCAAAAACTGGTTATTTACAACTGGGGGGACTACATTGATCCCGAACTTTTGGAGCAATTTACCGAAGAAACAGGGATTCAAGTTCAGTATGAGACCTTTGACTCCAACGAAGCCATGTATACCAAGATCAAGCAGGGTGGAACTACCTATGATATTGCCATCCCGAGTGAGTACATGATCAACAAGATGAAGGATGAGGACCTCTTGGTTCCACTCGATTATTCAAAAATTGAAGGAATCGAAAATATCGGACCTGAGTTCCTCAACCAGTCTTTTGACCCAGGTAATAAATTCTCCATTCCTTATTTCTGGGGAACCTTGGGAATTGTTTACAATGAAACCATGGTAGACGAGGCGCCTGAGCATTGGGATGACCTCTGGAAGCCAGAATACAAGGATTCCATCATGCTCTTTGATGGAGCGCGTGAGGTGCTGGGACTCGGGCTTAACTCACTCGGTTACAGTCTCAACTCCAAGGATCCACAGCAGTTGGAAGAGACAGTAGATAAGCTCTACAAACTGACTCCAAATATCAAAGCTATTGTGGCGGACGAGATGAAGGGTTACATGATTCAGAACAACGCTGCTATCGGTGTGACTTTCTCTGGGGAAGCCAGCCAGATGTTGGAGAAAAATCCTAATCTCAAGTATGTCGTTCCGACAGAGGCCAGCAACCTCTGGTTTGATAACATGGTCATTCCAAAAACCGTGAAAAATCAAGATGCGGCCTATGCCTTTATCAACTTTATGTTGAAACCTGAAAATGCTCTGAAAAATGCCGAGTATGTCGGCTATGCAACACCAAATAACACAGCCAAGGAACTGCTCCCAGAGGAGACAAAAGAAGATAAGTCCTTCTATCCAGATGCTGATACCATGAAAAACCTAGAAGTTTATGAGAAGTTTGACCATAAATGGACAGGCAAATATAGCGACCTCTTCCTACAGTTTAAAATGTATCGGAAGTAGGAGATAAACGTAATAAAACGAATCAGTCAAGCTGGTTCGTTTTTTATGATGAAATTAATAAATCAAACTTATAAAAGTTTGCGCCTAACCACACATTTTTGTATAATAATATATTAGGGGTGTAAAATTAAGCAAATATTATGGGGGAAGAGTTTGTCATGGATCTAAAGTTAAACGATATTTTGAATATAAGTGATCAAAATCAAAGAAAATTCAAGGTGAAATTTAATAATTGGACGGGTGAAAATCCAATTCAGACCTATTTGAGAGACGAGGAAATAATTAATAACTACAACTTATTTTGGAGAACAAATAAGCGATATTTCAATGTTGGAGATATTGTCATAAATTTCATTAAGATTGATAATAACAAATGGTTATTAACTACTATAAAAGAAGTGAGTAAGGAACTTTTTGTTACTGAAGGACAAAATTATGAAGGAATTGAACTAAAAGAATATTCAGCTCTTTTTGGTCGTCTAATTATTCGGTACAGAAAAGAATCTAGAGGTTCAGTTCTAAAGTATACAACTTGTAAGGAAAAACTTGTGATAGAACAATTGTTATCAGATTCATTTGGAGGAGAAGAATTTCCGGGATATGATAATATTTCTTTATCTTACAAAGAATTAGAATTGATTTTACGTTTGAGAAAAAAAGATTGGATAACTGCTTTACAAAATCAAAAAGCTGTTTATCTTATTACGGATAAGCAGAATGGTAAATTATATATAGGCTCAGCAACTTCAAACTATGGTATGCTTTTACAACGTTGGCAATCCTATGTGGATAATGGACATGGTGGCAATAAAGAACTTAGGATTTTAGTTGAAAAACAAGGGTTAAATTACGTTAAAGAAAATTTTCAATACTCTGTATTGGAAAACTATAACGGTAAAATAGATGATAAGTTTGTTTTAAAACGTGAATCCTGGTGGAAAGAAGTTTTAAAATCTAGGGAACATGGTTATAATGCGAACTAGGAGGGAATATGAATAATCTGAATGATTGGGAAAGAGATCTTCGAGATGCAGAACGAAATCAAGAATTAAGAAGACAAAATAATTTGTTAGAACAACAAAGATGGGAGCAGCAAGAATCTAACCAAAAACAACACGCTGCATTACAAGAACAAAATCGTCTTGCTTGGAAGCAGAATGAGGCATTAGAGGAGAGAAATGAACTAGAACGTCAGCGCCAATGGGATGAGAAATTTAGACATGAAAGAGAGTTGGAACTACGTAAAGAGCAATAATATAAAGATAATATATTTGATTTAAAAAAACTATGGGCCAAAGCTGAAACTGAAGATGAGAGAGGGAGAATTCAGATACTCTTAGCAGAAGCAGAAACTGAGTATAATCAATATCTGTTTGAGAAAGAGAGAGAAAAAGAACAGGAAGAATTAGCAAGGCATCATCGAGAGAAAATCAAAAGAATAAAGCGGTTTTTCGGAATAGCTATAAGCTTACTTTTATTAGTGATAATTGGAACTTTTTTCATAGGTATGAGTAAGTCTAAATCATCTCATAACAGTACTAAGCAATCAACACAATCATCTAATTCAGCAGCCTCCACAAGTTCTACAAAGCAAGCTTCTCTTGGTGGAAATAAATCTAAAGATAAACAAACTTCATCAACAAGTTCTGACTCTTCTAGACCACAGCCTACAAAAGTATATATTGGAAACCTTATTGGTTTAAGTAAATCTGATGCTATATCAGAATTGAAGAGTAGAAAAATTACTGAGAATCATATAAAAGTTAAGGAAGAAGAAAGTAATGAATATTCTCCTGGTACAATTTTACGTCAGAGTTTATCGGAGGGAACTTTATATGATTTGAATGATTCATCCGATATTATTTTGACTGTTGCAAAAGAGCGAACTAGTGCTACAATGCCAAATTATGCAGGTTCAAGTTTAGAGTTTACCAAAAATAATTTAACCCAAATTGTTGGTATTAAAGAAGCTAATATTGAAATAGTAGAAGTTTCAACTGCTCCTGAAGGTACCTCGGAGGGGACTGTAGTAGATCAAAGTCCGAAAGTAGGAGAGGAAGTTGATTTGAAACGTACACGAGTTAAAATTTCAATTTATAAGCCTAAAGCTCATCAAACATCACAAAGCAGATCTAGATAAATTGAGCGGTTAATTTATAAAGCTAACTTATGGGAACTCATGCTATTGGTTAGAATGATTTTCAGTTGACGCAGACTTAAAAAAACGATATAATAAGAAAGTTGAGAATTGATTTTCAGTTGTCTTAGCCCAGAGAAATGGCGGTGCTGCGAGCCATCTAAGCTAGGAAGTCATGCTACTCAATCACACAATTGCATAAGAATAAGAGAATGACAAGTTCATTGAATGAAGGTGGTACCGCGGTTTTTCGCCCTTCGTGATATGGACTTGTCTTTTGATTTTTGGAGGTGTTTATGAAGACATTTCTCGTGAAACAAAAGTTTCGTCTTGGAGGCGAACGCTTTGATATCAAGGATGATAGAGGAGTAGTAAACTATCAGGTGGAGGGATCTTTTTTTCAAATTCCTAAGACCTTTACCATCTATGACGCCTATGGTGAGCAAGTCAGTGAGATTAGTAAAGAATTTTTCACCTTGCTTCCTCGCTTTACTATTCAGCTACGAAACGGTTCAAATTTCGTCATTCGTAAGAAGTTGACCTTCTGGCGAGATAAGTATGAGTTTGATAATCTAGGGCTTCGTATCGAAGGCAATATCTGGGATTTGAATTTCAAATTACTGGATGACCGTGATCAGTTGATTGCAGAAATCAGGAAAGAACTCTTCCATCTGACCTCTACCTACACCGTAACCGTCTATGAAGACTCTTATGCAGACCTAGTCATTTCCCTTTGTGTCGCGATTGACTATGTGGAAATGCTGGAAAGCCAATCAAATTAAACAAGTAAATAAGGAGATATTATGAAACAACTATCTAGTGCACAAGTACGCCAAATGTGGCTTGATTTCTGGGCGACCAAAGGTCACTCTGTAGAACCATCAGTAAGTTTGGTTCCTGTAAATGACCCAACTCTTTTGTGGATCAACTCTGGGGTAGCAACCCTTAAGAAATACTTTGACGGGACGATTATCCCTGAAAATCCGCGTATTACCAATGCGCAAAAAGCAATCCGTACCAACGACATCGAAAACGTAGGAAAGACTGCGCGTCACCATACCATGTTTGAAATGTTGGGGAACTTCTCTATCGGAGATTACTTCCGTGACGAAGCCATCACTTGGGCTTATGAGCTTTTGACAAGCCCTGAGTGGTTTGACTTCCCAGCTGAAAAACTCTACATGACTTACTATCCAGATGATAAAGATTCTTATAACCGCTGGATTGAAGTAGGAGTGGACCCAAGCCACTTGATCCCAATCGAAGACAACTTCTGGGAAATCGGTGCGGGACCTTCTGGACCGGATACAGAGATTTTCTTCGACCGTGGAGAAGCATTTGATCCAGAAAATATCGGTATTCGTCTTCTTGCAGAAGATATTGAAAACGACCGTTACATCGAAATTTGGAATATCGTTTTGTCACAATTTAACGCTGATCCAGCTGTACCTCGTAGCGAGTACAAGGAATTGCCACACAAGAATATTGATACGGGCGCTGGTTTGGAGCGTTTGGTGGCGGTTATCCAAGGGGCTAAGACAAACTTTGAAACTGACCTCTTCATGCCAATCATTCGTGAAGTTGAGAAATTGTCTGGTAAGGTCTACGATCAAGATGGCGACAACATGAGCTTTAAGGTCATTGCAGACCACATCCGTTCACTTTCATTTGCCATTGGGGATGGTGCCCTTCCAGGAAATGAAGGTCGTGGCTACGTTCTTCGTCGTCTCCTCCGTCGTGCCTCTATGCATGGTCAAAAATTGGGTATCAATGAGCCTTTCCTTTACAAACTCGTTCCAACTGTTGGAAAAATCATGGAAAGCTACTACCCAGAAATACTTGAAAAACGTGACTTTATCGAAAAAATCGTTAAGAGCGAAGAAGAGTCATTTGCCCGTACCCTTCATTCAGGTCAACACTTTGCCCAAGGCATCGTAGCTGACTTGAAAGAAAAAGGTCAATCTGTTATCGCTGGGCAAGATGTCTTCAAACTCTACGATACATACGGATTCCCAGTTGAATTGACAGAAGAAATCGCTGAAGAAGCTGGGATGACTGTCGATCGTGAAGGTTTTGAAGCAGCCATGAAAGAACAGCAAGAACGTGCTCGTGCGTCAGCTGTCAAAGGCGGCTCAATGGGCATGCAAAACGAAACCCTTCAAAATATTACAGTGGAAAGTGTCTTCAACTACAATGCTAGCCAATTGCCTTCTAAGTTGGTGGCTATAGTAGCGGATAATGCTGAAGTTGAAGCTGTTTCAGAAGGAACTGCCTCTCTTATCTTTGCGGAGACACCATTCTACGCTGAAATGGGTGGACAAGTAGCTGACCACGGTCAAATCTTGGATGCTACAGGAAACCTTGTTGCTACTGTAACAGATGTTCAAAAAGCACCAAACGGACAACCATTGCACACAGTGGAGGTTCTTGCACCACTTGCTTTAAACCAAGAATACACCTTGGCAATTGATACCAATCGTCGTCACCGTGTCATGAAAAACCACACAGCAACTCACTTGCTTCACGCTGCCCTTCACAATATCCTTGGTCACCATGCGACACAAGCAGGATCTCTTAATGAAGTTGAATTCCTTCGCTTTGACTTTACTCACTTCCAAGCAGTAACTGCTGAAGAATTGCGTGCCATTGAACAACAAGTCAATGAGAAAATCTGGGAAGCGATCGCAGTGGAAACTGTTGAGACAGATATTGATACGGCTAAAGAAATGGGAGCCATGGCTCTCTTTGGTGAAAAATACGGTAAAGAAGTTCGTGTTGTAACGATCGGTGACTACTCTGTCGAACTTTGTGGTGGTACCCACGTTGGCAACACTTCTGAGATTGGTCTCTTCAAGATTGTCAAAGAAGAAGGAATCGGTTCAGGAACTCGCCGTATCTTGGCAGTGACTGGTAAGGAAGCCTTTGAAGCTTACCGTGAACAAGAAGACGCTCTTAAAGCCGTCGCAGCAACCTTGAAAGCACCTCAACTCAAGGAAGTACCTCATAAGGTTGAAGGGCTTCAAGAGCAACTCCGTCAACTTCAAAAAGAAAATGCTGAGTTGAAAGAAAAAGCTGCAGCTGCAGCTGCTGGCGATGTCTTCAAGGATGTGAAGGAAGTCAACGGACACAGTTATATTGCTAGCCAAGTTTCTGTATCAGATGCAGGTGCCCTTCGTACCTTTGCGGATAACTGGAAACAAAAAGACTACTCTGATGTGCTTGTCCTAGTTGCCGCTATCGGTGACAAGGTGAACGTTCTTGTAGCTAGCAAGACAAAAGATGTGCATGCAGGTAATGTGATCAAAGAGTTGGCTCCAATCGTCGATGGACGTGGTGGTGGTAAAACAGACATGGCCATGGCAGGAGGAAGCAACCAAGCCAAGATCCAAGAACTCTTGGATGCAGTAGCTGGTAAATTGTAATCAAGTAAAGATCTAACCATTAGGGTAGGTCTTTTTGTGCATACAAAAAAGCCAAATCCGGTTGGATCTGGCTTGTAACTGATAGGTTTATTTTGTTGCCCAGACACTGACTGAACCCGCTGCTACTGGAAATTCTCCATAACCTTCAGCATTGATTGTAACTTGTGCTGGATGATTTTCAAGGAGGTCAACAAAGGTTTGGTCAGCCCATTCTTGACCAACAAACATAGACTTGCTGTTTTCTTGGTCATTGGAGATAAGGACAGCGATTGGGGATTGATGTTCAGCACCTGAACGAACCCATCCGATACAGTTGGCATCGTCAAAGTAGTCTGTTTGCTCTCCATAGGCCCTGTCTTTTCGGATGGCTAGGAGACGATCAAGAACTTCTCTGAAATCTTGTTGAGCAAATTGCCCTGAAATGCCGTAATAGTCTCCGTAAAAGACACATGGAAGTCCATCTTGGCGTAATAGAATAAGGGCATAGGCAGCTGGCTTGAACCATTCTTCAACAGTAGACTCAAGGGCTTGTCCTCTTTGGGTATCGTGGTTCTCAACGAAGGTTACAGCCTTATCAGGCTTGAGTTCAACCAAGCTATCGGTAAAGATAGTACGAAGGTCGTAACTTGCTCCAGCTTGACCAGCATCAAAGAGGTTTTGGTGGAGGCGAACATCAACAAGATCAAAGCGCTCTTCTGTTTTCTCGAGATAGTCTAGATTGGCTTCCTTATCTGGATTCCAAAATTCAGCAAAAACATAGAAATCCTCGCCGTATTTCTCCTTCATATCACGGATGAAATTACCCATAAAGAAGGAGTCGATGTGCTTAACGGCATCCAAGCGGAAACCAGCTACACCAGTCGTTTCCATGAACCAGTCAGCCCAGTCATAGATGTTTTGGATGACTTCAGGATGCTTAAAGTCTAGGTCGGCATACATGAGGTAGTCGTAGTTACCGTTTTCGTTATCGACCAATTCCTCATTTGCCCAGCCCTTGTTGTCCCCTTGGATTAGGTAAATGCCAGACTTACGGCGCTTAGCATCGTAGTCTGTACCTGTGAAGTGGTACCAGTGCCAGTGGAAGTCATTATAGGTATTTTGTCGACCGTCGAAGGTGAAGTGGGTCCAGCCATTAATAGTAAAGGGCTCGCTTAGCTGAACGGTACGGTCCTCAGGGTCCACTTCAATAACCTGAAAGGCTTCCATATGATCGGCAGCAGCCTTGTGATTAAGCACCACATCGGCCATAGGTTGGATTCCATGCTCCTTGAGAGTTTGAATCGTTTGGAGATAGTCTTCTTTAAACCCATACTTGGTACGGACAGTCCCTTTTTGATGAAATTCACCTAGGTCAAAAAGATCGTAAACACCATAGCCGACATCTTTTTCGTTGGTTGCCTTGAAGGCAGGTGGCATCCAGACATGGCTGATACCAAGGTTTACTAGGTGCTCTGCGTCATTTGTCAGTCGAGCCCAGTGTTGGCCGTCGTGAGGCAGATACCATTCAAAGTATTGCATAAGTGTCTGATTTTGCATTGTTTTTCCTCTTGCTTATCAATGTTGTGTTTTATTCTACCATAAAGTTTAGAACTAGGCAAACGTTTGCGCAATATTCTATACTCATTTCTGAAATTGTCTATTTTTATCGATTAAAATCTCTCTTTCCATCACAAGGGAAAGGATGTTTTGCTGAAAAAGTAAATGGAATAAACTTATTTTAACAAAAATGACACTCAGTAAACTAAAGTACAGCTGGTTAAACGGTTTCTTTTTTGAGAATTGTCACAAAATTTGCTATAATAGTAGCTATGAATAGGATTAGAGTCAGCAGACGTGTTGAAAAAAAGCTAGCTAAGGGTCTAGTTCTTTTGGAAGCAAGTGATTTAACAGATATTGATCTGACGGATCAGGCAGTAGAAGTTCTTAGTCAAGACGGAAAGTTTTTAGGGAGCGCCTATCTTTCTCAGCAGAACAAGGGCATTGGCTGGATGGTCAGTAAGGAAAAGGTTAGCTTTAACCAAATCTTTTTTGAAGCTCTGTTTCGTAAGGCCAAGGAAGTTAGAAAGCCTTATTATCAGGATGACTTGACTACTGCCTTTCGCCTTTTTAACCAAGAGGGGGATGGCTTTGGCGGTCTGACTCTTGATCTCTATGGAGATTATGTGGTCTTTTCTTGGTACAATTCCTATGTTTACCAGATTCGTGAGCTTATAGTAAAGGCTTTCAAGGAAGTTTTTCCTGAGGTCTTGGGGGCTTATGAGAAGATTCGTTTTAAAGGTCTAGACTACGAGTCCGCCTATGTTTATGGTGAGGAAGCGCCAGATTATTTTACTGTTCTTGAGAATGGCGTGCTCTATCAAGTCTTTATGAATGATGGCTTGATGACAGGGATTTTCCTGGACCAACATGAGGTTCGTGGGAGTCTGGTTGACGGTCTAGCCATGGGCAAATCCTTGCTCAATATGTTTTCCTATACGGCGGCCTTTTCAGTTGCTGCAGCTATGGGAGGTGCCAGTGAGACGACTTCTGTCGACTTGGCCAAACGGTCCAGAGAGCTATCAGAAGCTCATTTTCAGGCAAATGGATTCAGCACGGACAATCATCGTTTTATCGTCATGGATGTCTTTGAATATTTCAAGTATGCCAAGCGAAAAGGCTTGACCTATGATGTGATTGTGCTTGATCCTCCGAGCTTTGCCCGTAATAAAAAACAAACATTTTCTGTGGCGAAGGATTATCACAAGTTGATTTCCCAGAGTCTAGAGATTTTAAATCCGGGAGGCATTATCATTGCTAGTACTAATGCTGCCAATGTTTCCCGCCAGAAATTTACAGAACAAATTGATAAAGGTTTTGCAGGAAGAAGGTATCAGATCTTGAACCAATATGGTCTTCCAGCAGACTTTGCCTATAATAAAAAAGATGAAAGCAGTAATTACCTCAAGGTGATTAGTATGAAGGTTAGTAGATGAAATTAGTCGTTTCAGTAATGCCAAGAAGTTTAGAAGAAGCGCAAGAACTGGATGCCACAAGATATGAAGATGCCGATATCATCGAGTGGCGTGCGGACTTTCTTGCAAAGGACGCTATTTTACAGGTAGCACCCGCTATCTTTGAGAAATTTGCAGGACGTGAACTTGTCTTTACCCTTCGGACCCGCACTGAGGGAGGAGAAATCGAACTTTCCTCAGAAGAGTATGTTCAAATCATCAAGGAAGTGACCCAACTCTACCAACCAGACTATGTGGATTTTGAGTATTTCAGCCACAAGGATGTTTTTGAGGAAATGTTGGATTTTCCAAATCTGGTCTTGAGTTATCACAATTTCCAAGAAACACCTGAAAACATGATGGAAATCTTGTCTGAATTGACCAGCTTGACTCCAAAAGTAGTGAAGGTATCGGTAATGGCAAATACAGCTCAGGATGTTTTGGATCTGATGAATTATACGCGAGGTTTCAAGACACTCAATCCTGAGCAAGAGTACGTGACTATTTCCATGGGGAAAATTGGCAAGGTTTCTCGTATCACTTCAGATGTAACAGGTTCCAGCTGGTCTTTTGCTAGTATGGATGCAGTCAGTGCGCCGGGTCAGATTTCCTTATCAAGTATGAAAAAAATCAGGGAGATTTTGGATGAAGCTTGATGGCTATACACGTTTAGCTGCAGTTGTTGCAAATCCCATCAGACACTCTATTTCACCCTTAATCCACAATAGGGCCTTTGAGGCGACAGCTACCAATGGTGTCTATGTGGCTTGGGAGATTGAAGCGGGTGACTTGGCAGAAACAGTCGCCAACATTCGCCGTTACCAGATGTTTGGGATCAATCTCTCCATGCCTTACAAGGAGCAAGTGATTCCTTATCTGGATGAGTTGAGTGATGAGGCTCGTTTGATTGGGGCGGTCAACACAGTTGTTAATCAAGATGGAACGTTAATTGGATATAATACAGATGGCAAGGGATTTTTTAAGAGCTTGCCTTCTTTTACAATCTCGGATAAGAAAATGACTATTCTGGGAGCAGGTGGTGCGGCCAAGTCCATTTTGGCTCAGGCTATTTTGGATGGCGCCAGTCAGATTTCTGTTTTTGTGCGTTCAGCTTCTATGGAAAAAACAAGACCTTATCTAGACAAGTTGCAGGAGCAGACAGGTTTTAAAGTGCACTTGTATGCTTTAGAAGATGTTTCTGAACTGCAATCAAGGATTGCTGAGTCGGACCTGCTCGTCAATGCGACTAGTGTGGGAATGGATGGCAAATCATCCTCAGTTCCTGAAAGCATAGTCTTACCAGAAACTCTATTGGTGGCAGATATTATTTACCAACCCTTTGAGACCCCATTTTTGAAATGGGCTAGAAGTCAGGGCAATTCAGCTGTCAATGGTCTAGGAATGTTGCTCTATCAAGCTGCTGAAGCTTTTCAACTGTGGACAGGTAAAGAAATGCCGACAGACGAGATTTGGCAGTCCTTAACAGAAAAATATAAATAGTGAAAAGGAGACCCTACTATGAAAATCAGAATCGATATTCCGCATCATCCTTATGATATTCAGATTGAAAAAGGTTGTCTAGCTCAGGCTGGTCAATGGTTGCGAGAACTTTGGCAACCACAAAAAGTAGTCATTGTGACAGATAACCATGTAGCTTCTCTCTATGCAGAGAAGGTCAAGCTCAGCCTAGAAGATGCTGGTTTTCAGGTAGCCGTTTTTGATTTCTTAGAAGGCGAAGAAAGAAAGAATTTAACAACTGTTCAGAAAGTCTATGAGTTTCTAGTTAAGCAGGGTTTGACTCGTAGCGATGGAATCTTGGCTCTTGGTGGTGGTGTCGTTGGGGACCTAGCTGGTTTCGTAGCCTCTACCTATATGCGAGGCATTCACTTTGTTCAGATTCCGACTAGTTTGACAGCCCAGGTTGATTCTTCTATCGGTGGAAAGACGGGTGTCAATACTCCTTTTGCTAAAAATATGGTGGGAACTTTTGCCCAACCAGATGGGGTTCTGATTGACCCGCTTGTCCTTGAAACACTCGGAAAAAGAGAGCTGATTGAAGGGATGGGTGAGGTTATCAAGTACGGCTTGATTGAGGATCCAGAACTGTGGGCTCTCTTGACGGAACTGGATGGTTCTGTAGAGAGCATACTTGAACATGCAGAGACTTTGATTGAACATTCTTGTCAGGTGAAGCGCAAGATGGTGGTTGAGGATGAGTTGGACAATGGCGTTCGCCTTTACCTCAATTTTGGGCACACCATTGGTCATGCTATTGAAGTGACTGCCGGTTATGGCAAAGTCATGCATGGTGAGGCTGTGGCCATGGGTATGGTACAGATTTCCAAGATTGCTGAGGGAAAAGGCCTCATGCCAGAAGGGATAACCCAGTCCATTAGAGAGATGTGCCAGAAATTTGGTTTACCTATTGACTATGAAAACTGGAATGTTGACAAGCTCTATCAGGCTTTGACTCATGATAAGAAAGCGCGTGGCAACACCTTGAAATTGGTCTTGGTACCAGAGCTTGGTTCAGCGACCATTCACCCAGTTTCTCTGGAAGAGATGAAAGACTACTTGGTAAAATAAGGAGAACGTATGAGATATTTAACTGCAGGAGAATCACACGGCCCCCGTCTGACGGCTATTATTGAAGGAATTCCAGCGGGCCTTCCTTTAACAGTAGAGGACATCAATGAGGATCTGAAACGCCGTCAGGGTGGCTACGGTCGTGGTGGTCGTATGAAGATTGAGAGTGACCAGGTTGTCTTTACTTCGGGAGTTCGTCATGGGAAGACGACAGGGGCTCCTATTACCATGGATGTCATCAATAAGGACCACCAAAAATGGCTGGATATCATGTCTGCTGAAGACATCGAAGACCGCTTTAAGAGCAAGCGAAAAATCACCCATCCACGTCCAGGGCATGCCGACTTGGTAGGTGGTATCAAGTATCGTTTTGATGATTTGCGAAATTCTTTGGAACGTTCATCAGCTCGTGAAACCACCATGCGAGTAGCAATTGGAGCAGTAGCTAAACGTCTCTTAGCTGAGCTGAATATGGAGATTGCTAATCATGTCGTGGTCTTTGGTGGTAAGGAAATCGATGTGCCTGAAAATCTAACCGTCGCTGAAATCAAGCAACGAGCTGCCCAGTCTGAAGTTTCTATTGTCAACCAAGAACGAGAACAAGAAATCAAGGACTATATTGACCAAATCAAACGTGACGGTGATACCATCGGTGGGGTTGTGGAGACAGTCGTCGGAGGCGTTCCAGTTGGCCTTGGATCCTATGTTCAATGGGACAGAAAATTGGATGCGCGATTGGCTCAGGCAGTTGTCTCTATCAATGCCTTTAAAGGGGTGGAATTTGGTCTTGGCTTTGAAGCTGGTTACCGCAAAGGAAGCCAAGTCATGGATGAAATTCTCTGGTCTAAAGAAGATGGCTATACTCGTCGTACCAACAATCTAGGTGGTTTCGAAGGTGGTATGACCAATGGGCAACCAATTGTTGTTCGTGGAGTTATGAAACCCATTCCCACTCTTTACAAACCACTTATGAGTGTGGATATCGAAACCCACGAACCTTACAAGGCAACCGTGGAGAGAAGTGATCCGACCGCTCTTCCAGCAGCAGGTGTGGTCATGGAAGCCGTTGTAGCAACGGTTCTGGCGCAAGAAATCCTTGAAAAATTCTCATCAGATAATCTTGAAGAATTAAAAGAGGCAGTTGCCAAGCACCGAGACTATACAAAGAACTATTAAGGAGTCCTTATGGCAAAAACCATCTATATCGCAGGTCTCGGTTTGATTGGTGCTTCGATGGCACTCGGTATCAAGCGCGATCATCCTGATTATGAAATTTTAGGTTATAATCGCAGTCAGGCTTCGAGAGACATTGCCTTGGAGCGGGGGATGATAGACCGTGCGACGGATGATTTTGCCAGCTTCGCTCCCCTAGCAGATGTCATCATCTTGACCTTGCCAATCAAACAGACCATTGCTTTTATTAAGGAGTTGGCCGACTTGGACTTGAAAGAAGGCGTCATTATCTCGGATGCGGGCTCAACCAAGTCAGCCATTGTAGATGTGGCGGAGCAGTATTTGGCTGGCAAGTCTGTTCGCTTTGTCGGGGCTCATCCCATGGCTGGTAGCCACAAGACAGGGGCTGCCTCTGCGGATGTTAATCTCTTTGAAAATGCCTACTATATCTTTACACCTTCGAGACTGACAAGTCCTGACACACTTGAGGAAATGAAAGATCTACTTTCAGGTCTTCATGCTCGCTTTATCGAGATCGATGCCAAGGAGCATGATCGGGTGACTTCTCAGATTAGCCATTTTCCACATATTCTGGCTTCCAGTCTCATGGAGCAGACAGCAGTTTATGCTCAAGAACATGAGATGGCAAGGCGCTTTGCGGCGGGAGGATTTCGAGATATGACCCGAATTGCGGAAAGCGAGCCGAGTATGTGGACCTCCATTCTCTTGTCCAATCGTGAGACTATTCTAGATCGAATTGCGGATTTCAAGGAGCGCCTAGATGAGGTTGGACAAGCTATCAGCAAGGGAGATGAAGAACAAATCTGGAACTTTTTCAATCAGGCGCGTGAGCAACGGCAGGCTATGGAAATCCATAAGCGTGGTGGTGTGGATAGCTCTTACGACCTCTATGTCGACGTTCCCGATGAAGAAGATGTCATCTTGCGGATTTTGGAATTGCTACGTGGGACTTCCTTGGTCAACATTCACATCAACGAAGAAAACCGGGAGGATGTTTACGGGATTCTACAAATTTCCTTTAAAAATGCTCAAGATTTAGAACGAGCTGAACGCTTAATTACAGAAAATACAGACTATACAGTCGTCATCAAATAAGGAGAAAATCATGTCAAATATTTACGATAGTGCAAATGAACTTAGCCGCGGGTTACGTGAATTACCAGAATACAAGGCAGTTAAGGTAGCCAAAGATGCCATCCAAGCTGATGAACAAGCTAGCAAGATTTTTGCAGACTACCTCGCTTTCCAGCAAGAAATCCAAGTCATGGCGCAAACTGGACAAATGCCAGACGCCTCTTTCCAAGAAAAGATGCAGTCTTTCAGTAAGCAAATCCAAGAGAACGCTCTTTTGTCAGATTTCTTTGCCAAACAGCAACAATTGTCTATTTACCTTTCAGACATTGAAAAAATTGTCTTTGAACCTGTTTCAGAATTGTTGAAATAGTATTTTATCTGTATAAAAGCCAGAAATTTCAGGAATTTCTGGCTTTTTTGTGATAAAATAAGAAAAAGTGTTGCAAGTATGAGGTCAACTATGAAACTAAAAACAAACATTCGCCACTTACATGGCAGTATCCGGGTTCCAGGTGACAAGTCTATCAGCCATCGTTCGATTATTTTTGGAAGTTTGGCTGAGGGCGAGACCAAGGTTTATGATATTCTGCGTGGAGAGGACGTGCTTTCGACTACTCAAGTTTTTCGTGACCTTGGTGTTGAGATTGAGGATAAAGATGGGGTTATTACCATTCAAGGTGTTGGAATGGATGGCTTAAAAGCTCCGCAAAATGCTTTGGATATGGGAAATTCTGGCACTTCGATTCGCCTGATCTCAGGTGTCCTTGCTGGTGCAGACTTCGAAGTAGAGATGTTTGGAGATGATAGTCTTTCTAAACGCCCTATGGATCGCGTGACGATTCCACTGAAAAAAATGGGTGTTAGCATTTCAGGGCAAACAGAGCGAGACCTGCCCCCTCTTCACTTAAAAGGGACGAAAAATTTAAGACCGATTCACTATGAGTTACCAATTGCCTCTGCCCAAGTCAAGTCCGCCTTGATGTTTGCAGCCTTACAGACTCAGGGGGAGTCCGTTATTATCGAAAAAGAATGTACTCGTAACCACACCGAAGATATGCTTCAGCAATTTGGTGGCTATTTAAGTGTGAATGGTAAAACGATCACTGTCACAGGACCACAAAAACTGATCGGACAAAAGGTAGTTGTTCCAGGAGATATTTCCAGTGCAGCCTTTTGGTTGGTAGCTGGATTGATTGTGCCAGATTCTCGTGTAGTGCTGCAGAATGTGGGCATCAATGAAACGCGTACAGGTATTATTGATGTCATTCGCACTATGGGTGGAAAATTGGAAATGACAGAAATAGATCCAGTCGCTAAATCAGCAACCTTGACTGTCGAGTCTTCAGACCTGAAAGGAACAGAGATTGGTGGATCCTTGATTCCACGTTTGATTGATGAATTACCGATTATTGCCCTCCTAGCCACCCAAGCGCAAGGTGTAACGGTCATTAAGGATGCTGAGGAGCTCAAGGTCAAGGAAACCGACCGCATTCAGGTGGTGGCAGACGCTTTAAATAGCATGGGGGCGGATATCACTCCTACAGCAGACGGGATGATTATTAAAGGGAAATCAAGCCTTCATGGCGCTAGAATCAATACTTTTGGTGACCATCGTATTGGCATGATGACAGCCATTGCAGCTCTCTTGGTTGCAGATGGAGAAGTGGAGCTTGACCGTGCAGAAGCCATCAATACCAGTTATCCTAGCTTCTTTGATGATTTGGAGAGCTTGATTCATGGCTAAGGTATTACTCGGATTTATGGGAGCTGGTAAGTCGACAATCGCTAGAAAATTGGACACAGACTACATCGATATGGATGCCTTAATCGAGGAACGTTTGGGCATGTCCATTGCGAATTTCTTCGCTGAAAAAGGAGAAGTGGCCTTTCGTCAAGTAGAGTCAGAAGTCCTAGCTGACTTACTAAAAATGGACCGAGTTGTGTCAACTGGCGGAGGAGTTGTCATTTCTCAGAGAAATCGTGACTTGCTCAAAACCAATCCTGATAACATCTACCTAAAAGCAGATTTTGAAACCCTCTACCAACGTATCGCAGCTGATAAGGACAATCAGCGCCCGCTCTTTCTAAATCATAGTAAGGAAGAGCTAGCCAGAATTTTCCAAGAAAGACAAGCTTGGTATGAGGAAGTAGCTAGTCGGGTTCTGGATGTGACCAAGCTAAGCCCAGAGGAAATTATAGAGGAACTGAGATGAAAATTGCCTATCTAGGTCCCAAGGGATCTTTTTCGCATCATGTTGTGCAGACAGCATTTCCCAAAGAGAAATTGCATGCCTTTGCCAATATCACAGATGTCATCAAGGCCTATGAACAGGGCTTGGTGGACTACTCAGTGGTGCCAGTAGAAAACTCCATTGAGGGGAGTGTGCATGAAAGCTTGGATTACCTTTTTCATCAGGCTCGCATCCAAGCAGTAGCAGAAATCGTTCAACCCATTCACCAGCAGCTGATGGCAGTTCCAGGTCAGTCAAAAATTGAGAAAATCTTTTCTCATCCTCAGGCTCTGGCTCAGGGAAAGAAATTCATAGAGGCGCATTATCCAGAGGCCCAGCTTGAAGTGACGGCAAGTACAGCTTATGCGGCTCGCTTTATCGCTGAACATCCAGACCAGCCTTACGCAGCCATTGCTCCTAGAAACTCTGCTGCAGAGTATAGTTTGGAGCTGATAGCAGAAGATATCCAAGAAATGGAAGCTAATTTCACTCGTTTTTGGGTTTTAGGATCCGAGATTCCCACTATCCCTTTGCAATCACAAACTGAAAAAATGAGTTTGGCCTTGACCTTACCAGACAATCTTCCTGGTGCCCTCTACAAGGCTCTTTCAACCTTTGCTTGGCGAGGTATTGACCTAACCAAGATAGAAAGCCGCCCTTTGAAAACAGCCTTGGGAGAATATTTTTTCATTATTGATGTGGATTATAGTGCGGAAGAGCTGGTTCATTTTGCCAGACAAGAACTAGAAGCAATTGGAATCCAGTACAAGATACTGGGAACCTACCCTATTTTCACCATAAGGGACCTAGGAAAGGAGAGCCTATGAGCAAAGAAAGCCCTTTAAGTCATCATGAGCAGTTACGCTATGATTACCTTTTTAAGAATATTCATTACCTAAATGACAGAGAAAAGAGAGAATTTGACTATCTGAAAAGAAAAATGGACGGTGGCTTTCCCACTAATGAAGGTGAAAGGGAAAAAAATCTAGGGAAGGATATTGGGATTCCACAGTATTCCAATCAAAGTCGCTCGAATAGACATCAGAAATTTCCCTCTCTTCCAAAAGTGAAAAAGAAGAAACCAAGAAAATTTTTCAAACGAGTTCTAATTTGGCTTTTACTGTTGATAACCTGTGTGGCTGCGGGCATGATTATTATGTTTCTTCGAGGTTTCCAGTCGGCAACTACTAGCAATAAGCCAGCTGATGCAAAAGCGGCACAAGTACAGGTGTTTAATGGTCAAGATACTAAAGACGGGGTGAATATCCTAGTCATGGGGACAGATGGCCGTATTGGTCAAAATAGTGCAGAAACCCGTACCGACACGATTATGGTGTTGAATGTTAGTGGTTCGGATAAGAAGATCAAGCTAGTCAGCTTCATGCGTGACAACTTAGTCTATATTGATGGCTACAGTCAGATTGTGAATGGCAAGAAACAAACGGATAATAAACTCAATGTTGCCTATGAACTTGGGGAACAAGAAGGGCAAAAAGGGGCAGAAATGGTCCGCAAGGTTTTAAAAGATAACTTTGATTTGGACATTAAGTACTATGCCCTAGTAGATTTCCAAGCCTTTGCAACAGCCATTGATACCCTCTTCCCTGACGGAGTAACGATTGATGCTCAATTCTCAACATTGAATGGTCAGCCTCTAACAGAAGCTACAGTTGGAGATGACCTTCATGCAACAGAAACGGAATCACCAACTCAAACTATTAAAGTTGGGAAACAGCAGATGAATGGCTCAACCTTGCTTAACTATGCCCGTTTCCGTGACGATGATGAAGGAGACTATGGTCGTACCAAACGTCAGCAGCAAGTCATGTCAGCTGTTCTTGAGCAAATCAAGGATCCAACCAAGCTCTTTACCGGTTCAGAAGCACTTGGAAAAGTATTTGGAATGACTTCTACCAACCTACCATATACATTCTTACTGACCAATGGCTTATCAGTTATCGAAGGTGCACAGAATGGTATCGAAAGACTCACAGTGCCAGAACTGGGCGATTGGGTAGATGCTTATGATGTCTACGGAGGACAAGGTCTACTTGTCGACCAGAACAAATACCGGACTAAACTCGCCCAAATGGGAATGAGATAAGAGATAGATAAATAAAAATCAAAGTTTCATTCACCAGTAAAAATGGTGGACTGGGCTTTGATTTTTTACGGTATCTGATGGATTTTTAAGGCTTTTTTATGGTATAATAAAACGATATAACTCGTTATTGGACAGAAGAGGAGAGACATGAGTGATTTGAAAGCGATTCAGGCTCGTAGTCTGGAAATGGCTGAATATTTCGTCGCATTTTGTAAAGAACATAATTTGTTGTGCTATCTCTGTGGTGGAGGAGCGATTGGTGCCCTTCGCAACAAGGGCTTCATTCCTTGGGATGATGACCTAGATTTTTTCATGCCTCGCAAGGACTATGAAAAGTTAGCCGAACTATGGCCTCGTTATGCAGATAAGCGTTATTTCTTGTCAAAGAGTCACAAGGATTTTGTAGACCGTAACCTTTTTATTACCATTCGTGATAAGGAAACGACCTGTATCAAGCCTTATCAAAAGGATTTGGATTTACCACACGGTTTGGCCTTGGATGTTTTGCCTTTGGATTATTATCCTAAAAATCCAGCTGAGCGTAAGAAACAGGTTCGTTGGGCTCTGATTTATTCACTCTTTTGTGCGCAAACTATCCCAGAAAAGCATGGTGCCATCATGAAATGGGGAAGTCGCATCTTACTTGGTCTGACTCCAAAATCTCTACGTTATCGCATTTGGAAAAAAGCTGAAAAAGAAATGACCAAGTATGGTCTGGCTGAGAGCGATGGAATTACGGAATTATGCTCAGGTCCCGGCTACATGCGAAACAAATACCCAATCGCATCCTTTGAGGACAATCTCTTCTTGCCATTTGAAGGAACTGAGATGCCCATCCCAGTCGGTTATGATGCCTATCTCAGCACTGCTTTTGGGGATTATATGACACCGCCACCAGCGGACAAGCAAGTACCGCATCATGACGCCATTATAGCAGACATGGACAAGAGCTACACAGAGTACAAGGGAGAATACGGAGCATGATGGGAGAAAAAATAAGCGTTATCGTTCCAGTCTACAATGTAGAAGCCTATCTGGAGCGATGTGTAGAGTCGATTCTCCAACAAACTTATACCAATTTTGAACTAATTCTGATTAATGATGGCTCTACCGATTCCAGCGGACTGATCTGTGATCACTTAGCATCTCAGTATGAGAATATCAAGGTTTATCATATCGAAAATGCTGGAGTTTCAAATGCTAGAAATATGGGAATTCAGCTGGCGACTGGTGCTTGGATTACCTTTATTGATAGCGATGATTTCGTTACTCAGGATTACCTAGCTACTTTAGCTAGTGCAGTTGAGGGGGAAAATATAGGCTTTGTAATTGCTCCTCTGCACCATATTAAAAACGGCATTGTAACAGACCTACCTCCACATTCTGGAAAAACAGAACTCTGGTCAACAGAAGAAACCATGAAGGAACTACTGATGACTACCAGAACGTCATTTTTTCCAGTTGCAAAACTGTTTAAGAGAGACCTGCTAGCGGATGAAAAGTTTAATACAAATTATCACCTAGCTGAAGACGCCTTATTTTTAACTGAATTGCTACTAAAGACAAGATGCAGTAGCGTATTTATTGACAAACCAATTTATTATTATGATCATCGTGAGGGAAGTGCAACAACATCTGTCAATCAACATGTATTTGACACGATAGAAGTTTATAAAAAAATAATCGCTCAAGTTTCACAAGCCTTTCCTGATTTAAAACCTGAATTAAAAAATAGAGAATGTTGGTCGTACATCACAGTTTACGATAAAATTATCTTTACTTCATCTGAAGAGTATCAAAAGGAAAAAGCCGAGCTGAGGAATTGGATTGTTCAGCATCGACGTGAAATATGGAAGGATGCTTATTTCACCACTTTTCGCAAGGTAGCGATTCTTTCACTTGTCATTTCTCCATGGCTATATAAGAAAATTGTTGGATTAAAAAACTAATATCATGAGAAGGAGTTGAAAATGAATTTTTCAAAATTGGATGAATACTTTGAAAAATCAAAACTATGGATTGCATATCTATTTGTTTTTATTTCGATTTTAAGTATGAGTTCACTGGTTTATAAGGTAGCAAATCCCCTTTATAAGGGATTGTCAGCGATTGTTGTACTTTATATTTGCTATACCTTGTTGTTTAAGTGGAAACAGATTACAGTAGATCGAAAGTTTTTGGCCTTATTTGGCTTGTTATCTGGAAGCCACCTACTATCGGCAGTATTCAATCGCTCCGGACATCTGATTGGAAATGTGATTGAAATCCTCTTCATGGTAACCTATATTTTATTATTTACCATGTTACAATCAGGACAACTTAAAAAATTATTTGATTGGGTTACCTATACTATTCAAATCATTTCTTTTTCTTCCGCAATCTTTGCATTTGGTTTATTGGTAAGTAGAGTCCTTATCCTATTTAAGATTGGCGAACAATCCTATTACTATGGTGTCATGAATGGACGTCTATGGGGGATTGTTAATCCAAATGCTAGTGCGATATTTTCATACATTAGCATTATTTTAGCTATGTATTTGATCCACAAAGGAAGTAAATACTCCGTTTATCTAAAAATAAACAATGTGATTCAATTAGTATACTTTGCTACTATGCAAAGTAGAGGAGCCTTACTTTCTTTACTCCTCATGATTGGACTCTATAGTTTCTTTGTTACTAGAGGAAGTCTCGTTAAACGATTTCTTACTTTTATCGTTGTTGGTGTACTTGTTACTGCTACCAATATTGGATTAAGTTATGCAACTTCAGTTTATATCTCATCTGAAACTGCGACTGTTTTTGACTTAAACAAAGGACAATCCTACGCTGAAACAGATTCGTCTATTACTAAGAAAAATGGGGAACTTCACCTAATTGAAACAACACCAAGCGGTAGAACTTATATCTGGAAAAATGCTATTAAAATGGGAAGTGCGAAACCAATTTTTGGTTACGGTGTACGGAATGTTCCAGATTACTACACAAAATATTTCAGTAAATTTGAGATTCAAAATTCCCTTATCGGTGGGAACTTCCATAATATTTTTGTCACTATATTTGTTAGTTCGGGAGTTCTAGGCTTGGTATCCTTCCTTCTTATACTGGGTTATGTCATTAAGCGCTTTTTAACTTATTTGATTGTGTCCAAGAAAAATACTGACAAATTGATTATGATTCTTTTCTTCGGTATCTTGTTTGGTCAGTTGTTTGAGAGTCAGATCATGTACTCTACTAACTTTATCAATATCATCTTTTGGTTGGCAATCGGCTATGGACTCGTAGTCTGCAAACGGTATGAAGGAGTTCGGTACCAAGAAGTAACAGATATCAGTGAAATACAACAGATGGAACTTGGAATCATGGAGTACATTCATGAGGTTTGTCAGAAAATTGGTGTCAAGTATTTCCTAGCATATGGAAGTTTAATTGGTGCAGTTCGCCATCAAGGTTTTATCCCTTGGGATGATGACATGGATATCTGTATGCTAAGAGAAGATTATGAGAAGTTGCAAGATTACCTTATCGCTAACCCTGATGAACGTTACGAGGTTATGTCTTATAAAAATAATCTTAACTATGTCTATCCCTTCATGAAAGTGCAGGATAACCATACTTATTTACTGGAAGAAGATGTTCGCATCGATTCGAATATGGGAATCTATGTAGATATTTTCCCCGTGGATGGCTATGAGGATGACGTAGATTTTAAAAACAAAATGACGAAACTCATAAAGAAACGTCAATTAAGTTGTTATACTTTTAAAGGAATTACTAACACAAAAAGTCTACTGAATTCTTTGATCCGTTATATTTCTGTTGTCACTTTCTATTTCACAAATACGAATAAGTATGTTGAGCAAATTGATGAGCTTGCTAAATCTAGAGCAGTTGCTGACTACGAGCAAGTTGACTATTTGATTTACAAGGATATGAATAAGCCGGTTTGGAAACGTGAGTGGTTGGAACAAGTGATTGTGGGAACGTTTGAAGGCAAGGAATTTATGATTCCAAAACACTACCATGAAATTTTGACCTCTGACTATGGAGATTACATGCAATTGCCTCCTCTTGAACAGAGAGTATCTCACCATGATTTCAAACTGTGGAAAATCACTAAAAAGTTCTAAGTAAGCAAATCGCAGTTAGAAATCGTTTAAAGAATTAGTCGAAATTAGGAGAATAAAACGTATGTCTGAGAGAGTTTTAAGTCTTGAAGAAATAAAACAAGTGGAGTTGGATATTTTAAAGTATCTACATGAATTATGTGAACAGCATCAGATTAAATATTTTATTGATTTTGGAACCTTACTAGGAGCTGTCCGCCATAAAGGATTTATCCCTTGGGATGATGATACAGATATTTCCTTAGCGCGAGATGAATTTGAAAAGCTTTATCAGGTTTTAAAAAATGATAATCATCCCTACTACAAATTGATTTCATTTAGAGAAACAAAAGGCTATCCGTACAGTTATATGCGTGTCCATGATATTAGAACACGTAGAGATGCCAATCTTCTGGACCCGACAGTCGTATTGGGAACTTGTGTTGATATTTTTCCATACGATGGTGTCGTAACACAGGAAAGTGACCGTAAGAAAATGAAGCTCTACAAATATTTCATTCGCCTTTCTTCTTTGAATTTTAAAGGAATTAAATCGGAAAATGGGGGGATAAAAAATCTACCTCGCTATATTGGGTCAGCTATTTTTCGTTTAAGTTCTCCACAAACTTGGAATCAAAAATTAGAGAACCTTGCTTTGAAATATAGTGTAAATCAAGCTATAGATCTTACCTGTACGATATTTGATCCAAGTCTTCCAGAGGGAATCAAAAAAGAATGGCTCTATGATCTGATTGATATGCCATACGAAAACATCGTAGTGAAGACTCCGAGAAAATACCATGAAATTCTTGTCTACGAATTTGGAGCCGACTATATGACTCCACCACCTGTTGAACAACAGGTTCCAGGAACTGATAAGAATTATTGGATTGATTAGTAAGAGATTGTTTTCATCGAGAAAGGAGTGTTCAAGATGAAGAAAAAAGGATTAGTTAAATCAGTCAGTTATGGTTTACTTACTTTCCTTTTTGTGTTGATTGGTTTATTACAACAAGTTAATGCAGACACCATTACTGCTGGTTCAGGCAACCGTATCCATTTCATAAATACTAAAGCAAAATCTGGGAGTGATGCTATCCTTCTGGAAAGTAATGGTCATTATGCTTTGATTGATATGGGGGAAGATTATGATTTTCCTGATGGGAGTGACCCACGCTATCCAAGTCGTTGGGGAATTTCCATGAGAAATTATCAAGTCTTGGAAGACCGTTTGATTCGCCATCTTGATCAGATTGGTGTTAAAAAATTAGATTTTATTTTGGGGACTCATGTTCATAGTGACCATATCGGCGGAGCAGATGAGATACTTAATCGTTACCAAGTTGGTAAGTTTTATTTAAAAAAATATTCAGATGAACGGATTACCTCACACTGGGGACTCTGGGATAATCTTTTCAATTATGATAATGCTTTAAGAGCCGCATACAAACGAGGAGTTACTCTTATTCAGAATATTACAGACGAGGATAGTCACTTTAAATTAGGTGATATGGATATCCAACTCTATAATTATAAAAATGAATATGATGTCGATGGTAATTTGAAAAAAGTCAAAGATGATAACTCCAACTCTATCGTTTCAGTGGTGACTGTGGCAGGAAAGAGAATCTACCTTGGTGGAGATTTGGATAATGCCGAAGGAGCGGAAGATAAGTTAGGTCCAGTTATCGGTAAGGTTGATATGATGAAATGGAATCATCATTATGATGCGACAATTTCAAATACGATTAATTTTCTTGAAAACCTATCTCCAAAGATGATTATTCAGACAACTGGCGGTGATATTAATGTTGCTTCAACCAGAGAATATCTCCAAAAGAAAAATATTCAAGTTCTCAGAGCTTCTAGTCAAACTCAGGATGCAACTGTTTTTGATATTAGTGATAGCGGATTTGCTAATGTTTCTAATCTCTTCCCTGACATCCCTGTAGTTGACGAAAAATGGTACCAAGAAGATGGCTATTGGAAATATCGTTTAACAGATGGAGAAATGGCTATCGGTTGGAAAGAGATTGGTGGAGCCACTTACTTCTTTAATGGAAAAGGACAAATGCAAGCAGGACGCTGGCTTCACCTTAATGATGAATGGGGAGAAAATGCCAAGGGAAATGACTACTATTTGAACCAAAATGGTAAAATGCAAACTGGTGGTTGGTTCAAGCTGGATGGTCATTGGTATTATATCCAATCAAATGGTGCTAGACGATTTAGTGAGCTTTCTGAAATTGGAGGGAAGAAATATCTCTTTGCAGCAGATGGAAAGATGCTAACAGGACATCAAGTTTTTAATGGCAAGAAGATGTTCTTTGCAGACAGTGGAGCTTTACAAGTTGGTGACAAAGTATCAAGTTGGAAAAAGATTGACTCGAATTGGTACTACTATGACGAGAATGGTAATGTAGCCGTCGGTCTAAAGAAGATTAATGGGGAAACCTATTATTTTGACAAAGATGGTATCATGCAGACCGGTTGGAATCGTATTGAGGGATACTGGCGTTACTTTGCTACTTCTGGAGCTATGAAAACTGGTTGGGTCAAGGATCAGGATACTTGGTATTATCTGGACAAAGATGGTATCATGCTCACTGGAAAACAAGATATAAATGGTACTCGTTACTACTTGAACGCTAGTGGTGCCATGCAAACAGGCTGGAAATGGCTAGAGAACAATTGGTATTACTATGCGAACTCAGGAGCTATGAAAACAGGCTGGATTAAGGATAATGAGAAATGGTATTATCTAAATCAAGATGGTATTATGCAGACTGGGAAACAAGAAATCAACGGTACGCGTTACTATTTGAATACCAGCGGTGCCATGCAAACAGGCTGGCAGTGGCTTGATAAACACTGGCATTACTACGCTGACTCAGGAGCTATGAAGACTGGTTGGTTGAAAGAGCAAGGAACATGGTATTATCTTGAAGATCAGGAAGGTATCATGCTGGTCGGTTTCCAACAAGTAGATGGTAAGCAGTATTACTTTAGTGCATCAGGAGCTATGCAAACAGGCTGGAAATGGTTTGATAATCATTATCGTTACTTTGAAGGAAGTGGAGCTATGAAGACAGGTTGGATAAAGGATAAAGGAATCTGGTATTATCTCAATCCTGAAGATGGCATCATGTTGGTTGGCCTTCATAAAGTAAATGGTGATCATTATTACTTTGATGAATCAGGAGCTATGCAGACCGGTTGGAAACGAATTGACGGTAATTGGTACTATTTCCAAACAGATGGTTCCTTGTTGAAAAATGCCACCACACCAGATGGTTATAAGGTAAACGAAGAAGGTATTTGGAAACAGGCTGTTGCTGCTGTGAATGACGAAGCAGATCAGTCAGAGAAGAAGCAAGAAGCTAGTTCCTCTAGTGCTGAACAACCAAAACAAGATTCAAATCTAGAAGTCAATACTTCTGACAAGAAAGAAAAAGAGTAAAAGAAACACCCTACTAGTAAACGCTCGTTTATCAGTAGGGTGTTCTTTTAGTTTCTTTTGATTTTAGCAAGTACTAGATTGAGTGCATAATGAAGTGTTTTATCCTTAGCGATAAAAAGCGTCAAGAGATAGTAGATTCCACAAGTAGCTATGGTAGAAAGAACCATGAGAATCATATTGAGGTTCACCGTATAGGAATTGATTTGGAAAATCATCTTGAAAATATAGAAGATCGGGATAAAACCAAGGGATATGAGACTATAACGTGTTAAGGTAATAAAAATTTCTTTTAAATTGATTAGTTGGTGTTTCCTAATAAAATGAATTTCTAAGAGAACAACGATGGCTTCGGCAATAATGGTAGTAGCAATATAATACTCAGGGGCAAAAATATTATTGATATACAAGATACAGTTGAAGAGGAGATTTGCTCCACCACCAGCAAAGTAGAAAGCAGTCAAGCGGTTCTCGTGGTCATTGATAAAGATAATTTGCTTTCCAAGAATCAATTCAATAGCCCAGATAATAGTTCGAAAGGCGAAGACGCTGGTCACGATACCTGCTTCAAGATACTTTTCAGAAGAGTAGATAACCGTTGCGTACTTTCCCAAAATCATAATCCCAAAACTAGTTGGAATCATAAGGAAATAGAATAAGGATGCCGCTTGATTTACAAGATAATTATAAGAATTGTAATCCTTTTTCCCGAGGTAGTAGCCGAGACGTGGAATGCTGACACTGATAGCTCCACTTAAGACACCAGCAATCAGCATAACGATGCTATAGGCAATTGTATAATAAGAAATATAGTTTTCATCTGGTCCCTTGGTGATAAACATTCTATCTAGCAAGGTGTAGAGCATATTGGCATTTGCCAGAAGAAGCATAGTAAAGAGTGGTTTAGAAGCCTTAGCTAATTCGATGAAACCAATTTTAACAAAAGAAACTTCTCTCTTAATCCAAAGAAAGCTGAGCAGGTAGTTGAGGATAGTGGTCGCTGTCATAACGATAGCATAAGGAACGATATCATCAGCAGTTTTGACAAAGGCAAAGATAGCGACCAGCATGGTAATTCGAATAATCAATGTTTTGTAAAGGATAAAAGCATAGTTTTCATAAGCCTCGTTCATCCATTCGATATTGAGAAATTGGAAGAGAGCCTGGGCCCCTAGGATGTAGTAGAGGATTTTCAGGTTCTCAATGCTGGTGTCAAAGAAGATAAAGAGGAAGTAGATACCAGTCGTCAGGAGAGAAGTGAAAACTGAGATATAAAATAACTTAGAGAAAACATAGTTGATTTTATTCTTGTCATCCTTGACCTTACTGATAGCACGAATTCCGTAGTTGTAAATCCCAAAGGCAGCTAGTGGAATAACAAAGCTAGCCCAGGTATTGGCGGTGTTGAAATAACCGTAGTTGGATTTGCTGAGAATCCTCGTCAGATAAGGGTTGGTTATCAGCGGAAAAACGATATTGAGAATATTGACCAGCAAGCTGGCCAATGCATTGACTTTTATATTTTTCATTGAACTTTCTTTCTTAAATCTAAAATCATATCTAGTATTATATCACATTCTCGCTTCATTCTTTTGATAAAATCGTAAAAATCTAGTATAATAGATAGACTGAAAGTAAGAGGTTACCAGATATGAAGATGAAACAAATTAGTGATACAACACTAAAAATTACAATGACTTTAGATGATTTGATGGATCGAGGAATGGAGATTGCAGACTTTCTCGTTCCTCAGGAAAAAACCGAAGAGTTTTTCTATGCTATTTTAGATGAATTAGAGATGCCAGACAATTTCTTGGATAGTGGCATGCTGAGTTTCCGTGTGACTCCAAAACCAGATAAGATCGATGTCTTTGTGACCAAGTCCAAGATTGACCAGAATCTGGATTTTGAAGATTTGGCGGATCTGCCAGATATGGAAGAATTGGCCCAAATGTCGCCAGACGAATTTCTCAAAACATTGGAAAAGAGTATCGCAGAAAAGACCAAGGACGATATTGAGGCCATCCAATCTCTAGAACAGGTAGAAGCTAAAGAAGAGCAAGAGCAGGCAGACAAGGAGACTGAGAGCAAGAAAGAACCTTATATCTACTATATCTTGCGTTTCGTGAATCTTGCAGACCTAGTGGCTTTTGCTAAAACAGTGACTTTTGAGATGGAAACATCTGAACTCTATAAGATGAATGACCACTATTATTTGACAATTTTAGTCGATATTGAAAATCATCCAAGTCCATACCCAGCTTGGCTCTTGGCTCGTATGCGTGAATTTGCAGATGATAGTGATATCAGTCGTTCTGTCTTACAAGAGTATGGTCAAATCTTGATCAATCACGATGCAGTCCTTGGTTTGCAAAAGGTTAGTTCGTAGATTTTGAAAATCAATTTTCATTTATCAAGAAAGACGAATCAGGGGATTCGTTTTTTCTTTACTAGACTGAAATAGTGATTTACTATAATAGGAATTTTCACAAAATTCTGTTATAATGGCTATATCAGAAAATTTCTAGGAGACAAACATGACAGTTAAAATTGCTTTACTTGGATTTGGTACCGTTGCAAGTGGTGTGCCATTCCTCCTAAAGGAAAATGGAGAAAAAATCATCCAATCAGCTCATTCTGAGATTGAAGTAGCCAAGGTATTGGTCAAGGATGAAGATGAAAAGAATCGCTTGCTTGCAGCAGGGAATGACTTTAACTTTGTAACCAATGTAGATGATATTTTATCAGACAAAGATATTACCATTGTAGTGGAATTGATGGGGCGTATCGAACCAGCTAAAACCTTTATCACTCGTGCCTTGGAAGCTGGAAAACACGTTGTTACTGCTAACAAGGACCTTTTGGCTGTCCATGGTGCAGAATTGTTAGAAATCGCTAAAGAGCATAATGTAGCACTTTACTACGAAGCGGCAGTTGCTGGTGGGATTCCAATTCTTCGTACTTTGGCAAATTCATTGGCTTCTGATAAAATCACGCGCGTTCTTGGTGTCGTTAACGGAACTTCTAACTTTATGATGACCAAAATGGTCGAAGAAGGCTGGTTTTATGATGATGCTCTTGCGGAAGCACAAAGACTTGGATTTGCAGAAAGCGACCCTACAAATGACGTGGATGGGATTGACGCAGCCTACAAGATGGTGATTTTGAGTCAGTTTGCTTTTGGAATGAAGGTTGCCTTTGACGATGTAGCCCACAAGGGAATCCGCAATATTACGCCAGAAGACGTAGCTGTTGCCCAAAACCTTGGCTATGTAGTGAAATTGGTTGGTTCTATCGAGGAAACTCCTTCAGGTATTGCTGCAGAAGTGACTCCAACCTTCCTTCCTAAAGGACATCCACTTGCCAGTGTGAATGGGGTAATGAACGCTGTTTTTGTAGAATCTATTGGTATCGGTGAGTCTATGTACTACGGACCAGGTGCGGGTCAAAAACCAACTGCAACAAGTGTTGTAGCGGACATTGTCCGTATCGTTCGTCGCTTGAATGATGGTACCATTGGTAAAGACTTTAACGAGTATAATCGTGACTTGGTCTTGGCTAATCCAGAAGATGTTAAAGCAAACTACTATTTCTCAATCTTGGCACCAGACTCAAAAGGTCAGGTCTTGAAATTGGCTGAAATCTTTAATGCTCAAGATATTTCCTTCAAGCAAATCCTCCAAGATGGCAAAGAAGGTGACAAGGCGCGTGTAGTGATTATCACTCATAAGATTAATAAAGCGCAACTTGAGAATGTTTCAGCAGAGTTGGCCAAAGCTTCAGAATTTGACCTCTTGAATACCTTCAAGGTGTTAGGAGACTAGGATGAAGATTATTGTACCTGCAACCAGTGCCAATATCGGGCCAGGTTTTGATTCGGTCGGTGTAGCTGTAACCAAGTATCTTCAAATTGAGGTCTGTGAAGAACGAGATGAGTGGTTGATTGAACACCAGATTGGCAAATGGATTCCACATGACGAGCGTAATCTCTTGCTCAAGATTGCCTTACAAATTGCGTCGGACTTGCAACCGAGACGTTTGAAAATGACCAGCGATGTTCCCTTGGCGCGTGGTTTGGGTTCTTCTAGCTCTGTTATAGTTGCTGGGATTGAACTGGCCAACCAGCTGGGCAAGCTCAACTTATCTAACCACGATAAATTGCAACTGGCGACCAAGATTGAAGGGCATCCTGACAATGTGGCTCCAGCAATTTACGGTAATCTCGTTATTGCAAGTTCTGTTGAAGGAAATGTTTCAGCGATTGTGGCTGACTTCCCAGAGTGTGATTTTCTAGCCTACATTCCTAACTATGAATTGCGCACTCGAGACAGTCGAGGTGTCCTTCCTAAGAAATTATCCTACAAGGAAGCTGTTGCAGCCAGTTCTATAGCAAATGTAGCTGTTGCAGCCTTGTTGGCAGGAGACATGGTGACAGCTGGACAAGCAATCGAGGGAGACCTCTTCCACGAGCGTTACCGTCAGGACTTGGTGAGAGAATTTGCGACGATTAAGCAAGTAGCCAAAGAAAATGGAGCCTATGCGACCTATCTCTCTGGAGCAGGGCCGACAGTTATGGTCTTGGCTTCTCATGACAAGATGCCAGCGATTAAGGCAGAATTGCAAAAGCAGTCTTTCAAAGGCAAACTGCATGATTTGAAAGTTGATACCCAAGGTGTTCGTGTCGAAACAAAGTAAAGAAATAGAAGATAGGATGGGGAAATTCTCGACCAGAGGACTTCCTATCCTTTTTTTGAAAAGAAGTTTATACTCAATGAAAATCAAAGAGCAAACTAGGAAGCTAGCTGCAGGTTGCTCAAAACATGGTTTTGAGGTTGTAGATGAAACTGACGAAGTCAGTAACCATACCTACGGTAAGGTGACGCTGACGTGGTTTGAAGAGATTTTCGAAGAGTATTAGTTAAAAACTTGATAAAGGAGAAACGAAGATGGCAGAAATTTATCTAGCAGGTGGTTGTTTTTGGGGTCTAGAGGAGTATTTTTCACGCATTTCTGGAGTGCTGGCAACCAGTGTTGGTTACGCTAATGGGCAAGTCGAAACGACCAATTATCAGCTGCTTAAGGAAACAGACCATGCAGAAACGGTTCAAGTGATTTATGACGAGAAAACAGTGTCACTCAGAGAAATTTTGCTTTATTATTTCCGTGTCATTGATCCCTTATCAATCAATCAACAAGGAAATGACCGTGGTCGCCAATATCGAACGGGGATTTATTATCAGGATGATGCAGACTTGCCAGCTATCTATACAGTGGTGCAGGAGCAGGAGCGCATGCTGGGTCGAAAGATTGCAGTAGAAGTGGAGAAACTTCGCCACTACATTTTGGCTGAAGACTATCACCAAGACTATCTTAAGAAAAATCCTTCAGGTTACTGTCATATCGATGTGACCGATGCTGAGAAACCATTGATTGACGCATCTAACTATGAAAAGCCGGGTCAAGAGGTGTTAAAGGAAAGTTTAACTGAAGAGTCTTACCGTGTTACACAAGAAGCTGCTACAGAGGCTCCCTTTACCAATGCCTATGACCAAACCTTTGAAGAGGGGATTTATGTAGACATCACGACGGGGGAACCACTCTTTTTTGCTAAGGATAAGTTTGCTTCAGGTTGTGGTTGGCCAAGTTTTAGTCGTCCGATTTCTAAGGAATTGATTCATTATTACAAGGATTTGAGCCATGGGATGGAGCGAATCGAGGTTCGTTCTCGGTCAGGAAATGCTCACTTGGGTCATGTCTTCACAGATGGACCTCGGGAGTTCGGTGGTCTGCGTTACTGTATTAATTCTGCATCCTTGCGCTTTGTAGCCAAGGATGAGATGGAAAAAGCAGGATATGGCTATCTATTACCTTACTTAAACAAATAAAACTGAGGGTGGGGCTTCCCACTTTCTTCATTTCCAGAATAAGAATAGAAGGAACTTATGAAACACTTACTATCTTACTTCAAACCCTATATCAAAGAATCAATTTTAGCTCCCCTGTTCAAGCTGCTAGAAGCTGTTTTTGAGCTCTTGGTTCCCATGGTGATTGCTGGGATTGTTGACCAGTCCTTGCCCCAGAGAGATCAAGGGCATCTATGGATGCAGATTGGCCTACTCCTTGTCTTTGCATTGATTGGTGTTTTAGTGGCCTTGGTAGCCCAGTTTTACTCAGCTAAGGCAGCGGTTGGTTTTGCCAAAGAACTAACAGACGACCTTTATCGTCATATTCTTTCCTTACCCAAGGACAGCAGAGATCGTCTGACAACTTCTAGCTTGGTGACTCGCTTGACTTCGGATACCTACCAGATACAGACTGGTATCAATCAATTCCTGCGCCTCTTTTTACGAGCGCCTATTATCGTTTTTGGAGCCATTTTTATGGCCTATCGCATCTCGGCTGAGCTGACTTTCTGGTTCTTAGTTATGGTTGTCATTTTGACGATTGTCATTGTCGGTCTCTCTCGACTGGTCAATCCTCTCTACAGTAGTCTCAGAAAGAAAACGGACCAGCTCGTTCAGGAAACGCGCCAGCAATTGCAAGGGATGCGAGTTATTCGTGCTTTTGGTCAGGAAAAACGAGAGTTACAGATTTTTCAAGCTCTTAACCAAGTTTATGCTAGATTGCAAGAAAAGACAGGTTTCTGGTCTAGTTTATTAACACCTCTGACCTATCTGATTGTTAATGGAACTCTTCTCGTCATCATCTGGCAGGGCTATATTTCAATTCAAGGAGGTTTACTCAGTCAAGGTGCTCTTATTGCCCTTATCAACTACCTCTTGCAGATTTTGGTGGAATTGGTCAAGCTAGCCATGCTGATAAATTCTCTTAATCAATCCTACATCTCAGCCAAGCGAATCGAGGAAGTCTTTGACGAGGCTCCAGAGGATATCCATTCAGAGTTAGAACAAAAGCAAGCTACCAGCGATAAGGTTTTACAAGTCCAAGAATTGACCTTTACCTATCCTGATGCGGCTCAGCCTTCTTTGAGAGACATTTCCTTTGATATGAAGCAAGGGCAAATCCTTGGTATCATCGGAGGAACTGGTTCTGGTAAATCAAGCTTGGTGCAAGTCTTACTTGGACTTTATCCAGCAGACAAGGGGAGCATTGTCCTTTATAGAGATGGATGTAGTCCTCGTAATCTTGAGCAGTGGCGGTCTTGGATTGCCTATGTGCCCCAAAAGGTCGAACTCTTTAAAGGAACTATTCGTTCCAACTTGACTCTAGGTTTCAATCAAGAAGTATCTGACCAGGAACTCTGGCAGGCCCTGGAGATTGCGCAAGCTAAGGATTTTGTCAGTGAAAAGGAAGGACTTTTGGATGCCCTAGTTGAGGCAGGAGGACGGAATTTCTCAGGTGGACAAAAACAACGTCTGTCTATCGCCCGAGCAGTCTTGCGCCAAGCTCCATTTCTAATCCTAGATGATGCGACCTCGGCACTGGACACCATCACCGAGTCCAAGCTCTTGAAAGCTATTAGAGAAAATCTGCCAAATACGAGCTTAATCTTGATTTCTCAACGGACTTCGACACTTCAGATGGCTGACCAGATTCTCCTCTTGGAAAAAGGTGAGCTCCTAGCTGTTGGCAAGCACGATGACTTGATGCAAACTAGTCAAGTTTATCGCGAAATTAATGCATCCCAACATGGAAAGGAGGACTAGCATGAAACGACAAACTGCAAACCAGACGCTCAAGCGTTTGGCTAAGGATTTAGCAAGCCATCCCTTCCTCCTTTTCCTAGCCTTTCTAGGAACCATTGTCCAAGTTGGCTTATCAATTTACCTACCTATTCTGATTGGACAGGTCATTGACCAGGTCCTGGTGGCTGGTTCATCACAAGTTTTTTGGCAGATTTTCATTCAGATGATCTTGGTGGTTATAGGAAATACACTGATACAGTGGGCCAATCCTCTTCTTTATAATCGCCTAATCTTCTCTTATACTAGAGACTTGCGAGAGCGAATTATCCATAAGCTCCATCGTTTACCGATTGCTTTTGTGGATCGGCAGGGCAGTGGAGAGATGGTCAGTCGTGTAACCACAGACATAGAACAGCTGGCAGCCGGCTTGACCATGATTTTCAATCAATTTTTCATTGGCGTTTTGATGATTTTGGTTAGTATTATAGCAATGCTCCAAATTCATCTCCTCATGACTCTCTTGGTCTTGTTGTTGACACCACTGTCTATGGTGATTTCACGTTTTATTGCCAAACGATCTTATCATCTCTTCCAGAAGCAAACAGAGACCAGAGGGATTCAAACTCAGTTGATTGAAGAATCGCTTAGCCAGCAGACCATTATCCAGTCCTTTAATGCTCAGGAAGAGTTTATTCAAAGACTGCATGAGGCGAATGTCAACTACGCAGGTTATTCTCAGTCAGCTATCTTTTATTCATCAACGGTAAATCCTTCGACTCGCTTTGTCAACGCACTCATTTATGCTCTTCTAGCTGGAGTGGGAGCCTATCGTATCATGATGGGGTCCACCTTGACCATTGGGCGTTTAGTGACTTTTTTGAACTATGTCCAACAGTATACTAAGCCCTTTAACGATATTTCTTCAGTGCTAGCTGAGTTGCAAAGTGCTCTCGCTTGCGCTGAGCGCGTCTATGCTGTCTTAGAAAGTTCAGAGGTTGCTGAAACAGGCAAGGCAGTCTTGATCAGTGACCAAGTCAAGGGAGCTGTTTCCTTTAAACATGTCTCTTTTGGCTACCATCCTGAGAAGGTTTTGATTAAGGATTTGTCTATCGATATCCTAGCTGGTAGCAAGGTGGCCATCGTTGGTCCGACAGGTGCTGGAAAATCAACCCTCATCAATCTCCTCATGCGTTTTTATCCTATTAACTCGGGAGATATCTTGCTAGATGGTCGTTCCATTTACGACTATACCCGAGCGTCATTGAGACAGCAGTTTGGCATGGTGCTCCAAGAAACCTGGCTCAAGCAAGGAACCATTCATGATAATATTGCCTTTGGAAATCCTGATGCCAGTCGGGAGCAGGTGATTGCTGCTGCCAAAGCAGCCAATGCAGACTTTTTTATCCAACAGTTGCCACAGGGATACGATACCAAGTTGGAAAATGCAGGAGAATCTCTCTCTGTTGGTCAGGCTCAGCTCTTGACCATCGCCCGAGTCTTTCTAGCTATCCCAAAGATTCTTATCTTAGATGAAGCGACTTCTTCCATCGATACACGGACAGAAGTGCTAGTACAGGATGCCTTTGCCAAACTCATGAAGGGGCGCACAAGTTTTATCATTGCTCACCGTTTGTCAACCATTCAGGATGCGGATTTGATTCTTGTCTTGGTAGATGGTGATATTGTGGAGCATGGCAATCATCAGGACCTCATGGCTAGAAAGGGCAAGTATTACCAAATGCAAAAAGCAGCAGCTTTTAGCTCTGAATAATCCTTTCTATTTTAAAATCTTATGAACGAAAAAAGTTGCCTTCGGGTGACTTTTTTGTTACAATAGCTAGAAAAATCAGGGTCTTAGAAGGAGAAAACAATGAAAGTCTATCAGCATGTAAATATCGTGACTTGTGACCAAGATTTCCATGTTTATTTGGATGGTGTCTTAGCCGTTAAGGACTCCCAAATTGTCTATGTCGGCCAAGAGGAGCCAGAGATTTTAGAGCAAGCTGAGCAGATTATAGACTATCAGGGAGCCTGGATTATGCCTGGTTTGGTCAATTGCCACACCCATTCTGCTATGACAGGCCTGCGAGGGATTCGGGATGATAGTAATCTCCATGAATGGCTCAATGACTATATCTGGCCAGCAGAAGCAGGATTTACTCCTGACATGACTACCAAGGCAGTCAAAGAAGCTCTGACAGAGATGCTCCAGTCAGGGACAACAACCTTCAACGATATGTATAATCCCAATGGTGTGGATATTGAGCAAATTTATCAGGCAGTTAAGGCTTCCAAGATGCGTTGTTATTTCTCACCGACCCTTTTTTCTTCAGAGGCAGAAACAACTGCTGAGACCATAAGGAGAACTCGAGCCATCATCGAGGAAATCTTAGGATATGAAAATCAAAATTTCAAGGTTATGGTAGCACCACATTCTCCCTATAGCTGTAGTAGAGACTTGCTGGAAGCAAGCTTAGATATGGCAAAAGAGCTGAATATTCCCATCCATATTCATGTGGCGGAGACCAAGGAGGAATCAGGAATTATCTTGAAACGATACGGCAAACGCCCCCTCGCTTTTCTAGATGAACTTGGGTATTTAGATCATTCGTCTGTCTTTGCTCATGGGGTCGAACTAAACGAGCGAGAAATTGAACGTTTGGCAACTTCTCAAGTAGCTATTGCTCATAATCCTATTAGCAACCTCAAACTGGCCTCAGGGATTGCTCCCATCATCCAACTCCAAAAAGCAGGAGTAGCAGTGGGGATTGCGACTGACTCGGTTGCTTCCAATAATAATCTAGATATGTTCGAGGAAGGACGAACAGCAGCCCTCCTTCAGAAGATGAAGAGTGGAGATGCCAGTCAATTTCCTATCGAAACAGCTCTCAAAGTTCTGACGATAGAAGGTGCTAAGGTTCTAGGAATGGAAAAGCAGATAGGAAGCCTAGAAGTTGGCAAGCAAGCAGATTTTCTGGTCATTCAACCACAAGGAAAAATCCATCTTCAACCTCAGGAAAATATGTTATCTCACCTGGTTTATGCAATCAAATCCAGTGATGTTGACGATGTCTATATTGCAGGAGAACAGGTGGTCAAGCAAGGTCAAGTTTTGACAGTAGAACTTTAAAAAATTTTTAAAAAAAGTTTGCAAAAATCTTGCATTCTTTTTTTGTCTATGCTATACTTATATACGGTTTGAAAAAACTGCCTAAGACAGTAGGGGAGCTCGACTCATAAATATCCTACCGAGGACAAAACGTATCATGTAAAAAGAAGCGTATTGTACTTTCGTGTCTAGGTTTGGGCGCGTTTTTCTTTTGGAAAAATTCCCCAAGCAAAATAATTACGGAGGTGAACACACTAATGAGTGAAGCAATTATTGCTAAAAAAGCGGAACTAGTTGACGTAGTAGCTGAAAAAATGAAAGCTGCTGCATCTATCGTCGTTGTTGACGCTCGTGGTTTGACAGTTGAGCAAGATACAGTTCTTCGTCGTGAGCTTCGTGGAAGCGAAGTTGAGTATAAAGTTATTAAAAACTCAATCTTGCGTCGTGCAGCTGAAAAAGCTGGTCTTGAAGATCTTGCATCAGTATTTGTTGGACCATCTGCTGTAGCATTTTCTAACGAAGATGTTATCGCACCAGCGAAAATCTTGAACGACTTTGCTAAAAACGCTGAAGCACTTGAAATCAAAGGTGGTGCAATCGAAGGCGCTGTCGCATCTAAAGAAGAGATTCTTGCTCTTGCAACTCTTCCAAACCGCGAAGGACTCCTTTCTATGCTCCTTTCTGTACTTCAAGCGCCAGTGCGCAACGTTGCTCTTGCAGTCAAAGCGGTTGCAGACAACAAAGAAGACGCAGCTTAATCTTAAGCTACGCAGCGTAGCCTAGCTACGGAAAAACTATTATAAAATTAAAAACTTATTTGGAGGAAATAACAATGGCATTGAACATTGAAAACATTATTGCTGAAATTAAAGAAGCTTCAATCCTTGAATTGAACGACCTTGTAAAAGCTATCGAAGAAGAATTTGGTGTAACTGCAGCTGCTCCTGTAGCTGTAGCTGCAGCTGGTGCTGCTGACGCTGGTGCTGCTAAAGACTCATTTGACGTTGAGTTGACAGCTGCTGGTGACAAAAAAGTTGGCGTTATCAAAGTTGTACGTGAAATCACTGGTCTTGGACTTAAAGAAGCTAAAGAACTTGTTGATGGTGCACCAGGTGTCATCAAAGAAGGCGTTCCAACTGCAGAAGCTGAAGAAATCAAAGCTAAATTGGAAGAAGCTGGAGCTTCAGTTACTCTTAAATAAGAGGCATATACCAATTAGAATTCGGAATACTATAGTATCAGCCTTTTAGAATCGTGAACACATTTTAGAAACTGATAAATTAATTTAGTTTCCTACCAAAAACCCTACCAAAAATTAATTTGGCAGGGTTTTTCTTTTTAACAAATTTATCGTGGAGAACAATTGAATATTGTTCTCCTTTTTTTATTTTCAGGAGGGAAAATGACAAAAGAATTACAATCATCACGCTATATTGTCATTTCATTTTTAGTACGTGAAATGGGAATTGATATTGTTGAGGCCATCTCTCTTATGGCTGAATTGGAAAAAAGTGGCTTGGTTCGCTTGGAATCAAGTGGAGATTTAACACTCAAAGAACTTGGAGGAGCGTTATGAAACGAATTACCGCAAATCAATACCAAACTTCAGAACGGTATTATAAATTACCTAAAATTCTTTTTGAGGATGAGAAATATATGGATATGAAACTAGAAGTAAAGGTAGCTTATTCTATTCTAAAAGATCGTTTAGAATTATCTCTCAGTCGTGGTTGGATAGATGAAGAAGGAGCAGTCTATTTAGTATTTTCTAATTCTAAACTGATGAAGCTGTTAGGTTGTTCGAAGTCAAAATTACTGTCCATCAAAAAAACTCTTAAAGAATATGACTTAATTGATGAAGTCCAACAGTCTTCAAGTGAGAAAGGAAGACTAGCTAATAAGATTTATTTAGGGGAATTATCTTCTACCCCAGTAGCTAATTCAAACAGGCCTAGTGTTAAAAAAAGACTAGGGCAGGATGAAAATGATACGGCCCCCGTCTCACATTTAGCCCCTAGTGAGACTGAAGTTAGTGAGACTAAATATAGTGAGACTGAATCTTTATTTATTGAGGATGAGGAGGATAGGAATACTCAACCTATCTTGAAAAGAAAAGTAGAAAAGGTCACAAAATATGATCGAGATTATATTTGGGGATTGGTACAGGATCAATTTAGACGAGAGGGTTTTTCTGAAACAGCTAGTGAGATTGCTATGACTGATTTTGAGAGAATCTATCAGTATGCTCTAGATAATGTTCACTTTGTTAGACGTGCGGAAGTTTTAGCTGAATTTGTGTTTAATGGCCTATATTCCATTTGGAATAACCGTGTTAGAAAAGGAGGTGGTTAAAATGTCGCCAATCGAGTGGTTATTAGTTATGCTCATTGTCATTTCAAGTGGTGTGACTATTTGGACATTTATAGTCGGTCAGAAAGGGGTGATAAAGAAATGAAATTTATTGATTTATTTTCAGGTATCGGGGGTTTTCGACTAGGAATGGAAAGTGTCGGACACGAGTGTATTGGATTTTGTGAGATTGATAAATTTGCTAGGAAATCTTATAAGTCCATTTTTCAAACAGAAGGAGAAATAGAATTTCATGACATACGAGATGTTTCAGATGACGAATTTAAAAAACTTAGAGGGAAAGTCGATGTCATCTGTGGGGGATTCCCTTGTCAAGCATTTTCAATCGCAGGAAGACGATTGGGATTTGAAGATACTAGAGGCACTCTGTTCTTTGAAATTGCTCGGGCGACCAAACAAATCCAACCACGTTTTCTTTTTCTTGAAAATGTTAAAGGCCTACTCAATCACGATAAGGGACGGACGTTCACCACAATCCTTACCACGCTTGATGAATTGGGGTTTGATGTTGAGTGGCAGGTGCTTAACAGTAAGGATTTTGGCGTTCCCCAAAACAGAGAGAGGGTGTTTATTATCGGACATTCTAGAAAGAAAGGTACCAGACTCCTATTTCCTTTCAGACGAGAAGGTCAAGCAACTAACCCTGAGACTTTGAAAGCACTAGGGAATTTAAATCCATCAAGAAGTGGAATGAGTGGTAAAGTCTATTATTCAGAAGGTCTTGCGCCAACCTTAGTTCGTGGAAAAGGAGAAGGATTTAAAGTTGCGATTCCTTGTATGACACCAGATAGATTAAACAAAAGACAAAATGGTAGACGTTTCAAGGATAATCAAGAGCCAATGTTTACTTTAAATACTCAGGATCGCCATGGTATTGTCGTTGTTGGAGATTTACCAACTAGCTTTAAGGAAACTGGTCGCGTCTATGGAAGTGAGGGCTTATCTCCAACACTGACTACGATGCAAGGAGGAGATAAAATCCCCAAAATACTAATTCCAGAACCAATCCAATTTCTAAAAGTACGGGAAGCAACGAAAAAAGGATATGCTCAAGCAGAGATTGGGGATTCAATCAATTTAGAAAGACCAAGTTCTCAGTATCGTCGTGGTAGAGTTGGAAAAGGTATAGCGAATACGTTAACAACTAGTGGGCAAATGGGAGTAGTAGTGGCTAGCTATGAAGGGGAAGATAAGCAAGTTTATCATGTAGCCGGTGTCTTAATTGATGGGCAATTTTACCGTTTGAGGATACGAAGAATCACCCCTAAAGAGTGTTTTAGACTGCAGGGATTTCCTGATTGGGCTTTTGAAGCTGCTAGAAAAGTCTCTAGTAATAGTCAGCTCTATAAACAAGCTGGTAATAGTGTAACCGTTCCTGTGATTGCCGCAATCGCAATGAAATTAAAAGAAATAGAGGAAAAAGATGAAAGCGTTAAATAAAGAGTCAATACTATATTGTGATGAATTAGAAACAGAATTACATGATGCAGAAATGATGCAGTTGGATGAACAAATATTTTTGATGCCCAATTATCCATGTGAGTTTGAAGTGAAATTTTTAGATTATTACCATAAAAAACACAATTACCCACTATTTTATGAATCCTATCTTCAAAACATTATGGAATTCCTTGAAAGTCAGGATATAAAGAACGGAGCTGATGCCTTTATAGATGATAATCATAATCTTGTTTTTGTTTTATATGGGCAAGGCTATCGAGCCGAGGGAAAAGAGGGAATACTTACAACCCAAGTAACTGTAAAAGCTTATGATGAAGACAAGAAATCAATTAACTTCTCCAATTTATTAGATTCCTTAATCGTCTCAGAATATCAAATGGAACCGAATCTTTGGGAGGTCTCCCATGATTGATCTCTATCTAAGTAAAAATAGCCAAAGAAATCAACTTCTTTTAGAATTCTTCCAAAACTATGGCATTGAGGTATCCTGTCATTCGATTTCTGAAATGACAAGGGATAAATTAATTGAGATGATGAGCTATTCTTCAGATTGTTTTGAGTTTTTATCTCCCAATTTATTACGATTTAAGAACCGTGACAATTTAAGATTAACGGATTTCATTGAAATGATATTAAAAAATCCTGAACTAACCATCAGACTTCCTCTTGCGGTTTCGAATAAAAGAGTTTATCCAAATCTAAATTTGGAGGAAGCTAGAGCTTTATTGCCAAGAGATACGAAACAATTGATTTACATGGCACAAACACATTATTTATCTAACTAAAGGAGAAGCAATATGGCTGAACGATTTTGGGAGAACTTGTCCATTATTTTGGCTGAAAGAAATATTAGCTGGATTGAGTTAACCAGAAAAATGTTTGCGGGAGAGTTTCACTATCCAAGTGAATTGAACCGTTTGTATCAAAAGATACGCCACTACAAGATGGAACAACGAATGCCTCAAAGTCCATGGGTAGAAAGGATTGTGCAGGTATTAGATTTAGATTATGAAGATTTATTTCGGAGGTAACTATGAAAAGAATAATTCCAGTTTATATATTCCAACAAGTAAATGTCCTATTGGTATCTCTATACTTACTGAAATTTCTTTGTATCGGTGAGTTAACTATACTAGAGATTCTCTATGGAGCGTCACTCATTTCTTTTTTATGGATGTATGGCCAACGCAAACAAGCTCATAAGGTCAATATGAAATCTAGGATAAAATGTCTTGGTATTGGATTCATTAGCCTACTGATTATAAGTCTATGTTTTAGCCTAATCCATGCTCAAGGAAGCGCGAATCAAGCAAACTTAATTGGCCTTCAAAATCAAGTTCCTTGGTTTTCATTTTTATTGTTCTTAATCAATGCGAGTATGGTTGAAGAATTTCTGTATAGAGAAATTTTATGGAACTTGGTCAGAAAATTAGATATCAGAGTTGCATTGACAAGTGTTTTGTTCGCTTTAGCTCATCATCCAGGAACTATTCTAGCTTGGTGTTTGTATGTTTCATTGGGAATGTTTTTAGGGATGGTGCGCTATAAATCGGACTTATGGGGCAGTATGGGGCTACATTTGGTGTGGAACCTACTAGTTTATAGTTTGCTGCTTTTTTAGACAAACAAAGTATAAATTTCTAATTATCTTTTTATATTTTCTTAAATGCTCGTAAAGCCTTATTCTATGTGCTTTCGAGTATTTTTACTGTAGGAAGATACTTCACGTTTCTTTGCATATTTCCTCATGTCTTAGCTGTCAGAAGTGGTAAATAAGTAGTAAATTCATTTGTACTACTAAGCAACAAGACGCTCCTGTTGCTTCTCTTTATTCAAGCGTTTCATTTCTGCCATTGCAGAATCGAATGTTGCATGTGCGTAATAGTTCAGCGTCATGGCTATATTAGCATGTCCCATAATGTACTGTAATGCCTTTGGATTCATTCCTGCATTTGCATAGTTGGTACAGAATGTATGTCGCAAACTATGTGGAGTGATGTGTGGCAATTTATCCTCGTTATACTTATTGTATTTCTTAACAAGACCTTTCATCATGCCGTTGTAATCACTTGCCACTTTTGGATAGTTCTTTCTATTAAGAAAGAGGAAATCACTATATCCATCAATCTCAACACGCTTATCATTCTTTCGATTCGCTAACACTCGCTTAAATGCTTGATAGGCTTCTTCAACCATAGGAACTTGACGTTCGCCACTTTTGGTCTTTGGTGTTTCAATGTAGTACCCAATTTCAGTATCTCTCAATAGCTGATGGTCTATATTGACAAGACGATTCTCAAAATCTAAATCTGGAAGTGTCAAACCACCAAACTCTGAAATACGAAGACCTGTTTTTAAGAGTATCAGAATTTCATCATAATTTTTGCTGTAGGTTTTATCAGCTTTTGCAAAGGCTAACAGTTTTTCTTCCTGTTCTTCTGTTAGTACGGTCTTAGGGACAGTATCATCATCAAGAACTGCTTTCAGTTGAAAGTCAAATGGATTCTTCCGAACACAATCATCTTGTATAGCAATATAGAATGAAGCCTTTAAAGAACGTTTGTAGTTATTGATGGTTTGATAAGCATAACCATTTTCACTCATTCTAATAGCCCATTCTTTAGCGTCTGATGGCTTAATACTGTCAATACTTCTTACACCTAACTTGTCTTTCTTCAAAATATCCATAAGATATTTGCGTCCAGTTTCAGTGTTTTTTCTAACCTTTGGTCTTTGAGCGTTCTGTTTTGCGTAAAGCTGGCAGAGTGTCATTTTCTTTCCTACAACATCAATACCATCATGAATGTCTTTCTGTAACTCTGCGATTTTCTCTCTAAGTGAGATACAATCACGCTTTCCTGCTGGTACTCGGTCTGTAGCCACAAGTTTCCACGAGTAAACAAATTGCGGTTCTCCAAATGAATCTATATATTTGTATAAGTATCTTCCGTCTTTTCGTTGGCTCTCTCCAGTCTTTAAGATTCGACCTTTATTGTCACGTCTTTTTTCTGACATGGCATTTGCTCCTTTCCTTTATGGAAAGAGCCTTGATACGACTTAATACTATTTTATCATATACAAGACCCTTTGGCGACGCTAGATTGCGTCCAATGTATCTATAATTTTTTCAAATTGTTTTCGTTTAATCTGAATACGATTGCCATTCATAATCAGCCAATTTGCATTTTTATTTTCCTCTGCCAAGCGTCGTAGCTTGTTTTCGCCAATACGAAAATATTTTGACGCTTCTTCAATGGTTAGGGTATAACGTTCCCAAATAGGAATGTCAGTCTGCTTCATAAAATCCTCCTTTCCAAATCACTTATTTGGATTTCATAAAAGTTGTTTTACCAGCAATCGAACAGCTTTAGCAAAGCTCACGGGAGTTCCACCCCTGCATGGTTCTCATGTAGCCATACTCATTGCCTGCGACGGTTTTATCACGCTCGGACTATTGACTGTATGGGAGTATCATTATCACGATAAGAATGTCGTTGCAGGCAATCCTGCTAAAGATTGCTTCTCGGATCACTAACATGAATCGCTCGCTATCTTTATAAGATAGGTCATGGCGGTTAGTTCCGTTGGCTCTTTTCTTATCGAAACGTATTCGATTACTTTTATTCAGTTTTCAAAGAACAATGGCTCGTTAGCCTATCAAAACACATTGAAAGCTCAATATGCTTTGGTGGAATAACAAACCTCCCTGTTCGGGAAGCGTGGAATGGTTTAGCACGCTTCCACGAAAGGAGAGAGGATATTACTTAATTTCAAATGACAAAATCTTTGTAATCAGTCTGGTTTCCATTCTTCCACGTAAGACTTCATCAACGACCATACTTTGATTGCCATATTCATCTTTCATAAGTCGTAGGGAACGCTTCGTTATGTACCCTCTGTAATGATGTAGAATCTGGTTAATCGCTTCGGTATCGCCATCTGTTGCCTTTACAATGAGAGGAAAGGGAATCATAGGATATTGTGTTTTCATTCTTCAAATTCCTCCATAAACTTTTTAATTAAGGCTAGTCCACTGGTTCTATGCCGATAGACAGTAGAACGGTTCAATTTCAACAGGTCTGCAATTTCTGAATCGCTCATGTCCATAAAGTAAAACAGCAGTAGAATTTCACGTTTCTTGTCTGGCAACTCACGTAATGCTTCACTCAACAAATCATTTTCAACGCCTACTGATAACCCATTGAGTGTAAAAATCTGAAAGTCAGTTGAATAGTTATCTGTTGTCGCAAACTGGCTAACAAGATAATCGCCAACATCCGAAAAGGACACCTCACGCTTTGCAATCCTTGAAAGATAAAGCATATAATTCTTTCGCTCGTCTTCCATAGCACGTTTACAGATATAGTCAAACTGATTTTCTATTGTGGTCTGAAAAGAAGATGGTTTCATGTTTCTCACCCCCTTTCTGTCTAGGAAAGGAAGTGAGCCTTGCTCGTTTATCTCCTTTCACTCTTAGTCCCAATGTGAAAGGGGGATTTGTTGCATTACTGATAAATAAACTTTGTAAAAAAGTTCTGAATAGCCAAAAAAGCATATAAACAGATTTATTTCTCTGTTTACATGCTTCTGTTATTCTATCTATATGATTTATAAAACCACATTGGTGGACGTACTTATCTATTGCAGATAGACGACTTTTTTTGACAAGAACCCAATGTAAGGAAATTTATTGTATATGATGTACTTCATGGCGACGTTGACCTCCAACAAACCGCCATTTGGAAGTAATATACAATATTTTAACAGCGTAAATAGCACTACCATATAACGGTTTTTTTTATTGGCGTTTAGTAGTGCTTTTTATTAAATATAAACCTATAAACCATATAACACGTTTTTCTATACCTGTTTTTAATTCAGTAGGAACAATAAAATGTATAGAGGTGGTCTACTATGCGTAAAAAAGAAGATAAATATGATTTTAGAGCCTTTGGTTTAGCCATTAAAGAAGCTCGATTGAAACGAGGTTTAACTCGTGAACAAGTGGGAGCATTGATTGAAATTGACCCACGGTACTTAACTAATATTGAAAATAAAGGGCAACACCCCAGCATACAAGTTCTTTATGACCTTGTATCGTTACTTCATGTTTCCGTTGATGAATTTTTCTTACCTGCTAATAACTTGGTAAAAAGCACCCGACGATTACAGATAGAGAAATACATGGATAGCTTTACAGACAAAGAACTATCCTTAATGGAATCTTTAGCCAGCGGTATCAACGAAGCAAGAAACATCGAAGACTAATTAAAAGAATCCATACATAACGGAAAGAGCCGATAAAATGAGATTGTATTAATCTCATTTTATCGGCTCTGCGTCTTTGCGTCTGGCTCTGTAATCACAGTTACTTTGAACTGCTTTATTTCAATTAAATTTTCTTGTCTGCATTTCGGACAATAGAGGGGGAATTTTTTTAATTCAGTATCTTCCCTTATCTTTAATCGTGTTTTATTTCCACATACAGGACACAATATCCACTTGTAGTTTATAATAACTATCTCCTCCTTTACACTTTAATTCAAATCTTTATTAAAAAATATTTCATCTTATTTAACAAGAAACCATATTTATATAACAACATAAAATACACTAAGTTATTTTATTGAACATATATCGTACTTTATCTATCCGACTATTTGGACGACGGGGCTGGCAAACAGGTTCACCGGTAGTAACATGGTACCCTTTTAACTCTGTTAAACAAACACTACGTCCATTTGTAAAGAAAGTTAAATCACTACGATATTCTTGAATACACCGAGCAGGGATTTCTCCACTAAGAATGACCTCATTATTTTTCAATTGAGTGTCTACGATGTTCGCACAATATTTAGGAGCATCGTTGTATGCTCGTGAAAGATATTCCTTTGGCGCATAAATTTTAAAACTAAGATATGGCTCTAACAATTCTGTTCCAGCTTTTTTTAAGACTTGTTCCAATACAATAGGAGCAAGCATCCGAAAATCTGCTGGGGTACTAACAGGGCTATAGTATAAGCCATACTTAAAACAGATTTTACAGTCCGTCACATTCCAACCATACAATCCTTGTTCACAGCCATAGCGTATCCCCTCCATAACTGCATTTTGAAACGATTGATTTAAGTATCCAAGAGAAACCGAGCTCTCATACTGTACTCCGCTCCCTAATGGAAGCTGTGCTACAGATAGACCAATGGAAGCCCAGAAAGGATTCGGTGGAACTTCGATGTGAATGGTATACTCTGCTTTTTTTAACGGTCTTTCCATATAAATGACTGTAGGCTCTTTTATTTCTATCTCCACATGATACTTTTCTTGCAGCAGAGCACAAGTCACTTCCATTTGTACTTTCCCTAAGAAAGAAAGTATGATTTCATGTGTCGCAGAATCCACATAATATCGCAGAAGCGGGTCACTGTCGGAGATTTCTAAAAGTGCATCAAGTAACATTTCCCTTTGTTGAGGTTTGCTCGGTTCAACAGTCGTTTGCAGCAGAGGGAGGGGATTTTCAATTCTCTCTCTCTGTGGCAATAGCTTTGTATCTCCAAGAACACTATTTAACTTCAAAAACTCATTCTGCAAAATAACAATTTCCCCGGAATAAGCCTTATCAATTTTACATAATTCACCATTTATTGAAGTATACATTTCTGTAATTTTTATTTTTTCCTTTTCCGATATTCTAACCGAATCTCGCAAATGCAGTACGCCACTATAAAGACGTATATATGCAAGACGCTGTCTTTTTTCCGAATACTCAATTTTGAAAACTTTTCCGCAAAGTTCAGACGGACCTCGATGTGTTGATGAATAAAATTTATTAGTAATAACTTCTATAAGGTTATCAATCCCTATATTACTTTTTGCACTTCCATGATAAAGAGGGAACAGAGAACAATTCTGAAATCTTATGCTTTCCTCTTGTTCGAGTTCCAATGCTTCTAATGATTTACCGGACATATATTTCTCTAAAAGGTCATCGTTTCCCTCTATTACCGTATCCCATTGTTCAGATTCGGTAAAGTTCGTCACACACATATTAGGATACAGTTCTACCTTCTGTTTGATTACAATTTCGGCAGAAAGTTTCTCTTTAATATCCTGATAAACCGTTGATAAATCAATTCCATTTTGGTCAATCTTATTGATAAAAAAGATTGTGGGAATCCCCATTTTCCTAAGTGCATGAAATAATATACGAGTTTGTGCTTGTACGCCATCTTTTGCAGAAATCAGTAGAATTGCCCCATCTAAAACTGATAATGAACGATATACTTCTGCTAAGAAATCCATATGTCCTGGCGTGTCTATGATGTTCACCTTCGTATTTTCCCACTGAAAAGAGGTTATTCCTGTCTGAATTGTAATTCCTCTCTGACGTTCTAAAAGCGTATTATCCGTCCTCGTTGTACCTTTGTCCACGCTTCCTAATTCTGTAATCGCTCCACTGTTATATAATAAGCTTTCTGTTAAGGTAGTTTTTCCTGCATCAACATGAGCTAAAACTCCAATATTAATAATTTTCATGTGATTTTCCTCCATTCAAAAACCCAAAAGGGCATAAAAATCCCAGTGATAAATACTTTTATCACTGGGATTTTTATGCATAACCATAGGTATACAAAGCATACAGATATTCTCTGGATACTTTAGAATCACATGATAAAGGTATTCTTAAACTGGGTACAAAAAACTAAGCCCTCCTAAAAAAGGACATCCAATTATTTGTTCCCACTATCAAATTGACAGTTTATTTAAGAATACCTTGCCGCATATTTATTAACTCCTTTTAAATAGATACTTAAATTATAGCACGTAAGAGCATATTTGTAAAGGAATCTCCAATTTTTTATCAAAGAGAGTACGTGATTACAAAATAGCTGTAATAATGTACCAATATTTGTTATTCTATAATCTTCCAATTACTCCCGTTCTTTTCAAGTACCAAATCAAATTGAGATACCTGCGTTGCTTTGGTCTGCTGGTCGATATACTCCACTGTCAGCGATACCGTGACTTGATTATCCTTACGATTGTGAATAGGATTTACCAGTTCTTGAAAGATGTACTCTTTTCCGATTGGTTTTAATATCCCGTCATTCACATAGTAGGAAAGTTCACTGGCTGTCGCTGTAGGATAGAGCTTGAAGAACGTCGTTAAAAACTCATTGATTTCATTGGTTGTAATGGAATCAACCGTCCCCTCACTTTCAATGGCTTTTGGTTTATAACTTGATTTCTTAGGTATGTTGGTAATGGTCGGATTCTTAACCAGTACCATATTTCCAGAACCATCTACATAGACACTCACTATATAAGCAGAGTGGACGGTCTTTGTATTTTCTCCCTCTGTAATGAGCTGGTCTACACTGTAGGTTACATTAAACTCATTGTCGCCAGTTGGCTCTACCGTCCATATCTGAAATCCTCTTACAGAAGACGATACAGGAATATCTTTGCGTACTGTATCAACATTGAGAGCTTGAAGTTCATCTGTCAGATAGCCTTTTAGACTTTCCATTCGATTATCAATGGACTTATCGGATTGCTCCCATGAATAGTAGACTTTCGCAAAGTTCTCTACAAAATTTTCTACATGATGAGTATCAACGTATTCCTTTTCTATGATAGTTGTTTCGTGAATAGTATGAGTATCTATAGCTGTAAAGTGCTTGAATATCGCAAAGCTGAAACTAAGCCCTAAAAGTACCCACAAGGCAATCACAACCTTTTTATGAGGATTGACCTTATAGTAGACACGAGGTTTCTTTTCCTTTGGTATCTGTTTTTCTTTATTCTGATTTTTTCTAAATTTCATCATTAAATCTTCCTTTCTCATTGTTTGATTCGTCCTGCTCCCACTAAATGCTGTTGCCAGTAGGGGCTTGTTAAGTCGGCATAACCGATTGGGTCGCCTGCATGAAACATACGGTTATTGCCAAGGTATATCCCAACATGAGTAATATAAGAGCCAGCGTTATAGGTAGAATGAAAGAAAACCAAATCGCCAGCTTGTGCTTCCGATAGTGGGATATGCTGGGTCACATCATATTGCTGTTGTGCGGTTCGTGGTAAGTTAATTCCAGCTTTTCCATACGTCCATTGTGTCAGTCCGCTACAATCAAAAGAAGTAGTCGGGGAAGCTCCACCGTAAACGTATCGCCAGCCCTCATATTTCAGTGCTTCGTCCATGATGGCTTGTACCGTATCATCATCAAACTCTGTTGTGACAAGATACTGCGTTACCAGTTGCACATAAAACATATTGCCATAGTTGTATCGCCAGCCCCCATTGATAGGTATGGCTATGGGATTGGGGTAAGACACTTTTTCGCCACCTGAATACTCTTTTGAGAAACTTTGAGCCAGTTCAAAGGTATATTTATTTCCACGATTAGCCACATACCCTAAGAAACCACCACCATAATTGTAGGACTGGATAACCGATTCTAAATCTACACTGAGCCTTTCGCTACTGGCTAATAATTCACTGAAATACTTCACACCTTGCTTAATGGATTCTTCTGTACTCAATGAATTAGGTGGAAGACCGAGGGATTCCGAGGACTGCATAACATCTTCCGCAGTACCGCCCGATTCCACCTGTATAATCGCAAGAAGTATGTTGACATATTCTTCAACGCCATATTCTTTGGCATATTTTTCTACCATAGGCTTATGAGCCAGCACTTCTGCGGAAACATTCACACCTCCATAATGAATATTGGAAATTCCGCTGTCCTGTTCATCTGAAAATAAAATGGCAACAAACAGAAGCAGTGAGAAGACCATCAAGAATAATCCAGAACCACCAATCACTAAAGTTTTCAACTTCATGGTTTCTTACCGACTTTCTTAATGGTGGCGGTTTTGATTGGTGGTCTACTTCTTGTATTTTGTAGTGGTACTCTTTGAACAGTAGACGGACGTTCTTTTGTGATTGGACGTTGTGAAGTTCTATCTGCTGTAGTGGTTGAAGTTGCTGGCTTTTGAACGGTTTTTTCTTGAACGGTATTGCCTTGGCGTTCCACTTTTGGACTTGAAAAATCGGACTTAACTGCTGGACGCTCTTGTTTGGCTTGTTGAGATTCCTTATATGAAGTCTGAATATTAGACTGTTTTGAGGTCTGTTCATCATGATATTGTTCTTGTCTTGTAGTCGGTCTTTCATGAACAGAAGAAGCAGGCTGTTTTTTCTGTTTGACCTGTTCCATTTCAGAGCGACGCTTCGCAATGGTTTTTCGCCTTTGTTCCTGCTGTTCCTTGCGTCCACTGGCTCTGTCCGCTTTGGTTTGAGAAATACTACTGGTTAAATCACGGACATTCTCTTTTACTTTGGATTTTCCTTGATATACTGCATATCTTGCATTGGTCGGCAAATCTTTAACCTGTTCTTTCAAACCACTAGCAGTGTCTACCATTCTGTCTTTGGTATCAGCTACTGTACCGATGGTTTGACCGATACGTTTTCCAAGTGTTGATTTTTCCTTTCCGTCTGGTCGGGAGTGATCTGCTTGTGTCCTTGCAGAACTCCCCGAACCCGACTGTCCTTTTTTACCTGTAACAATGGCAGACCCAGCCCCTAGAGTAGTCATGGAACGTCCAAGTTTCCGCTGTAGACGGTGCATGTGAGCGTGCATAAGCATACGAGGTTTTCTCATCACACGACTTCCCACACTTTGAGAATCGTTACTCTGTAGAGAAAACATACTCATTAAATCGCCCAGCTTGAAGTAGATTCCTGCAAAGGTCACAATCTGTAGAAAAGCAATCAAAAAGAACGGATAACCAGCCGATAAGGTATAGAGCATGGTTGAAATACTAAATGCTGTCGTAATAATCAATGTGATTCCAGCTCGTGTCAAAATGGTATTAAAGAGCTTTGTTATGGCTCGTTTTGACATACCATCAAATGATGGAATCATGCTTAAAATAAAGCTCACAGGCAGAAACATAGCATAGATGATAAAAAGTACCTGCGAGAAAATCATGATTCCTGTTAATAGGAATACAAATATGGAAATCCCAATATTGAAGACAAATAGGAAGAAGACTGTACCTAAACGGTTAATGGTCTTTGTAATGGTTAGATTGGTATTGCTTCTGTCTTCAATTTCTTCCGCAACAATTTTTTCTCTGTCTTCGCCATTGTTGGAATCTGGGCTGGTGGAGAGCAGGCTTTCCACACGGTCAATACCGATACTTTCAATGTCTGAACTGTTGTATTGAAGCAGTAGCCACGGTTGCTGAACCTGTATGGAAAACAGGCTATCTCTGATTAAGTCCACTCTGTCCTTGCCTTGACTATCGGAATGGGGCATGACAATCTTCGTGCCAAGTGATAAACTGGCATTACTGATGTCTGATGAAAAGTCATTGATTTTTTTAATGTAGTCGGGAGCGTAGGCAATAAAGGAAGCCGATAGGATAAACACCAGCACAAAATTCATAATGGCATGAATTGCCTTTGTGGTTTCTCTCTTTATCAGTCCCGTATAGGCAACATAAACCCCAAGAACCAAAATCAAGAGTAAGAGGAATCCAACATAGAAACCCTCTGTTGAAAATCCGTTTGCACTCACACCAGCTAAGGTCTGCATATTCTTACCAATGGAATCTGCTGTAGCGGAAATGAAGTCTAAGGAATAGGCTTCCTGTACTAAGTAACCTGTCGCATTGGAAACATACAAACTGATTGTCCAAATAAAATTGGTAATGGCATATAGTCCATACATGACCTGTTTTCCAATCCCGTCCGACCAGTTCCACGGAAGCCAGCCCCAGCTATTATCCACATAAAAATCCAGTTGATAGTTTTCAAGTGGGTATCGGCTGTATTCATTTGCCACATTGACCGTATCATCTACCAAGCCCGCAGCTTGAACCACCGTTCCCAGCATGGCTAAAAGAAAAATGGCAATCACAAGTGTGAAAGCCACTGTCATTGCCACTTTACCTAGACGTTTCAGCGTCCAGTTTGATTTTATTCTGTTTACTATTGATGGTTTCACATTTACACCTCTTTTCGCACAGGTGGTCTGGTATCAAAGGCATGGAGCAGTTCTTCAAATACAGGGTGGAACTGTATCACACCGACACGACCATATAAATCACTGATAAGGCATTGCCCGTTTTCCAAATCACGCAATCGCTTCTGATTGTTTTCGTCCTCTGGGTCTACACCAAAAAAGGCTAAGGTCTTTTTAATCTCGTTAAGGTCAGTGGAACGAAATGCAAATTTTAAGCCGAGGTTATTTTTCAGTTTTTCATCTAAGAGGTCGTCTGTATTTTGGGTCACGAAATATACCCCAGCGTTCATAGCACGACCAGCCCGAACCAGCTTCATAGATAGTGTTTTTCCTTGTGCTACCTGTAAAAAGCTCCATGCTTCGTCTAAATCTACAATCTTGAAAATGCTTCGGTCTGTATGGATAAAGTCTAAAGCAAAGGTACTAATGACAATCAGCATAGCAACGGATAAAAGCTCCATAGTGGTATATTCCTCAAAGGAAGTTTCCTTGTCGGGAAGTACCAAGTCCGCAACCTGTATAATGTTCAGTTGTTTTTCTAAGCTGATAGACTGCTCCACATAACCATTACTGAATAATAAATGTGCAAAGTCATAGTCTGTAAAACTTTCGATATGGTCGGCTATACTGGTACTTAGTGGCGTATTCTCAACCCGTAATTCCTCAATCACTTTCATCAACCCTCGTACTTCACTATTGGTTACTGCACGAATGGCTTTTCTAAGGATTGGGAAGCGTTCCCCATCACGAGAGGAAATCCCCGTAAGGAATGTCAGAATATCAATAGCCAGTGATTCAGAATCTTTGGGATTTTTCATAATCACATAAGGGTCAAGTAAGCCTTTGTTTTTCTCATCAGAAGTCAGAGTGACGATATTGATTTCATGGGAAATCTCTGGCAAGGTTTCTTTCCATCTGCCACGTTCTGCTTTTGGGTCTACAATCACTGCTTGTGCCCCATAAAGCACCGCATAATAGACGATAAGGTTATTCGCAAAGGATTTACCACCACCCAGCGAACCAACAAAAGCCGACGCTAACGCATTGGTTACTGAACCCTTAACCCCTTGACTGGCAAGAGCAGGTTTCAGATAGACATTGCGTCCAGTATCTAAGCTGTAGCCAACATAAATCCCCTCATTTTCCCCCAGCATTTGAGTAGCACCAAAACCTAAACCAGCGAGGAAATCAGAGGTCACGTATTGAATATAATCATTCATATAACGCTTGCTGGCAGGTAAAAATTCTTCATGTAAGCCGAGCATATCCCCAAATGGTCGTACCAGTTTTACGCTTAAATCGTCATAAAAATCTTTCACTTCATTACAACGACGTTTGAGTTCGTCAAGATCATTTGCTGATACCCTTACCACATAAGACAGCTTGTACATAGATTCCTTGCTTTGGTCTAAATTGGTTTCCAGCTCATTCACACTTTCCAGAGCTTCCGCCACATTGGAGCTGGTTTCATTATCACTTTGCCAAGCGTGGTTATCCAAGTCTTTCAGTTCTTTCTTTTTATTGCGGACAGTAGATAGGGCTTTACGATTCGCTACAATTTCCACATTCATTGACGTATCAATCGGGAATGTAAATTGCTGTTGCTGGTAGTAGAAGATTTCAGAGGACGGGAAGTCCAGTTCTCCGACAATGCTGTTAATGGTAAAGTAAGCTACATAGACGGTTTCATCTTCCTGCTGGATTTTCAAATATCGCTGTTTTTCTTCCACCAAACAGCGAGTAGGCTTAATCAAGTCATAGTATTTAATCAGCGTTTCATTATCCAGCTTTTTCTTTGATAGATGGTACTCATACTCTTCATAGGCAGTGCCTGTCTGTCCGTAAAGGTGTTCAATCAGATAGCCGAAGTCGTCCTTATCTAACCTGCGGATTTTGAAACGACGAGAGATTTTATTTTCTAAGAGCTTTTCCATCTTCTGAAAACGCAGGATTTCATCATTACTCATACTAACAAAATCGTCCATCAGCTTATGGTTCACATCATAGACAAAATCAGACAAAGCATTTTTTGCTTCAACGGTAAGACTTTTCATAGAAAACTCCTGATCGTTGAGAAGCAACTTAAAGCCGATAAAGAAACGGTAGTTCACTTGATTTTCGCCAATCATGGATATTAAAGCGTCTGTCTGTTGGTCGATTTTGTCATAGGCAACCGCTTTGAGCTTGCCAGTGACTTCATTTTTGGAACGCTCTTGTGCAGAACGTATGCTGGATTCTGTACTGATTTGTAAAGCATGAATTTTGCCATCACGATTTTGTGCGATAAGCTGTCTGAAAGAATCATGCACTTGTATTTTCTGTTCTGGACTTAGAAATGAGTAATTGTAAGGAACAAGCTCATAGTAAGCATAACATTCCCCGTCTTTATTCCAGACGAGATTGTTTTCAATGTATTTAATTGGATATGCCATAAAATTCACTCCTAACTGCTGTAATGGCTTCTTGTGGCTGGTTTCTGCCAAGCGTTACTTTTTTTCCTGCATAGGTCAGCTTTGGTCGCAGTGCATAAGCAATGACAGACTTCAAAAATCCATAAGGCTTTTTACCATCAAAAGTTTTTGTAGACATAAACCATGTGAAAGCCACAGGAATCCCAAAGTATTTGAGAAATGCTCCCTCTATCATGGAAAGAGGGGGCAAGTTGCCAAGTATCATCACTGCAAAGAGTGACACGACAAACCATGTCATTTGCGTAAAGGTTATGGGAAACGGAAGTCTAAAATCATTGATAGAATACAGTACCTTTTCCACAGACCAGATACTGGTATAGCTTCGTATTTTCTTCATGTAATCAATCCTTTCATAAAAAATAGGGGTAGCTGATTGAGCCACCCCGTAAAATAGAAAATCTGCCAGTAGTAATGTACCGACAGATTTAATAGACGATTTCAAAAATCCCATGATTGGTTGAGATAAACGTTCCTGAAAGGTCTAAATCCCGACCATAGGCTTGATAATCAATATAGTTTTGAAGACTAGCTGGTACTTCGCCTAAAGCACCCGTTTCTTCAATGTAGTAGCGTGCCACGTCATACATATCATCACAATCGGAATGAATGATAATATCCTCTTGATGTTCGCTTAGTTCTTCAATGCTTGAAAAATGAGTGAGCAGAGCAGATAGCTCCGATTGTAATTCTTCGGGTAATTCCGATACCATTTCCCATAGTCGATTGAGTTCGCCAATGGAAGTGTATTCGTCAACCGTAAAGGGTAACTCGTAGTCATGAATGGCGTATTCCTCATATTCATCATTCAAGCCGATTTTCTCTTTGACTTCCTCAAAGTCAATGGGAAAGGTAAACCACGCACCGACCAATTCGCCCTCATTGTATTTGCCTAAATTCGCAATATAGACTTGCATATCGTCCATATATTCACGTCCTTTCTTTGTAGAGATTCAAAAATCCCTACCGCACTTCGTTTGGTGTACCATTCCTTTGCGGAACATAAGAAAACCACTTATATTCCACAAAAGAACGGTTTTATTTAAGCACCAATAATGCGATTGAATAGCTCTAGTAAAATGTCTTTTACTCCAGCAGCGTTGAAGACTAAGCCAACCGCAATAATCGCAATAATTAAAAAGCCAATCAGTTTGCTAAACTCACGCTTGAAGCCAAGATACAAGCCAATCACAACGATTGCTAAAAGCACCAGTGATTGAGCGTTTGATAGAAACCAGTTATAAAGGTTTTGTCCAAAATTCATAAAAATGTTCTCCTCTCTATATTCAATGAATTTGTATTTGAGTTATTTTTTTGTTGTTATCACGTCCTGTTCTTTTACTGACTGTTGCTTCAAAATCTGCTTGTGTCGGTCTGTCAGTTTCGCATGGTCGAGAATGTCTTTTACAACCTGCGTCTGGTTGATTTCATCAAGTTTAATCGCAACCTTTAAGGTCGGGGCAACTTGATGAGATAGCCAGTTCAGCGTCCTTTGGAAGGAGTAAGGCTCTGGTTTTGTGGTTAGTTTTAATCGTTCACGATTGTTCCCAATAAACCAAGCCCATTCTTCATTCAGTTTCCAATCAGAACGAGGTTTGGAATCGTCTTTATCTACAAAACGGATATACCGATTGATAATTTTAAAGGCGGTATGCTCTGGATTGTCATAGACGAGTAAATCACGGACTGCATAATAGCACGCTCATTTTTCAATCGAATCTCAAAACGGTTTTTTACTTCTGCGTCTTCAATGGGAATATCATTTTTCTTGTACTGCTCGTAGTCCTTTTCATAGATACAGAAATAAACTTCACTTTGTAATGAACCGATATAGAGGGTGTTTCCCATACATTCCTTTTCCTCTTTGCGTACCAGTTCGCCACTGCGATAGCTTTTAAAACTGCGGAAGACGGAGATACATTCTTCCTGTTGGCACTTTTCAGTGAGTACAGGGATATTTAAAATCCCTGTCTTATCGTTAATGGCAAGGTCAAGGCGTTTCATCACACCGCCAGCCACCAAAACGTCCATAAAGAACTCATACCAGCTTCTTTGTTGTGCCAGAAGATAGCTTTCAAATTGTCTGCACCCACGACCTTTCAATTCCACCAGAACTCCTTTGTCCAGTTCATGGGAGCAAAGGACGAATATGTCGCCTAAAGCATAATGCTCTGAATAAGAATAGAAACCATAGTCCTCATGAAGAAAATAGGACAGTTTCAGTTGTAAGATGTTTTCGACCACCTGCTGTACGTCTGTTGTCGGAAAGCGAATTCTTACATAATCAAACAGCATTTCAAGGGGAGCGTCGGGATTGAAGCGTTCCAGAGCTTCCCAAAGGGACTGCTGTAAATCCTCTGATGGCTTGACTTTTCCTGTTTCAATATCGCTTAGATACTGCCTTGTAATACCAGTCGCAACAGCTAAACGGTTTTGAGATAGTCCATAAGCCAAGCGTTTTTCTTTTAAATGCTGTAACCAAGTTTGTTCATTCAGTAAAAATCCCTCCAATCAAAAAGGCGTATGTCAACTTTTAAAGCCCATTTGACATACGCTGAAATTTTGTAAATCCCTTGTAACCAAAGGATTTTCTAATGTTTTTTTGACTGTTTCCTGTCGATTTGTACCCCCCTGTTAGATACGGGGGGTTAAGTGCTGGCGTGGCTATTGCCACACCAGCCAGCAAGATCAGTCCACACCTGCGACTTCCGCTTCGCACGTCGCCTGCGTGGACTGTCTGCTGTTGGATAACTTTTTAATTTCCTCCAAGAAATCATATCCTTTTGGTACAAGGGGAGTATAAAACTCTGATATGACACTTGTTCCTACATCAACATAGCCACGACCTTTGATTCGCTTTAAGAAGAAATCCTTTTGTACGTCACTGCCAAACATCATGCCATAGCCCATTTCAGACATACGACCTAAAGCCACTCTGAAATTAAACTGATCACGGATTCCGTCGCCTAAATATTTTGCGTCTGGACGTTGACAAGCCAGTATTAGAAAGAAGCCAGCTTGACGACCTAACATGACAATCTGTTTCAGCTTATTCATAACTGCGGTGTTTTCTTTTGTTCCCAGCATTTCCATGAAAGCGACGTATTCATCAAAGATTAAGAAGTGTGCCGGGAGACCTAAGTAAGCATAATTTTTGCCAGTCTTATAGTTCTTCATCTGCTTCATTTCCTCACTACGTTTCATCATTTCTTCATAGAATGTTTCAATGCAAGAAAGCAAGTCTTCTTTTCTATAGTAGACATTTGCCATCACAGAACCTAAGTCCGCAAGATCAGCATTTTTCGGGTCAAGAATATACAGTTTTGAATCTGTATGAAGCAAGGCTTCAATCAGTGTCAGTATAAAGTAAGTTTTACCGCCACCTGTACCACCAGCAATCAACATATGAGGGAGCTTATCATATTCCCACCATACGTTTTTCATTAAGCGAAGTTTACCATCTTTAGCTTCTACTTCATCAATAGAAATACGACTGGCTATGGTGTCATAGAGCAAAGTATATTCCACATAGGAATCCTTTAACTCTTTATCCGTCAGCTCACAGTACAAGCCACTCTCTAATTTCTTTTCCAAGTGTAAGAGTTGGTCTTGATATTTTCCCAGCGTGATTTCCACCCGTATCTGTATCAAGCCATTTTTAAGTCGATAATACATTTTAGGGAAGTAGGTTATCTTTTCCTTTGTACGACCAGCACTATCTTTAAAGAAACCCTCTGTTTTGACCTGTTCAGATTCATACCACTTGTTTTCAAGTATCATCTTTGCCAGTTTTTGACGGTGGTAAAGTTGTTTAACCGTATCATAGCGAACCCGTTTGAATACAAACGCTACCAGCAAGCAGATAAGAATTGCGACACTGAAACTGATAATTAAATAGGGAATGTCAATCTTATCTGCTTGTGATAGGTTAAAATCCTGCCAGTTGATCTGCTGGATTGTCTTCACATGAAACAGTCCGACAACCAGCAGGAAAACAGGCAGGAGTGACGCTATCGTAAAATGAAAGACTAAATCTTTACCAGATGGGCGAATCCTTTTACCACGCTGTTTCATGCGAAAAAGTCTCCTTTCTACCTAGCGACTATTTGTCTTGTGTCGGTTCTTTCTTTGCTTGTGGTTGAGCTTTGAATGAACTAGAATCCTTTGTCAGCACAATATCGTCTGCCTTGATATACCAGTCAACATCTGCTCCTTGATAGGTGGCAGTAGCAACGGTGTCCGCAATGGGATTGATAAGTTCCACCCGTGCGTTATAATCAAACTCTTTCAAAGGCACGCTGGCAGGAATACTTACTTGAATCATGCGTCCTTGTCCTTTGGATTTTAAGTCATAGGTACGTTCCTTGATTTCATCTGAAACCGACCCGTCTTCATTTTGGATTCTCACTTCACGACGTAGAGCAGAGAATTTCAATTCTCCAAAAGTCGTGTCTTTATCTAATACAATGCCATTTGCTAATCTCATCATTTTTCCTCTCTTTCTTTATTCTTTTATCATGTCGTCAGCATGTAAAAGGTAATTTGTAAAACCACGAGTGCCGATTTTGTAGCCCTCTGCGGTAATACGTGGATTGACTAACTTCACACGTTCCTCAAAGCCGAAATGTTTTTCGCCAGCTTCAGCAGGAAGCACCACCACAATATCATCTGCTCTTTGAACATCAGAATAGAGATTATAGCTTCTTGATAAGACAGTTAGCCGTCCGTTGATTCTTCGCTGAACGACTTTATCCTCGCCAGCAAATTCTAAATTGCCGAATGTTTTTTCCATGTTGGGAATCACAAATTTAAGTTCCATATTTTTACCTATCCTTTCTTTTTTATTGGCTGAATGAATGTTTGATGGTCTTAAAGAGTGGGGAACGACCTTTTGATTCTTGATTTTTTGTTTTCATAAGTTCACTTCCTTTCAAAATCGGGTAAAAAAATAGACACCTCATTTTTTGAAGTGTCTACCTATTAAATATTCAAATTTTATTGGAAGTATCTTTATATCTTCACTTTTCAAGGATAAATCGTCGTATCAAAGCTCATTCATAAGTAGTAAATTAGTAGTAAATTGAGTGGTTTTGACCTTGATAAAGTGTGATAAGTCCAGTTTTTATGCGGATAACTAGATTTTTATGCTATTTTTTCTGGTAAAAATTAGCTTATTTTAGGGAAATGAAATGCTAACGTTATGTAACAATGTTAGTCTTTTATTTCAAAATCTTTGTTTAGTATGAATTTAGCTCTACAGGAAAATAAAAAATGTGATAAAAATTTCAACTACTCTTATCTATAATAAAGCTACCTGTTCTTTGAAAATTGAATTCACTCCGTCTTGATTAGCGTGCCTGTGTAAGTAGGGACTGAGAGTATTTCCCTGTGAAGGGCAACTGGCACAAGACGTGTGTGAGAATTTTCTAACAGACACGGAGTTTATCGTTACCAGACTTAAACGATGCGACAAACTAGATAAAGGAGTTAATCATGAAGGTAGTAAACTTGTATGATTTGAAACAAATGGGAAATAAAGGTGGTTGTACCATCCAATTGATTCATCACTTTCCTTTTGGTATGGGCTTAGGACATCTCAAAAAAGACTACATTGAATTTAAACGTGTTGGTATCTTTGATGGAAAAGCAGTAGAAGTTACTCTTCGAGAACCTTATTCGAGAGATCTACTGCAGGTTGTCAAGTCGATTAAGCAACGTCAGAAATTGATAGCTTATCGTTATAAAGAAGGAAAGCTGCTATTTGTGAAGAAGGAGGCCTCAGATGTCCTCTGAACAACAGGAACGAATGGCAGTTCAATATGCAGAGCGTAGTCTTTTATTTACTGTAAGAAGTCTCTTAAAGATTCTAGAATGGTCTAGACGTCAGGCTTTAGCACAGGATTCCGCCTATAAGATAGGGGTGCAGAAATTAGAAGAATTGCTACAATCTCCTTATTCGATTGACACGATTAATCTGAAAAAAGATTTTTTAGACAAACCAATTGATATAGAGAAATTTAAAGCTTTTTTAGAAAAAGAAGAGATTCCTTTAGCCATCGCTTGGCAAGGGGATTCTCTACATTTCTATACGAAAGACCGTTCGATTCTAGACAATCATTTAGACCATCTGCTAGAAAAAATGGTTAATGATCCGGAGAAATTAGCTGATTTTACTATGGATAAGTCATTAGACGATGCAATTGATGAGGCGAAATCCCAAATTACCTTTAGACAAGAAGGGGCCGTCAAACAGAAAGAGATGGTGAGATGATGTACAGTGGAAAGAAATTCCTACTATTCTCACTGTTAGGCATCTTACTAGGCTATCTTTTTCATCGTTTGACGCTTTTGTATGATTCCTATACTGGAAATAGCTTAAATAAATGGACTCATCTTCTGATGGAGGGTCAAGATGAAGTTCTTCAGTCGCCATGGAATATTTCTTTTACTGGAAAATCAAGTGCTTTTTTTCTACTAGGCTTTGTGATGATGCTGCTGGTTTATCTCTATTTAGAGACTGGAAAAAAACAATACCGAGAAGGGGTAGAATACGGGAGCGCCCGTTTTGGAACTCTAAAAGAAAAGAAGCTCTTTTACGGTAAGGAATTTTCTCATGATACGATCTTAGCACAAGATGTTCGTCTGACATTATTAGATAAAAAACCAGCCCAATATGATAGGAATAAGAATATTGCGGTGATTGGAGGTTCAGGAAGTGGGAAGACATTTCGCTTTGTGAAACCCAATCTGATTCAGATGAATAGTTCTAATATTGTAGTTGATCCTAAAGATCACTTGGCCGAAAAAACAGGCAAACTCTTTTTAGAACATGGCTACCAAGTAAAGGTGTTAGATTTAGTCAATATGAAGAACTCAGATGGCTTCAATCCTTTTCGCTATATAGAGACAGAAAATGATTTGAATCGCATGCTGACGGTTTATTTCAATAACACCAAAGGCTCTGGCTCCCGTAGTGATCCATTTTGGGATGAAGCTTCTATGACTTTGGTACGAGCTTTAGCCTCTTACTTGGTCGATTTCTATAACCCACCTAAAACAAGAGAACAGCTCATAGAAGAAAGTCGTTTAAGTCAAAAGGAATACCAAAACTTGTTGAAACGTCAAAAAAAAGAAGTGGAAGAGCGAAAAAAACGAGGGCGTTATCCAAGTTTTGCTGAAATCTCAAAACTCATTAAACACTTATCCAAGGGTGAAAACCAAGAAAAAAGTGTCTTAGAAATTCTATTTGAAAATTATGCTAAAAAGTATGGAACTGAAAATTTTACCATGCGAAATTGGGCAGATTTTCAAAATTATAAGGATAAGACTCTGGATTCTGTTATAGCTGTAACCACTGCTAAATTTGCCCTCTTCAATATTCAAAGTGTCATGGATTTGACCAAAAGAGATACCCTTGATATGAAGACATGGGGCAAGGAAAAATCAATGGTTTACTTAGTTATCCCAGATAACGATAGTACCTTTCGCTTTCTTTCAGCCCTCTTTTTTTCAACAGTATTTCAAACTCTAACAAGACAAGCAGATATTGATTTTAAGGGGCAATTACCTCTTCATGTGAGAGTCTACTTAGATGAATTCGCAAATATCGGAGAAATCCCAGATTTTGCTGAACAAACCTCAACAGTCCGTTCTCGGAATATGAGTCTCGTTCCTATTCTGCAAAATATTGCTCAACTTCAAGGACTCTATAAAGAAAAAGAAGCTTGGAAAACTATTCTTGGGAACTGTGATAGCTTAGTCTACTTAGGTGGTAATGATGAAGATACTTTTAAATTTATGAGTGGGTTACTCGGTAAACAAACCATTGATGTTCGAAATACTAGTCGTTCCTTTGGCCAAACAGGTTCAGGATCCCTTTCTCATCAAAAGATTGCTCGTGATTTAATGACACCTGATGAAGTCGGAAATATGAAACGGCATGAATGCTTAGTTCGAATTGCCAATATGCCTGTCTTTAAAAGCAAAAAGTACAATTCAACTAAGCATCCAAACTGGAAATACCTAGCTAATCAAGAAACCGATGAACGGTGGTGGAACTATCAAATCAATCCTTTAAATCAAAGACAAGAAAATCATCTTGAAGGCCTTAGAATTCGTGATTTAACTTTTGAATCTAGTTTAAAATAAAAATAGAAAAGAGGAAATAGATGATTACGCATTTTAAAGGTTTTGTTTATGGAGTAGACGCTAGTGCTATGTTTGCACAAGCTATGTCTTTGTTACAGAAGGGATTGATTGCGGTTGGTGCCTTTCTCGTTGTTGTGGGGATTGTCAACCTTGCAACCAATATTAAAGATGGTGGACCAGGTGTTCGGAATGCCATTCTTGAAATTGTCGGTGGAGTTATGGTAGGGGCTGCTGGAGCCTTTGTAACCCAGATTTCAATTTAGGAGGATAAACAATGACATGAATCTTAGTTTAGTCTCACCCTTTGTTTACCTTGCATCTGAAAAAATATCAGCTGAAAATTTATTTGAAGGATTTAATGTGGATTTACAATCTACGGTAGATCTGATTAAATCTCTATCTAGCTATAATCCAACCGTTTGGACTTATATGTCTAGTATTACTAAAAGTGTCATGCAGCCCCTTGGAGTTGCGATTTTATCAGTTGTTCTCATCCTAGAATTTTCAAAGATGGCAAAGAAAATTGCTAACTCAGGAGGAGCGATGACCTTTGAAGCATTAGCGCCGATGTTGATTAGTTATATTATGGTCGCAGTTGTAATTACCAACACTACCGTCATTGTAGAAGCTATCATCGGTATTGCGAGTCACGCCATTGAACAAGTGGCCTCGATTGTGGCTCACGGTGGGGCAAAGTATGATACCATCTCTGGATTAAAAGGTTCAGGATTTATTGGCCGGATGATTGTGGGCTTTTTTGCCCTCCTCATTTGGCTTGTTCGGATAGTAAGTGCAGCCATGGTTAATCTTTTGGTATCTATTCGATTTATTCAACTCTACCTTATGATTCCATTTGCCCCTCTTACGATTCCAACATTTTTAAGTGATGAATGGAAGTCTATTGGTATTGGCTATTTAAAAAATATTATGGTCTATGCGGTACAAGGGGTTCTTATTTTTCTGATTGTTTCTCTTGTTCCTTTGTTTGAATCTGCTGGGAAAATAGCTGTTTCAAATGGTGCAGGAGTCCTGCAATCACTTGCGATTATGTTTGGTAGTTTGGTACAAGCTATCTTACTAATTATTGCCCTCGTTGGTTCTCAACGTACGGCTCGCTCAATTTTAGGTATGTAATTAGATAAAGGCTAGGAAGTGATTGCTTCTTAGCCTTTTTAGAAAGGAAAGTCATGAATACACGTGTCTTTAAAGACATCTCAAAATACCAACACAGGGCTTGGTTAGGTTTCACCACAAGACAAATCATCTTTGTTTTACCAGCCTTTATTGTCACAATTATTGTTTTGGGCTTGAATCTCTTTTTCTGGCAATTTGGAGATTGGTTTGTTTACGGTTTTGTGTTTGCCTTTACCATCCCCCTCATGCTTTTTGGAGTCTATAAACCCAATGATTTATATTTTGAACATTATTTGAAATACCGTCTTCATTTTGAATTAACGGTTCCCCTACGCACAATTACAGGAAAGAAAGGATCTGAACATGAAAAGAAAATCAAATACATTAAAGAAACAAAAAACTTCAATGACTAATCAGAAAGAAGTTAAAGGGAAAAAAGAGGAAGTGTTACCCTCAACGGCTAATACTATTTCCTATCAAGCCCTGTATCAAAATGGTCTGATGCAGGTAAAAGAAGATTATTTCTCACAAAGCTATTTACTTGGTGATGTCAATTACCAGACCGTTGGTTTAGAAGATAAGGGCGCAATCATTGAGAAGTATTCTGATTTGATTAACTCTTTAGATGACCAAACCAACTTCCAATTGACCATCTTTAATAAAAGATTGAATTTAGAAAAGTTTAGACAGAGTGTTCTGTATGAGGAGAAAGAAGATGGGTATGATACCTATCGTAAAGAATTGAATCGAATGATGAATCAAAATTTAGACAGTGGTGAAAATAACTTTTCAGCTGTGAAACTGATTAGCTTTGGTAGAAAGGATTCTAATCCCAAACAAGCTTATCGTTCCTTGTCTCAAATTGGAGAATATTTCAAGAGTGGTTTCTCAGAAATTGATGCTCGATTTGAATCCTTGGCTGGAGAAGACCGTGTCAACTTGTTGGCAGATATGCTTAGAGGAGAACACCATCTTCCTTTTTCTTACCGTGATTTAACGAGATCGGGTCAGACAACTCGTCACTTCATAGCACCTAATCTCTTGGATTTTAAAAACAAGAATTACCTACAAATCAATGACCGCTTATTACAGATTGTCTATGTGAGAGACTACGGCATGGAATTAGGGGATCAGTTTATCCGAGACCTCATGCAAGGAGATTTGGAATTGATTGTGAGCCTTCATGCTCAAAGTTCGACTAAGGCGGATGCCATGAAGAAACTACGAACAAAGAAGACCTTGATGGAATCCCAAAAGATTGGGGAACAACAAAAACTAGCTCGTACAGGTATCTATTTGGAAAAAGTAGGTCATGTATTAGAAAGCAATATCGATGAAGCTGAGGAACTCTTAAAAACCATGACCGAGACAGGAGATAAACTGTTTCAAACAGTCTTCTTGATTGGTGTTTTTGGTCAGGATGAAGAAGAACTTAAACAAGCCCTAGACACTATCCAACAAGTGGCCGGTTCAAATGACCTAATGATTGATAAACTACCATATATGCAAGAAGCAGCCTTTAATAGTTTGCTGCCATTTGGTTGTGATTTTTTAGAGGGAGTATCACGGAGTTTATTAACGTCCAATGTAGCAGTGAACTCTCCATGGACTTCAGTAGACTTACAAGACCGCAGTGGGAAATATTACGGTATCAATCAAATATCAAGCAATATTATTACCATTGATCGAAGCCTATTAAATACACCGTCTGGTCTGATTTTAGGGACATCTGGAGCTGGGAAAGGGATGGCAACCAAGCATGAAATTATCACGACCAAAATCAAAGAATCTGGTGAAAATACTGAAATTATCATTGTGGATCCCGAAGCAGAGTACAGTGTCATTGGACGGGCTTTTGGTGGAGAAATGATTGATATTGCGCCCGATTCCCAAACTTATCTCAATGTCCTTGACTTGTCTGAAGAAAATATGGATGAAGATCCTGTAAAGGTAAAATCAGAATTTCTTTTATCCTTTATCGGCAAGTTATTGGATAGAAAAATGGATGGGAGAGAAAAATCGATTATCGACCGAGTTACCAGACTCACCTATCAGTCATTTAAAGAGCCTTCTTTGGAAGAATGGGTCTTTGTCTTGAGCCAACAACCAGAAGAAGAAGCGCAGAATTTGGCACTTGATATGGAACTGTATGTCGAAGGTTCTCTTGATATTTTTTCTCATAAGACCAATATTCAGACAGGATCTAATTTCTTAATCTATAATGTTAAAAAGTTAGGAGATGAGCTGAAACAAATTGCTCTTATGGTTGTTTTTGATCAGATATGGAATCGTGTCGTTCGGAATCAAAAATTAGGGAAGAAGACCTGGATTTATTTTGATGAAATGCAGCTTCTCTTATTAGATAAATATGCCAGTGATTTCTTCTTTAAATTGTGGAGTCGTGTCAGAAAATATGGAGCTAGTCCGACTGGGATAACCCAAAATGTCGAAACCTTATTGTTAGATCCAAATGGTAGACGGATTATTGCAAATAGTGAATTTATGATTCTCCTCAAGCAAGCAAAAAATGACCGAGAAGAACTGGTTCAACTCTTAGGCTTGTCAAAAGAACTCGAAAAATACCTTGTCAATCCAGAAAAAGGGGCAGGACTGATAAAAGCTGGTTCAGTTGTCGTACCCTTTAAAAATAAGATTCCTCAAGGTACTCAATTGTTTGATATCATGAGTACAGATCCTGATAAAATGGCTTCTAATTAAGGGGAAGGTAAATGAAGGATAAAAGAGAAATCATACGTGCCCGAAAGGCATTTAGAAGAAGTCTAAAAGATGAGAAGAAATTCTTGAAACAAGGAAAGAAGGAGGTGAAGAAACAGAAAAAAGATTCTGCTGTGCTGGATGAAAAAGCATGGAAAAAAGAGATAAAAGAAAAGCTAGAGGAGATGAGAGAAGCTTCAAAGGCTAGAGTAAAACAAGCAAATGAAGACTACAATCACATCCTTCAAAATACTTCTCCATCTCTTTTGAATCGGAAAGAATTAAGAGACAGACGATTGCCTCATGCTAGGAAACGATTGAAAATAGCCAAGAAGCAATTTAGAGAAGTCAAGGTACAAACAAAAGAAGAAAGAAAAGAGAGTCGTAAAGAAAGAAAAACCAATCCAAAATTTCTCTACGGTCAGGAAACAAAAGTAAAATCCAATTTTTTCTTTCAAGGGAAGAGTGTAGAAGAATTAAAAGCTAAGAAAGAAGTCAAGGCCGCAAAAGAAAATCTAAAATCTACTAAACAAGCCTATAAGTCCAAAAAAGTCAGTAGGAAAGCCAAAACTTTTCTTTATGTTCTTGGACGTGAAGGAGGAGAGTTAGCTTCAGAAAATGAAGATTTAGAAGGTTATCGCACGCTACAAGAGACCATCAGAAAAGGGAAACGGTACAGTCGCCTTTCTTATAATCTCGGAAAAGCTAGTGTCAAAACAGGACAAGCAACAGGTCGTTTTACCAAGAAAAGACTGACCAACACAAAAGAGCGATACCATCATTTTAAGGATGGAAAAGGATGGAAACTAGCGAAAGATAACCCAAGTTCCTTTAAAAATCGGTTTCGAAAATTAAAGAAACAAGGTCTTACAAGTGTTCGAAATATCTATCAAAAACTAAAAGCAGCCTTTTCCTTCTTTACATTTGCGACTGGGAATCCTGTAACCTGGATAGTTGGAGGAATAGTCTTTCTTCTTTTACTTATAATGAGCTTCTTTTTAGGATTTTCATCTTCTAGTTTGATTCAACAAGATGAATTTGAATTAACAAAAGCTTATACCCACCTAACTTGGGAAGATGCAGAACATACTCGCACAAATGACAAAGGAATTACCTATTACACAAAAGTTGATGATGTGATGGGGTATATGAACTTTAAATTCCATGACTATGAGTTACACAAACCAGTTCACTTATTTAGTACAGAAACTTACAAGGATTATCTATCTACTTTGTGGCATGATTTAAACGATGGGGAAGATTTGAAATCCATGCAAGACCTCTATGAAACTCCTAAGTATAAACTATCGAAAGACGATCAAGAGGAAATGAAGGAACTAAAAGAAGAAGGTGTGTATGCTTCCATGCAGGAATTGGACAATCCATTTGAGGGGAAAAGCAACGAAGATAGTCTAACCATGACTTATCGTTATGGATACTATGATTTAGACGGAAAACCTACCCTTCAGGAGTACATTCTACTAGAAGCAAAGGCTCACCAAACGATTGTCGCACCAATGGATGGAGTTGTATCTCTAGATGGCGACAATGTTATTCTCACTAACGGAAAAGGAGAGAATGAGAGTAGATTGACCTTGTATTCTATTCATAATGGCCGTGCGATTGAGGGGACAAGAGTCCTAACGGGTGATATTATTGGTGAAACACCAGACGATACAGGTTTGAAAGTTTCCTATCAAAAGTATAAGAACAAGAAAGAAAAATTGGTGTATGTCAATCCGCAATTTTATTTTCCAAAGGTCATTCAACTTCAGACCACTATCTTACCTGCCATTGGTCAGTTTGGTGGGGATGAGTTTGAACGTGCAAAACATATTTATGATTTTTTGAAATCTCAAGGGGCAAGTTCCCAAGCCATTGCGGCTATTTTAGGAAATTGGTCGGTAGAATCTTCTATCAATCCAAAACGAGCTGAGGGAGATTATTTATCTCCTCCTGTTGGCGCTACCGATTCCTCATGGGATGATGAAACCTGGTTAGCAATTGGAGGTCCAGCCATTTATAGTGGTGCTTATCCTAATATACTTCATAGAGGTTTGGGGTTAGGGCAATGGACGGATACCGCAGATGGTTCAACACGTCATACAGCCTTGTTAAATTATGCACGCACCCAAAATAAGAAATGGTATGATTTAGACCTCCAACTTGATTTTATGCTTCACGGTGATAGTCCTTACTATCAAAGTTGGTTAAAGGATTTCTTTGGAAATACGGGCAGTGCAGCCAATCTAGCCCAACTCTTCCTTACCTATTGGGAGGGAAATTCTGGTGACAAACTACTGGAAAGACAAACCAGAGCAACGGAATGGTATTACCAAATTGAAAAAGGCTTTAGCCAAACAAATGGAGGACAGGCAAAAAGTGACCCGCAATCCCTTGAAGGTGTTCGTGGAGACTTGTATGATCATTCTGTTCCTGGTGGTGGAGATGGTATGGCCTATGCCTATGGACAATGTACATGGGGTGTTGCGGCTCGTATGAACCAGTTAGGCTTGAAATTAAAAGGAAGTAATGGAGATAAGATTTCAATCATTAATACTATGGGAAATGGTCAGGACTGGGTTGCGACAGCTTCAAGTCTTGGTGGGGAAACTGGCTCTACACCAAGAGCAGGTGCTATTGTTTCTTTTGTGGGAGGAACACATGGAACACCAGCAGACTATGGTCATGTGGCTTTTGTAGAGAAGGTCTATGATGATGGTTCTTTCCTCGTGTCCGAAACTAACTATGGTGGTAACCCTAACTATACCTTTAGAAAAATCTCGCAAGCAGATAGCGCCATTAGTTTTGCCTATACTACGAAATAGAAGAGTTTACACTTGAAATTTTAGCTATTTTCAGGTAAAATAAATAGTGTAGATGAGTGGTCGGCTCATGGTCAATCTGATAGTAATCTTGGACATAAGGGCCAAGCGGTGGCGGACACCAGAACGAAATCCGATAGCAATCTTGGACGTAAGGGCCAAGCGGTGGCAGACACCAGAATAAACCGACTGACTAGGTGGCTTACAGACTCTGTAAACCACCTTTTTTGTGAGGAAAATATGGCAAATTCTAGAGATTATCGTAATCCAAATTACACCGAAAAAATAAAACTTCAGCGTTTTTTTACTCAGTTACAAATTGCGGCTTCTTTTTTTAAAGAGCACTTCGTTGGCAAAATCATGTATTATGAAACTGAAATAGAAAGTGTTGAACTTCATTTTTCACCTACTAATTTCATGCACCTATGTGGTGTTGATTACCGAAAAGGTGCAGGCAGTTTCTTTGACGATTGTTTAAATAGACATGTCATAATTGATGAGTTGAAGATAAAAAAAGATGGAACCACGATGCAAAAGTTACAAGTTTTAGGATCCATTGAGGAGTTATTGGGAAAGCATGTTCATCTAACTGGTTCAGGACGTTATTTGTATTTGGAGTTTGATTATGCTCTACGTACAAGAAAACAGATACTAGCATTAACATTGAAAGAAACATCAAGGAAAATTGTTCCTCAATCTTTATTAGATTTGAAGAGAAAGACAGTATTTCCAAAAGGTCAAAAAGTAATTTCAATTTACTCAAAACATTTACAAACGTCGGAACTTTTTTATTATTCAAAAGATTAGTTTACATATCTTTTGTGGCATAAAATATATTTTTATCATTTTCAGGAGAACGCAGTTTTGGCTCGTTCTCTTTTTTGTTGTGATACTTCTTTCAAGGAATATTTGGTAGGATTGGAGTGAAAAAAGATTAACTAGGAAAGAAGGAAGTATATGGAAGCCATTTATCAACGTGATTCGGATCAAGATGGACTGACTGATGCTCAAGAATTTGCGCTAGGAACCAATCCTCTTAGCGCAGATTCTGATGGTGATGGTCGTTCAGATTTAGTGGAAGTAGAAGAAGGAACCAATCCCTTAGAAAAGGATTTACAAAACATAGATCAAATAAGTATAACTGAACCGTCTTCAGTATTTATGGAAATGAAACAAAAGATTTCAGATATGATGGAGAGTCACTATAAGGAATTTATACAGGCTCTGATTAGTATTGAAACAGGGATTGAAAACCAACAAGACCTAGAAGACTTATATACTTACTACATGAGAACAGATGCCGTTTCTCTTTTGTCTAGTGATTTAGAAACCAGTCCTCAAGAGGTGGAAATGGAGATAGAGTTGTAGGGGAATCATGTGATTCTCCTATTTTCGTATAGATGAAAGGAGCAAGTATGGAAGTAATGCAATTATTGGCTATGTTTCGTGGAACAATTCCAAAAGATAGAGAGAAAATGGCCCTATTTCTTCGTTATCAAGCGCAACATTTTGATGAGAAATGGCAGGATTTGGTAGAGAGTTTTTTGACTGAAGAGGGGAAGATAGAAGAGATACCTCATGTCTATTCGTTTCATCAAGATATTGTTTCTTTTCTAGAGGCCAGTTCTGAAAATAATGACCAAGATCTAGAAAGTTACACAAGAAATTTTGGACAAGTAGGTTTAGATAAATTATCTCAATTAAGTAATTGGGAGAAAAACTTGGTGCTAGAAGTCGCAACCTATAACCTTTCCACTCGATTTTACATCCAATCTGAAAAAGAGAAGCTAACACCATTAAGTGAGCTTGTATTTCATCAGAATCAGGATGTCAATTTAGTCAATGTCTATCGAGTTGCAAATAATCTATCTGACCGCATTAGTAGAGATATAGAGGAGTTTCTTCTAATGGTTGATTCCAAAGAACTAAAAAAAGAAGTTCTTGAGATTCATTTTGAAGAAAAAGAAGGAGATGTTCTAGCCTATTTGGGTTCAGAATTGATGGCTACTTTAGATATCGTTACGAATCTTATCCATCATGAAGAAAACTACACACAACTCCCACTGACACAAAAGCTGAAGATTATTACTCATTTTGATGAAGTAAAGGCTATAAGAGAAAAGTCTAAGCAAGTAGAGGAATCCTTATCTCCTTCAAGTGATATTGAACAGGAAACGGAAGAAACTAACTCCTTTTCTAATGTCGATAAAATTGTAGAAGAAGCTTTGAGGGAATATCCAATCGGTTCACAAGTAAGTTATAAAGGACAAGTATTTCAGTTGGTTTCGATTGAAAATGCACAGTTAAATGACTTAGTTCGCCTAGAGCTATTCAATGATTCCAACCAGTTATTTGAAGAGAATCCTATCTTATACTTGAACAGTTTGGAAGAGATTGAACAAGTATTGTCTCATGTAGAACTTGAAAAAGAAGATTCAGATATTGAGATTGAATCACTAAGTGAAAGCCAGGAAATAGATTTGTTTTCCTATCTGGAAGAAGATAATGAAAAGGATAAGGAAACAGAAACGCTTATTGTAGGCATAGAAGAGACGGATGTCCCTGTTCTAGATTTTGTTTTTCCAGATGATTTAGAGGACTTTTATCCTAAGACAAATCGAGAAAAAATTGAAACGAATATCGCCGCAATTGAACTTGTTAAAAGATTAGAAAAAGAGGGACGACAAGCGAATCCAGAAGAACAAGAGCTACTAGCCAAGTATGTCGGCTGGGGCGGTCTTGCCAATGAATTTTTCGATGAACTCAATCCAAAGTATGAAACAGAACGTTTAACTCTTAAGAGTTTAGTAAGTAAATCAGAGTACTCCACTATGAAACAAAGTTCTCTCACAGCCTATTATACAGACCCAATGATTATTCGCCAGATTTGGCAAAAATTACTGGATGATGGTTTTGAGGGAGGAAGGATATTAGATCCTTCTATGGGAACTGGGAACTTCTTTGCGGCGATGCCTAGAAGTATACTAGATAAATCAGAACTCTATGGGGTTGAATTAGACAGTGTGACAGGCGCAATCGCAAAACAACTCCACCCCAATACCCATATTGAAGTGCGAGGATTTGAAGATGTTCCCTATCAAAATAATAGTTTTGATTTAGTCTTAACGAATGTTCCTTTTGGAAATTTTCGCATTGCCGATAAAAACTATGATAAACCTTATATGATTCATGATTACTTTGTCAAACACTCACTTGATTTAGTAAGAGACGGAGGACAAGTGTCGATTATCTCATCTATCGGGACAATGGATAAGCGGACAGATAATGTCTTACAAGAGATTAAAACCAACACTCATTTTTTAGGGGGAGTTCGTTTGCCGGATACGGCTTTTAAAAAGATTGCAGGTACTCGAGTGACCACAGACCTCCTCTTCTTTCAAAAGGATCAAGCAAAGAATCTTAATGAAGATGAGCTTGTCTTTGGTGGCTCTATTCCCTTTGAGGAGGATAAGCGTGTCTGGATCAATCCTTATTTTGATGGGAAATACAATACACAAGTTTTGGGTGAATATGAGATACGTAATTTTAATGGAGGAACTCTCAATGTTAAGGGAGTATCAGAAACATTAGCTACTGAAATAATGAAAGCATTCGAGAATGTGGAAGCACCTAAACAAATTGACAATTCTTTGAAAGCACCTGTTTTTATCAAAGAAGAAGTGGATAATTCTATCCCAAGTCGTATACGTGAGGACTTAGCGCTCTATTCTTTTGGATATGAGGGAAATCAAATTTATTACCGAGATACGCATGGCATTCGGAAAAGTTCAAAAGTAGACGAAATTAGTTATTATGTAGATGAGAAGGGAGATTTTAAAGCTTGGGACAGTTCTTTGTCTGAACATAAAATAGATCGATTCGTGCAACTTCATTTGACAGATGAGGAAGCACTAGATGTATACAAGTCAGAAGAAGCGAGTAAAAGAGGGAAATATAAGGGACTGTTCAAAAAAACTGTCTTTTATGAAAGCCCCTTATCGGATAAGGATATTAGTCGTATTAAGGGCATGGTTGATTTGGGAGAGACCTATCAAGCCTTAATTGAAATTCAACGTCATCCAGATTATAGTCGAACAGATTTTCAGGTATTACTTAGTAAACTCAATCGTGACTATGACCGCTTTGTAAGTCAATTTGGATACTTGAATGCCTCAGTCAATCGAAACTTATTTGATAGTGACGATAAGTATTCTTTACTTGCAAGTTTAGAAGATGAATACATCGATTCTAAAGATCAGAAAGTAAAATATAAAAAATCTTTAGCTTTTGAGAAAGCATTGGTTAGGCCAGAGAGAGTGATTACAAGAGTATCAACGGCTTTAGATGCCTTAAACTCCAGTTTATCGGATGGTAGAGGGGTTGATTTAGACTATATGGTATCAATTTACCCTGAACATAGCCAAGCTGCTATTTTAGATGAGTTAGGTGACCAGGTTTTAATGGATCCAGAAAGCTATTTAAGAGGAGAAAGAAAATATCTTTCTAAGAACCAATTTTTATCAGGAGACATTCTCAACAAGATAGAAGTAGTTCAACTATTAGTGGAGGAAAACAACCAAGAATGTGACTGGTCCCATGCTTTAGATTTGTTAGAATCTGTTCGCCCTCCACGGATTCATCTGGCAGATATTGAGTTTAAAATAGGGTCACGTTGGATTCCTCAATCCGTTTATGGTAAATTTGCCTTTGAATGTTTTACTAATCGTAAATTTGAATTGTCTTCGCCAGATGTTAAACAAGTCATTGAAGTGAATCCTGTTGATGGGCAGGTTCATTTAAGGACATCATTTGCTTATCGCTATCCAAGTGCCAAAGATAGTAGTCTTGGAGTCAGTGGGTCACGTTATGATACAGGAAGAAAGATATTTGAGAATTTACTAAATTCAAACCAACCGACGATTACTATGACTGTTACGGAAGGAGAAAAGAAAAAGACCATCACAGATTTGGAAAAAACATCTGTTCTAAGAGCAAAAGAGCAGTATTTACAAGAGCTCTTTCAAGAATTTGTCTCACGGTATCCAGAAGTCCAACAAGTCATCGAAGAAAGTTATAATCGTCTTTATAATCGAACGGTTAGTCGAGAGTATGATGGTAGCCATCTAGTCATTGATGGCTTGGCACAAAACATCAGTCTTCGTCCTCATCAAGAGAATGCCATTCAAAGAATCGTAGAAGAAAAAAGAGCCTTGTTAGCTCATGAGGTAGGTTCAGGAAAGACCTTGACCATGCTTGGTGCTGGGTTTAAATTAAAGGAGTTGGGGATGGTTCATAAGCCCTTGTATGTGGTGCCCTCTAGTTTGTCTGCTCAATTTGGCCAAGAAATCATGAAATTTTTCCCTACTAAAAAGGTCTTTGTGACCACTAAGAAAGATTTTGTGAAGGCGAGAAGAAAACAATTTGTGTCACGTATTATTACAGGAGATTACGATGCCATTGTCATTGGGGATTCTCAATTTGAAAAAATACCTGTCAGTAAAGAAAGACAGATGAATTATATCGAGGATAAACTCAATGAACTACGAGAGATTAAAACACATTCTGAAAATAAGTATACTGTTAAAGAAGCGGAACAATCAATTAGTGGTCTAGAGAGACAATTGGAAGAACTGCAACGCTTCAATCGTGATAGTTTTATTGATTTTGAGAACTTAGGAATTGATTTTCTCTTTGTGGATGAAGCACATCACTTTAAAAATATTCGTCCAATTACTGGACTTGGGAATGTAGCAGGGATTACCAATACAACGTCTAAGAAGAATGTGGATATGGAAATGAAGGTTCGACAGATTCAGGAAGAACATGATTTTAAAAATATTGTCTTTGCGACAGGAACACCTGTTTCCAATTCTATTAGTGAGTTATATACTATGATGAACTATATTCAACCAGATATCTTAAAACGCTATCAAGTTGATTATTTTGACTCTTGGGTAGGTGCTTTTGGAGAAATTCAAAACTCTATGGAATTAGCTCCTACAGGGGATAAGTACCAACCTAAGAAACGATTTAAAAAGTTTGTCAATCTACCTGAGTTGATGAAAATCTATAAAGAAACAGCCGACATTCAAACACAAGATATGTTGGATTTACCTGTTCCAGAAGCTCATATTATCCCTATTGAGAGTGAGTTAACTGAAAACCAGAAACTCTATTTAGAAGAATTAGTTATGAGGTCAGATATGGTCAAATGTGGAACAGTTGATCCGAGTCAGGATAACATGTTAAAGATAACAGGTGAGGCACGGAAACTAGCTATTGATATGCGTTTATTGGACTCTAGTTATAGTCTAGCAGACAATCATAAACTGCTTCAGGTAGTGGATAATGTTGAGAAAATTTATCGTGAGGGAATGGAAAATAAGGCTACTCAGATGATTTTTTCAGATATTGGAACACCTAAGAAAAAGGACAATGGCTTTGATGTTTATTCTGAGATTAAGGCTTTATTAGTTGATAGAGGAATCCCTAGTAAGGAAATTGCCTTTGTACATGATGCCAATAGTGATGAAAAGAAGAATAGTTTGTCTCGAAAGGTCAATGCAGGAGAGGTGCGGATTCTCCTTGCATCAACTGAAAAAGGAGGAACAGGTTTAAATGTTCAGAGCAAGATGAAAGCAGTTCATCACCTAGATGTACCGTGGAGACCAAGTGACATTCAGCAACGCAATGGACGGATTATCCGACAGGGAAATGAAAACAAGGAAGTGGATATTTACCACTACATTACCAAAGGTTCGTTTGATAATTATCTATGGGCAACTCAGGAGAACAAACTCCGTTATATTAAGCAGATTATGACTTCTAAGGAGCCGATTCGTGCTGCAGAAGATATTGATGAACAGACTATGACAGCTTCTGATTTTAAGGCACTAGCAACAGGTAATCCTTATCTCAAATATAAGATGGAACTAGAGAATGATCTAACTCTATTAGAAAATCAAAGACGCGCCTTTCAACGCAGCAAGGATCACTATCGTCATATAATCTCCTACTGTGAAGAAAATATGCCCATTCTTGAGAAACGATTAAGCAAGTATGAAGGCGACATTCAACAGTCTGAAATGTCAAAAGACCAGGTATTTACTATGACAGTAGGTAAGCAAGCTTTTGAGCAACGAGCTGAAGCAGGTGAATCCCTACACCGTCTTATCCGTCATAATCAAGCTGACAGCAAAGAATTCCGAACCCTAGCAAGCTATAGAGGATTTGAAATAAAAATGCTTAGTCTTTCAACAAATCAACCTCTTCCTGAAACCTTCTCTGTTAAGATTGTAGGAGAAAATCAATATTCTGTCAGTTTAGATTTGTATTCTCCTTTGGGGACGATTCAAAGGCTTCAGCATACGATTGATCACATCAAGGAGGACCAAGTAAAAACACAGAACTTATTGGATGAATTAAAGGATAAATGGACTACTGCTAAGGTAGAAATTGAGAAAAATTTTCCAAAGGAAGAGGACTATCAAACTAAAAAGGCCGAATACGATGTACTCGCACCATTGATTGAAACAGAAACGGATTTAGATATTATTGATCAGGCATTAAGGCAATTCCACGAAAAAGGAAAAGAAAAGCAGGAACAACTTTCTTTTGAATTAGATTAAAAAATATATAAAAATAGCGGACAAGAAAAGAAAAGCGCGGTAGAATAAAGATAGAAAGAAACGAGGTAACGATTATGATGGAAGATACCTATTATCAATTAGAAGAGGCCTTGGTACAGGGATTTCAAACACCTGAAGAATACAATGCCTACAAGGAATTAAAGGAACATTATGAGGAAGTTACTAGGGATTACAGTTTTTCTAAACGAGAACTCACTAGTCAATTGGAAATCTCTCTTCAGAATCATCGAGGTGTGGACTTTGAAGAACATGAAAAAGAGGAGTATTTGGACTTAGTTCAAAAATTAGAAGAGTTTGATTCCTCTCTTGCCACCCATTATCGTCAATTGATTGACTAGAAAGGAGAAAGTTATGAATGATTTACTCCTTATCCCAGTAATTTTTTTAGCAGTTGGAGGAATTCTCATTCTTTTATGGAGACTCTTTCTTATTGCCAGTGGACTTTTCCTGATTGGTTTTGTCAGTTTTCTTATTTTCGTGGAGGTTTATGGAATTTATTTGTTCTTTACTGAACCTACTTTATATTTTGATGATATCAGACAACATGGTTTAACTAGTTTTACGGCTGTGTACCTTTTCATCAATCTGATGTTGGTTCTAGGATTTAGTTGGCGCTTCATTAACTCCATAAATAAGAATAAAATGTGAACTTTTTAGATAGTTAAAAGACTTTATTCAAAGGTAAGTTTGAATAGAGTTTTTTTTGTTGATGTGCTTATAATCCCGTCCTAGTACTTAGTGTGAGAAACAAAAAGAGATGAATTAAAATTAAAGTGTACAGAATGCTTTAGAGTTTCTATTTTTCTTATAAAATATAGTAATTTCGGTACAAATTAACTTGTATATTCTATCTGGTTTAGTGTGATATATTCATTGTTAAATAAAAATATGAGTTCTCCTCTTATTTTAAAAAATAATTATTTTATAATTTTTTTTATATTTAGTGTAAACTATTCATTGCGTCCCAAATACGGGAAGTTTGTTTCTGATTTTCATATTTGGATTATAATATTCTCATCAGAGTTACTTAAGGAGTAAGATATGAACCAGATTATGAAACAATATAAATTACTATATTTCTTGATTATTTTATTAAGTTTGACAAGTGCTCTTTTAATGACATTCTTCTCTCTTCAATTAGGAAGAATACTTGATAGTATATCTAATTCAAATAGTGGATTACTCTTTCATATCACTATTTGTGTAAGTTCAATTTTACTGTGGTTCTTTATCTCTTGTTCTTATTCCTATCTTAAAAATCAATATGTAAAAAAAGTTATTATAGATCTAAAAAAGGGTCTCTTATTACATTATTTATCGCGTGAATTTAACCAAATTGACAACCGTAACCATTCAGATTTCTTAAATAATATCACCAAAAATAGTGACCTTATTCAAGAAAATTTATTGATTCCTAGAATCTCTCTAATTGCAAATTTAGGGACCCTTATCATGAGTGTGGTTGCTATTATCTATATAGAATGGCGATTAGCATTAGTCTTTCTTTTATTGTCAAGTATAACGATTTTTCTATCTCAAATTCCTGGAAAGTTAATGACTAAAGCAACTAATAATTATTCCCTACAAAATAGTGACTATTTATCAAAAATGACAAACTTTATTGATGGTTTTGAACAAATTAAGTTATTAAATGTTCAAAGCTGGATTCAAGAAAAAATTCAAGGAATCAGTTTAGAGTTTGAAGAGTCCAGAAAAACTTATCAATTTTTAAAAGACATAGCTTCAACTACTGGAACCTTACTAAGTTTTTGCTCTCAACTATCCTGTATGGTTGCTGGTATCTTTTTTGTAAGAAATAACTTACTGACTATTGGATTACTCGTAGCAAGTATTCAATTATTAAACGGTGTCTTTGCTCCTTTACAATCTATTCTTTACAATAAAAATTTAATCAACAGTTGTAAGTCCATTATTGATAATATCCAAGAAAATCTATATGAGACGAATCATGAAATTTTTCATAAAACAACTACAATTAATTGTGATAATATTTCGACCATTTCTATTAGCCAATTATATTATGAAATTGAAAATAGAATATTATTTGATCATTTTTCCTATGAATTTAAAAAAGGCAAGCGCTATGCTATTATCGGTGCTTCAGGAGCTGGGAAAACAACTTTAGTAAAATTAATACTAAATTATTATCCAAAAAATCTTTATAATGGAGAAATAAAAATCAACGGAAAACAGAATATTGATATTCCCTCAGAGGAGTTATATAAAGATATTGCGTTTGTGCAAAAAAATGACTTTCTGATTGAAGGCAATATTCTAGAGAATATCAAATTGGCTAGAAACCTTCATTTAACTGAAAAATTAAGAAAAGCCTTAGGCTTTAATGAAGAATTTCTTAATAAGAGTCTATCTCAATCAAATCAAACTATTTCAGAAGGGGAAAAACAACGAATTGATTTAGCTAGGTTTTTAGTCAAAACATATTCTGTATATATATTTGACGAACCTACAAGCAACCTTGATCCAATAAAAGCCAAAGCAATGATGGACTACATTCTATCCATTAGAGATGCAATTGTTATTGTCATTACTCATGATCAAAGTCCAAAAATATTGGAAGAGTTTGATCACGTTATTACCTTATAGATAAATGGCCTAGTCTACTAAATGAATGATGTGTTTCTCAAAGTATTGTTTGTAATTTTTGTAGATTGTTTTATTGAAGAGTTCGAAAATTTTTAAAGCTTCTTCGATTTTTAAAAGTGATTTTTGATTATGATAGAATTTCAGTTCCAAATATCCATCTAAATATAGCAAAATAGTTTGTTCAAAAAAATCTGTGGAATCCGCTAATATATTCTTCGTAGCCTGTTTTAAAAATAAAGATTCCTCATATAAGTCGTTCTCAATCATTATAATCAAAGAATTGAGAAGTAGTTGAATGAGAGATTGTCTATTTCTAGGTATAGGACTATACAACTTCCCTTTTTTGAGCGCCTCTTTGGCATATCTAAATAATAAATCTGGAGATAGAACACGACAGCAATTTCCAAGGATGAGCGTTTCGTAATAACCCCAGTTTTCAACGGAAAATAAATAGTTTGTAAGATAAGAGGCGTCTTGACGACTCAATTGATGATTCTTATCCATTCCCGAAATAATACTTTCGATGAAAATAGCATTTAATTTATGGTAATGAGAATTTGTCTCATGAAAAAGTTCTATTTCTTTCTCTACCATATCTAGTAATGCTTGAGTATCTTCATTATATGCGGCCTGTTTAACAGAAGCTATTAAGGTATTAAAATCCGAAGGTTGATAATGATTACAGATAAGCAGAAATTCTTCTAGTGTTACTCCTATTCTTTCAAGAAGATACAATAACTTAAAGACAGAAATCTCTGTTTCTCCTAATTCAAATCTAGATATTTGAGATTTTGAAATTTCAGCACCTGCTAATGAAGAAATAGAAATCCCCTTTTCTTCTCTTATTTTCCTATAAGTTTCACCTAAAATCATACTTATCTCCATTTACCATAAAAAATCATTAGAAAGCGTGACAGATTATGAAAAAATACTATCAAATTTTTTTATTACTATTTGATATTATCATTATTATTGGATTATATCAATAAAATTAATAAGTGTGGGAAAATTCAATACTAGGAGAAAATGAAATAAATATTTCCACAATAAAACGTATGATATCAAGTTTTTTGGAAAGCCTCTGTTCGTAAATTATTTTAACTCATAGTTGATGATTCCAGAAATTGAAAAGTTTTAAACTTAGCATTTAAACGCTCAATTTTAATACGTATTACAACTATCTCTATTAAACTTCTTATCCTCTACAGTCGATACATGCTTTTTAGAACTTTTTAAAGGAAAAAAGATATCTCATGAATATTCATAGTATCTAAATAACAAAAACAAGTAATTGCTCTGACAAACTTGACCTATACTTTCTTTAAAAAGAGTAAAATCATGTGTATGACCATCTCAAAAAACTAATTGACAGGCACGAAGTGTCGTTAAATCGAATATGATTGTGTCTTTATGGTGTATATCTTTTTCCAGGATAATTCTTACTTTGGTTTCTTTTAGGACATTGAAATAGGACTTTCTGTGACATCAATAGCTATAGTGACACTTGTTGATTTTAAGTTTTCTAAGTCAAATAGACTTGAGGAATGAAGAGTATATTCTACGAATGTTAATGTTCAGTGACTATCGCTAGTCCAAGACCAAAATCAAAAAACTAGAAGATGTTGAGTTGATTAATAGCATAAATAATGCAAGTTCAGAATTAACTGTTTTTCTAGACTTAAAGTTTTTGTGCCTCCTCCTTTACAGTGTTTGGATTTATAAGTTGTATCTAGACAGGATATCTTTGTTGGGAAGGTATCCTTTTTGACACTAATAAATAATTTAAAGTTCTCAGGAGTTAGTTGCATGGTTTTTCGTAAATAGTTTTCTTAACTATAGTATAGCATAGTACAGTATGGCACTTTATTTTTTCCAATAAGTCTATTATACCCCAAGGACAGCTAATTTTGATATTTTTCTCTGAACTGTACGATTTTGCGCCTGAAATGTAGGAATTACCTTTCGTTGTGATGTGATAAAACTTACAAGTTCTTTTTGTTATTCTTGACCTAGTTTTTATAGGAAGAAGGTCTAAGATGTTAAATAAAGTCAAAACTAAAGCCTTAATTAGTGTTGGAGCAGTGGCTGCAACTAGCTTTATTCTCATGATGGGATATACTGCTGGTCAACATTCTACTGCTAAACAAAGTCGCAAAGAAATCGAATTGGCTGCAGCTAAACTTGTAGAGGACAAACAAGCAGAAGATAAAGCCAGCATTTTGTCATCGGATACTGTAAAAGAATTTTTGACTCAGTACTATACGAAAGAAAAACTAGGGGAAAATAATACACGCATTCAACCTTATATGACTGAATCGGCTTATTCTCAAGAATTGACAAGTCAAAATGATGCCATGAACCAAGTGTATAAGGATTATATTTTGGATTACCATTTTGACAAAGCGGATATCTTTGTCAATCAGACTACGAATCAAGCCATTGCCATGGTCTCTTATAATGTAACCTATGTATCCGATTTAAAGAATGCCAACCAATCAAAGACCAATCAGACAGAAACAAGAACTGTTAAATTGTCTTATTCTAAACTTCCTGGTAAGTTATTGGTCAATCAAGTACAGGTTTGGAAATCTGGGTTGGATGATTTAGATAAGGCAACTCCCAAAACTTTAGAAGAATCATCATCAATACCATCACTGCCAAATACTACGACAAAATGATGATATTGCATGGAAATAGAAGAATGTAAGCAAATTTCAATTCTTGATGTAGCCAATCGTTTAGGTATCTCCTTTAAACAAGTTTCTAGCCGTGTCTATGAACATCCTGAACACGATTCATTCCGAATTTTTTCAACTACCAATACTTTTAAATGGTTTTCAAGAGATATTCAAGGTGATGTTATTGATTTTGTTCGACTTGTTAAGGGAATTTCCTTTAAAGAAGCTCTAGCTTTTCTTTCTGAAGAACCTTTTCAAAAAGAAGCTGTTCAAGAAAAAAGAGAGAGACCATTTTATTATCCTTTAAAGAGAGTAGAAGATTCTAACTGTAGTCTGGCCAGATACTATTTAACAGAATGTAGAGGAATCTCAGAAGAAATCGTACAAAAGATGATTCGACAAGGTTTGATAGCACAAGCCAGTTGGAAAACAAATGAAACAGTTGAACCTGTTATTGTTTTTAAAAGTTTTGATCATAGTCACAAACTGCAGGCAGCAAGCCTACAAGGGATTTATAAGAATCACTCTATCCCAAGAGAGAGGTTAAAAACGATTCTAAAAGGAAGCCATGGACATGTTGGAATATCCTTTGACATTGGTAAACCAAATAGACTGGTCTTTTGTGAATCGTTCGTCGACTTGATGAGCTATTACGAGCTACATCAACAAAGTCTATCTGATGTTCGTTTGGTATCTATGGAAGGATTAAAAAGGTCTGTTGTCGCTTATCAAACTTTACGACTGATAGCTGAAGAAAATCAGAAGTTGGAACTCTTAGATACAGTAATACCTTCAAAGTTATTGCCTTTGATTAATACAATTCGTGATACCACCAGCTGTTTTGATAATCATCCTGATTTATTGACACTTGCGGTAGATTGTGATGATGCAGGTAAAGATTTTTCTGATAAGTTATATCAATCAGGATTTCCTGTTTTACTGGATTTGCCTGATAATGAATCTGGGAAAGAAAAAATAGACTGGAATGATGTCCTTAGAGAAAAGAAATCAGATTTACAATTGATGCTTGAGTCTGCAAAAGAGACATTGGGGAATCAGCCAGTAAGACAAACCTCTCAATGTTTAGAATTGTGATAACAAAATCAAGATGTTTTAGCTAATATTAAAATGAAGGAGGATCGTATATGACCATAATCGAACGCTTAGAAGAAAAGATCACTAGGCAAGAAAGCAAGGTAGCAAGAGAGACAGAAAAACTAGCTGCTTACAAAGAGCAACTGGAGACAGCTATGTTTGCGACCTTCAAAAGGCGTCAAAGCATTAGTCACATGAGTTTTGAAGAAGCTCTTGACCATGCTTTTGGTAAAGAAAGACAATTCGATGATTCTGAATTTAGAAAGGATGAAATGAGTGAATGACAAAAGATTGGAATTTTAATCAACCATTAGAAAGTAAATCAGAAAATCAAGAAGATCCAGATAAAATTGCGGCCTTATTTGGAAATCATCAAGGAGGTAATGATGTAAATTATGAAGCAGCTTTTCAAAAGAGAAAACAATCACCTGTGACGGAATCAAATCCTAGTTTCAAACAAAAAACTGTAGAGGTAGAGGTTAAACCAGGAAAAAACACAGATATCACTACAAGTTATCAGCAACATCTTAAAAGGCTGATTGCGGATAACAATAGTGATATTCAAAGTAGTCACAAGAAAATTGAAGAGCTACATAGTTTGATTGACACAAAGAATAAAGATAATAAGAAGTTGCAGTCAATTTATGATGCGATTTCAGAATTACACTAAGCAGTCCTGATAGGCTGCTTTTTTTGAGAGGTTATAGATGTTTACAACATTTTTTAAGAAAAACCACGACAATGGTGATGTATTTAAGAAGCTAATTTATAGACTATCTGATATGTCTGTCCAAGATCTTGAAAAAATAGACCAACTGCTAGATATCATTTTCACTCCAGATCAAGGTTCAGAACAACTAAAAACAGAAGCAACTTACAGAGAAGAAACTTTGGACGACACATTAAAGGAAGCTAAGAATCAACTTCATAAGGAACAATTGGAGAAGAATTTAGAGAGATTTAGGAAAAATAGTCAATAACGCACCAAAATTGGTGCGTTATGCTTTTTTATGCTATAATTGAATTATAAAAATAAAGGAGTTTGCCATGATTGGAAAGAACATAAAATCCTTACGTAAAACACATGACTTAACACAACCCGAATTTGCACGGATTGTAGGTATTTCACGAAATAGTCTGAGTCGTTATGAAAATGGAACGAGTTCAGTCTCTACCGAATTAATAGACATCATTTGTCAGAAGTTTAATGTATCTTATGTCGATATTGTAGGAGAAGATAAAATGCTGAATCCTGTTGAAGATTATGAATTGACTTTAAAAATTGAAATTGTGAAAGAAAGAGGTGCTAATCTATTATCACGACTCTATCGTTATCAAGATAGTCAGGGAATTAGCATTGATGATGAATCTAATCCTTGGATTTTAATGAGTGATGATCTATCTGACTTGATTCATACGAATATCTATTTAGTAGAAAATTTTGATGAAATAGAGAGGTATAGCGGCTATTTGGATGGAATTGAACGTATGTTAGAGATATCTGAAAAACGGATGGTAGCCTAATGGAAATCCAAGATTATACTGATAGTGAATTCAAACATGCTCTAGCACGGAATCTTCGTTCACTGACAAGAGGAAAAAAGTCCAGTAAGCAACCTATAGCGATTTTGCTTGGAGGGCAAAGTGGTGCCGGTAAGACTACAATTCATCGTATAAAACAGAAAGAATTTCAAGGAAATATTGTTATCATTGACGGTGATAGTTTTCGTTCTCAGCATCCACACTATTTAGAACTGCAGCAAGAATATGGCAAAGATAGCGTTGAATACACCAAAGATTTTGCAGGTAAAATGGTAGAGTCTTTAGTAACAGAATTGAGTCATTTGAGATACAATCTATTGATAGAGGGAACTTTACGAACTATTGATGTTCCAAAGAAAACAGCACAACTCTTGAAAAGTAGGGGATATGAAGTACAATTAGCCTTGATTGCGACAAAGCCTAAGCTGTCCTATCTGAGCACCCTTATCCGATACGAAGAACTATACGCTATCAATCCAAGTCAAGCACGCGCAACTCCAAAAGAACATCATGATTTCATTGTAAATCATCTAGTTGATAATACACGACAATTGGAAGAACTAGCTATCTTTGAAAGAATTCAAATTTATCAAAGAGATAGAAGTTGTGTATATGATTCAGGAGAAAATACAACTTCAGCAGCAACCGTTCTACATGATTTACTATTTGGAGAATGGAATCAAGTTGAGAAAGAGATGCTTAAATCTGGAGAAGAAAGATTGAAAGATTTAACTAATCGAAATGGTTGTTAGAACACAAATTTTAAAATATAATCTACTTATAACTTTTGTTAGTTGTTTAAGGTGGGCGAAAATTTTTTAGAACCAAAAAACGCATAGTCTCAGGTGTTGAAAAACTTGAAATTATGCGTTTTCTTCAGGAATTGAGATTTTGCCCATCTCTTTTTATTATATTTAAGGATATTTGAAAGATGTATTTTAGAAAAACAATTATGGAGTTCTTAATACGGAATATAGTATAAATGCGGATTCAAAGTGAAGTTTTATATGTTTTTTGCTTTTATTGAGTATAAAATCTATTAACTAAAGTCGAACTACAAAAATTAATTTAAGATGAAGTGAACTGTAGAATTTGGAAATGTCTCTTACTCGATTTCAGAATGAATTACTGATACGGGATTAAAAGAACTAAGTATTTCTTTTTGTTTTGAATGAGATACGTGAGTATAGATTTGTGTGATTGATATAGAACTATGTCCAAGAATTTGTTGAATATATCGAATATCTACATCACTATCTAGAAGCATTGTCGCAAAGCTATGTCTAAACATATGCGGTGTAATAGTTCGAGAAAAGTTATTTTGTTCAACGATTCTCTTTATTACTAAACGTACACTTTGCTCTGACAATGGTTTAAGTGAATGTTTCCCTGGGAACAAGAAATCATTGGATTCATTTCTTGTTTTATTTATATATGTTTCTAATAAATTGAATGTTTTTTGATCTCCTAAAAATAGGATACGCTCTTTCTTCCCCTTTCCTATAATATGGAGTGTCTTATTGGAAAGATTAATATCTTTGAGATGAATATGACAAAGTTCAGAAATTCTGATACCCGTTGAAAGTAAAAGGGAAATAATAAGTAGATTTCTTTCAGCTTTTTGTTTTTGATAGTCAGTTTTAGATATAACTACTTTCTGTTCTGAATATATAAAAATGTTTTTCAGAATGTCATACGGAATCGTTTTAGGCAATATTTTTTCAGTTCTAAATTGAAAACGCAATTGATTGAAGGGGCTCTCTTCAATTATGTTCTGGTATTTTAGATAGTTATAAAACACCTTCATACAAGCAATTTTTCTTCTTAATGTATTCGTTTTTATGTTAGATTGTGTCAAGTGTTCTATATAGGATTCGACATTATCATAGTCTGAGTTATAAAATTGCATAAGATCATTCTTATAAGCGCGAATCGTGTGTGAACTCAAACGCTTATGAGTTTTGCAATAATCTAAGTAAGTAGAAATAAGTTTATAATCCATAAAAATCTCCTTTATCAATAATCATGCTATTATAAACCTATTTGGGTACTTTGTATAGTGATAATAAATTGTTATCGGTAGGAGAAATTATGAGATTAATAGTAATTTTAAATGTCAACCCAGATTCATCCA